>NZ_LBIY01000095.1:0-597205 GCF_028128625.1 Bradyrhizobium sp. CCBAU 45389 | reverse complement strand
ACGCAATCGCGTGAAGAGAATAATCGACTTTCGAACGAGAGTGGCGAACAAGAGCGATTGGGCCATCAACGCCGTCCTGAACCACTTCTGGAGCAAGCTAAATCCAAGCACGCCTCCCATCCAAAAGAACAAGGACAGGCTCCGTCACTAGCCCCCAGGCATGAAAGCAGGAGCATCTCGGCTCTCGGTCATCGATTGAGGCCACGAACTTACGGAAGGGGAGACGGCGATGGAAAGCGGGGCTGGACCTTCTTCGAAGGCTGAGCTGACGATCGTGGAGCGCTTTAAGCGCGCCGCGCTTGAGGACATGGATGGTCCCAAGCTCCTCAACTTCCTTAAAGAAATCGAGGACGAGATAAGAAGGCGGGGCTTGTAATCTTTTGAGGCGCACGACTGGCATGGGAGAGACACAATGCGGGCCGGACGCGGCGACATAGATTGGCACTTCGCCTCTATTGTTGTTTCGCTGATGCTGGCTGGCGTTGCTTTCTGCCACGCTTCTCGCGGTGCTTCTCCGTGGGCCCTGAGGAGCGAACCGGTATCCCTGAATGGAGCAGAATGGCACTTGTCAGGGACGAATTGAACCCTGCCTATCATCGCGCATTGAAGACGCGTCACCGATCAGGGGCTCTTCCTGCAGGCGTCGGTGGCCGGGAGACCGCTTTTGCGCTCCCCTGCCAGCCATGAGAGGGGCAAAGATGGCCCACCCGTTCGGCGTCGAACACTTCCCGATCGCACCCGCCTCGATCCCGCCGACGACACCTCTCAAGGCCGCGAGCGGGAGATTGGTTGACTTAGTCCTCGGCTCACTCTTCTTTGCCACCATAGCCATCGCGATGTCCGGCTGGCTGTACGTGCTCTTTCTGCTTGCCCAGGCTGTCGCACGGCTGCTGGCGTAGTAGCCCCTCTCCTGAAGGGAGAGAACAGTAGCCCACCACTGCCGTTATCATACGGTAGCAGGCTTTCGAGGCCATTTGGATCAAGACGCCTGTTGGCCCATAGCGACCATCGTCAGGCTGTTCGGATGGTCTGCTTTCAGGATTAAAGTAGACCGAAAGCGCTGCCGATCACGACTTCGGCTTGTGTCTTCAAGGCCGACTCCAGAGCAGTACACGACAGATCAGAACTGCGTTGCCACCGTCAGCGGCACGGCGCTCGGCTCTGCGGGATGAAAGTGTCGATCGGGGATGCCGTCGATAGGTTCAACGGGGAGCCGCGAAAGGTAGGAATATTCAATCTGATTTGTCTGTGCGTTGAAGTGATCGAGCACAGTCTCAAGATATGCCCCTCAAACAAAAGCCGCCGGGCGTTACACCGAACGGCTTTTCTTAGCGGCTCCCAGATTCAAACCGCCGTCCCACACTTTGTTCCCTTTAATGCGCTCCCTCGGTGGTCATAGTTTCAAACAGCTCCCTCTCGGCAGGCTAAATGGCGGCCCGCCAAGCACATGCGAGTAGCAGGTCGCGTGCCCGCTTAGGCAAACGGCGGTACCTCGACCAGTGTTCCGATTAGGCGCAACAAAGCTTGCTGTTCGGGGCCCTTTCCATCGCGCAAGAAGTCGCCCAACTCGATATGAGAGAGGCGCCCGCCCGATGGCGGATTAGGCTGGTGAATGATGAAAGCATGACCATTCGTCGGCTCACGAGCGATGAACCATGCATCGCCATTTGGACTGCGGTAAAGCTCCCGACGGTCTGACATGTCTCTTCTCCGAACTCTCCCCCTAATATGTGGGGCGCGAATGATAGTTTGGATAGGGATTATGACGCTAGAAGCGGAACTATACCTGCTCGGCGGCGTAAGGCCGGTGGGCGCACACCCCTGCCGATTTGCAATTGGGCGAGTCGGCAGTAGCCGTGAGACGGGGAACGTGAACGGCTGGTAACGCGTCCAGACCAAGTTCTTCCGCGTACACGATACTCGCCCTAAGGGAGCGCCAGAGCAGCCCCCGAAGTCTCGGAACGTCAGCGGGGTGTATTTCGACGGCCTCCACCGCGCATCGAACCAATCTCATGCTGGAAGCCAACTTAGTCACACGGGGGTACGCTGGCTGCTCGACAGCGCGCGCCATATGCTGACAGCCGAAATTGCGTGCACACTCAATTTGGAGGACCCGTGACAGTCCTAAGAATAAAACATGAGACAACATATGGCTTTGAAAGCGGGGTTAGCTTGAACCCGCATCGATTATTGCTGCGCCCTCGCGAAGGCCGGGAGCTGAGGCTTCTTTCCCATCTAATAAGAATAGCCCCCGCGAATGAGGTAACCTGGGCGCAGGACGTCTTCGGCAATGCTGTGGCAATGGTAAATTTCATAGCCATGACGGACAAGCTCGTTATAGAGAGCTTGTCAGAGGTTGAGTTGACCTCCAGCGCTTGGCCCGTGTTTCCGGTTGCTGCCTCGGCCATATCTTATCCATTCCGGTACAGTGACGAAGAGTGGACGGACCTGGGAGCGCTCGCCACGCCTCAACACCGTGACGGCGGCGATGCGGTCCGCAACTGGGCCCAATCATTCGTGCTTGGCAGCACGACCGACACTTTGTCTTTGCTCAAAGACCTGAACCAGGGGGTCACTCAATGGATACGCTATGAAGCCCGGGATGCCGAGGGCACGCATCCTCCGGATGAGACACTGCAGCTCGGCATCGGGACGTGCAGAGATATGGCGACGCTTTTCGTGGAAGCCGCCCGTTTCCTCGGGTTCGGGAGTAGAATTGTTTCCGGGTACCTATATGACCCAGACATGAGCCGCGTGGGTTCATCAGGTTCGGGTTCGACCCACGCCTGGGCCGAGATCTACGTTCCGGGCGCAGGCTGGATCACATTTGACCCGACTAATCGTAGTGTAGGTGGCCACAACTTGATCCCTGCCGCTGTTGCGCGGGATATCCGCCAAGTGATGCCGGTGTCAGGAAGCTACTTGGGATCGACCTTCTCCAAAATGAGCGTGGAAGTCACTGTTTCCGCAAAATAGGCGCTCACCAAGAAGGCAGTTGAGCATTAGTCACCAGAAGAGCCTTACCAAGCCGCCGGACCGCAGGCCGCGCGAGTAATATCCAGCAACGATCTGACTGCCCGCTTATTGTCCTATATGGCCGGGCGAGACATCCTCTCATTGGCGTCGCTGCCCGAGAGATTGGAGTTTGATCTTGCCTGAATGGAACCAGAGCGTCTTCATGGAGCGCTTTTTCTTCGACATCCAAAGCGGCAGAGACTTCTTCGCGGATGAAGAAGGCTTACGCCTGCCCAATCAAAAAGCAGCCCAAGCGGAAGCGTTGCAAACATTGGCGGGCATGGCGAAAGAATCGATTTTTGGAGTCGAGCGGCCCGATATAGCGGTCGAAGTGCGCTCCACGAGTGAACGCTTGTTCTGCGTTTCGATAGTCTATCGAAATGTGAGCACCGAGCATTGAGGACGCCTAAGCGGGGCATGCGCTGAACAGCGCGGTTCATTTGCCTTAATGAGGCATGTATGGGCGATGATGGCATCACGGGACGGACTTACTCTTCGCGAGCGAGCTTTCGGAGCTGATCCTTTAGCTCGCCAATCAGGTCAAGCATGGTCTCGTTCAGTGCCCCGTCAGGGAAAGCTTCCGCCAGCGCTGCGTACTTTGCGAGCTCATCTTCCAGTCGGCGTTTTTCTCGTTGGCGGTCCATAAGCCGCGCTAACATATGCGGTGGGCCATTGTTCCTCCACAAGGAGAGGTGGCGACCGCGGTCCACCGAGCTGACGAACCTGCTAGGCGTCTAAACCCGCGTCGCGGGCCGCACGTTGATACCTGCGAGCTGACGAAGCTCATCTTCCGATAGTTGCCAATCCTGGCACTGACAGCAAAGCTGACGGAAAACCTCATGTAACTTGCTGCGGGCGATCTTGACGACTTCAGTGTCGTCGAACTCGCGAGAGTTCAGGAAGATCGGCAAGTTAAAACCGGTCTGATGCCCTTCGATGTGAAACGTCAAACGAATGTCTTCACCTCGTTCGTTGCTTTCGATCATCTCGATGCGCGCGACCCTCACCGTGAAATTGCCCATCATCTCGCTTCCCTTATAAATTTCTCGATTCTTAGCCCCACGCGTCCAGATGCGCCGTGCTCGCCGAGGCCTGCACCTATAAGGTGGCCTCTCTCAGATGCTTTGGGAAAATGGCCAGCGTCCGGATCCGGTTCGGATCGCTGAGAGCTTTTGTCAGCTATCGGACGGGCTTGCGTCGGTACGCTGCGCGTCCGACAAGTCGGCAGGGCTGATCGAGATGTCCTGCATCATCAAGTTCCCCGAGCCCTCTGCCGGCACCTTGATCACGGTGGCAACGCGACGGAATGCTGCGAACCAAAGGCTCTCGATCATCTCCTCGTCCGTGATGACTTCGTAGACGCCAGCGGGCAACTGCCGGTCGATGCCTTTTATTCTGAACGGATGATTGAAGGTGACGACTTCGCGTCGGGAGCGGACCGTCATGCACCGGAGCCCTTCGCAAGCGCTCGCTTGCGCAAAGTTCTCTGCGTGGGAAACGGCGAGCCGATTTCGCGCGCCTTCTGCCGGACGGAAAACATGGATCGCCCCATCACGACCTTGTTCCTATCACTAGGACCGCTGACGGCGTTTGGCAGCGAGGCTGTCCTGCCGCGGGCCTATTTGTGCAGCTCCCCTTGAAGCGCAAAATGAGAGGATCTAGATAACATCCCAGCACCATCCAAGCGGATGGCAAGAACCGGATCACAGTTATGGGCGATAATGTGCGTGAATTGCGGCCCAAGGCCCCCGATACGGAGAAGATCACGATCAACCTTGGCTTTGTCGACCTGGGTCATGTCGATCTCATGGTGCAGGAAGGGTTCTATTCGAACCGGTCCGATTTCATCCGGACGGCAATCCGGAACCAACTCGAACGCCATGCAGATGTCGTCAGGCAATCGACGGCTCGGAAGAGCCTGGACCTCGGCTTGCGCAACTACACCCGCGAGGATCTCGAAGCAACGCGGCGCGCCGGCCAAATGCTGCAGATCAATGTGCTGGGCTTAGCCACCATCGCACAGGACGTCACTCCCGACTTGGCTCGTGCCACCATCGCGTCTGTCTCCGTACTGGGGGCGCTTCACGCAACACCCGCGGTCAAGGCCGCTCTCGCCGACCGAACGAGGTGAACGATGCTGAGTCAAGACATAGTCCGGGAAGCAACCCGGCTCACGCGTGCCGGCCGACTGGTCGAGGCCACCGTGCTCCTGCAGCGCATGCTTCGGGACGGTAGCGCGCCAACACCGGAGTTTCGCAGCGCCCCTCAAGCTCGGCATTCGCGGATCGATCCGCTTACCATAGACGCCACGGCGGAGGTCGTCGAAGAGCCGGAAGCTCCGCAGGTCTCGCCGGCCCGCTCTGCGCGAGGACGTGGACGCTCGTCGCCGCTTGACGGTATGCAGGATTTACCCGGGCTCGGGCTGCGAGGTCCGATCGGACGCACTCCGCCATCGACCTCGGACATCGTGCCAGAGGGCACACGGTTTGTCGCCGGTACTTTCCGTAACGCTGCGGGAAGCCGGGCCTACAAGCTGTTCATCCCAAGCCGCTGTCAGGGACGACGGCTTCCGCTGATCGTCATGCTTCATGGCTGCACCCAATCGTCGGACGATTTCGCGGCCGGAACCCGGATGAACTTCCTGGCGGAAGAGCAGAATTGCTTCGTCGTGTATCCCGAGCAGCCGAGTGGCGCCAATCAATCTAAGTGCTGGAATTGGTTTCGCACCGGCGACCAGCGCCGCGGCGGGGGAGAGCCTTCGATGATCGCCGGCATTACCCGCCAGATCATGCGCGACCATGCGATCGATCCGCAGCGCGTATACGTCGCAGGTCTCTCGGCCGGTGGGGCCGCCGCTGCCATCATGGGCGCAACGTATCGGGACCTTTACGCGGCCGTCGGTATTCATTCAGGCCTCGCGTGCGGAGCCGCGAGCGATCTTCCCTCCGCGTTCGTCGCGATGCGGCAGGGTGGGGGCTCTAGGGCAATTGCGAATGGCAAAAATTCGGTGCCGACCATCGTTTTCCATGGAAATCGCGACACGACGGTGCATCCCAAGAATGGCGACCAGATTATCGAGCAGTCCGCCGGAGCAATGCGACCGACGACGCAGGTAGTTCGCGGACGCGTACCCGGCGGCCATGCCTATACCCGAACGGTTTCTACCGACGGGGCAGGTCGGGCGATCTCCGAACACTGGACCATCGATGGCGCCGGACATGCGTGGTCAGGGGGCAGTCCCGCCGGGTCCTACACCGATCCACATGGGCCGGATGCGACGAGAGAAATGCTGCGCTTCTTCCTCGAGCACTCGCTCGGTGGATAGTGTCCTTCACCGGCGCTCGGGCTGTCCTGGAGTACGTTGTCGAGCTTCCGGATCAGCTTGGCATGTTCCCTGCTAAATCCCGCCGGCGATGCCAATCCAGAGGAGCGGGTCCAGCCCATGGCATTGGATGTCCGCTCGGTCCTCTAAGCGGCTATCTAACTCCTTCCGCGAGCACGAGTTTCTAGTGCTGGCGTCGTGGGCCGCAGTGGAGAAGGTTCGAACCTAGTTCCTCTCCCTCCACCAAAGTGCACCATACGCGTGCACGTCCATGCCCGCTTGTCGGTTTCGATCCCCAGCGACTTGAGCCGTTGCTTCGGGCTCGAAAAGGGGGGGATTGCCAACGCAAAATGCGCATAGCCGCTGCTTCTGGCTTGACCCCCTAAATGGATTCGTTCTAATTTTGTTCTCACGGGGCGGAGGCCGATTCCGCCGGTCCGTAGCCAATTTTTTAATGACAACAGCAGCTGCCCCGACTCGGACAGGGAAAATGCACGAGATCATCTGTCCCCACTGTGACAAGGCCTTCAAAGTCGACGAATCCGGCTATGCCGAGATACTGAAGCAGGTCCGTGACGCCGATTTCGCAAACCAACTGCACGAACGGCTGGAATTGGCCGAGCGCGACAAGCAAAGTGCGGTGGAACTGGCCAAGGCGCAGGTCAGCAGCGATCTGCAGAAGACCGCGGCCGCCAAGGATGCCGAAATCCAGGAGTTGAAGTCCAAACTTGAGGCGACTGAGGTTATCCAGAAGCTCGCCGTCACCGAAGCCCTTAGTGCAGTAGAAAAAGAGCGTGACACGCTCGCGACTGCTCTGGCCCAAGCGGAGCGCGAGAAGAAGGCTGCCTCGGAGCTTGCAGAGGCGCTTTTGGCCAGCGAGCTGCATAAAATCTCCGCCGCCAAAGACGAAGAAATCCAGGAGCTGAAAGGCAAGCTCCAGGGTGTCGAGCTTGAGAAAAAGCTTGCGGTGACCGAAGCGGTGGGCGCGCTTGAGAAAGAGCGCGATGAGCTGAAAAACGGCATCAAGCAGGTCCAGCTTGAAAAGCAGCTCTGCGAGCAGTCGCTCAAGGACAAGTACGAAACGCAGATCAAGGATCGTGATGACGCGATCGAGCGCCTTAAGGATATGAAGGCACGCCTCTCGACCAAGATGGTCGGCGAGACCCTCGAACAGCACTGTGAGACCGAATTCAACCGGGTGCGCTCGATGGCCTTTCCGCGGGCCTATTTCGAGAAAGACAACGACGCGCGGACCGGCAGCAAGGGCGATTACATCTTCCGGGACTCGGACGAGGCTGGCACCGAGATCGTCTCGATCATGTTCGAGATGAAGAACGAGAGCGATAGAACCGCGACGAAGAGCAAGAACGAGGACTTCCTCAAGGAACTTGACCGGGATCGCACCGAGAAGGGTTGCGAATATGCCATCCTGGTCTCACTGCTCGAACCCGACAGCGAGCTCTACAACACCGGCATCGTCGATGTCTTCCACCGTTATCCGAAAATGTATGTCATCCGGCCGCAGTTCTTCCTGCCGATGATTACGCTTCTGCGGAATGCGGCCATTAACTCGCTCAAGTACAAGACCGAGCTCGCGCTCGTGAGGACTCAGAACATCGACATCACGCAGTTTGAGAGCCAGCTCGAAACGTTCAAGACTGCATTCTCGAAGAACTACGATCTTGCTTCTAGACACTTCCAGACGGCGATCGCTGAGATCGATAAGTCCATCGATCACCTGCAGAAGACCAAGGATGCGTTGATAGGCGCCGATCGGAACCTCCGCCTTGCGAATGACAAGGCGCAGGACGTGACGATCAAAAAGCTGACCCGGGGCAATCCGACGATGGCGGCGAAATTTGCCGAGCTTAAGAGCCCGCCTGCTGAAGCCGCCGAGTGAGACAGCCAAAGTAGTGCCTCGGTGCGCGTGAAATCGTGTAATCGCATTCACGAGTTTCAAGGTTTAACGCCCGAAGAACCAAGTCCGGCTAGCGAACTTCGTCGGCTGTGGAGATCGGTCTGTTTGGGAATATTCTGCAGTATCGCATGATCCTCTGTAGCAGTATCGCTTTCCTGGCTTAATAGGGACAGAGTGACTTGACCAACTAGCCTTGGAGTTCACCGATAAGGTTGAGCATCTTGATCAGCGTCTGTTTGGAATCACCGAGCTTTTTCGCGAGAATCAAGTCACTCCTGCCGGACATGCGCAATACCGCTTCCAGGACTTCATCGGAGATGCGTACAAGATCAACCAGGTGTCGACCCGTTGGTCCATTCTTGGCCGAGAACCAGTTCTTTACAGCGCGCTCGTTGGCTTTTGTCAGGGCAACGACGGTCTTGATGGCAGCGTGGGTCTCACCAAACTCCTTGTGGAGAGCCTCTGCAATCTCGCGTGCGAACTCGGCGCTTCCGAGGTCTGTCGCTCCATCAGGATGAGAGTTTCCTGAAATGGACTGAATCTTTCGGTCCTTTTTCGGAAGCGACATTCCAGCTCTCCCTTGGGTACGCTGAACTATCGCGAGGCTCGACCTGAATTCAGGTTGATCAATGACCGAGTAGCTTTCCGTGCGACGCGCAAGACAAGCAACTGCCGAAGAGCCAGCGAAAGGCGCGGCACAGGCGGCGCAATATGTGCGCATGTCCACTGACCACCAGAAATATTCGACAGAGAACCAGAAAGATGCGATCGCAGCCTACGCGGCGCGGCATAACCTCACGATTGTCCGCACCTATGCTGACGAGGGGCGCAGCGGACTGCGCATCGAGGGCCGTGATGCCCTTAAACAACTCATCGACGACGTTCGAAACCGCCGGACTGACTTCAGCGTCGTGCTGGTCTATGACGTGAGCCGCTGGGGCCGGTTTCCGGACGCCGATGAGAGCGCCTACTACGAATACACCTGCAAGGAAGCAGGCATCCGGGTCCAATATTGCGCCGAGCAGTTCGAAAACGACGGCAGCCTGTCATCTACCATTATAAAGAGCATGAAGCGGGCGATGGCCGGCGAGTATAGCCGGGAACTATCCGCAAAGGTCTTCGCCGGGCAGTGCCGGCTGATCGCTCTCGGCTTCCGGCAGGGCGGCACGCCCGGATATGGTCTCAGGCGTCAACTGATCGACGAAGATCGGACGCCGAAGGCCGATCTTGGTCGCGGCGAGTACAAGAGCCTGCAAACCGACCGGGTCATCCTGAAGCCGGGACCGCCGCACGAGGTCGAGCTGGTGCGGCGCATCTACAGATGCTTCGTCCTCCAGCTCAAATCGGAAGCCGAGATTGCCGCCATGTTAAACCTTGAGGGCATTCCGAACGAGTTTGGTCGGCCGTGGACCCGCGGGACAATCCATCAGATCCTCACCAACGAAAAGTATGTCGGCAACAACGTCTACAATCGCGTTTCCTTCAAACTGAAGCAGACGCGTGTGATCAATCCGCCGGATATGTGGATACGCGCTGATCACGCGTTCAACGCTGTCATCGACAGCGACTTCTTCCTTGCCGCCAGGCGCATCATTGAGGAACGCAGCAAGCGGCTCACGGACGCCGAAATGCTTGAGCGGCTAACAACCCTTCTGAAGCAGAAGGGACACCTTTCCGGGCTGGTCATCGACGAAATGGATGAGATGCCCTCAAGCTCTGTATATCGAACTAGATTTGGCAGCCTTATCCGGGCGTACCAACTCGTCGGATACGATCCGGGGCGCGACTACCAGTATATCGAAACCAACCGCGCACTCCGGACGATGTTTCCGGAATTGCTTGATAAAGTGATGGCGGGGATACGCGAAGCGGGAGGAACGGTCGAGTTTGACAAGCTAACTGACATTTTGAGGATCAACGGCGAGTTTACCGCCTCGATCATCATTGCCCGCTGCCTGCACACGCCGGCCGGCTTTCTTCGCTGGAAGCTCAGACTCGACACCGGCCTGCGCCCCGATATCACGATCGCGATCCGCATGGCTGCAGAGAACAAGGAGATACTCGACTACTATCTCCTACCCAGCATCGACATGTCGACCGACCGACTGAGACTCGCGGAAGAGAATGGTATCTACCTGGATGCCTATCGCTTCGACGATCTCGACGCATTCTTTGGACTGAGCGCGCGCAAGGGACTGGGAGTTGCCGCATGAACGACGAAACGGCTCCGGAAATTGTCAAGGTTCCTGTAACGGACATCAGGGTCATCAATCCCCGGTCACGCAACAAGCGGATCTTCAACGAACTTGTAACAAGCATCGCCCATCTTGGCCTCAAGAAGCCGATTACGGTTAGCCGCCGCAATGGCCACGGATTTGATCTCGTCTGTGGTCAGGGCCGGCTGGAAGCCTTCATAGCGCTCGGTCAGGCGGAGATCCCCGCGATTGTTATTGAAGCCTCCGAAGAGGATTGCTTCGTGATGAGCCTCGTCGAGAACCTCGCGCGGCGGCATCACTCTCCCCTGGAACTGGTCGCCGAGATCGGCAGCCTCAAGAAGCGAGGCTATTCGATTGGGCAGATCGCGGCGAAAATCGACTTCAGCACCGAGTATGTCTATGCAATCTGCTCGCTCCTCGAGAACGGAGAGCAACGGCTATTGACCGCGGTCGAAAGGGGGCTCATTCCGCACAGCATTGCCATGGAAATTGCGAAGGCCAAGGACGGTGATGTCCAGAAGGCGCTTGCGGAAGCCTATGAAGGCAATGCGATTCCCGGCAATCAGGTCCTCGCAATCCGCAAGATTATTGAACAACGTAATCTGCTGGGCAAGGCAAAGACGCCGACAGGGCCGCGGCGACAGGCAAAGCGCGTAACATCCGGCGCCCTTGTTCGCGCCTACAAGAAAGAGGCTGATCGGCAGAAACTACTTGTGAAAAAGGCTGGCCTCGCCCAAAGCCGCCTGCTCTTCACCGTTAACGCCCTGCGGATGCTGATGGCAGAGGTCTCGTTCGTCAAACTGCTGCAGGCGGAGGAGTTGCATACGCTACCGAGGCCCATTGCCGAGCGACTCCACGGCGCGGGAGGACAGCAATGAACACGGCCGCTGTCCGGATAGCTTTCGAGCAAAATATCATTGTCGTTCCCTTTGATTCGATCCTGCCGCTCAAACAAATATCCGACGAGACGAAAAGGCTGGTCCGGTACAAGCGCGTGGCCCAGTCGATTGCCGAAGTCGGATTGATCGAGCCGCTGGTCCTGTCGAAGCACCCTGACGAGAACGGGAAATATCTCCTGCTCGATGGTCACTGGCGCCGCGCAGCACTGCTGGATCGCGACGAAACCAGCGCGCGCTGCATTCTGTCGCATGACGATGAGACCTTCACCTATAACAAGCGCATCAATCACCTCGCGACGATCCAGGAATACTTCATGATCGTGCGGGCGCTTGCGCGAGGCGTTTCGGAAGAGAAGCTGGCGAAGGCCCTCGACGTCAACATTGGCCACATCAAACGGCGGCGGGCCATGCTGGATGGCATAGGCCCAGAAGTCATCGAGATGCTGAAGGACAAGATGGTCAGCACGGTGACGTTCGATGTAATGCGAAAGATGGGTCCAATGCGCCAGGTCGAAGTCGCGGAATTAATGTTGTCGGCCTCAAACTTCACCGTCGGCTATGCGCGGGCGCTTCTCGCGGCGACGAAGCAGGCTGATCTGGCGAAGCCCGAGAGGGCAAAACGGATAGATGGCATGACGCCTGAGCAACTGGCACGCATGGAACGCGAAATGAGTACGCTTCAGCAGGACTTCAAGGCTGTCGAAGCATCCTATGGCGAGGATGTGCTGCATCTGGTGATTGTCTCGGGTTACATATCGAAATTGATCGCCAACCGGAAAGTCGAGCGCTACCTTGATCAAAATCACCCAGAGATACTCGAAGAGTTCAAGGCGATCGTTTCGGTCACGTCCCTCGATCACACCGTGCCCGAGTCCACCGCGCGGTAGTGGCGGGCGAAATGCGTTCGGCAATGGCCGCGTACTTAGGGGTACGGGAACTAATCAGGGTTCGCTGTCTCCAACCTGTCAACTTGTCAACCGTGTCAACCCAGTTTCGGGACTTTGCCGCTGGAGAGTTCTTGGGGCGCGCTTGAGCCGTGTGGGGGTGGGGCCAAGAGGGACCCGTCGTGGTAGGCGGTGCTTTCGAGGGTGCCGAAGCAAAAAGGTCATTTAGGATGCGATGCATGATGCGGCGTGAGGATTGTTGGGTGGAAAGGCATCGCGCCGTGCGGTAACGGTGCGGCTGCGCGAGGCGCTTACCCCGCGCAGCAAGCCAGAACGATTAGATTGGTACAGGCCCGTCCCACAGTTTTCCGAGCCAGACGTCGTCCCCGGCCACGGAAATCTCAACGCATCGGTACACAGCCATCGCAAGAATGATCTCGCGTGGAATGAAGATGCGCTCGGCGCGGAAAATCCGAGAGCGCAACTGAGCAATCGCGATTGCGCCCGTGTCGAATTTGCCGCTCTTCGACAATCGGTCCAGCCATAGTAACGCAGTGCGGCAATACATCTCGCGAATTGAAGGTGTGGCTAGTGCGCCGGTTCCGCTGCTATTTGCCGGTTTTGGGAAGGCGTAGGTTTCAGCATTCAGCCGCGGATGATAGAAACGGACCGCTTCAAGCGCTTTCGACAATATCTCGTCGAATTCCGTCATTCGCTAGCTCCCCTGATTTTTCGCAACGCTCAACCGAGCGGCGTTTATGTCGAGGGGTGTCAGGGATCCGCTCTTTGCCTTCCTGCAAAGTTGTTCGACGGCGGTTGCATCAATCCTGTCCAGCTCTTCGAACACCCCGACCATGTCAGGTCCGTAATCGCTAACAATCTGCGCCTCGTATTTGCCGCGATCCTTGAAACGTTCCCCAAGACCTTCCCCGCCGAGCCCGATTAAGAAGGTTTTAGGTTGGTTAGATAAGTAGGTTCGGCCGACACTGGCGTCCCTACGCGAAGGACTTGGTTGTCGCTCAGTCGGGACATTCCTGTCTACCTTTCGTCCTGCCAACGCAGGTACAGGCTTGCGTCCCGGCGGCCAGCGCAAGCGATATCGGTTCGAACAATTCGCCTTTCGCTCAACTTCCAGCCACCCCGTTTCTTCGAGCTGATCAACCGCCCTATGGACCGATTTCGTGGTCATGCAGATCTTATTGGCCAAGCTCGCAAGGGACGGCCAAGCGAACCCCACGGTCCGGTTTTGGTGATCAGCGATGAGATAGGCTACTCGGAATGTTGTTGGTCTGATCTCGCACTCATGGCTGAGGGCGTTGATCCACTGCATTTTGTTACGCCTAAAAGCCCTTTCGTCCATGGGCATCGGTCTCACTTGCCGAAACCAGCGTCCGATGTCGACCGGCGCCGGCGAGACCCCATCCAGACATCGAGATCCGCCGATGCATACCTAACTGAACGGCCCACCTTAATCGCAGGGGGACCGTCCCCAGAAACAAAGAGCTTCGCGAGTGTGCTCTCGCCAAGCCGCAAATAGGCTGCGGCTTCCCTCCTGGTCAGCCAATTTGATCGTTCGTTCGAAGCGTTGATAGTCATTTGGTTCCCCGTTTTGGATGCCAATTCATTATCGGCACGCCAGTCCTACACGGGGAAAGCTGAGAGCTGTTCAGACAACGATGGACATGTCTCGCTTTGTCTTATTGTCCGAGCATGTTGAATTCTTTGTAATGGCGTTGAAGGCCCTTTCGGATCGAACTGTAGGCAGAGTTGAGCTGCCGCGTCCTCTTCAAATATTCGATCAGAAGGTTGAAGACCTTGTCGAACCCGAGCGGCTCGGGGCTGTGGAGATACTTTCCGCCTTCGATTTCCTTCAGGAACTTGGGGTATTTCTTGTCCAACGGTGGACTTGCCTTCGCTCGGACTGCCCCTGTCGGAAATGCCCGCCGCAGGTCACTTTCAAGAAAGACGATTTGGTCGATCACCCTGTGGAACCCAAGTTCGTTTTCCTTCATGCCGGCCACGAGTTTGGAGGCCCGCTGGCTCAGGTTTTTAAGTATTTCTGCACGGTAGGCGTTGAGCGAGCAAACAATGAACTGGGGAATGTAATCCACCTTTTTCTCGATGCGCCGGCCCTCGCTATCAGCGGGGAGAAACTCGAACTCCGTCCACGTCCAACGTTCGATGAGCTGCACGGGCCCTGCATCCAGAGAGCCATATCCCTGAAGTGTTCCGTCGAGCAGAGCTGCTTCAAGCCGATCCGCGCTTTCTAGTGTTGATGACCATCCATCGCTCTTCGACCCATCCATATGCCTAAATTCAATCCACCAAAGGGCCTCGTCCAATTGGGCGAAAGGGGGTTGGACCAGGTGAAAATCGGATTCATCCATCTCAGTGAACTCGCTCGCTTCGTTATCTCGGGTTACGCCGATAGGGCATCAATCGCCCATGGCTTCCGCCAGTGCTTTTGCGATGTGGTCGGATGCTCGACGCAATGGATCATTGTCCAGATGCGCATACCGGGCGGTAGTAGCGGGCTGAGAATGTCCAAGCAACTTGCCGATAATGGGCAGCCCAAAGCCCGCGCCCGCACCATAGCTGGCGTGCGTATGCCTTAGGTCATGAATTCTCACCCCCGCCAAACCCGATCGCGTGCTCACGAGCTTCCATGGCTTGTTGAGATCATGGCGCGGTTGGCCGGGAATATCGCTGGCAATCACGTAGACATCAACCCGCGGAAGCTTTTCAAGAAGAGCGACGGCCGGAGCGTTGAGAATGATCGCCTTCTGCCCCGTCTTGCTATCCGGCAACAGGAGCAGTCCGCGCTGGAGGTCGACATACTCCCACTTGAGTTCAAGAATTTCCCGAAGCCGAGCGCCGGTGAGGATCAAAAGCCGCAGGGCGGCGGCGACATGCGGCCCGATTTTCGTGCGACCGTTTTTCGGGATGTGCTTCGCGTTGGGCTGGTCTTTGTCCACAGCCCACGGAATGCCCACCGTTTCAGCCTCGCGAATGGCGTCCCCGAGGCGGCCGAGTTCCGCTGAGCTCAGGAACCGTTCGCGGCGCTGCTCGCGGAAGGCTTGGACGTGACTGGCGGGGTTGTGCCCCTTGGCGACGAGGCCGCAGACGGCAGCGTACCGAAAGACGGATCCGACGAACTCGACGACCCGATTCGCAGTCATCGGCGTCTCCTTGCCGATCTTCCGGTGCATCTTCGAAACGTCGGCGCTGTCGATCGCATCGAGCTTGCGGGTGCCGAGGAGGGGAGCGGCGTGCTTACGGAGATAGATGCGGTAGTTCACGAGCGTGCGCGGCTTGAGCTTTGTCTCGGCCTCCTCGCTGAGATAGCGTTCACCGAAGTCGGCGAATGTTGGCATGGCGCGCTCGGTCGAGCGCTTGCGGGCGGGATCCTGTCCGAGGGCCACAGCGGCAAGCGTCGATTTCGCCGTAGCGCGCGCCTGGTCCGGCGTCATGCTTGTGGTGGATCCGAGCACCATCCGCGTCTTGCCGACGCTCCGTCCGCCGGCGCCACTGCGGTACTCGACGCACCATCTCTGGATGCCGGAGGGAAGGACCTTGAGGCAAAAACCGGTCAGTTCGCTGTCGTAAAAGATGGTCGGCTTGTCGACCGGTTCTATTGCGTCAATCGTTCTCCGCGTCAGCTTCAGTACCGGCACCAGGACCTCCAGAATCGCCACCGAGTCGCCACCGTGACGGGAATGGCAGGATATCTCGGGAAATTACGAGACCGGAGTTCACTAGTATTTCGAGTGGCTTAGGTAAAGCTGGAAGTCTTGGGATAAGTCCAGAAAACTGTGAAATTCATACTCATAACCTGAAGGTCATAGGTTCAAATCCTATCCCCGCAACCAAATTCGGATTTCACCGGATCCGATACGAAAACGGCCCGCTTGATGCGGGCCGTTTTTGTTTTGGGGAGTGATGGGGCAATCGTGAGGTGAGCTATCCAATGACCGAGGTCGAACTCGTCAATGTGTTCACGCATATGGGGCGTGGCGGCAACCCCTGTCCCATCGTCATCAACGCCTCGAACCTTCAGCCTGCAGGAATGCAGTCGGTGGCTCAGCACTTCGGTCACGAATCGGGATTCGTCCTGCCGGCGCCGAACCTCGACTCCGACTATGTCTTCCGCTTCTGGGTTCCGCGACACGAGATGGAGATGTGCGGTCACGCGACGATTGGCGCGCTGTGGCTGCTCGCGGCCAAGGGCCTGTTGTCCGGCGATCAGGTTCGCATCGAGACGCGCAGCGGAGCGGTGACAGGTTATGTCGATCGTGGCAGCTCTGGCGAGCCGTCCGTCGAGATCAGCCAGCCTGTCGGCAAGGTTGTCGATCTCTCGCGGGCTGAAGAGGATGACGTTCTGTCGGTGCTCAAGCTGTCGCGCCGCGATCTGCTTGACCTGCCGATACAGAACGCCGTCACGTCGCGGGTGAAGACGCTCATCCCGATGAAGGGCGTCCGCGAGCTCAACGAACTGGTGCCGGACCCGGTGCAGATTGAAGCGTGTTGCGGGCGGATCGGGTCCACCGGTCTTTATCCCTACGCCGTGGACCATCAGGGCGAACGGCGCTTCGAGGCGCGGCAGTTTCCGAAATCGTCGGGCTACCCGGAGGACGCTGCCACCGGCATTGCCGCGGCGGCGCTCGCGTTCGGGCTGCTCAAGAACGGACTTGTCGAACGCGACAGCGGGCGGATCACCATCATGCAGGGGAGGGCCATGGGAGCCTTGTCCGAGATCCGCGTGCGCATCGGCTTCGCCGACGGCAGGCCTGTCGGCTGTCTGCTCGGAGGTTCTGTGGCGCACGTGGAGTCGCATGTCCTGCAGCTCTAGTCGCGATGAAGCGCGGGCGGTTCGTGACCTAGCCCGCCGCGGCTTCTCTCAAAACTCCTTGACGGCCTTCCCGTCCGCCCCATCAGCGTCGACGGCGCCTCGCCGAACACCAGCCCCTCCGGCTGAAACTTGATGTCGACCTTTTCGCCCGCGCTCCCTGTCCAACGCGCGCGACGGTCGTCCTCTTCGGAGGTGACTCGCGCATGCACGGAAGAGCAGCGGATCATGTTCGTGCGACAGAGCCGTGACGGGAGGTAGGACGGGCGCGACGCGGCGCGGCGCCTGCAAACAAAACGCCCGCGCGCTTGTCGCGCACGGGCGTCGATGATTCTCTTGACGACGCAGAATGCTTCTAATCAGGACCTGTGCGGGCAGACCATCGTCAGGTTGAGCAGCGTCGGCGCCTTGTCCTCGCCATTGCGATATTCCCACTCCAGCCGGATCTCATGCCGGTGAGCATAGGCATCGCTCGCTGCATGGGTGATGATCTTGGTCTTCATCGGGATCGGCGGCTCGGAGTTGAAGCACTTGCGGACGCAGGCATCGAGCAGATCGCATCGGGTCAGAGGAATGACGCCGGACTCATCCTTGGACAGGGGGACCGTGTTCGGCTGGGTGCTGAGGTCGACGCGGGCCCGGCCCTTCTCCTTGTGCCAGTACTTGGCGCTTCCCTGCGGCCACTTCGATGGCGGCGTCAAGATCAGGTGGTACTGGCCGTATTCCAGGGTCGGCAGGTCGATATCCTCCGAGGCCTTGAGCTTGGCGACGCTCTTTTTCATGTTCGCCAGGGGATAGTAATTGCTGTTCATCAAGTCTCGAAATGCCTTGCCGCTATATACCAGTCCGGCCATCGCCTCTTTCCCCGATATGTCTGTTTGTCAAAACCTGTCGCTGGCTGCCCGAAATGCGCAGCGCGTCGCGACCGATCACACAATTTGTTGTGTGCAGTCACGCTACCACCCAAGACTGCACTTCGTCCAGCGAGCCACCATCCAGTAACATCGCGTATCCCGCAAGCCCAATTGCCATGCATTCCTCTATGGGTAATGTACGTTCAAACGCCTTGCGGGCGTTGGAGCGGGACTGCCGAGGCAGTTCGTTGAAGGCGCTGGAATGCATTGCTTCGCGTGTCAGTCGGCGATTGGTCCAGGCGATAGCTGGTGCTCCAAATGCGGGGCGGCGGTCCGCGAGCGCGTCGATCCAGACAGCGAACGACGGTTCGTGACGATCCTTCGCGCCGACGTCGTCGATTCCACAGGTCTTGTTGCCGAACTGGAGCCGGAGGAGGCGGTGTCGCGTCTCGAGCCGGCTCTTGCAGCGATGCGAGGCGCGGTGCGCCAGTTCGGCGGCATCGTCAGCAAGGAGCTGGGCGACGGAGTGGCCGCCGTATTCGGCGCCCCGATCGCCGACGACAACCATGCACCGCTGGCCTGCCACGCGGCGATCGAGCTTGTCCGGCGTGTCGGCAGCCTGGGCGATCCCGGACTTCAGGTTCGGGTCGGCCTCCACTCCGGCCATGTGGTGGCCTACATGGTCGCCAACGAATTCTCCAAGGTCTACGAGATCGGTGGTGCCGCCCAGCATCTGGCCGCGCGGCTCGAGGCGGCGGCCGAGGCGAACCAGATCTACGTCTCCCAAGCCTGCCAGGAGCTAGCGGACGGGCACGTCCGCTTCGAGTTTCTGGGTCGCAAGGCGCTCCGTGGTTTTGGCGAGCCTCTGCCCGTGTACCGCGTCATGGGCGCCAGCGATCTTTCGAGCTGGCGAGTCAGGCGTGCGCGCAGTGTCTCCCGATTCGTCGATCGCACGACGGAGCGGGCATTGCTATGGCGTGCTGCGGAAAGGGTCGCCGCTGGCCGGCAGACGGTGCTGTTGATGGGGGACGCCGGCATCGGGAAGTCGCGCCTTGCGCATGAGTTCGCGCAGGACCTTCGGGCCAGCGGCTGGCGGCTGATCGATGCCGAGTGCAGCCCGAATCTCCAGGGCGCACCATACAGCACCCTCAAGCGCCTGATGCTGTCGATCCTCGATCAGAGCAAGGTGGACGATCCCAGAGACGCGCTGCCCGTGGTGCAGCGGCGAGCCGTCGACGCGATTCTGGACCTGCCGATTTCCGATCCGCACTGGGACGAACTGGAGCCTCACGCGCGCGGCCGAGCGATGTCGGACGCGAGCTGCGCGATCGTCGAGAGTGTCGCCCGTCGCCAGCGCACGATCCTGCTGATCGAGGATGTGCACTGGATCGACCGGACCAGCGATTCGGTTGTGGCCACTCTGTCCACGCTGCAATGCCCCGATTTGCTTGTGCTACTGACGACGCGGCCCAATGGAATGCCGGTATGGATCGCGCGCTGTCACGCGGAAATCGTGGCGATGCGGCCTCTCGACGACGATTCGGGTCTGGCCATGCTGACGGAGATGCTCGGCCCCGCCACGACGAACTCAGAGCTGAAGAACCAGATCATCTCTCATACGGCCAATGTCCCACTGTTCATCGAGGAAGTCTGCCGCAGTCTGAAGGACAGCGGCATGCTTCTCGGCCAGTGGGGCGACCTGTCTCTGGCGCGTCCCGTCGACGAGCTCGGTATCCCCAGCAGCATTCAAGGTGTGATCGCGGCACGGCTGGATCGCGTGTCACGACAGGAGCGATCGCTTCTGCAGATCGCCGCGGCGCTCGGACCCCGGGCAAACCAGGCCATGCTGCGGAAAGTCGCGGCCTTGCCGGAAGACGTCCTGCAGGATTGCCTCACCACGCTCGACCGGGCCGAATTGCTCGTCAGGATCGATAGCGAGCTGGAGGACTCGCTCGAATTCCGGCACGAGATGGTCAGGCAGGTCACCTACGATTCGATGGTCGAAAAGGTGCGCGAAGGCATCCATGCCAGTATTCTCGCGGCTCTTGAGGGCGACGAAGCATGGACCGACGGGCCGGACGCGCTCTGCTATCACGCCACGAGGGCGAAGGATTGGCAGAAGGCATTTCACCATGGCAGGAGCGCCGCTCGAAGATGCCTGGCTCGCTCAGCCTATGCCGACGCGGTCGATTATTTCGAGACCGCGATGGAATCGCTCGACAAGACCCCTGTGACGCACGCGAGAGAGACGAATGCCATTGACCTCCGGATGGAGGCTCGTTTGGCCTTTGCCGGATCAGGGCGCGTTGCCGAAGCTCTGGATCTGGGAAGCGAGGCCGAACGGCGAGCCGATGCGATCAACGACATCGGACGCAAGGTTGCGGCCATGACCATGAGGGCGGGTGCGCAGAATTTCTATGGAACGCCGGTCGAAGCTGTCGCGATCGGTGAAGACGTCGTGCACCTGGCGGAAAGCTCGGGCAATCCTGGCTGGCGCAATCTCGCGCAATATGGGCTTGGGCAGGCGTATTTTCTTTCCGGCCGCTACCGTGGCGCCGAGAAGATGCTGGCTGCGGCGCGAGGCCATCTCGCGGGCTCGGCAGCAAGTGCTCCGATCGGCACGACCCCGCAATCCCTGCTCCTCCTCTGCTGCATGATGAACAGCATCACCCACACCGTCATGGGTGAGCTCGATGCCGCCGAACAGCTCCAGCGCGAAGCGGCTGCGATCGCGGAGGAGACCGGCCGCCCCTACGACCGCGTTGCCGCCGCCTATAGCGGTGGGTGGTTGAAGCTCGGGCGGAACGATCCGGCGGCGGCCGCTGCGATTCTGGAGGAAGGCTTCGTGCTGGCGCAGAAGCATGGCATCCGGCTGTTCGTGCCGGTGCTCGCCTGCCACCTCGGCATCGCCTATCTCGAGCAGGGGCTGTTCGACCGGGCGCGCGGCATGCTGAGCGAGGCGCGCGAGGAGGCGAAGGCGGTCGGCTACACCTCGGCGGTGCTGCGCAGCTCGATCTATCTTGCGCTCGCGACCCACCGCCTCGGCGATGTCCAGGCCGCGCAGAACATGCTGCGCGAGGCCCGCAACACCGCCCGCCAGCAGGGCTTTTCCGGCCTCGAGGCCGAGGCCCTGTTCGGCGAGGCCGTGGTGACGCCGCCCTCGGGCGAGGCGAACAAGGCCGCGATCCTGACGGCCTTGCGCGCCGCGATCGCGATCGCCTCCGACAGCGGCGCGCTGCCGCTCAAGCAGAAGGCCGGGGCGATGCTGAACGAGATGCTCGCCCGCGGCGACGAGCTGACCTGACAGAACCGTGCGATGCAGGTCACGCGATGCAGGTCACGGGTGTGCAGCCCGCCGGCGGCACAGCTCTGGACACATCTGGAAATGATCGCGGCCCCGCACTAGGTATCGGGACACTGGTTCGTAAGCGGTGAAGGGGAAGTCAGGTGCAGGGGGCGGACGACAACGCGGCAGATCAATCGCCGCTTCCTCATTTCATACTTGATACGCAGGGCACGCCGCACAAGCAGGCTTTGGCGATCTGGCACGAGCAGGTCGGCCTCCTCGGCCAGACCCGGCTCAAGAATCCCGAGCGTTTCCACGCCCGGGTCGAATATTATCAGCTCGGCGCGCTCGTGCTCGGCACGGCGAAGACGCAGGCGCAATCGTTCGACCGCTCGCGCTACCAGATCGGGCGTGACGGCGTCAGCCATTATGTCCTGCAGTTCTATGTGGACGGCGGCTGCCGCCCGCGGTTCGGCGCGCAGACGGCGTCGAGCGCATCCGGCGATTTCATGACGTTCGATTGCGCGCAGCCGCAGATGACGGAGACGCCGGACTATGCCAGCATCCACCTCTTCGTGCCGCGTCCGCTGCTGGCGCCGCTGCTGAGCGCGCCGGACGAGCAGAACATGCGCATCTTCGCCGGCGGCGGTGCGCTGGTCGGCATGTTCCGGGATCATTTGATGGCGCTGTGGCGCCGGGCGCCCCTCCTCACTGTGCGCGAGGGCGAGGCGCTGGCGAAGCCGACGCTGGAGCTGGCGGCAACGGTGATCAACGGCTCGGTGCGCGAGGATGCCGCCGGCGGCGTGCAGCTCGCGCTGTTCGACATGATCTGCCGCCATGTCATCGACCATGCGCTGAGCCCCGAACTGACACCGGAGAGCATTGCGGCGCACTTCGCCATCTCCCCGCGAAAACTGTCTTATCTGTTCGAGAATGCGGGCGGCATCGCGAGCTATATCCAGGAGCAGCGCATGCATCGCGCCCGGATGGCGCTCGCCGATTCGGCGCAACGGCACAAATCGATCTCGGACATCGCGGAAGCGCATGGCTTCGTGCACCCGCAGAGCTTCACCCGCGCCTTCCAGCGTCTGCACGGGCTGACGCCGCGCGAGTTCCGGGCCCTGGCGCGCGATCAGCGCTCCTGGGACCCGCAACTCATCACGCGGCAGATGTGGTGGAAGTGGATGACCAGCATCCCCTCGTAACAGGCCCGAACCGGATCGGGCGGTTTGCGCGCAGGGCGAAATTCATGCGGAGCTTTTGCGCGCAATGAGAAATCGAGACACCGCCTCGCAGTTTCGCTGGCGGGTTGCATAAAGCCCGTGGCATGCCCGTTGCGGGCGCGCCCAAAGCCATCACAAGGGGACACTGCAAGCGATGTAATTCGCTGATGTTGTTGCCTAATTGCCTGAAGGCCGTGCCCGTGGAAGTGAAGCGGGTTGTCGGATGGGAATGGGACGGTGCCGGGCGGTCTGGGCGGCGATACTGATGGTGGGCGCCGCGGTCCCGGCCGCTGCGCAGGATGCCGGATCGCTACTGCGCGAGATGCAGCGGCAGCAGGAATTTCAGCGGCAGGAAAGGTTGCCGGCCCCTGACGGGATAAGTCCGCAACAGGCGCCCGCGGCGATTCCTGATCGGGGAGAACGCATCACCGTGAAGGGGGTGCGCTTCACCGGCAAGGTGGAGCTGCTGCCGGACGACGCGCGCGAGCAGCTCGTCGCTGCGGTGCGCGGCAAGCGCCTCGGCATCAAGGGACTCTATGCGCTGGCCGATCAGGTCACCGCCGTGCTCCAGGGCCGGGGTCGGCTGCTGGCGCGCGCGCTGCTGCCGCCTCAGGACGTCACCAACGGCATCGTCACGATCGAGATCGTCGAGGGCGCGCTCAAGACCATCACGCTCGATCGCGCCAAGGGCGTGCGCGTGCGCGAGGATCTCCTGCGCGCCATCATCGAGGGCCGGCTCAAGCCGGATGGCGTGACGCGGCAGGATCTGGAAAACGCGCTGCTGCGCATGAACGACCTGCCGGGCGTATCGGTGCACGCCAAGCTCGCGCCGGGCGAGGCGCCGAACACCAGCAAGCTCGTGGTCGGCGTCGCCCAAGTGCCCATTCTCGGCGGCGGCATCTGGGCCGACAATTACGGCAGCTCCAGCGTCGGCAAGGCGCAAGCCAACGGGCTGGTGACGCTCACCGACGTATCCGGATATGGCGACCTGACGCGGCTGTCCGGCACGGTGTCGCAGGGCCAGGAGTACGGCACGCTGGCGACGAGCGCACCGCTCGGTGCCAGCGGCCTCATCGCCAATGCGAGCTACGGCTATCTCGGCTATCGTAACATCGACGCCATCGGCCGCGCGCTTGGTCTTACCGGCTTTGCCCATTTCGCCAATGGCGGGGTCGACTACGGCTTGATTCGCTCGCGCGATTTCAACCTCCAGCTCGGTGGCGCGGTGACCTGGAAGGCGTTGGTCGACGACAGCATCGCCGGAAAGCTCGATGACAAGCGCTCCATTTCGGGCACGCTCAGCTTCAGTGGTGACCGGCGCGATGGTTTGCTCGGTGGCGGCATCACCAACTGGTCGGTGAGCTGGACGTTCGGCGATCTCGATCTCGGACGCGTGCCGGGCGCGCTTGCGGCGGATCAGGCCGGGCTGAAGACACAAGGGCAGTTCAACCGGATCAATGCCGCGGTCGCCCGGCTGCAGGCCTTGCCCGGCGACTTCGCGCTGTTCGGCCGGCTCTACGGGCAATGGGCCGGCAAGAACCTCGATTCCTCGGAAGATTTTGCGCTGGGCGGGCCGTTCGGCGTGCGCGGCTATCCGGTCGGCGAAGCCCGTGGCGACATGGGCGTGCTCGGCACGCTCGAGCTCCGCTACAACGCCCCGGTACCTCAGCGCTTCGGCGGCCTGCAACTCGCGAGCTTCGTGGACGGCGGTTACGTCAAGATCAACGTGTCGCCGAACGGCATCCCGCCGCTCAATGTCTGCGGCTGCAATGATTACGGGCTTGCCAGCGCCGGTCTTGCCGCGCGCTGGACGCGCGAGTGGCTGAACGTGTCGGCAAGCTGGGCCCATACGCTGGGCGACAATCCCGGCCGCTCCATCATCACCGGCGCGAATGCCGACGGCGTCAAGGCCAGCGACCAGTTCTGGCTGCAGGCCGGCATTCGCTTCTGACGTTTCGAGAGGGCACGCCATGACATCGATCCTGCCGAAGACGCGCCTCGCAATCGCCCTGTCCGCGACCACGATGCTGACGCCGCCGGCGCTGGCCCAGACCTTGCCCACCGGCGGCCAGGTCGTGTCGGGGCAGGCCACGATCAGCCAGTCCGGCAATGCGATGACCGTCAACCAGTCGAGTGACCGGATGATCGCGAACTGGCAGAGCTTTTCGATCGGCGCCGGCAATTCCGTGACCTTCAATCAGCCCGGCGCATCCTCGGTCGCCCTCAATCGCGTCGTCGGACAGGACCCCTCCAGGATTCTCGGCAGCCTCAGCGCCAACGGGCAGGTGTTCCTGATCAATCCGAACGGCATTGCCGTCGGCAAGACCGGCAGCGTGCAGACCGGCGGCTTCGTCGCCTCCACGCTCGGCATCAGCAACGCGGATTTTCTGGCCGGCCGTTACAACTTCACCGGCAGCAGCGGTGCGATCACCAACGAAGGCAGCATCTCCGGCAAGGTGGTGGCGTTGATCTCGCCGAGCGTCAGCAATTCCGGCACCATCATTGGCAGCACGGCGCTCGCGGCCGGCACCGACGTTCTGCTCGATTTCAATGGCGATGGTCTGCTCTCGGTCGAGGTCAAGGCCTCCACGGTCAAGACCCTGGTCGAGAACAAGGGGCTGATCCGCGCCGATGGCGGCGTCGCCATCCTCACCGCCAAGGGCGCCAGCGACGCCATGAAGGGTGTCGTCAACAACACCGGCATGGTGCAGGCCGCGAGCATCGGCAGCCGCAACGGCCGCATCCTGCTGCTCGGCGACGCCAGGCATGGCGAGGTCAATGCCGGCGGCACGCTGCGCGCGCGATCGGTCGAGACCTCCGCCGCCAAGGTCAATCTCGCCGCCGACCTGAAGGTCGACACGCTGGGCGGGCACTGGCTGATCGACCCCGTCAACATCACCATCGACGCCAGTTATGCGCAGGCCTTGCAAACCGCGCTTGCGAGCGGCGACGTCACCGTGACGACTTCCGGCAGCGGCACGGATGCGGGCAACATCGCCGTCAACGCGCCGATCAGCTGGGCATCGCACATCCTCACGCTCAGGGCCGACAACGCCATCAGCATCAACGCGTCGCTGACCTCGACCGGCACGACCGGCCTCGACGGGCTCGTGCTGCAATATGCGCAGACCACCGCGACGGGCACCTACAACGTCAACGCGCCGGTCAACCTCGCGGCGGGCAGCCTGTTTCAGACCCAGAGCGGCAGCGCCGCGCCGATCACCTACACGGTGATCACGGATCTCAACGCCTTGCAGAACATCAATGCGAATCTCACCGGCAACTATGTGCTGGGCACGAACATCGATGCGAGCGCCACGGCCGGCTGGAATGGCGGCGCGGGCTTCACGCCGATCGGTGGCAATGGCGGTTCCAGCTCTTTTTCCGGAATTTTCGACGGGCTCGGCCATGTCATCGGAAATCTGACGATCTATCGGCCGACCACCGACAATGTTGGCTTGTTCGGCGCTGCCACGGGCGCCACCATCCGCAACGTCGGGCTGGAAGGCGGCAGCGTGACGGGCAACAATTCCGTCGGCGGGCTGGTGGGGCAGGCTGGTTACTACGGCAACGGCGGCTTGGATTACAACACCATCAGCAACGTATACAACACCGGCAATGTGACCGGCGGCAGCGCTCTCGTCGGCGGGCTGCTCGGGGACTCCTACCTCACCACGATCGTCAATTCGTATGCCACCGGCACGATTGCGGGCTACAACGCCGTCGGCGGGTTGGCAGGTCGCATGATCGCCGGCTCCGTATCCAACTCACATGCCACTGGCAATGTGTCCGCAATCTACGAAGGTGCGGGTGGGCTGGTGGGAATTGCGTCAGGCTGGGAGGTGGCGCCGATGAATTACGTCCTGGCCACGGTGAGCAACTCCTACGCCACAGGTGCGGTGACGGGCGTCAGCAACACGGGTGGGCTGGTCGGCGGGGGCACCCTCCTTAACGTCAGCGACACGTACGCCACTGGAAATGTCACGGCGACCGGCGCATTTGTCGGTGGACTGCTGGGATACGTCTCGTACGGCAATGTGATTCGCTCCTACGCCACCGGCAACGTGTCCAGCAACAGCGAAGTCGGCGGATTGCTGGGAGCTACCTTCGAAGGTGGCAACGTGAGCCAGTCTTACGCAACCGGTAACGTGTCCGGGGACCATAGCGTTGGCGGGCTGGTGGGGATGAACTACGACACCAGCTCAATAACGAACTCCTACGCCACGGGAGCGGTTTCAGGAGTTCACGAGGTCGGCGGGCTGGTGGGGATGAACTGGTTCATCAGCACAGTGAGCCGCAGTTACGCCACGGGCGCGGTTTCCGGCACCACCAATGTCGGCGGGGTCGTGGGAGTCAATGGCGACGGAAGCTCGGTTTCCCAAAGCTACGCGAACAGCGAGACGACGGGGCAGAGTTCCGCCTGCGGCTACAACTACGTTGGCAACATCTGTGGGGGCAACATGCTCACCACGGCCCAGATGCGCGATCCCTTCACCTTCATCAACAACGGTTTTGATTTCGCCGGCATCTGGGGCAAGTCCGTCAGCGGCGCCAACAACGGTCAGCCGGTGCTGCGCGCGTTTGGCGACACCGTCTACGATGCCTATGTGAATGTGTCGGGGTCGGCGAGCACGACCTATGGCACGTTGGCATCGCTCGGCGGATTGACCGCGACCGGCGTGAATGCCGATCGCGTCACGCTCGGCTGGGGCAGCGCAGTGACGACCTCGCTGGGCGCAGGCAGCTACAATCTCAGCGGCCCCGATATTCTCCGCGCGACCGGTTCGGGCGGCCCGGTCTATATCGGATCGACCGCGGTGGGCCTCACCGTCAACAAGGCGCCGCTCACCATCACCGCCAACGCGTCCAAGACCTATGACGGCCTCGCCTTCTCCGGCGGCAGCGTCACATATTCCGGCTTCATGAACGGCGAGACCGCGTCCGTGCTGTCGGGTGCGCTTCTCTATGGCGGCACGGCACAGGGCGCGGTGAATGCGGGGCACTACAGCCTGACCGCGTCGGGCCTCTCCTCGGCCAATTACGTCATCACCTATGTCGACGGCGGGTTGACCGTCAACAAGGCGGCCCTCGCCGTCAAGGCGGGCGACGTCACCAGGATGTACGACGGTGTGCCGTTCTCGGGAGGCAGCGTGGCCTATTCCGGTTTCGTCAACGGGGAGGGGCCGGCCGCGCTGTCCGGCACGCTCGCCTATGGCGGCTCGGCGCAGGGAGCGCGCAATCCCGGGGTCTACGGCATCGTCGCCTCGGGTCTGACGTCCGTGAACTACGACATCAGCTATGTCGACGGCCATCTCTTGATCATTTCGCGCGATGTGGGCGGCTGCTCTCTCGGAGCCGGCGGCAGCCCGGTCTGCGGCGCCACGTCGCCCGATCCCGCCGCTCCGCTTGGCCCGAGCGTTCTGGCGCCGATCGAGATCGTGCCGCCTCCGCCGCCGACGATCGCTGATGCCGGCAAGATTACGTTTGGCCCCGCCTGTCGCGCTGGCGACGGGAAGCAATGCCCGGCGGTATCGCAATGAGAAGCGAGCCCTGTATTTTCTTACCATCCGGGCCGTCGTTTCTTGCCGGACGGAGCATTTGAATTTCCCAAATCGAGCAATGCCTTGGCGGTAAGCGTCTACTGTGCATGGGGTTGTTTTCGATGTTTTTTTGAGCCGGCCGCCGCTTCGGCGCGGCCCGGCGATGGTCGGCGTCGTCGCGATCACAAAGTCCCTTGCGCAGACACGGAGGTCGGCTACCGTGGGCGGGCAGCTGGCCACGAGGTCAGGTGACTTTTGATGCGCATTTTTTAGCATTCCATTTTGCCGGCGCCGCCGTGGCGCGACGCCCACCCGAAGAGGCGGGGCCATGAACATACGGGACCAGTCAGCACTCCTTGCGCCGATCGAGCGCGACCTGCGGCTCGATCTCTTCCGCGGCCTCGGCCTGTGGATGATCTTCCTCGACCACATCCCGCACGACGTCGTGGCGTGGCTGACGCTGCGCAATTACGGCTTCAGCGACGCCGCCGAGTTCTTCGTCTTCATCTCCGGCTATCTGGTCGGCTGGATCTACGGACCGATCGTCGCGGGGGGGTGGTTTCTCGCCGCGCTGAAGCGGCTGTGGCGGCGGGCGGCCGAACTGTATGTCGCCCACATCATGCTGTTCCTGCTGTTCACGGCGCAGATCGCGCGAACCGTGCGACGCTTCGACAATCCGATGTACGCGCACGAGTTCAACGTCTTCAATTTCCTGGCGCATCCGGACGAGCTGATCGGGCAGGCGATCCTGCTCAAATACAAGCCGGTCAATCTCGACGTCCTGCCGCTCTACATCGCCTTGGTGGTTGCTTCGCCGTTCGTGGTGTGGTGCCTGGTGCGCCGGCCGAATCTGACGCTGGCCGGCTCCGTCGTGCTCTACGTGCTCTCGCGCTGGTTCGACTGGAACATCGCCTCCTATCCGCCCGGCACGAAATGGTACTTCAACCCGTTCTGCTGGCAGCTGATGTTCGTGTTCGCGGCCTGGTGCGGCATCGGCCAGGTCGACAAGGTCGCCAAATGGGTCTGGTCGAAGCCGGCGATGTGGCTCGCTGCAGCGTGGATCATCTTTGCTTTGCTGATCGTGATGACCTGGCACATCCACGCGCTCGAGGCCCTGATCCCGAAATGGATGATCAAGCTGATCTACCCGATCGACAAGACCGACCTCGACATGCTGCGCTTCACGCATTTCCTGGCGCTGGCGATCTGGGTGACCTATTTCATCTCGCGCAAATGGCGGGCGCTGCATGCGATCTGGCTGCGGCCCGTGATCCTCTGCGGCCAGCATTCGCTGCCGATCTTCTGCCTCGGCGTATTCCTGTCGTTCTCGGCGCACTGGATCCTGACGCAGTATACCAAGGGAATCTGGGAGCAGCTCGCCGTCTCCATCGCCGGCATCGTCATCATGGTCGGCGCCGCCTGGCTGCTCGATCGGGCCGATCGCGTGCCGAACCTGTTCGTGAAGGTGACGGAGGTCGAGCAGCCCGAGATGGCGACCGAGAGCGCTGCCCCTGCGAGCCGCTGAAGCATCGCGCCGCCTGTCGTTCACGGAGAGGTCCAACGGAGAGCTCAATGTCCAGACGTTTGTTGACGATCGCCGGCACTCTCCTGTTTCTCGTCTGCGGCGCAGCGGCGCAGGCGCCGTCGCCGGAGGCGATGAGCGCGGCGCGCAAGCTCGTCGGCACCTTGAAGATCGCCGATCAGTACCGCGCATTGCTGCCGCAGCTCCTGCTCAAGCTGCGGCCCGTGGTCTCGCAGGACAGGCCGGAGATCGAGCGCGACTACGATGCGGTGACGGCGCCCGGCGCCGAGATCTATGCCCCGCTCGTTGCGTCCCTGACCGACCAGATCGCGGCGCTCTATGCCCAAACTTTCACGGTGGACGAGCTGCACCAGATCGACACCTTCTACGCCGGGCCCGCGGGCCGAAAGTTCCTGGAGAAGTCGGATGCGCTGGCGCAGGCGAGCGCGCAGATCAGTCAGGACGTCGGCCAGAAAGCTGCCGACGAATTGAAGCAGCGCCTCATCGAGGCGCTGCGCCAGAAGGGGCACAAGCTCTGAGATCGGCTCCGGGAGACCAGGCACGCGATTGATTGCCCGCGTGCCTGCCTGGCTCACTTCACCAGCGGGCAGCCGCCATCCTTCAGCGGCCGGAACGCCTGGTCGGCAGGGACCTCGGCGAGCAGCTTGTAGTAATCCCACGGCCCCTTCGATTCCTCGGGCTTCTTCACCTGGAACAGATACATGCTGTGCACCATGCGGCCGTCCTCACGGAGCGTGCCGTTGTCGGTGAAGGCATCCTTGACCGGCAGCTCGCGCATCTTGGCCATCACCGTCTTGGTGTCCCTGGTGCCGGCGGCCTGCACCGCCTTGAGGTAATGCAGCGTGGCGCTGTAGGTCGCGGCCTGGTTCATCGTCGGCATGCGCTTGACGCGCTCGATGAAGCGCTTGCCGAAGGCGCGGGTCTTGTCGTTGAGATCCCAGTAATAGGCCTCGGTGATGATCAGCCCCTGTGCGAGCTTCAGCCCCAGGCTGTGCACGTCGGAGATGAACATCACGATCGCGGCCAGGTTCTGGCCGCCGGCGACGATGCCGAACTCGCCGGCCTGCTTGATGGCGTTGATGGTGTCGCCGCCGCCATTGGCGAGCCCGATGATCTTGGCCTTGGAGGCCTGGGCCTGCAGCAGGAAGGAGGAGAAGTCCGCCGTGTTGAGCGGATGCTTGACGCTGCCGACCACCTTGCCGCCGGCGGCCTTCACGACGTCGCCGGTGTCGCGCTCGACCGAATGGCCGAACACGTAATCGGCGGTGAGAAAGAACCAGGTGTCGCCGCCGTTCTTGACGATGGCGCTGCCGACGGTGTGGGCGTTGGCATAGGTGTCGTAGGTCCAGTGCGCCGTATAGGGCGAGCACGATTTGCCGGTGATGTCGGAGCTCGCCGCGTCCGTCACGATCATGATCTTTTCGTACTGCTTCGACAGCTCCATCACCGCGAGCGCGGTGGCCGAGGTCGGCAGGTCGATGATCATGTCGACGCCCTCGGTCTCCCACCATTTGCGCGCAATGGTCGAGGCGACGTCGGGCTTGTTGAGCACGTCGGCCGAGACCATGTCGATCGGCTTGCCGAACATCTGCCCGCCGAAATCCTCGATCGCCATCTTGGTGGCCTCGACATTCCCCATGCCGCCGATATCGGAATAGACCGAGGAGAAGTCGGAGAGCACGCCGATCTTGAGCGGGGTCTGCTGGGCCGAGGCGGGGATGATCAGGGCAGCCGACAGCAGGCCGGCCGCAGACACGAGGGCTGCTATAGGTCTCATGGATACGTTTCCTCTTATGCGGGACTATTCTGTCCCTTTGTCCGACAAAGTTAGAGTGGGGCTCCGCAGGAGTCAATTTGCTGGATATGCGGCGCAAATGACGCAGTTTGACGCGGTATGGGATTGATCATATCGTTTGTCCGACAAACACCATTAGGAGCTATCGTGCCCGTCGCGCCGCTGTTCCGTCCGATCGATGTCGCGCCCGCCTATCAGAAGGTCGCCGACGCCATCGAGCGCGAGATCGTCAATGGTCGCATCAAGCCGGGCGATCCCATCGGCACCGAGCACGACCTGGTCCGCCAGTTCGGCGTCAATCGTTCGACCATTCGCGAAGGCATCCGCGTGCTGGAGGAGGGCGGGCTGATCCGCCGCGATTCATCGCGCCGCCTGCACGCCTGCCTGCCGCGCTACAGCAAGCTCGCAAGCCGCCTCAGCCGCGCGCTGGTGCTGCACGAGGTCACCTTCCGCGAACTCTACGAGGCCTCGATGACGCTGGAGGTCGCCAGCATCGAGGGCGCGGTGGAGCGGGCGAGCGAGGAGAACGTCGCCGAGCTCGCCGACAATCTCGCGCGCAGCGAGGCCGTCGTTGGTAATCCCGCGATGCTTGCCGAATGCGATGCCGAATTCCATGTGCTGGTCGCAAAAGCCTCGCAGAACCGCGTGCTCCAGCTGGCGCGCGAGCCGGCGGCGCAACTGTTCTATCCGACCACCGAGATGATCGTGACCGGCGTCGCCGAAGGCGGCCCGCGCCTGGTCGCGGCGCATCGCCATCTCATCGACGCGATCCGCCGCCGTGACCGCGAAGCTGGGGTGCTGTGGACCCGCCGGCACTTGCAGGACTGGCGGCGCGGTTTCGAGAAGATCGCCTCGCTCGATCGGTCGGTCGAGCACATGTACATGGAACACGCGCAGGCGGCCCGGCGCAGATGACGCAAGATTTCAAGCAATAAACCTAACAAACAAAGACATCACACGGAGGAACACATGACCGGCGACACCGCAGCCACCATCTCGAAAGCGCGCGAGCATTCCATCGGCGATCTCTTGCGCCGCTCGGCAGGCCGCGAGCCGGCCAAGCTCGCGGTGAGCTGCGGCAATGTCAGCTGGAGCTTTGCCGAGATGGACGCGATCTGCAACCGGCTCGGCCGCGGCCTGCTCGGCCTCGGCGTGAAGAAGGGCGACCGCCTCGCCGTGCTCTCGCGCAACTCGCACGCCTTCGCGGCGCTGCGCTTCGCACTGGCGCGGATCGGCGCGGTGCTGGTGCCGATCAACTTCATGCTCAATCCGGAGGAGATCAATTTCATCCTGAAGAGCTCCGGCGCCAAGCTGCTCGCGACCGGTCCCGATTTTGTCGAGCCCGCGAAGGCCGCGAGCGCGAAGGACTGCGCCGTCGAGAAGATGATCTGGCTGCCGGGCGAGGATCCCGCGGCTGCTCCGGCCGGCCTCACCACCTTCGACGATCTTCTTGATGCTGACGGCTCGTTCCTGGATGCGTCGGTCGACAGCCGCGATCTCGCGCAGATCGTCTACACCAGCGGCACGGAGTCCCTGCCCAAGGGCGCGATGCTGACCCATGAAGCCGTCATGTGGCAGTATGTCAGCTGCGTCATCGACGGCGGCATGAGCGCGGAGGACAAGTTCCTGCATGCGCTGCCGCTCTATCACTGCGCGCAGTTAGATGTGTTCCTGGGGCCGCAAATCTATCTCGGCGCCTCCGGAGTGATCACGGGCAAGCCGACGGCCGACAACATCCTGGCGCTGATCCAGGCGCACAGGATCACGTCCTTCTTCGCGCCGCCGACGATCTGGATCGCGATGCTGCGCTCGCCGAACTTCGACAAGACCGACCTGTCGACGCTGCAGAAGGGCTATTACGGCGCCTCGATCATGCCGGTGGAAGTCTTGCTCGAACTTCAGCGCCGCTTGCCCGCCGTAAAATTCTGGAATTTCTACGGCCAGACCGAGATCGCGCCGCTGGCGACCGTGTTGCGTCCCGAGGATCAGCTGCGCAAGGCCGGCTCGGCCGGCAAGCCGGTGCTCAATGTCGAGACGCGCGTCGTCAACACGGCGATGGAGGACGTCAAGGTCGGCGAAGTCGGCGAGATCGTGCACCGATCGCCGCATCTGCTCTCCGGCTATTACAACGATCCGGTGAAGACCGCGGCGGCCTTCACCGGTGGCTGGTTTCATTCCGGCGATCTCGCCACCGTGGATGAAGAGGGCCACATCACTGTGGTCGATCGCGTCAAGGACATGATCAAGACCGGCGGCGAGAATGTCGCCAGCCGCGAGGTCGAGGAGATGGTCTATCGCATTCCAGGAGTCTCCGAGGTCGCGGTGGTCGGCCTGCCCGATCCGCGCTGGATCGAGGCGGTCACCGCCATCGTCGTGGTCAAGAGCGGGGAAAAGCTCGACGAAGACACCGTCATCAAGCACTGCGCCGGCCATATGGCGCATTTCAAGGTGCCCAAGCGCGTGATCTTCGTGGATGCCCTGCCGAAGAATCCGAGCGGCAAGCTGCTCAAGCGCGAACTGCGCCAGCGCTTCGTCGGCGGCGAGACGCTCGACAAGGCGGTGCAGAAGAGCTTTGGGACATAGCAGGCGCCGTTCCGGCGCCATCGCGGCGGGGCCCGCCTAAAACGCGATGAGATTTGGATGAATCGTCATCGCGCTTCAGGTTGTTGTTTACGCATGATCTTTCCGGAAAACCGCTTCGCACTTTTCCGGATCATGCTTTAATCGGCCTCGCCAGCCAGCTTCCTGACGTCGTCGGGCGTCGCTCCGAAACGGCGGCGAAACGCGCGATGGAAGTAGGAGATGTCGTGAAATCCCGCGAGATGCGCGATCTCGATGATCTTGCGCGAGCGCAGGCCCGGGTTCCGAAGCAGCCGCTCGGCGCGCAGCAGGCGCTGCTCGAGCACGAAGCCGCTATAGGTGATGCCGGCCTTCTCGAACAGCAATTGGATCGTGCGCGGGCTGATGCGGTGCGCGGTCGCAAGGTCGGACAGCGACAGTGCGGCTTTGTCCAGCTGCGCCAGAATGTCGGCCTTGATGGCTTCGAAACGCGCTGCCGCAAGGCCGCGTAGCCGCGCCTCCTCGGCGACATCGCCGCGTGCTCCGATCATCAGCACGGAGAGGTCGAACAGGTGCTGCGAGACCGCATCGAGCTCCGCGGGCGCGAGCTTGTCGGCATGCGCATGCGCGAGGTCGTAATACCGCAGGAACATCGACGTGATCGGATTGGCGCCGGAGATCGACCGCGCAATCAGGTCCTCGGCATTCGGGCAGGCGCGCAGCAGGGCCTTGCGTGGCAGCAGCGCGGTCTGGAAATTGCCGTGCTTGATCTGCGTGATGCAGGCGCCCTTGATCGAGGGGTCGCCGATCGTGATGTCGCCGGCCGCGATCTCCAGCGGGCGCTTGCCCATGGCCCCGCTTAAAGCCGAATTGGGCGACATCGTAATGATCAATTCGTCGTTCGTCCCCAATGACACGAAAGACATCGGCGTGCCGAACGAGGCCGAGAGCCTGATGCGGGGTAGAATCGCCGGCGCAATGGTCCGGTGAACTCGCCCTTCGCCGACCGGCACGAAATCGACGTTCGCCACCTGACGGCAAAACTGCTCGCGCCATCTTTCATAGGCCGGACCGTTGGGGTCGCCATCGAATGAGAGTTGCGGCTGGATCATCGGTCGAGTGGGAATCGTTCGCTGAGCGATTTTCTGCAGCCAGTATCCTCGCCGCCGGGCCAGGGCGCCGCAACGAGAAAAGCGCTGGATTGCGTGATAAGCCACTCGCAACGGCGCGTTGAGACCGTGACCAGGTGCCGCAGTCTGCTGGTCGCCCGGCTTGACGCGCAAATTGTGCCAGGATTTCCCGCGACGATTGGTCTCAATACTTCTTCACGGTCGTCCCGAAGGCCAGCCACAGCGCGATCGACGCAAGGCCAAAGCCGCCGAGCAGCAGGAAGGTCGGGCCGTAGCCGATCCATTGTGCGATCCAGCCGCCGAGCGCGGGACTGAGGCTGGCACCGACACCCTGCACCGTGATCACGGCGCCCTGGCCGAGATTGATGCGGCCGGTGCCGTTGAGCGAACGCGCGATCATGCCGGGGACGGCGACCGTTTGCAGTCCGGTGCCGATGCCGTCGAGCACCTGCATCGGCACGACGCCCCACCATCCCGTGACGAAGAAGGCGAGCACGCCGCGGACGGGCAAGAACATGAAGGAGACCAGGATCACCGGCCAGTAGTTGCGCTTGCCGGCGACCTGCATCGCGATCAGCGAGGTCACGATCATCACGCCTTGCGCGATCACGACAGTGGTCGCGACGAAGCTCGGTCCGTTGGCCTGTTCCTCGGCCACGGCCGCGAGCCCGTAGAGCGGCACGATCGCGGCATTGCCGAGATGGAACAGCGCCAGCGCCAATGCCAGCACCAGAAGCGGCTTGTGCTTGAGGAGGACGGACATGCCGTCCGGCGGCGCCTTGCTGTCGTCCTCCCTGCTGCCGCGTGCGGCGCGATCATCGATCGATTTCGCCGGGATCATCATCACGCAGGCGATCGCGATGGCGCCGAACACCGCCGCCAGCACGAACACGGCGACATAGCCGAACTTGTAGCCGAGATAGCCCGACAATGCTGCGCCGACCATGTTGCCGGCGTGGTTGAAGGCCTGGTTGCGGCCGTTCAGCGCGTTGAAGCCTTTCTGCCTGGCAATGCCGAGCGTGATTCCGGTGACCGCCGGCACGATGGCGGCGCTCGCGAGCGATTGGGCGATTTGGGAGAAAGTGACGGCCCAGAAATTTTGCGAGATGAGGATGATGGCGGAGGCCGCGACCACGCAGATGCCGGGGATGACGACCCACATGCGCTTGTTGCGGCTTGCATCGATGAAGCCACCGACCGGCGTCGTGATCAGCATGCCGGCGATGTTGCCGATCGTCAGGGCCGTGCCGATCAGCCCGCTCGCCCAGCCGCGCTCCTGCAGGAACACGCCGACGAAGGGGCCGATGCCGGACTGCATGTCGGCCATGAAGAAATTGACTGCAAACAGCGGCCAGATGCGGGATGGTGAGGGGCGCGATGTCATCGAGACGCTGAAATGTTCCTGCCGGTCGAGTTGGGTCTCGTGCAAAGCTGATCGTGATGACCGGCCAATTGCGCCGGCATGGACCAGAACGTAACCTGCGCTGACAGCGTTGGTTCCTCGCCGCGTGCGTCGGTGGGACGATGTCGCATCACGCCGTTCCGGCCTCTTTCGGATCCTGACCATGCCCCTCTGGACCTGCGAAACCTGCGGCGCGCAATTTTCGGACAGCGGACGTCCGCCCGCATCTTGTCCGATCTGCGAGGACGAACGGCAATTCGTGAACTGGAAGGGACAGACTTTCCTGACGCGCGAAGCGCTGGAAGAACGTCACCGCGTGGTCTGGCGCGACGATCTGGGCCTCGCCGGTCTCGGGCTCGAGCCGAGCTTTGCCATCGGCCAGCGCGCGCTGCTGGTGCCGCTCAGCGAGGGATGCGTGATGTGGGACTGCGTGCCGCTGGCGACGCCGGATGCAATCGCGCATGTGCGCTCGCTCGGTGGGTTGAAAGCGATCGCGATTTCGCACCCGCATTATTATGGCGCGCTCTCCGACTGGAGCGATGCGTTCGGCGGTGTGCCGGTCTACCTGCATGCCGACGATCGCCAATGGGTGACGCGTTCCCATCCATCGATCGTGCACTGGACCGGCGATCGGCACCTTATCTCCGACGATGTGCTGCTGCTGCGCACCGGCGGCCATTTCGCCGGCGCCACCATGCTCCACTGGGCACGTGGCGCGGAGGGCAGGGGCGCGCTGCTCACCGGAGACATCGCGCAGGTGACGATGGACCGCCGCTTCGTCAGCTTCATGTACTCCTATCCGAACTACATGCCGCTCAACGCGGCCGCGGTGCGGCGGATCGCTGCTGCAGTCGAGCCCCTCGCGTTCGATCGCATCTACGGCGCCTGGTGGGGACGCAACATCGCCGGCGATGCCAAGGCCGCCTTCGCGGCATCGGTGGCGCGATATATCGCGGCCATCGCCTGAGACGCTTCGATCGGATTTATCTTGCCGCTCCATAATAAATGTACTAAAAGTACAGTTATTGAAGGTGGCGCAATGGTGCGTCTGCGGGCCGGCATGATCGATGCATTGCCGTTACCGCGGCGCGTTGTGGCGGCCGCGTGAGCGAGGGCGGATGCATGGTGGCTGAGCGCGACTACGAGATCTTCGAGGCCGGCGACGTCGCGCTCCAGTCCGGCGCCGTCTTCCCCCAGCTGAAGCTCGCCTACAAGACCTACGGCACGCTGAGCCCGGCAAGGGACAACGTCATCCTCTATCCGACCTCGTTCAGCGCGCAGCATGTCGACACCGAGTGGCTGATCGGGCCCGACGGCGTGCTCGATCCCACGCGCTATTTCATCGTCATCCCGAACCTTTTCGGCAACGGCCTGTCGTCCTCGCCCTCGAATTCTGCCGCGCCGTTTCCGCAAGTCACCTATCACGACGCGATCGCCATTCAGCACCGCCTTCTCGTCGAGCGCCTCGGCATCACAAAGCTCGCGCTGGTCTATGGCTGGTCGATGGGCGGCATGCAGGCCTATCACTGGGCGGCGCTGCATCCTGATATGGTCGAGCGTGCCGCGGTCGTCTGCGGCAGCGCGCGTTGCGCGCCCTACAACTATGTCTTCCTGGAAAGTGTGAAGGCGGCGCTGACAGGCGATCCCGCCTTCCGCGACGGCCGCTTCGTCGAAAGGCCCGTCGCCGGCTATCGCGCCATGGGGCGCGTCTACGCCGGCTGGGCGATGTCGCATGGCTTCTATCGCGACGAGCTCTGGCGCGAGGCCGGCTTCACCTCGCTGGAGGATTATCTCGTCCGCGCATGGGACGCGACCTTCGCGCGGCGTGATGCCAACGATCTGCTGGCGCAGATTGGCATCTGGCAGCGCGGCGACGTCAGCAATTGCACTTCATTCGGCGGCGATCTCGATCGCGCGCTCGCCGCCATAGGTGCGCACATGCTGCTGATGCCGGGCGCGACCGATCGCTATTTCGACGTCCGCGACAACGAGGACGAACTCGGCGAGCTGGTCAATGCAAAGTCAGCCGTGTTGCATCCGATCCCGTCGCTGCACGGCCATCGCGCCGGCAATCCCGTCAACAACCCGCGCGACCAGGCCTTCATCAAGGCCGAGATCGCAGCGCTCCTCGCCAAATAACGCAGGCATCCGCCCATGACCGACGCGACCGTTTCAGGGTCCGGCCATCGCCTGAAGCCGCTGAGCCCGGCGATGCTGCGCGAATTGTCCGCGCGCTCGAACTTCAGGGGCGCGGCGCAGAGCCTCGGCCATTACGGCGTGATCGCGCTGGTCGGTGCGCTGATCTGGATGGTGACCTCGCGCTATGGCGTGCTCTGGGCGCTGCCGCTGATGGCGGTGCAGGGCTATCTCGTCGCCTTCCTGTTCATGGCGGTGCACGAGACCGCGCACAAGACCGCGTTCAAAAGCCGCAGCCTCAATCTCGCGGTCGGCTATCTCTCGGCCTTCATCATCGGATTGCCGTACGAATATTACTGCCTGTTCCACTGGGACCATCACCGCTACACCCAGGATCCGGAGAAGGACCCCGAGCTGATCGTCGGCGTGAAGCCGACGTCCGACACGCAACTTGCGATCGCCTATAGCGGCCTGCTCCAGGTCGCCGGCCGCCTGCGGCTGATGCTCGGCCATGCCGTTACCGGCAAGGTCGTCGTGCCCTGGATTCCCGAGAACAGGCGCGGCACCATCGTGGCCGAGGCGCGTGCCTATGTCGCGCTCTATGCGTTGCTCCTTGCGCTCTCGCTGTGGTTCTCCTCAGCGATGCTGCTCTGGGTCTGGATCGTGCCGCTCGTGATCGGGCAGTTCTTCCTGCGGCCCTATCTCTATGCCGAGCACACCGGTTGCGACCGCACCCGCAGCGCCTTCCAGAACACCCGCACCACCTATACCGGTGCCATCGTCAAATGGTTCGCGTGGAACATGCCCTACCATGTCGAGCATCACGCCTATCCCTCGATTCCCTTTCACGCCCTGCCGAAGCTGAACGGGATCGTCGACGGCGAGATCGTCTATCGCGGCCGCGGCTACATCAGGACGACGCGCGAGACCTGGGCCTGGTTTCGCCGGCAGCGGCAAGCCGGCTCACCAAAGGCTTGAGCAAACGCAAAACTCCGGCCGCGATGCGACCGGAGCTTTGTCGTGACGGCGATATCAGTAGATCCCGTAAGCGCAGACGTTCACGACGCGGACGCGCAGGCCGTGACGGGTCTGGACGACGCGCTCCTGGTAGCAGTTGCTGACGCCGGTGTTGACGTAGATGCCGCCGAAGCCATAGCCCGGGCCCCAGCCGTGACCCCAGTGATGATGATGGAAACCGCCGGCCGAGGCGGCGGTGGGGGCGAGCGCGGCAACGCCGAGCGAGCCGGCAGCGATCAGACCAAGAGCAAGCTTACGAAACATCTTCATTCTCCAATATGGCGCGAGGCCGTTGTTGTGTCCCTGCATCTCGGTCGGCCTGAATCGCGAATGCGTTCACGGCCTGACCTGAGAATCGTGTTTCAGGATTGTTTCGTCGGCCGCGGGAGGGTGCGCCGCGATCAGGCTTTCTGCGCCGCGCCATAACGCGCGGCCATGGCGCGGGTCATCTCGGCCATCTTCTCGCGCAGATCGGCCGGCTCCAGCACTTCGGCCTCGGGGCCGAGCCGCAGCAATTCGGCCGCGGCGTGCCATGACGTCTTGCCGGTCGGCACCCGCGCGATGCGCCAGCCGTCTGCGTCAGTGGTCTCTTCGATCTCGGTGCGCGCCTTGACGTAAGGCTGGCTCAACGCGTCCAGCAGCTTGACGCCGAATGGCGACAGCCGGACGACCGCGACATTGGGATGCATCTCCGCTTCGAGGCGAAGTGTCGCAGCCTGCCAGTAGGCCGCGAGATCGAAATCGGCAGGACGATCGAAGCGGTCGTCGAGCGCGGTGCAGTCGAGCACGCGCGCCACGCGATAGGTGCGTACGCTGCCGTCGACTTGCCCCGCGAGGTACCAGCTGCCGCCCTTCAGCACGAGGCCGAGCGGAGCGACACGGCGCTGCTTCTCCGCGCGCCAGCTCCGGTAGCGGATCTTGATCAGCGTCCCGCGCAGCACCGCGCCGGCGATGATGCGCAGATGCTTCGGCTCTTCCGCCTCGCCGAACCAGCCCGGTGCGTCCAGGTGAAAGCGCTCCTGCATCCGCCCGGCGTCCTCGCGCAGATTCGCGGGCAGCGCGGCCATCAGCTTGTTCTGCGCGGCGAGCATGGCCGCATCGAGCCCGAGGGCCGCGGCCGGGCCGGGGAGTCCGGAAAGGAACAGCGCTTCCGCCTCGTTCTGCGACAGGCCGTTGAGCCGGACGCGATAGCCGTCGAGCAGGCGATAGCCGCCCTCCGCACCGCGGTCGGCATAGACAGGAACGCCGGAGGCCGCGAGCGCGTCGATGTCGCGATAGATCGTACGCACCGACACCTCGCAAGTCTCCGCGAGCTCGGGCGCGGTGACCTGCCCCCTGGCCTGGAGGGTGGTGAGGATCGACAGCATCCGGCTCGCGCGCATGATGCCTTAAAGCATACCTGACACAGGATGTCAGGTATGGGCCGCTACAAGATGCGCCTCGCCAGACGGCACCCGAGGAGCCCCCCATGACCGCTTCGAACCGCATCACGCTGTATTATTCGCCCCAGACGCGCGCCACCGGCACGCGGGTGCTGCTGGAGGAACTGGGCGCGCCTTACGATCTCCAAATCCTCAACATGAAGGCCGGCGAGCAACGCCAGCCCACTTATCTCGCCGTCAATCCGCTCGGCAAGGTGCCGGCGGTCCGCTACCACGGGGAGCTCGTGACCGAGCAGGTCGCGATCACCATCTTTCTCGCCGATCTCTTCCCGCAGGCGGGGCTGACGCCCGGGCTGGACGATCCGCTGCGTGGTCCGTACCTGCGCTGGATCGCCTATTACGGCGCCTCGTTCGAGCCGGCCTTGATCGACAAGTTCATGCAGCGCGAGCCGGCCCCGATCACGCAATCGCCCTATGCCGATTACGACACCATGCTCGGTGCGCTGGAGACGCAATTGTCGAAGGGCCCGTATCTGCTCGGCGAGCGCATGACGGCTGCGGACGTGTTGTGGGGCGTCGCCTTCAGCTGGACCATGATGTTCGGCATCGTGCCGAAAAAAGATGTATTCGTTCGCTATGCCGAGCGCATGACTTCGCGTCCCGCGTTCCAGCGGATCAATGCGGCGGATGACGAGATGGCGGCGCAGCATGCTGCGGCTGTTGGGGGGTGAATGAACCAGGCTTGTAGATGACGAAGACGACGCACACGACCAACTGCTTCAACACCTTTATCCGGGTTGCTGAGGACTGTCCCGCGCGCACTGGCGAGGAGCCGCCGCTGCGCGCGGGGAAGCCGACGGTGGCATGCCTGCAATATGGAATGATCGCCAAGGCACCCTACACATACACGTCCGACGACGTGATCTTCGCGACGTCAGCCGCGGGACGCGCCCTCGATGTGAAGGCGACGACAGCGGAGAAGCATGCGGCCCGTGAAGCGTTCTTCTCCCGCGGGCAGGCGTGCATGAGGGCGTCGAGCCTGGGCAAGCGCTTCGGCTGGGGCGTTCATGCCGACGGTGAGGGGCGGATCGCGATCTATGCCATCGACAGCAAACGCTACCAGGCGCTCGTCCGCGATCCCAAGCTCACGCAGGTGCGCGCGATGCGGTCGAGGCGGGCGTGATCAGAATTTTGGCGGCCGCTTCTCCGCGAACGCCTTGATGCCCTCCTTGATCTCGTCGCCGCGCATGCTGTCGCGATGGCGCTGGTCGGCCGCCGCTTCGTCCAGCTCGCCGCGGGCGAATTCGTTGATGGCGCGCTTCATGCCGCGCATCGCCTGCGGCGCGTTGCCGGCGAGGATATTGGCGAGCCTGTCGACCTCCTCGTCGAGCGTCTCTTCCGGTACCATCGCGGTGAGATAGCCGATGCGCAGCATCTCGGGGGCGCTGATCTTCTGCGCCGTCAAAAACAGCTTCTTTGCATTGTCGAGGCCGAGGCGGGTGACGTAGCGTTTGATGCCGCTCGGGTAATAATGCAGCCCGAGCCGCGCCGCCGGCATGAACATCTCGGCGGTATCGACGCCGATGCGGAAATCGCAGGCGAGCGCGAGGTCGGTCGAGCCGCCATAGACGCCGCCGTTGAGCCGGCAGATCGTCGGCACGCCCAGATCCTCGAGCCGGTTGACGACCACCTCGAAGGCGGAGCCCGCGCTCTGCTGCTCGTTCGCGCTCACCGCGCGCTCGGCGACCGAATTGAGATCGTAGCCGGCTGAGAAGGCGCGGCCCGTGCCGGTCAGCACGAGCACGCGGATGGCAGGGTTGGCCTCGATGGCATCAAATAGCTTGACCAGCTCGCCGAGATCTTCCGCTTGAAGCCGGTTGAGATGTTTGGGCCGGTTGAGGCGGATGGTGGCGCGTGCAGCTGTGATCTCGAGCACGGGGCCTGATGCCGCGTCGGCTGTATCCGACATTCTTGTCTCCTTTTATTTGTTTTCGAGCGCGCGCCGTTTTGCTTCGGCATCGATGGTCTCGGCGAGATCGGGATGCCGTGCCATCAGCACGCGGAAGTCGACGAGGTCGAGCACCAGCAGCCGCGACACCTTCGTGGTCGAGACGTTGGCGCCGCGCATGTTGTTGCCGAGCAGCGCCATCTCGCCGAAGAAGGCGCCCTCGCCGAGCTGCACCTTCTTGCCGGGCAGGTCGACCTCGACCTCGCCGGCGGCGATGAAATACATGCAGTCGCCCTGCGCGCCCTTGCGGATGATCATGGTGCGGGCCGGCAGCTCCATGGTGCGGAGCATGTGGGTGACGTCGGCGATGGCGGCAGGTCCGAGCGCTGCGAAGAACGGCACCTTGCTGACCGATTCCCAGGTCTTGAGGAAATTGTCGCGCCGCGTCTCCGCGGCAAAGCCGGTCGCCAGAATACCGGTCCAGAGGCCGAACACGCCGAGGCCGGAGATCATTACCAGCGCCGCCACGATGCGCCCCAGCGGTGTGACCGGGACGACGTCGCCGTACCCCGTCGTGGTGAGGGTTACGACGGCCCACCACAGTGCGGCCGGGACGCTGCCAAACGTCTGCGGCTGCACGTCCCGCTCCAGGAAATATTCGGCGACGGAGGCGAGGAAGACCACCATCAGGAAGATCACGAGCACGCTGAGCAGCGGTCCCGATTCCAGCACCAGCACGCGACGGAGCTGCCGCAGGCCTGGAATGCCCGGCACCACCTTCAGCACCCAGAGCACGCTGAGCAGCCAGGCCGTCTTCGGCGCGACGCCGAGAACCAGCGCAACGGGCACGGCCAGCGCCCCGATCGCGTCGACGATGCCGGCGGAGGAGGACATGTAGAGCGCAAGGCGCCCCGTTCGCGCCATGTGGCGCAGCCGGACCAGCCATTCGAACACGAAGTAGACGAGACAGGCCCAGAGCAGGCCAGTGACCCAGCTGCTCGCCTCATTGGCCCGGTTGTCCGTCAGCAACACCATGCTGAGTACGCCGACGCCGACGGCCGCATAGGCCGCCTTGGTCATGTTGCGGCCGGCTGTGGCGGCCACGAACTGGGCCAGTGCGGAGATCAGCGGCTTCGACATGTGGGAAGGCGGCTCGGTTTTGGCTTTTGCGGTCCCGGCTGGAACCTCCGCGCCAAAGTGCCCCCCCGGACCGGGGCCGTCAACGACGGGCGCTGGCTGAAGCATCGGCGAATCGGAGCGACGAAGGCGGGGGCGATGGTTGGCCGAGGCGTTACCTGAAATGCGGCGGCTCGTCGTAGCCGCGGCGGCTGCTGAAGAACAGCAGGACCATCAATCCGATGCCGACGATGACGGAAAATCCGGCTCCCAGGGCGAGGGCCACATAGCCTTCCGTCGGGATCGGCTCGCCTTCGACCGCCATCGCGGAATAAGCGAAATAGCCAACGGCCGCCAGCATTCCCAGGAGGAAGCTCACGAGGAGTATACGCATGGCGCGTTTCTCCAGTTGTATCGGGTAACCAACGGTTGCGGATCGGACCGGTTCCTGGCGTGGAGCCCGCCAAAGCGGGCGTTTCGAGGGATGCCGGCAAGGAAAATCCGCCTAGCCCCTTAAGGGGGCAACGCTGTGATCAAGCGCTCTGCGCGGTCTTCACCACCACGACATTGCTGTCGTCGTGCGGGGATGCTGCGGCGTCGCGGGCGGCCTTCTCGGCTTCGCCGGCGTGGCGCTTGAGGTAGTCGCGGCGCATGCCGATCTCGTCGCGGACGAATTCGTAGCCGAGCTTGAAGGTGTCGAGCCCGTCGGTACTGATGGTGCCGTCTCTGAGGCCGATGACGGCGCCGCGTAAAATGCCTTCCAGCTCGTCCTGCAGGCATTCGAGCTGGTCCAGCGAATGGGCGTGCTCGATGCGCTCGCCGATGTCGAGGATGGCGGTGGCGAGCTCGCTGGCCTTCTCCGGCGCGATCCTCGTGATCTTGGCGTAGATCGCGGCGAAGATCGAGCCGATGACGCTGAGCGCGGCGGCGCCCAGATACATCAGGTCGCTGTACTTATCCATGAACGACTTGGTGTCGTCGTTGATGTAGTCGGCCGCACCCTGATGCGCCATCACGAAGGCGTCCTTCTCGACGGAAGCCGGCTCGATCCTGCTGGCGAAGCCGCTGTCGAGCCTGAGGGCGGATTTGTTCTCGTAGATGGTACGCGCCAGCTCGCCCGCCGTGCTCACCGACATCCGGGATTGCGTGACCAGCAGCCATTCGAGCCCGATCGTATCGAGATCGTCGTCGGGAATTTCAGGCGAGGCCGACAGCGTTCCTGCCGTCAGCGTCTCTTCGGAAATGCCGGGGAATTTGCGCGCGAGCGCCTTGGCTTCGTCGATGGCATTGAGCGTGAAGCCGCCGCGTTTGGCGACCTGCTCATAGCTCTTGTCGCGCACCGCTTTCGAGGCGTGGACGATGGCGATCACCGCACCGAAGCCGTTTGCCGGCGCAAACAGCTTGTCGAGCGTTACGCTCTGCGGCGCCATCTGGATCTTCGCGGCGTCGGGCCCCTCGGGAATGTCGAGGATGCCGCGGACGAAGGCGAGCGAGGATTCGTTCTCGGCGAGGACCGCGACCTTCTTCTTCTTCAGCTCGGCGAGCGACTTGATCTTCTTGTTGCCGGGGCCGAGCAGGAGCACGAGGTCGTGCTCGAGAATTGCGAGCGTGCGCGCCCGCAGCGGCACCTTGGCGTCGGTGCGCAGCACGGCGAGGTCGGCCTGCCTGCGGTCGAACTGCGCCAGCGCCTTGGTGTTATCAGGGTTGTTGACGATCTTGATTCGGAAGCGCGAGGCGTTGTTCTTCAGCACCGCGGCGAGCTTGGCCGCGAACAGCGCCTCGTCGCTGTTGGGGGCGCCGACGGCAAAGGTCAGCGTCTCCGAATTGTGCAGCATGGCGCGGCCGCCCCAGACGGTGGCGAGCGACAGCAGCAGGGTCAGCACGACGTAGAGCAACACCTGTTGCTGGTTGGTCTTGATCACCTTGGGGCGCCGCGGCGGCGGTTCGGTCGGTGACGAATTGGGGCCTTCAGTACTCATGGCAGCACTCTTGGCCTTATTCTTCGGTGGCAGGCGGCTCGCTGGTGTGATCACCGCGGACGCCCTGTAATTCGTAAGCGCCTGAAAAAAGAACGATATTCTCTGTCGTCGATGATACCGCGAAGGTCGCGGAATGCAAATTTCGAGCCGGAGGTAACCTTACTCGACGCGGGCGCGGCGATTGGTCATCCTATCACCAGTTAGCCACAGTTTGCGATTTTCCGGTTCCCCCCGGCTGCATTCCGCCGCGGGAGATGTCATAAATTGCCCGTCCCGGCGATTTGACCGGTCCAAGAAGAAGTTGCGCTGAACGCTCCAATCTTTCTTGTCACGTCAATGAGGGCGTCAGCTTTGTCGTTTCCATCCCTGTCATCGGCGGTTCCGGTCGAAGCGCTCATTGGCTGGATGCTGCTGCTCACCTTCAAGCACATCATCGCCGATTTCGTCCTCCAGACCGCCTGGATGGCGCATGGCAAGGACCAGAAGCACGGCTGGGCCCTGCCGCTGCTGGTGCATTGCCTGGTTCACCTTGCGGTCGCGCTGCCGCTGATCGTGATCGTCGCGCCGAAATTCTGGTTCGTGGCCTTCATCGACTTCCTGATCCACATCACGATCGATCGCGCCAAGGGATTCGTCTCCGCCAATTTCGGCGTCGACCTTGCCCATCCCTGGTTCTGGACCCTGATCGGCGTCGACCAGGCGCTGCATCACCTGACCGGCTTCGGCCTCTCCATCTTCATGGCGGCGAACTGAGGCTCGCCACGGCTGGCTGCTCGGCCTTCATGGTTCGAGACGCGCCGTAAGGCGGCGCTCCTCACCATGAGGGTCTGGCATTTCGCTGCGCACCAAGTCCTCATCCTGAGGGCCCGCCGAAGGCGGGCGTCTCGAAGGATGGCCGCAGGGAAGCTGCCTGCCGGGCGCCTCTGATTCGTGGACAGCGCTCGAGGACCCCGGGTGACTACCGGGCAGCGTGGTTAACCTTTCATTAGAGAATTGCGCTGCATCTTCCGCACACGAGGGAGAACTGCAATGTTTTCAAGCCGCGACGCCTTTGAAAGCGATTTCTGCCCGGTTCGCGACGAACTCCTTGGCGAGATGTATCGCGCCAGCGAGAGCGGCCTGCCGAGGCTGGTTGAGAGTGTTTCCCCTGACGCGCGCGCCAGGCTGGCGCTGTTCTGCTACCGCCGCAGCCATCTGCACTCGCTGGCGGTCGCGATCGCAGCAAGCTGCAGCGAGCGCGACCTGATCGAGAACGGCGGCCGCGTCGGCTCGACGCTCTACGCGCTGTCGCGTGCGAGCTCGGCCAAATCATCGCCGTCGCTGTCGGGTGGCCGCAAGCCGATCACGCTGTCGACCAAGCCATTGTCGGTGCTCGCACCGCTCGATGACGAGATCGACGACGAGATCAGCGAAGCCGTCCTGGCCTAAGCAGACTGTATAACCGGCAGCCCGAACTTCCGCCGCGCCATCGCGCATTCGGCGTCGCCAGGCATGCAGGTGCGGCACACTTCCGGCCGTACCGCATAGATGCCGCACGCGGTCGCCTTGCCGATCTCTCCCTGCAATGCCACGCAGCGATCGCCCTCGCAACGCATGCCGGACTGGCGGTCGTTGACCAGCGCTTCGGGAATCGCGGCAAGCTCCTCGTCGCTCTCGATCGAGAAGCGCGGCCAGTTCTGCGAGTAGCCGCAGCAGGCGCCGCAGCTCTGGCAGAAGCTCGACAGATCGATCTCTTGCATCGAGGTCATGTGTCCTTCGGCGGGCCCCAGACCAGGCTCTGCCGCCACCTCGCGCGCAGCACGTCGCGCCGCTCCGGATATCGCTCGTCGAGATAGGTCGCGTCCACCACGCGGTCGGTGCGGAAGCTGCGGAAATCGCTGCGCAGCTCGCACCAGGCCGCGAGCAGGCGCACGGCTTCGAGATAGCCGACCGAGATCGGCCAGATCATGCGTTCGCTGGCGCGGCCCTGCTCGTCGCGATAGCGCAGCATGATCTTCTTGCCCTCATGGATCTGGGTGCGCGTGCGCACCATGTCGAGGCGATCGGGCTCCCTGTTCCAGCTCGGCCGCGCCCGGCTCGCGGGCTCCAGCACGAAGGGACGCAGGCGCTCGGGGACGGTGTCGGCGATCTTGGCCATCAGGTCTTCGGCCGCCCGCGCGAGCGCCGAATCGGCATGGCCCGCGACCCATTGCGCGCCGAGCACCGCCGCCTCGATCTCGTCGGGTGTCAGCATCAAAGGCGGCAGGTCAAATCCCTTTTCCAGGATGTAGCCCATGCCGGCCTCGCCGCGGATCGGCACGCGCTGGCCGATCAGCGTCGCGATATCGCGGTAGATCGTGCGCTTCGAGGTCTCGAGCTCGGCCGCAATCGCGTCCGCCGTCAGCGGCTTCCGCGTGCGCCGGAGCACCTGGATGATCTGAAACAGCCGGTCGGCGCGTCTCATGACAATTCTCTTATCGGGGGCGGTTCAGAAAGCGGCGCGTTGCTGCTGACAGGATGTTGGCAGCAGGGGGGTTCTATACCGGGACAACACATCGACTGAAGAGGATTTGTCCATGATCGTTCCAACCCATTTCGGCCCGGTTGTCCCGATGTTGCGGGCGCAACTGTGGTCCGCCCAGGCGTTCGGCCGCCTCGTTTCGCTCGATCTCATGGCCGTTGATCTCCGATTTGCGCTCGCCAGCGTGGCGGCACGCTCGCTGACCCAGGCCGCGGACGCGCTGGTCCGTCATGTGATGGGCCGCGCCTGGCGGGGGGCCCGTTTCGCAGAAGATATCACGGCTGCTGCCACCATGGTGGCAGCAGCCCGTCACTAGGTTCCGTCAAGTTTTCGGCAGACCAGGAGAACGCGCATGATCACGCTTTACGGCTTTGGCACCGGCTTCGGCCTGCCGGAAATCAGCCCCTTCGTCACCAAGACCGAGGTGCAGCTCAAGATGGCGGGGCTGCCCTACCGCAAGGAGCGCGCAATGCCGCCCGCCTCCCCAAAGGGGCAATTGCCGTTCATCGACGATGGCGGCGAGGCGGTGGCTGATTCCACCTTCATCCGCGCCCATATCGAGCGCCGCTACGGCTTCGATTTCGACGCCGGCCTCTCCTTGGCTGAGCGTGCGCAGGCCTGGGCGTTCGAGCGGATGATCGAGCATCATGTCTACTGGGCGCTGGTCGGCGCGCGCTGGGTCGATCCGGTCAACTTCGCCAAGGGCCCCGCGCATTTCTTCGACGGCGCACCGGAGCACAACCGCGAGAAGCTGCGCGAGGACGCGCAGTTCCGCGTCGCCGAGAACTATCTGCTCTCCGGCCTCGGCCGCCATGCGCCCGATGACGACGTCGATCTCGCGGTGCGCTCGCTGCTCGCGCTGTCGGTGCAGCTCGGCGACAAGGCCTACCTGATGGGCAACAAGCCCTGCGGCGTCGATGCGACAGCTTTCGGCGCGCTCGCAGGGATTTTGACGCCGTTCTTCGAATCCGGGTTGCGACAGCGGGCCGAGGGATTTCCGAACCTCACCGCGTATGTCGACCGCATGATGGACAGCTATTATCCGGAGTTCGCTTGGACCCCGCTGCGGCAGGCGGCTTAGGCGTTCACGGATCGCAAATGAAAAGAGCCGGCCCGATGGGCCGGCTCTCGTCGTCTCAAGATTTTCGCTGCGCCTACTTCACCAGCGTGTACTTGCCGTTCTTCACGGTGAGCAGGATACGCGAGCGCTCGTCGAGGCCGTAGCGGTCCTTTTCGGTGAAGTTGTAGACGCCCTGGCTCGCCGCCAGCTCCTTCTCCGAGAGCAGAGCCTGGCGGATCGCTTCACGGAATTCCGGCGTGCCGGGTTTTGCGGTTTTCAGCGCGGTCGGGATGATGCGCTTGAGGATCTCGAACGCATCGTAGGAGTGGCCGGCGAACTGGCTGCGGCTGTTCGGGCCATACTTGGCTTCATAGGCGGTGTTGAGCGCGAGGCCCGGCTTCTTGGTGGCGGCCTCGTCCGGCTGGTCCTCGGGGTCCATGACGGGGCCGGAGGCCATCAGCACGCCCTCGGCCGCTTTGCCGGCGATGCGGATGAAGTCCATGCTGGCGGCACCGTGGGTCTGGTAGATCAGGCCCTGATAGCCGCGCTCGCGCAGCTCGGTCTGCGGCAGCGCAGCCGCGGTGCCGGAGGCGCCGACCAGGATCGCGTCGGGATTGGCGGCGACGAGCTTCAGCACCTGGCCGGTCACCGAGGTGTCCGGACGGGCGAAGCGCTCCTCGTCGACGATGGTCATGCCCATCGGCACGGCCTGCGCCTTCAGATCGTTGAACCAGAGATCGCCGTAGGAGTCGGAATAGCCGATATAGCCGAGGGTCTTGATTCCCTTCGATTTCATGTGATCGTACAGCACCTTGCCGACGATCGGGATCGGCTGCGGCATCGCCACCGACCACTTCATGCGCTCCGGCGTGATCGGGAAGGGCGCCAGACCAAAGTGCGGGATGCCGGCTTCGTTGGCGACGTTGGAGACCGCGATGGTCGGCGGCGTCAGCGCCGAACCCATGATGATGTCGGCCTTGGATTCAGTCACGAAGCGGCGGGCGTTGGTGGTCGCGGTGGTGGGATCGCCGCCGTCGTCGAGCACGATCACCTTCAGCGGCACGCCGCCGATCTCCTTCGGCACGAACTCCAGCGCGTTGCGCTCGGGAATGCCGAGGGCCGCGCCCGGGCCGGTCGTGGTGGTGGTGATGCCGATGGTGATTTCGCTGGTCTGGGCCAGCGCGGGCAGCGCCGGCAGAGCGAGCGTCGCCGCGGCAATGGCGGCGGTCAGGTAAAAGCGTTTCATCTATTCCTCCCTTGACGTGTTTTCTTTGAAAGCAGAAATCGAACGTGAATTCAGCCCCGTCTTTTGGTGATGCGGCGATTTAGCTTCCCGTGAATTTGGCGACCATTTCCGCCGGAAACGGTGCCGATTTCAGCTTGTCGGGGTTGGCAGGATCGCGGCCGACCAGCACGCGGGTCTCGAAACCCTCGATCGCCAGCGCCTCGCCCTTGTAGACGTTGTGCTTCACCTCGAAGCTCGAGCGCTTGATGCTCTCGATCTTCGTTTCGATGGTGATCCAGTCGCCATAGGTCGAGGGGATGTAGAACTTGGCCCGCGTGTCGACCATGGGGATTCCCACCAGGCCGTATCTGCGGACCAGGTCCTGCTTGGAGAAGCCGGCGACCTCGAACAGCGTCGAGGTCGAATCGTCGAACATCGCGAAATAGCGCGGGTAGTAGACGATGTTGGCGGGGTCGCAATCACCCCACTGGATCTGGACCTCGCGCCGGTTCACGAACATGTTGCGCGCTCTACTTCGGCGCCATGCGCAGCGAGCCGTCGAGGCGCACCACCTCGCCGTTCAGGTATGCGTTCTCGACCATGTGCAGCGCGAGCGCGGCGAACTCGTCGGCCTGGCCGAGCCGGCGCGGGAAGGGGATCGCTGCGGCGAGCGAGTCCTGTGCTTCCTGCGGCAGGTTCGCGAGCAGCGGCGTCAGGAACAGGCCGGGCGCGATGGTCAGCACGCGGACGCCGAACTGCGCGAGCTCGCGCGCGATCGGCAGCGTCATGCCGACGATGCCGCCCTTGGACGCCGAATAGGCCGATTGGCCGATCTGGCCGTCATAGGCGGCGACGGAGGCGGTGTTGATGATGACGCCGCGCTCGCCGGTCGCCTGCGGCTCGAGCTTCGACATCTCGGTCGCGGCGAGGCGCAGCATGTTGAAGGTGCCGATCAAATTGACCTTGATCACCTTGTCGAAATCGGCGAGCGCCATCGGACCGTCGCGGCCGACGACGCGCTTGGCAACGCCGATGCCGGCGCAATTGACCAACACGCGCGCCGGGCCATGGGCCTTGGTCGCCTGCGCGATCGCGGCCTCCGCGGAAGCGGCGTCGGAGACGTCGCAGGTCACGGCGACGCCCTTGATCTCGGCGGCAACGGTTTCAGCGAGCTTGGCATTGAGGTCGCACACCGCGACCCTGGCGCCCTGCGCCGCCAGCTTTCGCGCGGTGGCAGCGCCCAGTCCCGATGCGCCGCCGGTGACGATGGCTGCCTGATCCTTCAACAACATGGCGTTCTCCTTTGGCGATGGTTTCTTAGCCGACCGATATCACACGGTCCGACGGATTGGCAGCGTAGAGCTCGTCGATCAAGGCGGTACGATGCTCCAGCACCGCGCGCTGGTTGATCGAGCCCTTGTCGGTGACCTCGCCCTTGTCGATCGACAGCGGCGTATCCATCAGGATCGCGCGCGTGATCCTCGTCGAGGATCCCGTGGCCTGGCTGAGGAAACGGGTCAGGCGCTCGCGAAAAGCCTCGCGCACCAGGCGGTCGCGCGTGGCGACGACGAGATCGTCCGCCGGCAGCGTCGGGTTGATCAGGCGACAGCCGTCGAGATCGAGCACGATCAGCGCGGAGACCTCGTCGCGGTTGATGCCGGCGATGACGACGTCGCGCACCAGCGGCGCGCAGGCCGCGGTGAGGCGCGCGCGCAGGGGACCGACGCTGACCCAGGTGCCGCTGGCGAGCTTGAAGTCTTCGCTGACGCGGCCGTCGAAATCGAAGCCGGCGTTGAAATCGTCGGGATTGGCGGGCTTGAGCGCGTCGCCCATCTTGTAAAATCCTTCCTCGTCGAAGGATTTTGCGGTGATGTCGGGTTGGCGCCAGTAGCCGGGCATCACGTTCGGCCCCTTGGCGCGGACCTCGAGCTTGCCGTTGTTCGGCACCAGCTTGGCGTCGTTGCCCGAGACCGGCAGGCCGACATGGCCGGAGCGGCTGGTGCGCGGATTGACCGACATGAAGAACGGCGCGGTCTCGGTCGCGCCAAGGCCGGTCAGCATCGGCACGCGATAGCCCTTCTCCTTCACCGCGAGCTCGTCGAGGCTGTTCCAGACGAACGGCGACAGCGCCGCGCCCGAGAAGAACATCGCATGCAGCCGGTCGAAGAACTTCGCGCGCAGGCCCTGATCGTCGCGCAAGTATGGCAGCAGCGATTCATAGCCCTTGGGCACGTTGAAATAGACCGTCGGCGAAATCTCCTGGAGATTGCGCACGGTCTCCTCGATGCCTCCAGGCACCGGCTTGCCGGCGTCGAGATACATCGAGCCGCCATTGTAGAGCGTCAGGCCGATATTGTGGTTGCCGCCAAAGGTGTGGTTCCAGGGCAGCCAGTCGATGATGACGGGCGGCTCGTCCTTGAGGAAGGCGAGCGTCTCGCGCAGCATCACCTGGTTGGCGCAGATCATGCGCTGGGTATTGATGACGGCCTTGGGATTGCCGGTCGAGCCCGAGGTCAGCAGGAATTTTGCGATGGTATCGGGGCCGATCTTGCCGTGCACCGCGTCGAGATCGCCGTGGATCGGCGTCGCCATGAGATCGGCGAGCAGGGTGACGTCGCGGCCCGGCACGGTGCCCCAGGATGCAGCGATCTCGGTGCCGAGCGAGACATTGGCGGCAAGCGCGTCGGCGAACCTGCCGGCGTCCTCGGCGAAGACGAGGCCCGGCGTCAGCAGCTTCATCAGGTAAGACAGCTTGCCGTAATCCTTCGACACCAGCGAATAGGCCGGCGACACCGGGCAGAACGGAACGCCGGCGTAGAACGCGCCGAAGGCTAGCAGCGCATGGTCGATCGAATTGCCTGAGAGGATCACGACCGGCCGCTCGGCCGACAGGCCGCGCGCGATCAGGCTCGATGCAATGTGCCGGCTCGCGGTGAGCAGCTCGGCATAGGTGATCTTGCGCCAGCCGCGGCCGCCTTCGCGCTCGGCCATGAAGACGCGGTCCGGCGTCGTCGTCGCCCAATGGTGCAGGCGGTCGGTGATGCGGACCGGATAGTCGCCGAGCGGCTGCTTCGGCCGCAGGTAGATCGTGCCGTCGTCGCGTCGCTCGACATTGACGACGGGATCGCCGAACGAAATGGGCCGCAGCGGAGAATTGCTCGCGCCGCGCTCCATGCTGGAAGAGGACGGCTGCGCGCTCATGATTTGGGCTTCACCTTGGCGGTCTTGTGCTCGAGGAATTCGCGGATCCTGCGCTTGGCTTCCTTGTCGCTCTGCGCGACGGTGGCCATCAGCGATTCCATCAGAAGGCCGGTCTGCGGATTGGCTTCCGCGATCATCGGCAGCGCCTGGAGCACGGCGAAATTCGTCAGCGGCGCATTGGAGGCGATCTTGGTCGCAAGCTCCAGCGCCTTGCCGAGCCCGTTGCCGGCCTCCGTCAGATATTGCGCGAAGCCGTAGGAAGCGCCTTCGGTCGCGCTGTAGACGCGGCCGGTCAGCATCATGTCCATCATCCTGGCAACGCCGATCAGCCGCGGCAGCCGCACCGAGCCGCCGCCGCCGACGAAGATGCCACGCTGCCCCTCCGGCAGTGCGAAATAGGTCGAGGGCTCGGCGACGCGGATATGCGCCGCGCAGGCAAGCTCCAGCCCGCCGCCGATCACCGCGCCCCTGAGCGCCGCGATGACTGGCACGCGGCTGTACTGGATGCGGTCGAACACCCGGTGCCACATCTGGGAATGAAGGAGGCCGCCGGTGGCGTCGTGCTCGGTCAGTTCGGACAGGTCGAGGCCTGAGGAGAAATGGTCGCCGATGCCGTGGATGACGACCGCGCCGATGTCCTCGGGCAGGGAGGCAAAACACTCGCCGATTTCCAGGATGATACCGTCATTGAGCGCATTGCGCTTGGCCGGCCGGTTCAGACCCACGGTCAGAACCCGGTCCGCCCGCTCGATCCTCAAAAGCCCGGAGGCGCCCGCAGCAGCGGTCTCGGCGTTTCCCTGTGTCATTTGCGTCCTTATCAGAATAGTTATGTTGTATAACGAATTTTGGAGGAGTCAAGGAGGGGGCTGAGGTCAGGTGGGCAAAAGCCGTCCTCCAAATTGGGTGTCGTCCCGGCGAAGGCCGGGACCCATACCCCCAGGGAGAAGTTTGGCGAAGGCCCGTCGTTCGGTATTCCGACCGACCGCAATTGATAGATCACGCGGTATGGGTCCCGGCCTTCGCCGGGACGACGGCGGAGTTTGTGGTACCGACCGAGACAGACCCTACGGCCCGCCCCTCACACCACCTGATGCACGTCGATCACGACGCGATCCGCATGCCGCGCCGCTGAGCCAACGAAAATGTGCTGCATCAGCCAGCGATACCTCTCGTGCCCCGTCTCGAACTTCGGCACCGTGCGGAAATAGATCAGCTTGGGATCGACCGGCTCGCCGCGCTTGAGCTTTTGCAGGAGCTCGACAGGCCCGAAGCGCATGCCCTTGTTCTCGACATAGACGACGGCGCCGTCGTCGGTCTCGAAGGCGTACTTCGCTTCGAGGTCGATCAGCTCGTTGGGGCGGATGGTCTGGAAGTCGGCGCCGAACGGCAGCACCTTGCCGGTGATCGCGCCCGTCACTTCGCCGCCGATGATCGGAATGATGCGGCGAACGCCAATGCCGGTTTCGCCGGCGGTGATGACCTCGCCGATGCGCGCGGTGATGGTGAAGACGTATTTGGTTTCGAGGGTCGGTGTCATCGGTCACCTCTTAACTGACTATGACGAACGATACTGCGACTTACCCTCCCCTGGAGGGGGAGGGTAAGTGGCGGTCTTCGATCAGCTAATGCGCCATCATCCGCGTCGGCAGCCAGGTCGCCAGCAGCGGGAAGGCGATCAGGATCACGAGGCGCACGAGGTCCGTTGCCACGAACGGGATCACGCCCTTGAAGATGGTGGAGAACGACACGTCCTTCACCACACTCTTGATGACGAAGACGTTCATGCCCACCGGCGGATGGATCAGGCCGAGCTCGACCGTCATCACGATGATGACGCCGAACCAGATCGGATCGAAGCCCAGATGCGTGATGACGGGGAAGATGATCGGCACGGTCAGGATGATCATCGCCATGGCGTCCATCAGGCAGCCGAGCACGAGATACATCACCATGATCAGCGCCAGCACGCCGTAGGGGCCGAGGCCGAGACCGGTCAAAAACTCCGTCACCTTCTGCGGCGTCTGCGTCACCGTGAGGAAGTAGCCGAAGATCAGCGCGCCGATCAGCACGGTGAACACCGCGGCCGCGGTGCGCGTCGCCTGCAGCAGCGACGCCAGGATTTTCTCGCGGTCGAGTCGCCCGGTGACCACGCCGATGATGAACGCGCCGGCGGCGCCGACGCCGCCGGCTTCGGTCGGGGTGAAGCGCGGCAGGAAGGGCAGGCCATAGAGGCCGCCGATCACGAACACGAACAGCAGCACCGGCGCCCAGATGTCCTTGAGGCCGGCAAAGCGCTCGCGCCACGGCAGCACCTTGCCCTTCGGCAGAAAATCAGGGCGGAAATAGCCGATCAGGAAGATCGTGATCATGTACATGGTCATCGCCAGGAGGCCCGGGATGATACCGGCGATGAAGAGCTTGCCGATGTCCTGCTCGGTGATGATGCCGTAGACCGCGAGCACGGTGGAGGGCGGCAACATCGCCCCCAGCGTGCCGCCGGCCGCGATCACGCCGGTGGCGAACGACTGCGGATAACCGAAGCGGCGCATCTCTGGGTAAGCGACGGCGGAGAAGGTCGCGGCGGTCGCGACCGACGAGCCGCAGATCGCGGCAAAGCCGCCGCAGGCGCCGACGGTGGCGATGCCGAGCCCGCCGCGCAAGTGGCCGACAAAACCGTTGGCGGCGCGGAACAGCTCGCGGCTCATGCCGGAATTGGAAACGAAGGAGCCCATCAGCAGAAACATCGGGATGACGCCGAACGTGTAGTCGGTGACCGTGCGCATCGAGGTCTGGCCGACCAGCTTCAGCGCGGCCGTCCCGTTGACGAGATAGGCGAAGCCGGACACGCCAACGAGGCCCATCGCCATGCCGACGGGCACGCGCAGCAGCATCAGGACGAACAGGGAAACGAAGCCGATTAAGGCGACGGCATCGGTGCTCATGATTACTCCGTCGCCTTCAATTTGGGATCGTGCATGTCTTCGGGATGGAAGATCAGGCGGTAGGTGCGGATCGCGATCAGCAGAACGGCCGCGGCGTCGCCGATCCAGGCGACCGCGAAGAACGGCCAGGTCGGCATGTGCATGTCAAAGGTCTGGACGTTGTCGTTGTAGGTGCCGCGGACCTTGTCGAACAGCGTCCAGGTCTGCACGGTGACGACGAACAGCAGCACCAGGGTCGCGAACACGTCGATCCAGCGCTGGTAGCGCGGGCCGACATTGCCCCAGACCAGGTCGACCGTGATGTGGGTGCCGCGATAGGAGGTCGCTGCGATGCCCCAGAAGATCAGGATGCCGAGCAGCATGCGGCCGATGTCGAAAGAGTCAGGGATCGAATAGTTCAGCGTGTTGCGCAACAGCACCGACAGGAAGATGTCGAGCGCGACGATGCCGACGAAGCCGGCCGCGATCCATTCGATCGTGTCGATAAAGCGATCCATCCAGGCGCGCTTCATGGGAGTTTCCTACGTAATGGCATTGATAGATCCCGGTCTCGCTGCGCACTCGGCCTCTCCCCGCGTGCGGGGAGAGGCCGGATTACATCGGAGATGCAATGCGGGTGAGGGGGACTCTCCGCGAGTCCGTCTGTCAGCAACTTTGCGGACGCAGCCCCTCACCCCAACCCTCTTCCCGTAGGAACGGGGCGAGGGGGAGAGAGAGCCTGCCATCGCCTCACTCCGCCAGCGCGTTGTACTTCTTCAGCGACGCCTTCAGCTCGCTAAGCGCCGCATCGGGATCGGCGCCGGCCTTCTTGGCGCCCTCACCCCAGGTCTTGACCAGCGGCTCGGCCGCCTTCTTCCAGGCGGCGATCTGCTCCGGCGTCAGCTTGTAGATCTCGTGGCCGGATTCCGCCTTGATCTTGTCGATGCCGCCGTCCTCGAACTTGCCCCAGTGCTCGCCGACCGCGCCGGCCATCTCGACCGTGCAATTTTTGTCGATCGCGGCCTTCTGTTTGTCGGACATCGCGTTGTACTTGTCCTTGTTGATCACGAAGACGAAGGTCGTGGTGTAGAGCGGCGCCTCCATGTCGTACTTCGTCACCTTGTCGATGCCGAACAGCACGAGGGAGCCCCAGGGGAAGGTGACACCGTCGGCGACGCCGCGTTCGATGATGTCGCGGACTTCGGGCGCAGAAGACTGCACATTGGTGCCGCCGAGCGAGGTGACGAAGTTGGCCATGGTGGCGTGGGCGGGACGGATCTTCAGGCCCTTCACGTCCTCCGGCATCACGATCTTCTTGGTCTTGGAATGGAAGGAGGACGGCGAGTGGACGAAGGCGAGGCAATATTTGACGTCCTTCATCTCCTTCTCGGCATATTTGCGATACCAGGCATCGAGCCCCATCGAGCCGCCCTTGGCATCCGAGATCAGGAACGGCAATTCGCCGGCGCCGATGATCGGGAAACGGCCGGGCTGGTAGCCGGGATTGACGTAGGTGACGTCGGCGATGCCGTCGCGCGCCATGTCGTAATGGTCGAACGCCTTGCCGAGCTGCTGGGCCGGAAACACCTTGCCGGTAATGGTGCCGCCGGAATCCTTGTTCACCGCGGCCACCCAGTCTTCCAGCGATTTCTGCAGCGGGTGCGACGCCGGCACCCAGTGCGAGACCTTCAGGTCGAAAGTCTTGTCCTGCGCAAATGCAGGCGTCACGCTTGCTGCCAGCAGCAAAGCCAGACAGGCTTTTCTCATCACGCGTCTCTCCCTCTTTTCAAAGCCGGGCTTCGTTGGCCCGGACTCATTATTTAACATGTTATATAATTGGTCGGCACGTTCAAGCCGGAACTGACACGACATCTACGTCAGCCATGTTGCATGGATTTGTCGCTGCTCGCGCGACGCGCTCTCCCCTTTTGCCCAACAATTATATGATATAATTATCGTCTGCGGATCGGCGCGACAAGCGCGTCCGCGCCGCACCCTACAGAATCGGGAGGAGCAAGTATTGCGGACAAAAGTCGCAATCATCGGGGCCGGGCCGGCTGGATTGTTGCTTGGGCAACTGCTGCATCGATACGGCATCGACAATGTCATCCTGGAGCGGCAGAGCCCGGATTATGTGCTTGGCCGCATCCGCGCCGGCCTCCTGGAGGAGGGAACCGTCGCGCTGCTCGATCAGGTCGGCGCCGGCACGCGGGCGCATGCCGAAGGCCTCGTGCATGAAGGCATCGAGCTCGCCTTTTCCGGCCGCCGCCACCGCATCGACATGAAGGCTGCGACCGGCAAGACGGCGATGATCTACGGCCAGACCGAGGTCACGCTCGACCTGATGAATGCGCGCAAGGCCGCCGGTCTCGTCTCGGTGTACGAGGCCAGGGACGTGCAGCCGCATGATTTCGACGGCAGTCACCCGCGCGTAACCTATGTGAAGGACGGCGTCACCCACACGCTCGATTGCGATTTCATCGCCGGCTGCGACGGCTTCCACGGCGTCAGCCGCGCCAGCGTGCCGGCCTCGGCGATCGAGGAGTTCGAGCGGATCTATCCGTTCGGCTGGCTCGGTATCCTCTCCGAGACGCCGCCGGTCAGCCACGAGCTGATCTACTCCAACCACGCGAGAGGCTTTGCGCTCTGCACCATGCGCTCGATGAAGCGCAGCCGCTACTATGTGCAGTGCCCGCTCGAGGATCATGTCGACCAGTGGCCGGACGATCGCTTCTGGGACGAACTGAAGCGCCGGCTCGATCAGGAGGCCGCCGACAGCCTCGTCACGGGACCGTCGATCGAGAAGAGCATCGCCCCCTTGCGCAGCTTCGTCGCCGAGCCGATGCGCTTCGGCAAAATGTTCCTGTGCGGCGACGCCGCCCATATCGTGCCGCCGACCGGCGCCAAGGGGCTCAACCTCGCCGCAAGCGATGCGCATTATCTGTCGAGCGCGCTGCGCGAGTTCTACGACGAGAAGTCCAGCGCCGGCATCGACGCTTACTCCACCAGGGCGCTGGCCCGTGTCTGGAAAGCCGTGCGCTTCTCCTGGTGGATGACCTCGATGCTGCACAAATTCCCTGACACCGGCACCATCGGCGCCCGCATCCAGCTCGCCGAGCTCGACTACGTCACGCAGTCCCAGGCCGCGATGACGTCGCTGTCGGAGAATTATGTGGGGTTGCCGTTCTAGGGCGGCACCGTCGGTGCCGTAGGGTGGGCAAAGGCGCAAAGCGCCGTGCCCACGTCTTCGTACTCTTGAGAGAGTTGGTGGGCACGCTTCCGCCTTCTCTCTTCGAGCTACGGCGGACAAGTCGCTTTGCCCACCCTACGGCACTGGCGTTTTAGGGCGGCAATGACGGTCCTGTAGGGTGGGTTAGCCGCGCGGCTGCGCGAAGCGCAACTGCTCGGCGTAACCCACCTCTTCTGCTTCCGCGGATACAGACGGTGGTGGGTTACGCCTTCGGCTAACCCACCCTACGGCCTCTGCTTGCGATAGCGCCGCCCCCCATTTCAAACGCCCGCGCAAATTCCGTTTAAAACTTTGTAGGCGGTGAAACTGTCATCACATCGCGTTCAATGCCGGCGACACAGCAACGCGAGACAGCCATGACGTCCACCGACATCCCCGACGGCTTCGAGCCGCTCTTTCGCAAGAGCCCACTCACCGAGCCCTGGGAGCCGCTCTACGCGAAGAACACCGACAAGGCCGTCATCATCGGCCTCCGGCTGGCCAGGCCCCATACCAACGGCCGCGGCCTGATCCATGGCGGCCTCATCGCCGCGCTCGCCGACAATGCCATGGGCTATAGCTGCGCGCAGGCGACGGGCTGGACCACGTCGTTCGTGACGGTCTCGCTCTCGGTCGATTTCGTCGGCTCTGCGGAGATCGGCCAGTGGTGTTCGATCGAGAGCGACGTGATCAAGACCGGCAAGACGATCTGTTTTGCGCAGTGCCTGATCAAGGCCGACGACGCCGCGATCGCGCGGGCGAGCGGTACGTTTCGCGTGGTGCCGAAGAAAGGGTGATGTTCTCTCGTGTCCCGGACGCGGTGCGGCGCGAAGTGCCGCTCCGCAGAGCCGGGACCCATGCGTCTACATGGTACTCTGCTGCCTTCTGGGCCCCGGCTCTGCGCAGCAGCGTTGCACGCTGCACCGCGTCCGGGACACGAGATCCTCACCCAAACCGCCATTCAGCCGTCTCCACCACGAGATCGATGAACGCGCGCACCTTGGCCGAGAGCAGGCGCGAGGTTGGATAGACGATGTGGATCGGCAGCGCCGGCTGCTCGTATTTCGCCAGCACGATTTTCAGCCGTCCGCGTTTCAGGCCCTCCGCGGCCTGATAGGCCAGCACGCGCGTCACGCCGCCGCCGGCCTCGGCATATTGCAGCGCTGCGTCGGCGCTGTTGCTGGTGAAGCGCGGTGACGGCGTCACCTCGATATCGCGGCCGTCCTGCACGAAATGCCAGCTGGCGGTGGGACCGAACTGGATGGTCTGGTGATCGACCAGCGCCTCCGGCGTCTTCGGTTCACCGTGGCGCTTGAGATAGCCGGGCGCGGCCACCACGATCCGACGCATCTCGCCGACCTGGCGCGCCACCAGCGAGGAATCGGCGAGGTGGCCGATCCGAACGGCGGCATCGACGGCATCCTCCACGAGATTGACGAGGTTGTCCGACAGCCTGAGCTCGGCGGCGACGTCGGGATAGCGCTTGAGATAGGCGGTCATGACCGGCCCGACATGCAGCCGGCCGAAGCCGACCGGTGCCGACACCACCAGCCGCCCGCTCGGCCGGTTGCGCTCCTGCCGCGCCGAGCCGTCGGCCTCCTCGACATCGGCGAGAATGCGCCGCGCGCGCTCGAGGTACCGCGTGCCGACATCGGTCAGCCTCACCTGCCGCGTGGTCCGCTGCAGCAGCCGCGCGCCGAGATGCTCCTCCAGTGCCGCGATCAGCCGCGTCACCGCCGACGGCGACAGCCGCAGTTTGCGCGCCGCCGGCGCGAAGCCGCGCAGATCGGCGACGGTGACGAAGACGTGCATGGCTTCCAGGCGGTCCATGGACATTATTGCATATATCGCAACGATGAAGTGTCAAGGCGGTCGATTGTTTTAAGAGCCGAAAGGTCCATCTTTGGAACCGAAGACGCAGAGATGCGCCGGAATTTCAGGAGATGTTCCGATGACTGCCGTACATACCTATGCCAGCGACGTTGCCTTCTCGCCGGCGGTGAAATCGATCCAGACCCGAAAGGGATCGCGCGAGGGCTATGCTCATGCCGAGCAGCGGGGATGGCGCACCGAGGTCGACGAGAACCTCGCGGCGTTCCTGGCCGACGCCAACAGCTTCTACTTTGCGACGGCCTCGGCCGATGGGCAGCCCTACATCCAGCACCGCGGCGGCCCGAAGGGGTTCTTGAAGGTACTGGACAAGCAGACGCTCGCCTTCACCGACTATTCCGGCAACCGGCAATACATCACCCAGGGCAACCTCTCGGAGAACCCCAAGGCCTACATCTTCGTGATGGACTACGCCCATCGCCGCCGGGTCAAGATCTGGGGCGAGGCCCATGTGGTCGAGGACGAGGAGGCGCTGACGACGTCGCTGATGCCGAAGGGATATCGCGCCCGGCCGGAGCAGGTCATCCTCTTCAAGATCGCGGCCTGGGACACCAACTGCCCGCAGCACATTCCGCAGAAGTTCGACGCCCCGGATGTCGCCGCGGCGCTGGCGGCGCGGGATCAGCGGATCGCCGAACTGGAGGCGGAAGTTGCGGCGTTGAAGGGGGAGGGAACGACAAAGGTTACGACATAAGCCGCTGCTCGCTTACCCTCCCCTGGAGGGGGAGGGTCGATCGCGCGAAGCGCGAGCGGGGTGGGGTGATCTCTCAACACGGGAACTGTGCGCGGGGAGAGACCTTCACCCCACCCCGCTTCGCATTTCGCTTCGCTCCACGCGAAGCGACCCTCCCCCTCCAGGGGAGGGTAAGAGAAATCAGATCACGCTCGCGCCTTCGTGCTGGAAGCCGAGATAGCTTGCCGCAACCCGCTCGTTCGCGGCAATGTCGCTGGCCTTGCCGCTGAGCACGAACTCGCCGAGCTCCATCACATAGGCCTGGTCCGCGATCTTCAGCGCGGCCTGCGCGTTCTGCTCGACCAGCAGCACGGAGACGCCGGCGGCGCGGAGCTCGGTGATGATGCGGAAGATGTCGGCGACGATGATCGGGGCGAGGCCTAGGCTCGGCTCGTCCAGCATCAGGAGCTTCGGCTCGCCCATCAGCGCGCGGCCCATCGCGAGCATCTGCTGCTCGCCGCCGGAGAGCGTGCCGGCGAGCTGCTTGCGCCGCTCCTTGAGCCGCGGAAACAGCGCATAGACCCGCTCGATCGAGGACTTCGCCCGGCTGCGCTCGATGCGGAAGGCGCCGAGCTCGAGATTGTCCTCGACATTCATGGTCACGAACAATTCGCGGTGCTCGGGGACGAGGCCGAGGCCCATCGCGACGCGATCCTCGATGTCGAGCCGGGCGAGATCCTGCCCGGCAAAGGCGACGCGGCCCTTCAGTGGCAGGATGCCCATGATGGCCGAGAGCAGCGTGGTCTTGCCGGCGCCGTTGGCGCCGACGATGGTGACGATCTGGTTGGCGCCGACCTCGAGCGAGACCGAGCGCACGGCCTCGACCTTGCCATAGGCGACGTGGGCATCGGTGACGGACAACAGCGCGCTCATGCCGCCACTCCGAGATAGGCCTTGATCACTTCGGGATTGGTCTTGATCGTGGCAGGCGTGCCCTCCGCGATCTTGGTGCCGAAATCGAGCACCACGATGCGGTCGGCGAGGTTCATCACAAAACCCATGTCGTGCTCGACCAAAAGGACGGACATGCCGCCGTCGCGCAGCTCGCGGAGCAGCGCGGCGAGGCGCTGCTTCTCCATGTGGCGCAGGCCCGCGGCCGGCTCGTCGAGCAGCAGCAGCATCGGATCGACGCAGAGCGCGCGGGCGATCTCGACGATGCGCTGCTGGCCCAGCGAGAGCGAACCTGCGAGCTGATGCATCTGCTCGGCGAGGCCGACGCGCTCGATCTGCCGTGCGGCTTCCGCAAGCAGCTTGGCTTCGTCAGCGCGGTCGAGCCGCAGCATCGAGGAAACGGGTCCGGAATGGCCGCGCAGATGCGCGCCGATCGCGACATTCTCCAGCACCGTCATGTCGGGGACCAGCTTGACGTGCTGGAAGGTCCTGCTGATGCCGAGCTTGACGATTTCCTGCGGCGGCGCCTTGTCGACCTTCTTGCCGAGCACCGAGATCGAGCCCGATGTGGCCGACAGCACGCCGGTGATCAGGTTGAAGGTGGTGCTCTTGCCGGCCCCGTTCGGCCCGATCAGCGCGACGATCTCCTTGGCCTGGACGTCGAAGGAGACGTTGTTGACCGCGACCACGCCGCCGAATTGCTTGCGCGCTTTTTCGACCTGCAGCAGCACGCCGGCCTCGGCGGGCGCGCGGCTGCGCTGCTCGAGCTTCAGCGAGGTGTCGGGCTTCTTGCCGCTGGTGCGCTCGGGCAGGAACGAGATCAGCCAGGGCCAGAGGCCGCCCGGCGCGAGCTGCAGCAGCGCCACCAGCATGATGCCGAACACGATGGTCTCGACCTGGCCGGAGCCGGGCAGGATCAGGGGCAGATAGCTTTGCAGCACCTCTTTCAGGATCACGACGATCGCCGCGCCTAGCACGCCGCCCCAGACATAGCCGGCGCCGCCGACCACCGCGATGAAGAGATATTCGATGCCCATATGCGCGCCGAACGGCGTCGGGTTCACCGCGCGCTGGAGATGGGCGTAGAGCCAACCCGAAAGCCCGGCCAGCACCGCTGCATGAATGAATACCAGTAGCTTTGCGCGTGGCGTGTGCACACCGAAGGCTTCCGCGGCGACATGGCCGCGCCGCAGCGCGCGGATGGCGCGGCCGGTGCGGGAGTCCAGCAGGTTCATCGTGAGAAGAGCCGAGAGGATCACGGCGACCCAGATCGCGTAATAGATCGAGCCGGGCGAGAGCATCTTGAACGCGCCGATCGACAGCGGCGGGATCGCCGAGATGCCGTCGTTTCTCCCTAAGAACTCCAGCTTGCTGAAGAGGTAGAACAGCCCGAGCCCCCAGGCGAGCGTGCCGAGCGGCAGATAATGGCCCGACAGGCGGACCGTGATCAGCCCGAGCAGCACCGCCAGCGATCCGCTGACCACGAGCGATAGCGGCAGCGTCAGCCAGGGCGACAGGCCGTAGGCCGTCGAGAGTACTGCGGTGGTGTAGGCGCCGAAGCCGACAAAGGCGGCCTGGCCGAACGAGGTGAGGCCGCCGACGCCGGTCAGCAGCACGAGGCCCATCGCGACCAGCGCGGCAAGGCCGATATTGTCGAGCAGCACGATCCAGAACGGCGGCATGCCCGGGACAAACGGGATCGTCGCCATGACGAGTGCGAAGACGAGGATGGGAAGCCGGCTCTGCATCTTGGCGTCAGTCCTTCTCTTCCTCGACCGCGGGCGCGGCGAGCGAGCGCAGCAGCAGCACGGGGATCAGCAGCATGAAGACGATCACCTCCTTGTAGTTGGAGGCATAGAAGGACGAGAACGCCTCGACGATGCCGACGACCAGCGCCGCCACGGCGGTGAGGGGATAGCTGACGAGGCCGCCGATGATCGCGGCAACGAAGCCTTTCAGGCCGATCAGGAAGCCCGAGTCATAGTAGAGCGTCGTGATCGGCACGATCATGATGCCCGACAGCGCGCCGATGACCGAGGCCAGCAGGAACGCGATCTGCCCCGACAGCGTGGTGCGGATGCCGGCAAGCCGCGCGCCGAGCCGGTTCACCGCGGTCGCGCGCAGCGCCTTGCCGTAGAGCGTCAGGCCGAAGAACAGCCAAAGCCCGACGATGAAGGCGATGGTGATGGCGTAGACGGTGATGCTCTGGCCGGTGAAGCGCAGCGCGCCGGCGGTGAAGGCGCCGGACAGCACGGCAGGCCCGCGCTGGCCTTCGGCGCCGAAGAACAACAGGCCGAGGCCCTGCAGCGCGAGGTGCACGCCGACGGAAGCGATCAGCAGCACCAGCACGGAGGTGTGCGCCAGCGGCTGGAAGGCGATGCGGTAGAGATAAAGGCCGATCATGGCGACGATCACCAGCGACAGCGCGATGCAGATGGCGACCGGCGGCTTCTGGGCGGCGAAATAGATGGTCAGCGCCAGCACGATGGAAGGCAGCACGATGTTGGTGATGAAGCTGCGGGCGACCAGCCGCCCGTGCAGCGCCTTGCGCGCCACGAACAGGTCGAACGCAAAGGCGCCGATGCCGAGGGCGAGCGCGAGCTTCGCCGTGCCCGGCATCTGGCCCGCCGCCAGCGAGGCGTAGGTCAGCGCGCCGTAGGTGACGAATTCGCCCTGGGGAATGAGGATGACGCGGGTGACGGCGAACACCAGCACCAGCGCCAGGCCGAGCAGCGCGTAAATTGCGCCATTGGTGATGCCGTCCTGCACCAGGAACAGCATGATAGTGGTGTTCAAGACCGGACGCTCCCCCTCAAGATCGGGGACCGGCCTCCGCAATTGCGGTGGATGGTCCCCTCACAGCCATTGAAATACGCTGACGATATTTGATATGGTCCATAACAATTATCAAATATAACATCAAGGGTGGGGAACGACCCGTCCCGAACTTAGCGGGATTACGAGCACGAGGCGATGACCGTTTCCAAAACCGCTGAAAAGTCTTCCGAAAAGCCTGCCGACGCGGCCAAGGGCCGTAAGGACATTGGCGAGCCGCAGGCCGAAGCCCTCCAGCTGGGCGAATTGTCCGAACAGCTCGGCTATGTCCTGAAGCGGGCACAGCTCAAGGTGTTCGAGAACTTCTTGCGCTGCATGGCCTCGCTCCAGCTGACGCCGGCGCAGTTCTCGGTGCTGCTGCTGGTGGAGAAGAACCCCGGCCGTAACCAGACCGAGATCGCCTCCACCCTCGGCATCCTCAGGCCGAACTTCGTGGCCATGCTCGACAACCTGGAGAGCCGCGACCTTTGCGCGCGGATCCGCTCCACCAACGACCGCCGCTCGCACATCCTCGTCCTAACCGACAAGGGCAAGGCCGTGCTGGCGCGGGCGAAGAAGCTCGTCGCCACCAAGCACGAGGCGCGGCTGAACGATCTGCTCGGCCAGGCCAACCGCGAAGCCCTGATCGGGATGCTCTCGAAGATCGCGAACGAGTTTTGAGCCTTACCCTCCCCTGGAGGGGAAGGGTCGCTGCGCATGAGCGAAGCGAAATGCGTAGCGGGGTGGGGTGACGGTCTCTCCTCGCGAACACTGCCCGAATGGAGAGATCACCCCACCCCGCTCGCGCTTCGCGCGATCGACCCTCCCCCTCCAGGGGAGGGTAAGGGCGCCTCAATCCACCAAAATCACCCGGATATCATTCACGTTTGTCAGCGTCGGGCCCGGCTGCAGCAGATCGCCCGTGGCCTCGAAGAACGTCGTCGCGTCGTTGTTGTCGAGATAGGCCTGCGGCTGCAGCCCCTGCGCCTTCATCTTCGCAAAGGTCGCAGCGTCGATCAGCGCGCCGGCGGGGTCGGTCGGGTGGCCGGCGCCGCCATCGGCGCCGTCGGTGTCGCCGGCGAGTGCCGAGATATCAGGCGTGTCCTTCAACAGCTCCGCGAGCGCCAGCGCGTATTCCTGGTTCGGCCCGCCGCGCCCATTGCCGCGCACGGTCACCGTGAGCTCTCCGCCGGAGAGGATCGCGATGCGCTTGCCCTGCGCGCGCGCCTGCAGCGCCAGCTTCGCATGATTGGCCGCGACCTCGCGCGCCTCGCCTTCGAGATCGGCGCCGAGATCGATGGTCTCGTAGCCGGCGTCCTTGGCAAGCTTCACCGCGGCGTCGAGCGATTGCTTGGGCCGCGCGATCAATTCGAACGACGCCCGCGCAAAGGCGGCATCGCCGGGCTTGCAGCTCTCGTTATTGGGATCGTCGAGCGCGCGGCGCACGGCATCGTCGACGTCGAGCCGGTACTTCGCGACGATCGCACGCGCGTCGGCCAGCGTGGTCGGATCGGGCACAGTGGGACCGGAGGCGATCGCGGAAGGGTCGTCGTGCGGCACGTCGGAGATCGCGAGCGTGACGATCTCGGCCGCGTTCCTGCCGGCACGCGCGAGCCGCCCGCCCTTGATCCGCGAAAGGTGCTTGCGCACGACGTTCATCTCGCCGATCGGCGCGCCCGAACGCAGCAGCGCCTTGTTGACCGCCTGCTTCTGCGCGAAGCTGATGCCGTCCACGGGCGCGATCCAGTTCGCCGAGCCGCCGCCGGTGAGCAGCACCAGCAGGAGGTCGTCAGGGCCAGCTTCGCCTGCGAGCGCGAGCGTGTCGGCGGCGCCCTTCAGGCCGGCCTCGTCGGGTACGGGATGGCCGGCCTCGACCACGCGGATGCGGCGCGTCGGCACGCCATAGCCATGGCGCGTGGTGGCGATGCCGACCAGCCGCTCCGGCGCGAGTTTCAGCGTGTCGAGATAATGCCGCTCCGCGGCCGCGGCCATTGCGCCGGCGCCCTTGCCGGCGGCAAGGCAGATCACGCGTCCCTTGGGCGCGGGCCGCAAATGCGGCGCCAGAATTGTATTCGGATGGGCGGCGGCAACGGCGGCGTCGTAGAGTGCGCGGAGCAGCGGACGGCGGTCGGTCATGACGAAGGCCTTCGGCGAACAGGAGAGATCGGCGGCGAGCGCCAGTCACATGCCTACCGCATCAGGCGCAAAAGCGTAAGCAGGCTTTCCTGTCATTCGATTGTGCAATCGCGTGATCATAATCGGAAGGGAAAACAAAAGCCCCCTGCGTGAGGCCGCAGGGGGCTTGTTTTGCGTGCTTTCTTGCGGCTAGCCGCCGGCGTCGGCGCTGATCACGTCGCCGAACAGATCCCATTTGTCGCCCTTGAACTTCATGAGCTGGAGCGAACTGATCGGTGCGAAGTCGTTGGCGCCGGTGTTGACCTTGATGCCGGGCAGCAGCACTTCGGTGCGGAAATCCTTCAGGCTCGCCGCCTGCTTCATGACGTTCTCGCGCGTGAGATTGTCGCCGCACTTCTTCAGCACTTCGACCAGCGTCTGTGCCACGCCGTAGCCGACGATGGTGCCGCCGTCGAGCTTGTCGCCCTCCGGGAAGTATTTCGTCATGAAGTCAAGGAAGCCCTTCATGCCGGCGTCGTCCTTCCACTGCGGATCGGAAACGTCCTTCAGATAGGCGGCCGAGATGATGTCCTGCGAGTTCTCGAAGCCGGCGGGCTTGATCACGCTGCCGACCGAGGCCGAGACGTTGTTGAGGAAGTGAGTCGGTTTCCAGCCGATTTCGGAGATCTTCTTGATCGCCTGTGCCGCGAACTTCGGCGTGGTGATGTTGATGAAGACGTCGGCACCGGTCGCCTTCAGCTTGACGATGTGATTGTCGATGGTCGGCTCTGAAGTCTCGTAGCTTTCCTCCAGCACGATCATGCTTGCGCCCTTGGCGCCGAGGCCGTCCTTCAGGCCCTTGAGGTAGTCCTTGCCGTAATCGTCGTTCTGGTAAAGGACGCCGATCTTGGCGTTCGGCATGGTCTTCAGGATGTATTTCGCGTAGATCTGCGTCTCGCTCTGGTAATTGGGCTGCCAGCCCATCGTCCACGGGAAGTTCTGCGGATCGTTCCACTTGGTGGCGCCGGTGGCGACGAACAGCTGCGGCACCTTCTTCGAATTCATGTATTTCTGGATCGCCGAGTTCGGCGGCGTGCCGAGCGAGTTGAAGATGAACAGCACCTCGTCGCTTTCGACCAGCTTGCGCGCCTGCTCCACCGTCTTCGGCGGCGAATAGGCGTCGTCGTAGGAAACGAAATTGATCTTGCGGCCGTTGATGCCGCCCTCGTCATTGATCTTCTTGAAATAGGCGGCTTCGGTCCGCCCGATGATGCCGTAGGCGGAGGCCGGTCCGCTGTAGGGCATGATGTTGCCGATCTTGATTTCGGTGTCGGTGGCGCCGGTATCGTATTTCTTCTGGGCCGATGCAGTGGAGGCCGAGGCCGCAATGAGCGCGAGCGCCAGTGACGCGGCCGCAAGCTTGCCGGTGACAGCGGGCATTCCTATCTCCCTATTTTCTTGATGTGTGCGTCCCTTTTCTTGGCTTGATTGTTCTTGGTAACGCTGCCGCAATTCAATACGATTTGTCCGGGAGCTTCAAGGAAAAGCCCCTGCGGCAAGGCCGCAGGGGCTTCGTCTTTAGTCGATCGAGGCTACATCTTCAGCGATTGGTCAAAGTCAGCTGTCGCAGCGGGACGCTCTTTTTTCGAGACGATGGGGAATATTCCGGCGTGCGAGATGGATGCGCGGCTCAATCCGTTGCGCGGAAGTTGTTCTGTGAAACATGAGCTATTTTGAATTGCGCGCTTGCGGCGCTCAATGTCCGATCTCGCTCGAGATGACGTCGCCGAACAGCTCCCATTTCCTGCCCTTGAAGCGCATCATCTGGAGCTGCTCGATCGGGGCGAAATTATCCGGCGCAGTGTTGATCTTGATGCCCGGCAGCAGCGTGTCGGGCTCGAAATCCCTGATGCTGGCGGCCTGCTTCATGACGTTCTCGCGGGTGAGATCGTCGCCGCACATCTGCAGCACCTTCACCATGGTCTGGGCCGCGGCATAGCCGAACACCACGCCGGCATCGAGCTTGTTGGCCTTGGGCGCGTACTGCGCGAGGAAATTGTAGAACTTCTTCATGCCGTCGTCGGCGTTCCATTGCGGGTCGGAGCCGTCCTTGGTGTAGGTGGCCGACAGGATGCCTTGCGAGATCTCGAGGCCCGCCGGCTCCAGCACGCCGCCGACCGAGGCCGAGACGTTGGAGATGATGTGGACCGGATGCCAGTTGATCTCGGCCGCCTTCTTGATCGCTTGCGCTGCAAATTTCGGGGTGGCGATGCTGATCAAGACGTCGGCGCCCGAGGCTTTCAGTTTCACGACGTGCTCGTCGATCGCGGGCTCCGAGGTGTCGTAGCTGTCTTCCAGCACGATCATCGCGGCCTTGGGCCCCAGGCCCTCTTTCAGTCCCTTCAGATAGTCCTTGCCGAAATCGTCGTTCTGAAAGAGCACGCCGATCTTGGCGTCCGGCTTCTCCTTCATGATGTACTTGGCGTAGATGCGCGCTTCGCTCGCGTAGCTCGGCTGCCAGCCCATGGTCCAGGGATATTGCTTCGGGTCGTTCCATTTCGAGGCGCCGCTCGCCACGAACAATTGCGGCACCTTCTTCTCGTTCATGTATTTGCGGATCGCACCATTGGTGGAGGTACCGAGCGAGCCGAAGATCAGCAGCACTCCGTCGCTCTCGACCAGCTTGCGCGCCTGCTCCACCGTCTTCGGCGGCGAATAGCCGTCATCGTAAGAGATGAACTTGATCTTGCGGCCGTTGATGCCGCCCTCGGCGTTGATCTTGTTGAAATAGGCTTCCTCGGTCCTGCCGATCACGGCGTAGGCCGAGGCCGGCCCGCTATAGGGCATGATGTTGCCTATTCTGATCTCGGAATCGGAAGCGCCGCTGTCGTATTTCTTTTGCGCCAGCACCGGGCTCGTCATCGCGGTGCACAATGCGAGGGCGGCCGAGACGGCCACAACCTGAAAACGAACGGCAGTCATTGTTCTCCTACCCTGGGCTGGATCGGCCGCATTGAACAAGATTGACGCCCGACGTCAACAAAAAGCCCCCGCGATCGCTCGCGGGGGCTTTTCGATGCCAGGACTATGGCGTCAGCGTGTCACTCGGAGGCGACGTCGCCGCTGATGATCTCGCCGAACAGTTCCCACTTCTCGCCCTTGAAGCGCTGCATCTGCAGCTGCGCGATCGGAGCGAAGTCGGTGGCGCTGGTGTTGATCTTGACGCCGGGCAGCAGGGTGTCCGGGGCAAAATCCTTCAGCGAGGCCGCCTGCTTCATCAGGTTGGCGCGGGTGAGGTCGTCACCGCACATCTCCAGGACCTTGGCCAGCGTCGAAGCCGCGCCATAGCCGTAGACCATGCCGGTGTCGGTCTTGTCGGCGCCGGGCATGTACTTGTCGACGAACTCGTTCCACTTCTTCATGCCGGGGTCGTTGTTCCACTGCGGATCCGTGGAGTCCTTGGCATAAGCCGCCGACAGCACGTCCTGCGAGGCCTCGAAGCCGGCCGGCTTCATCACGCTGCCGACCGAGATCGAGACGTTGGTCAGGATCTGCAGCGGCTTCCAGGTGAGCTCGGCGGTCTTCTTGATGGTCTGCGCCGCGAATTTCGGCGTCGCGTAGATCAGCAGCACGTCGGGATTGGCAGCCTTGATCTTGACGATGTGGCCGTCGATCGACGGCTCGGACACCTCATAGCTCTCTTCCATGATGATCATGGACGAGGCCTTGGCGCCGAGGCCGTCCTTGGTGCCCTTGAGGTAGTCTTTGCCGAAATCGTCGTTCTGGTAGAGGATCGCGATCTTGGCGTTCGGCTTCTCCTTCATCAGCCATTTCGCGTAGATCTGCGCTTCGCTCTGGTAGGAAGGCTGCCAGCCCATGGTCCAGGGGAAGTTCTTCGGGTCGTTCCACTTGGTGGCGCCGGTGGCGACGAACAGCTGCGGGATCTTCTTGGCGTTCAGGTATTTCTGGATCGCGGTGTTCGAGGGCGTGCCGAGCGGGTTGAACACGGCCAGCACCTCGTCGCTCTCGACCAGCTTGCGGACCTGCTCGACCGCCTTTGGCGGCGAATAGGCGTCGTCATAGGTGACGAAGTTCACCTTGCGGCCGTTGATGCCGCCCTTGTCGTTGATCATCTTGAAATAGGCTTCTTCGGTCTTGCCGATGATGCCATAGGCCGACGCCGGACCGCTGTACGGCATGATGTTGCCGATCTTGATCTCGGTGTCGGAAGCGCCGGTATCATATTTCTTTTGGGCAAATGCCGCGCCGGAGTTGAAAGTGATGGCCGCCGTTGCCGTGACCAGCGCGGCGGCTCGCAGTGTTCTTCCAAAAGACAATTCGGGTCTCCTTCTTACGACTAACGGGTTCAATTCTTTCTGAGCTTTCCAGCGAGTTGCTGGCCCAGGATTGCGATCTGCCTCGCGCCATGCGGCACGAGGTAGATGACGAGGAACAACAGCACGCCGAACACGGCGCCGGAGAGGCCCTTGGAGATGCTCTCCGCCATGTTCGGCACGAAGATGATGAAGGCCGCGCCGACGAACGAGCCGGGCAGCCAGCCGACGCCGCCGACCACCATGCCGAGGAACAGCGAGATCGCGAGCGTGATGGTGTAGCTGTCGGGGGCCACGAACTGCACCGCGATGGCGCCGAGCGAGCCGGCGATACCGGTGATCGCCGCGGACACGCCGAAGGCCAGCGTCTTGTAGAGCGCGACGTTGACACCCATCGAGGAGGCCGCGATCTCGTTGTCGCGGATCGCCATGAAGGCGCGGCCCGACCTCGAGCGCAACAGGTTCACCGAGAAGATGTAGATCGCGATCGTCACGACGAGCGTGAAATAGTACAGCCACATGTCCTGCGACATCGGCAGGCCGAACGGTGCGTCGGGCTTGGTGACGACGAGGCCCTGCACGCCGCCGGTCCAGTGCTCGAGGAAGTTCAGCTTCAGGAGCTGCGGCATCGCGGTGGCGAGCGCGAAGGTCGCGAGCGCGAGATAGACGCCTGACAGCCGCAGGGCCGGTTTGCCGAAGAGGTAACCGAATCCGAAGCAGACCACGGCGGAAATCGGAATGGTAAGTGCGTAGTTGATGTTGGCGTGCTCCATCAGCACTGCCGAAGTATAGGCGCCGACCGCGTAGAACGCGCTCTGGCCGAGCGAGAACTGGCCCGAGCCGCCGGTCAGGATGTTCAGCGCCAGCACGGCGAGCCCGTAGATCAGGAGCATCGTCATCTGGAAGATGACGAAATTCTTGACGAAGACGGGGACGATCACGAGCGCGGCGAGCACCACCAGCGAGGTGCCGGTGCCCAGCGTCATGGCCCGCTTCGGAACGGCCTCGACCGCCTGGTGGCCTTCTGCAACGACTTCTTCTGCAGCGCTCATGATCAAACTCGCTTGACGATGTGCCGGCCGAACAGGCCAGCGGGTTTGACGACCAGGACGGAGATGATCAGCGCAAGCGCGATCGGGAGCTTCAGCTCGTTGCCGACGCCGGGGATGTAGGTGCCGGCGAGGTTCTCGAAGACGCCGACCAGGAAGCCGCCGACCACGGCGCCGAACGGGCTGGTGAGGCCGCCGAGCACGGCCGCGGCGAAGCCGTAGATCAGCACGCCGCCCATCATGTTGGGCTCGAGGAACACGACGGGAGCGATCAGCATGCCGGCGATCGAGCCGATCGCGGTCGCCATGCCCCAGCCCAGCGCGATCATCCAGGAGGTGTTGATGCCGACGAGGCGCGCCGATTCAGGCACCGAGGCGGCCGCGCGCATCGCAAGGCCGATGCGGGTGTACTGGAAGAAGAAGTACAGGCCCAGCAGCAGCAGCACGGTGACGCCGATCATGCCGGCCTGGTGGGTCGAGATCAGCTGGCTGCCCAGGAACGGCGCGGAGCCGAACGGGGTCGGGTACTGCTTGATGGTGAAGTCCCAGATCAGGCCGGCCGAGGAGTTGATGATCGCGAACAGCGCGATGAAGCCGGCGACGTTGGTCAGCACCGGCGCCTTGGCCAGCGGCTTGAACAGGATCCGCTCGATCGCGATGCCGCCGACGAAGGAGAACGCCAGCGTGATCACGAAGGCGGCCCAGTAGGGCACGCCCCACTGCATCAATTGCCAGGAGATGAAGGTCGAGAACATCGCCATCTCGCCCTGCGCGAAGTTGAGATGGTCGATGGCCTGGTAGATCATGACCACGGCGAGCGCCATGCAGGCGTAGATCGCGCCCGTGGCGATGCCGGCCAGGACCTGATTGGTAAACAGCTCCATTGTCCCGGCTCCCTCAGTAACCCAGATAGGATTTGCGGATTTCTTCGTTGTTCGCGATGTCCTTGGCATTGCCCGACATCACGATGCGGCCGGTCTCGATCACGTAGGCCTGGTCGGCGAGCTCGAGCGCGAGCTGGGCGTTCTGCTCGACCACCAGGATCGACACCTTGTCCTCGCGGTTGATCTTGCCGAGGATGCCGAACAGGTCGCGCACCACCAGCGGCGCGAGGCCAAAGGACGGCTCGTCCAGCAGCATCAGCCGCGGCCGCAGCATCAGCGCACGCGCGACCGCGAGCATCTGCTGCTCGCCGCCGGAGAGCGTGCCGGCCTGCTGGGTGTGGCGCTGCTTCAGCACCGGGAAATGCGCATACATGCGCTCGATGTCGGAGACGATGCCGGCGCTGTCCTTGCGGGTGATGGCCCCGAGCTGGAGGTTTTCCTCCACCGTCATGGTGGTGAAGGTGCCGCGGCCCTGCGGCACATGGGCGATGCCGAACCGCACGATGTTCTCGGTCGAGCGGTTGCTCAGCGGCTTGCCGTCGAATTCGATCGCGCCGGTGGAGCGCACCATGTTGCAGATTGCGCGCAGCGTGGTGGTCTTGCCGGCGCCGTTGGCCCCGAGCAGCGTCGTCAGCGAGCCCTCGTTGAGCGAAAAGGACAGGCCGTGGAGCGCCTGGACCTGGCCGTAATAGGCGCGCAGGTCCTTGACGTTGAGCAGAGTCGTCATTGGTCCTTGCTCCCGAGATAGGCCTTGATGACGTCGGGGTCCGCCTGCACCTGCGCGGGCGTGCCTTCCGCGAGCTTCTTGCCGAAATTGAGCGCGACGACGTGGTTGGCGATCGACATCACGAGGCCCATGTGATGCTCGACCAGCAGCACGGTCATGTGGCGTTCGTCACGGATTTTGCGGATGAGGTCGCCGAGCACATAGACTTCCTCGTGGTTGAGGCCGCCGGCAGGCTCGTCGAGCAGCAGGATCTTCGGATCGGCGGCCAGCGCGCGCGCCAGCTCGACGCGCTTCTGCGTGCCGAAGGGCAGGCCGGACACGGTGGTGTGGGCGACGTCCTCGAGGTCGAGATAGGCGAGGATCTCGTGCACCTTCTTGTTGACGTCGTTCTCGCTGCGCCGAACCCAGGCGAGCTTCAGGGAGTCGCTGATGATGTCGCTGGAGGTTTTCGAATGGGCGCCGACGCGGACGTTGTCCATCACCGACAAATTCGGAAACAGGGCCACGTTCTGGAAGGTGCGGCCGATGCCGATTTCGGCGATCCGGTGCGGCGGGCGCGACAGGATGCTGACGCCTTCCATCAGGATGTCGCCGGACGACGGCTGATACAGCCGCGAGAGGCAGTTGAAGAGCGTGGTCTTGCCGGCGCCGTTGGGGCCGATCAACCCGAGGATCTGGCCCTTGTGCATGTCGAAGGACACGCCATTGAGCGCGATGATGCCGCCGAACACGACGCTGACGTCGCGAACCGCGAGCAGGGGCGATGTCCCCTGCGCGAGCTGTGCCTGCGTCATCTCGTCTCGCCCACGATGTTCAGTGGGCGAAGGGGCGATGCGAACCGCTCCCTGTCATGACAAAGGCTATCTGATCCCCTCGGCCACACGCGCAACTTTTCCTCCTGATTTCAGCTTTTTGCTGACTTCTTTTTTGGAATGCGGCATCAGACCACCGAGTGCCGCTTCGATGTTCCTTACCATCGCAAGCAGACGCGGTCCAATGTCGTTGATCAAACGCTCTTCCGTGAAGCGGAATGCGGGCGCACCGCAATTGAATGCGTAAGGTCCGGTTCCGTCGTTGAGCTTGAGCGCGACGCCGGCCGCGCCGATGTCGTCGTGCCAATCGCCGACGGAGATCGCAAAGCCGTATTTCGCGACGGTCTCGCCGGAACGTTCGAGGCCATCGCGCATCTTGGGCCAGCGGCTGCCGTAATGTTCGCGCAGGATGCGCGACACTTCAGTGCGGTTGTCTTCGTCGAGCGCCCAGAAATAGGCGCGGCCCATCGCGCTGGTTGCAATCGGCACGCGCGAGCCGACGTCAAGTTGAACGCCGACCGTCTCGCTGCCGCGGCTCTGCCCGAAATAGATCATGCTGTGACGGTCGCGGCCGCCGACGGCGACGGCGCCGCCGGTGGCGCGCATCACCTCCTCGCGAAACGGCTCGGACAAATGCCGAACACCGAGATTGGCGAGCGCGGCGTAGCCGAGCGACATCGCGGCGGGCGCGAGCTGGTACTTCTCGAAACGGGGAACCGGCGTCAGATAGCCGAGCTTGGTCAGCGTATAGGTCAGCCGCGATACGGTCGGCTTCGGCAGATTGGTCCGCGCCGCGATCTCCTGATTGCCGAGCAGGCCGTCATTGGGTTGGAATGCGCGCAATACGTCCAGTCCGCGGGAAAGCGCGACGACGAAATTCCGATCGGTCGCAGTCTTCTTTCCTGTACGCTTCATCCCTGATCTGCTTCTTGCGCGGAGTCGTTGACAACGTCCGTGCTTCAAAATAACCCTGCCGTCAAGATGCGGAATTAAATTCCGCACCGCGAAATCGAACAAAAGTAAATCCCCACCAAGGAGGGAAACCGTGAGCGAAGTGGTCAAGCTTGAGCGTCATGACGAAGTCGGGATCGTCACGGTCAATAGCCCTCCGGTCAATGCGCTGAGTGCCGCAGTGCGCGGCGGCATCCTGGAATGCATCAAGGCAGCGGTCGCCGATCCCGCCATCAAGGGCATCGTGCTGACCTGCGCCGGCCGGACCTTCATCGCGGGCGCCGACATCACGGAATTCGGCAAGCCGCCGAAGCCGCCGGCCCTCAACGACGTCCTCGCCGAGATCGAGAATTCGCCCAAGCCCGTCGTGGCCGCGATCCACGGCACCGCGCTCGGCGGCGGCCTCGAGGTCGCGCTCGCCTGTCATTTCCGCGTTGCGGTCAAGGAGGCCAAGCTCGGCCTGCCAGAGGTCAAGCTGGGCCTCCTGCCCGGCGCCGGTGGAACCCAGCGCCTGCCGCGCGCGGTCGGGCCTGAGCTTGCAGTCAAGATGATCGTGGGCGGCGACCCCATTGGCGCGGCGGAAGCGCTCAAGAACGGCCTGATCGAGGAGATCATCGAGGGACCGGCCTCCGGCGGCGAGGCTTTCGTCCGCAAGCTCATCGCCGAGAAGCGTCCGCTGCGGCGCCTCCGCGACGACGATTCCAAGATCGCGGCCGCCAAGGCCGATCGCTCGATCTTCACCAATGCGGTCGCCGCCATGACCAAGAAGTCGCGCGGCCTGGAAGCGCCGTTCGCGGCCGCCGACGCCGTCGGTTACGCCATCGACCTGCCGTTCGACGAAGGTCTGAAGAAGGAGCGCGAAGGCTTCCTCAAGCTCGTCGCCAGCGACCAGTCCAAGGCGCAGCGCTACGCCTTCTTTGCCGAGCGCGAGGCCGCCAAGATCGCGGGCGTGCCCGAGGGCACCAAGTCGCGCCCCGTTAACCGTGTCGCCATTCTCGGCGCCGGCACCATGGGCGGCGGGATCGCAATGTCCTTTGCCAATGCCGGCGTGCCCGTCACGCTGATCGAGACCGGCGAGGAGCAGCTCAAGCGAGGCCTCGGCATCATGCAGAAGAACTGGGAAGCGACCGCCGCGCGCGGCGGCATCCCGGCCGATGCGCCCGCCAAGCGCATGGCGCTGATCAACGGCGTGGTCGGCATCGAGAATGTCGGCGATGCCGACCTCGTCATCGAAGCCGTGTTCGAGACCATGGCGGTGAAGAAGGAGGTGTTCGGCAAGCTCGACCAGTTCGCCAAGCCCGGCGCCGTGCTCGCCTCCAACACCTCGTATCTGAACATCGACGAGATCGCGAAGTCGACCAAGCGTCCGCAGGACGTTTTGGGCATGCACTTCTTCTCGCCGGCCAACGTCATGAAGCTGTGCGAGATCGTGCGCGCCGACAAGACCGCGCCGGACGCTCTCGTGACGGCTGTCACGATCGCGCGCAAGATCGCAAAAGTGCCGGCCGTGGTCGGCGTCTGCGACGGCTTCGTCGGCAACCGCATGCTGGCCCAGCGCGGCAAGCAGTCGGAGAAGCTCTTGTTCGAAGGCGCGCTGCCGCAGCAGGTCGACGCGGTGGTGACGAAGTTCGGCATGCCGATGGGGCCGTTCGCGATGGGCGACCTCGCCGGTCTCGACATCGGCTGGCGCTCGCGGAAAGATCGCGGCATCAAGTCGGAGATCGCGGACGCGCTCTGCGAAGCCGGCCGCTTCGGCCAGAAGACCGGCAAGGGCTATTACAAGTACGAGCAAGGTTCGCGCGCGCCGCTGCCCGATCCGGAGGTCGAGAAGCTGATCGACGAGACGCTGCTGCGTCTCGGCCGCAAGAAGCGCGCAGTCAGCGACGAGGAGATCCTCGAGCGCATGATGTATCCGATGATCAACGAGGGCGCGAAGATCCTCGAAGAGGGCATCGCGGCGCGTCCGTCCGACATCGACGTGGTCTGGCTCTACGGCTATGGCTGGCCGATCTATCGCGGCGGCCCGATGTTCTGGGCCGACAGCGTCGGCCTCAAGCACATCGCCGATCGCCTGGCCTTCTACGCCAAGGAGACCAACGATCCGAGCCTCGAGCCTGCACCGCTGCTGAAGAAGCTCGCGGCCGAAGGCAAGACGTTCGCTTCGCTGGCCGCGGCGTCGAAAGCGGCGTGATGGGGGCCTGCACTCTCGGCGTCATTCCGGGAGGGCCCGCAGGGCCAGGCCCGGAATCCATTTCGCCTCTGAGTGCGCTGCCTGATGGATTCCGGGCTCGCGACTTCGTCGCGTCCCGGAATGACCACTGAGTGTGATGCAGAAAATGACCCATCCCGGCGAACAGTTTTACCCCGAGGGCGTGCGGTGGGACGACACCATCGTCCAGGGCGCGCTCCCTGACCTCCTGTCGAAAGCTGCCGCCGATTACGGCCCGCGCACCGCGCTGGAATTCCGGGACCGGCCGATCAGCTATACCGAGCTCGCAGCTCAGGCCGAGCGCGCGGCCGCGGCGTTCCTGCGCGAAGGCATCGGCAAAAACAGCTCCGTCGCGCTGTTCCTCGGCAACACGCCGGACCACCCCGTCAATTTCTTCGGTGCGCTGAAGGCAGGCGCCCGCGTCGCGCATCTGTCGCCGCTCGACGGCGAGATCGCGCTGACGCACAAGGTCTCCGACTCCGGCTCGCGTCTGCTCGTCACCTCGAACCTCCAGGCCTTGCTGCCGACCGCGCTGAAGTTTCTGGAAAAAGGCCTGATCGACAAGCTCGTCGTCTGCGAGGACGACAATTGGGGCAAGGTCGGCACGCCGCAGGCGGCGATCCCAAGCGATCCCCGCATTGTCACCTTCATGACCTTCGTCGAGGGCGCGACCGCGCCGGCGAAGTGGCCTTCCGTCACGGCCGACGACGTCGCGCTGCTGCAATATACCGGCGGCACCACGGGCCTGCCCAAGGGCGCGATGCTCTCGCACGGCAATCTCACCTCGGCGGTGTCGATCTACGACGTCTGGGGCAAGCCGGCCCGCGCCGCGCGCGGCGATGTGGTCGAGCGCGTCATCTGCGTGCTGCCGCTGTTCCACATCTATGCACTCACCGTCGTGCTCTTGTCCTCGCTCAGCCGCGGCAATCTGATCTCGATCCACCAGCGCTTCGATGTCGAGGCCGTGATGCGCGATATCGAGGTCAAGCGCGCGACCTATTTCCCGGGCGTGCCGACGATGTGGATCGCGATCGCCGCGCTCCCCGATCTCGACAAGCGCGACTTCTCCTCGCTGGCGACCATCGGCTCCGGCGGCGCGCCGCTGCCGGTCGAGATCGCGAATTTCTTCGAGCGCAAGGTCGGCAAGAAGCTGCGCAGCGGCTGGGGCATGACCGAGACCTGCTCGCCCGGCACCGGCCATCCGCCCATGGGTCCCGACAAGTCCGGCTCGATCGGCCTGATGCTGCCCGGCATCGAGCTCGACGTCGTCTCGCTGGAAGATCCGACAAAGGTGCTGCCGCCGGGCGAAGTCGGCGAGATCCGCATCAAGGGCCCGAACGTCACCAGGGGTTACTGGAACAAGCCGGCGGGATCCGCGGATGCCTTCATCGATGGCCGCTTCCTGACCGGCGACATCGGCTATGTCGACACCGATGGCTATTTCTTCCTGGTCGACCGCAAGAAGGACATGATCATCTCCGGCGGCTTCAACGTCTATCCGCAGATGATCGAGCAGGCGATCTACACCATTTCGGGCGTGCACGAGGTGATCGTGCTCGGCATTCCCGACCCGTACCGCGGCGAGGCCGCGAAAGCCTTCATCAAGCTCAAGCCCGACGCAAAGCCGTTCTCGCTCGACGAGCTGCGCTCCCAGCTGGCCGGCAAGCTCGGCAAGCACGAGCTGCCGGCCGAGGTCGAGTTCGTCGCCGATCTGCCGCGCACGCCGGTCGGAAAATTGTCGCGCCACGAATTGCGCCAGCAGCAGAAACCGTCACAATCCACCCAAACTGCATCAGGAGGTCGTTCTTGACCGACGCCGTCATCGTTTCCACCGCCCGCACCCCGATCGGCAAGGCCTATCGCGGCATGCTCAACGCCACCGAGGGCGCAACCCTGCTTGGCCACGCCATCGGCGAAGCGGTAGCCCGCGCCAAGGTCGATCCGAAGGAGATCGAGGACGTCGTGATGGGCGCAGCGCTCCAGCAGGGCGCCACCGGCGGCAACATCGCGCGCAAGGCGCTGCTCCGCGCCGGCCTTCCCGTGACCGTCGCCGGCACCACCATCGACCGGCAATGCGCCTCGGGCCTGCAGGCGATCGCGCTTGCCGCGCGCTCGGTGATTTTCGACGGCGTCGAGATCGCCGTTGGCGGCGGCGGCGAGTCGATCTCGCTCGTCCAGAACGACAAGATGAACGGCTTCCACGCCCAGGACCCGGCGCTGCTCAAGATCAAGGGCGAGGTCTACATGCCCATGATCGACACGGCGGAAGTCGTCGCCAAGCGCTACGGCATCTCGCGCGAGAAGCAGGACGAATATTCGCTGGAGAGCCAGCGCCGCACCGCGGCCGCACAGCAGGGCGGCAAGTTCAAGGACGAGCTCGCGCCGATCACGACGCAGATGGCGGTCACCGACAAGGCGACCGGCACTGTCTCGATGAAGGAAGTCACGCTGTCGCAGGACGAGGGTCCGCGCCCCGAGACCACGATCGAAGGTCTCGCCGGCCTCAAGCCCGTGCGCGGCGAAGGTTTCTCCATCACCGCCGGCAATGCCAGCCAGCTCTCCGACGGCGCCAGCGCCTCGGTGATCATGAGCGACAAGGAAGCTTCAAAGCGCGGCCTTGCGCCGCTCGGCATCTTCCGCGGCTTCGTCTCCGCCGGCTGCGAGCCGGACGAGATGGGCATCGGTCCAGTGTTTGCCGTGCCGCGCCTGCTCAAGCGCCACGGCCTCACCGTCGATGACATCGGGCTCTGGGAGCTCAACGAAGCTTTCGCGGTGCAGGTGCTGTATTGCCGCGACAAGCTCGGCATCGACCCCGAGAAGATCAACGTCAACGGCGGCGCGATCTCGGTCGGCCATCCCTACGGCATGTCGGGCGCGCGCCTCACCGGCCATGCTTTGATCGAAGGCCGCCGCCGCAAGGCCAAGTACGCGGTCGTCACCATGTGCGTCGGCGGCGGCATGGGCGCGGCGGGACTGTTCGAGGTGTTGCAGTAACTCACCGTCGTCCTGGCCTAGTGCGCAATTGCGCACGGGAGCCAGGACCCATACTCCGCGGCCGGGGTAAGGGGCACAGACGGCAATTGCCTTCGCAAAACGAAGGCCGGTGGTAATGGGTCCTGGCTTTCGCCAGGACGACGAGGAAACAGGAGGATCCGATGGATCTCGCATTCACGAAAGAAGAGCAGGCGTTTCGCGAGGAAGTGCGGTCGTTCTTCCGCGACAACGTGCCGCCGGATACGCGGCGCAAGCTGGTCGAGGGCCGTCATCTCACCAAGGACGAGATGGTGACGTGGTGGCGCATCCTCAACAAGAAGGGCTGGGGCGTCAGCCACTGGCCCAAGCAGTTCGGCGGCACGGGCTGGACCAGCGTGCAGCACTACATCTTCAACGAGGAGCTGCAGTCCTATCCGGCGCCGCAGCCGCTCGCCTTCGGCGTCAGCATGGTCGGCCCGGTCATCTACACCTTCGGCAACGAGGAGCAGAAGAAGAAGTACCTGCCGCGCATCGCCAATGTCGACGATTGGTGGTGCCAGGGTTTTTCGGAGCCCGGTTCGGGATCTGACCTTGCCTCGCTCAAGACCAAGGCCGAGCGCAAGGGCGACAAGTGGATCATCAACGGCCAGAAGACCTGGACCACGCTGGCCCAGCACGCCGACATGATCTTCTGCCTCTGCCGCACCGATCCCGGCGCCAAGAAGCAGATGGGCATCTCCTTCATCGTGTTCTCGATGAAGTCGAAGGGCGTCACGGTACGCCCGATCCAGACCATCGACGGCGGCGTCGAGGTCAACGAGGTCTTCTTCGACGACGTCGAGGTGCCCTACGAGAACCTGATCGGCGAGGAGAACAAGGGCTGGGACTACGCAAAATTCCTGCTCGGCAACGAGCGCACCGGCATTGCCCGCGTCGGCGTCTCCAAGGAGCGGCTGCGCCGCATCCGCGACTTGGCCTCCAAGGTTGAATCCGGCGGCAAGCCGATCATCCAGGACGCCGCCTTCCGCGAGAAGCTCGCGGCGTGCGAGATCGAGCTGAAGGCACTCGAGTTGACGCAGCTGCGCGTCGTCGCCGACGAGGGCAAGCACGGCAAGGGCAAGCCCAATCCGGCCTCCTCGGTGCTGAAGATCAAGGGCTCCGAGATCCAGCAGACCACCACCGAGCTGCTCATGGAAGTGATCGGCCCGTTCGCCGCGCCCTACGACGTGCATGGCGACGACGGCTCGAACGAGGCCATGGAATGGACCGCCCAGATCGCGCCGAGCTACTTCAACAACCGCAAGGTCTCGATCTACGGCGGCTCCAACGAGATCCAGCGCAACATCATCGCCAAGGCGGTGCTGGGGCTCTAAACGTCATTCCGGGGCGCGCGTCAGCGCGAACCCGGAATCTCGCGCCACAACCTCTGGATTCCGGGTCCCCGCGCTATCGTGCGTGTCCCGGAATGACGAAGCAAAAATTCCGGGTACGAGGAACCAAAGAACATGGATTTTGACCTGAACGAGGAGCAGCGGCTTCTCAAGGAAAGCATCGACGGCCTGCTGACCGATTCCTACGATTTCGAGCAGCGCAAGAAGTACATGAAGGAGAAGGGCGGCTGGAGCAAAACGGTCTGGCTCAAGCTTGCCGAGCAGGGCCTGCTCGGCCTGCCCTTCAGCGAGGCCGATGGCGGCTTCGGCGGCGGCGGCGTCGAGACCATGATCGTGATGGAGGCGCTCGGCAAGGCGCTGGTGCTGGAGCCGTATCTGGCCACGGTCGTGATCGGCGGCGGCTTCCTGCGCCATGCCGGCAGCGATGCGCAGAAGGCTGCGCACGTGCCCGGGATCATCGACGGCAGCAAGACGCTGGCCTTCGCCCAGCTCGAGAAGAACTCGCGCTACGATCTGTTCGACGTCTCGACCACCGCGAAGAAGAAGGGCGACGGCTGGGTCATCGACGGCGAGAAGTTCGTGGTGCTCAACGGCGAGAACGCCGACACGCTTGTCGTCACCGCGCGCACCAAGGGCGACCGCCGCGACAAGACCGGCATCGGCGTCTTCCTGGTCCCGGCGAACGCGAAGGGCGTCACCAAGAAGTCCTACCCGACCCAGGACGGCCTGCACGCCGCCGACATCACGCTCACCGGCGTCGAGGTCGGCGCCGACGCGGTGATCGGCAATCCCGACGACTCGCTCGCGCTGATCGAGCGCGTGGTCGACGAGGCCCGCATCGCGCTCTGCGCCGAAGCGGTCGGCCTGATGGACGAGTCGCTGAAGACCACCGTCGAGTACATCAAGACCCGCAAGCAGTTCGGCGTCGCGATCGGTTCGTTCCAGTCGCTCCAGCACCGCGCCTCCGACATGTTCGTCGCGGCCGAGCAGGCGCGCTCGATGTCGATGTTCGCGACCATGGCGAACGATTTCGAGAACGCCAAGGAGCGCTCCAACGCGATCGCCGCGGCCAAGGTGCAGATCGGCAAGTCGCTGAAATTCGTCGGCCAGCAGTCGATCCAGCTCCACGGCGGCATCGGCATGACCATGGAGGCCAAGATCGGCCACTACTTCAAGCGCCTCACCATGATCGAGAACAGCTTTGGCGACACCGACTATCACCAGCGTCGTGTCGCCGACGCCGGCGGGTTGATCTAGCCAAACGGCAACTGTCATCCCCGCGAAAGCGGGACAATCCAAAACAAAAAGCCCCGGAGACATCTCCGGGGCTTTCTTCGTTTGATTTTGCCCGTTCCACCACAGCCACCGCTGTCATGCCCCGGCTTGACCGGGGCATCCAGTACGCCGCGGCGGACGTGATGAGAGCGTGCTCTCCAACGTCGGCCTCTGGGATACTGGATCGCCCGGCCAAGCCGGGCGATGACAGCCTCAGTGTGGTTCGACCTACCGGCTCACCGCCTCACGTCCGCGTGCGCATCCGCATCATGAAGCTGTCGTAGCTGAGCTCGGCGACCTGCATCCAGGCCAGCGATTCGTTCCGGAAGGCCGACAGGCTCGCATACATCTTCTTGAAGTGCGGGTTGCTCTTGGAAAGATCGGCGTAGATTTCGTTCGCAGCACCGTAGCAGGCCTCGAGCACCTCCTGCGGGAACGGCTTGAGGATCGCGCCGGCCACCAAGAGGCGCTTCAGCGCCGACGGGTTGACGTAGTCGTATTTGCCGGTGACCCAGGTGAAGGTGTCGCGCGAGGCCATCTCGATCGCGGCCTGGTAGTGCTTGGGCAGCGCGTTCCACCTGTCGAGATTCATGATGTTGTGGCCCTGGCCGGTGCCTTCCCACCAGCCCGGATAGTAGTAGTACTTCGCGACCTTCACGAAGCCGAGCTTCTCGTCGTCATAGGGGCCGACCCATTCGGCCGCGTCGATCGTGCCCTTCTCCAGAGCCGGATAGATGTCGCCGCCCGCGATCTGCTGCGGCACGCCGCCGACCTTTGCGATGATCGTGCCGGCGAAGCCGCCGACGCGGAATTTCAGCCCCTTGAAATCCTCCATCGACTTGATCTCTTTCCGGAACCAGCCGCCCATCTGGGCGCCGGTCGAGCCGGTCGGAATGCCGATCGCGTTGTATTCCTTCAGGAGGTCGTTGAGCATCTCGGTGCCGCCGCCGAAATGCAGCCAGGAAATATGCGCCCGCGTGTTCAGCCCGAACGGCAGCGACGTGCCGAAGGTGAAGGCGGGGTTCTTGCCCCAATAGTAATACAGCGCGGTGTTGCCCATCTCGACGGTGCCGTTCGACACGGCGTCTAGCACCTGCAGGCCCGGGACGATCTCGCCGGCTGCGAACGGCTGGATCTGGAATTTGTTGTCGGTGACCTCGGCCACGCGCTTGCAGAAATATTCGCAGCCGCCATAGAGCGTATCGAGCGCCTTGGGCCAGCTCGCGGCGAGCCGCCATCTCGTTTCCGGCGAGCCTTGCGCGATCGCCGGTGCGGCAATCGCTGTGCTTGCCGCCAGCCCTGCACCTGTCACTTTCAGGAATTCACGACGTTTCATGCGTACCCTCCGTTGCGCCGATGTCCTCGACTAAGGGAACGATCTTGGTGTCGTCTTGACTTCGCCGATAACCGACGTGGTGTTGTGACGATTGTTTTTGGCGTTTCCGAAGGCCCTTCAGGGCTCTTTGTGGATCCCGCGCATCGCGGTTCGGAGGTCAGGATGACTGCTCGCCTCACGATAAGCAAGCGCCGTCGGGATGCTCGCAGTTGCGAAGGCCGAGCGCGACCTCTCGCCGAACTCCGCAGCCGTAGGGTGGGCAAAGGCGCCATAGCGCCGTGCCCACGATCTTCTTCTCTCGGGCAAATTGGTGGGCACGCTTCGCTTTGCCCACCCTACGAGAGCTACATCCAATGCAAAAGCCCCGGAGATGTCGCCATCTCCGGGGCTTCTCATTCTTTAGTCGTGTGAGCCGCTCAGCGTCTCACGTCTTGGTCCGCATCCGCATCATGAAGCTGTCGAAGCTCAGCTCGGCGACCTGGAACCAGGGCAGGGCCTCGCCGCGGAAGGCGGTCAGGCTCGCATACATCTTGCCGAAGTGCGGATTGCTCTTGGAGAGATCGGCGTAGATCTCGTTGGCGGCACCGTAGCAGGCCTCGAGCACCTCCTGCGGGAACGCCTTCAGGATCGCGCCCGACACCAGGAGCCGCTTCAGCGCCGGCGCGTTCAGCGCGTCGTACTTGCCGGTGACCCAGGTGTAGGTGTCGCGCGAGGCCGCATCGACCGCCGCCTGATAGTGCTTCGGCAGTGCGTTCCACTTGTCGAGGTTGAAGACGTTGTGGCCTTGGCTCGTGCCCTCCCACCAGCCGGGATAGTAGTAATATTTGGCGACCTTCACGAAGCCGAGCTTCTCGTCGTCGTAGGGGCCGACCCATTCGGCGGCATCGATCGTGCCTTTCTCCAGCGCCGGATAGATGTCGCCGCCGGCGATCTGCTGCGGCACCGCGCCGAGCTTGGCCATGATCGTGCCGGCAAAGCCGCCGATGCGCATTTTGAGGCCCTTGACGTCGTCGAGAGACTTGATCTCCTTCCGGAACCAGCCGCCCATCTGCGCGCCGGTGGCACCGGTCGGAATGCCGTAGACGTTGTGCTCCTTCAGCAGGTCGTTCACGAGATCCTGTCCGCCGCCCCACAGCAGCCACGAGATCTGCTGACGCGTGTTCAATCCAAAGGGAAGGGCGGTGCCGAAGGTGAAGGCGGGGTTTTTGCCCCAGTAATAGTAGAGCGCGGTGTTGCCCATCTCGACGGTGCCGTTCGAGACGGCATCCAGCACCTGCAGGCCCGGCACGATCTCGCCGGCGGCGAACGGCTGGATCTGGAAGCGGTTGTCGGTGATCTCGGCGACGCGCTTGCAGAAATATTCGCAGCCGCCGTAGAGCGTATCGAGTGCCTTCGGCCAGCTCGCGGCGAGCCGCCATCTGACTTCGGGCATCGATTGCGCGATAGCCGGCGCAGCAACAGCGCTCGCGGCCAGGCCCAATCCGCCTGCCGTCAGGAATTTACGACGTTCCATGCACTTCCCTCCGTAATGCCGATGCTTCGACTTAAGGGGAACGATCTTTGGGGTCGTCTTGTCTTGGTCGAGATCGACTTTGTTTTGTTGAGACTTGTGAGGCGTTTCCGAAGGCCCTGACGGGCTCTTGTTATTGGAATTCCGATCGTTGCGGTTCCGTCAGCAAGGATGACCGTTCGCCTTGCGATAATCAAGCCTGATGCCTCCCTCGCAATTGCGAACGCGGACAGACGAAAGTCGGAAGGGCCTGCGATCTGCTGCATGATTGGGCAATCGCGGCGGTGCGCTTGCGGAGAGTAGTGAAGGCGCTCGTCGTTGGGACCGGATTCACTGTCGTCAACGGAGGTACGTTCCCTCCCCCCTTGCGGAGCAGGGCTATCGCAGATGGCTTCTTGGTGACGGCCAGAGCAAGCGCCTCGTCCTTCGAGACGACCGCTTCGCGGTCTCCTCAGGATGAGGCTAGGCAGCATTGCCCCCGTTGAAATTGCTGCCGCGCACTCCGCCCTCATCCTGAGGGCCCGCCATCGGCGGGCGTCTCGAAGGATGCGCTGCGGGCGAGCTATCCGCCACGCATCTTCATATGCGACAGCCCTGCCTTGCGGGGGAGGGCTAGGGAGAGGGGTAGCCCAGCAAAAGGTGCCGATTGTTCAGGATACACAGAGCGCGATGTGCGACGGATAGAATCCCCGTGCGGCACCCCTCTCCCTGACCCTCCCCCGCAAGGGGGGAGGGAACGGAGAGAGCGCTGGCGTCGGCCGAACAATCCATCACGCCGCTATCCCTCGCTCGCGAACGCCGCCTCCATCGACTTCCTTGTCCTGATCGTCTCGTTGTTCGCATCGAACTCGACATCGCTCCAGCGCACGATATCGCCGTGGGCGACGTCGTGTTTCAGCTTCAGGCGGTGCGCGAGGCCGATCGGCAGGGCGCCCGCTTTCAGGCTCGCGGCGGCCGGTACCAGCTTGCCCCACACGGTGTAGCCGCCTTCTCCGTCCAGCATCTCGCCGGCGCGTAAGTTGCGTTTGGCCACCGCGGCGACATCGCCGCGGAAGCCGAAAGCCTGGCCGGTCGCCTCGCCCCGCAGCGCGGCCGACAGGATCGAGATGTTCAGCTCGAGCCCGATCAGATGATAGGGCTTGTACATCGCGGCGAAGCGTCCGCTGGCGTCGGTCTTCAGGCCGTATTGCCTGAAGCAGTCGGCAGCGTAGTCGTTCGGCGCCTCCAGCACGACATAGACGCCCCAGCGCAGGTCGCGAAACACCGGCCGCCCGTCGCGCTCCAGCGACGAGACCACCTCCACCACGCCGGACCGCTCCAGCACGCCGCCGCGCGAGCGCGGCCGCATGATGTGCGGCAAATCGTCGACGCCGCAGGGCGGAAACAACAGGCCTTCCGCGGGCACGTCGAGGCCGCAGGCGTTGGCAATCGCGGCCATCTCGATCGCCGATTTGGTGCCGTCGAGGAAGGAGTTGAACATCTGCGGGTTCATTCCGGCCGACTGCGCTTCGCCCGCGGTCAGGCCGTAATGCTGCCAGACGCCGTCGGGCGTCACGTCGTGATAGGCCGGCAGGTACTTTGTGCCCTTGCCCGCGGCGACGACGCGAAAGCCGGTGGCGCGGGCCCAATCCACCATCTCAGCGGTCAGCGCCGGCTGGTCGCCATAGGCGAGCGAATAGACCACGCCCGCTTTCCGCGCTTCCTCGGCGAGCAGCGGGCCCGCCAGCACGTCCGCTTCGACATTGACCATCACGATATGCTTGCCGGCCGCGATCGCAGCGCGCGCATGGCGGATGCCGACGGCGGGATTGCCGGTCGCCTCCACCACCACGTCCATCGCGCCGCCGGCAATCGCGCGCGCGCCGTCGTCGGTGAACACGGTCGCGGCGATCCGCTCGGCGCTCCAGCCCACGGTGCGGCACGCCTCGCGCGCGCGCTCGCGGTCGATGTCGACGATGATGGGCACCTCGAGTCCCGGCGTGTGCGGCACCTGCGCGAGGAACATCGAGCCGAACTTGCCCGCGCCGATCAGCGCGACGCGAACGGGCTTGCCGGCGGACGCCCGGGCTTGCAGGAGGCGGAAGAGGTTCATGGGGGATGTCCTGGTGCAACAATCAAAGCTCGTCATTCCGGGGCGCGACGAAGTCGCGAGCCCGGAATCCATTGATCGACTGTCTCTGCGGCTCGATGGATTCCGGGCTCGCGCTACGCGCGCCCCGGAATGACAGGGAGAGCCTACTCCGCCGCCTGCCGCGGCGCACGGGCTAGCCGCAGCAGTGCGTCGTCGTCGACCGTCTTGATCGGCGCGAAATCGCGGTGCGCGATGTACTCCGGCCGCGTCGGCGTGCGGATGTGGTTCGAGACCGCGTTCAGCGTCAGGTACACGATCTTGCGCGGGTAGGGCGTGATGTTGCCGCTCGAGCCGTGCACGAGATTGCCGTGGAACATCAGCATGCCGCCGGGCTTGCCGGTGGGGGCGACGATGCCGCCCTGCTTGACGAGGCGCGTCACCGTGTCCTCGTCCAGCGTCCACAGCGGATAGGAGGTGGTGGCGAGGTCGTGCGAGGCCTCGAGATCGCCGGCGTTCTGGCTGCGCGGCACCAGCATCAGGGGGCCGTTGATCGGCATCACCTCGTCGAGGAAGATCGCGATGTTCATCGCGCGCGGCTCCGGCATGCCGTCGTCGCGCTTCCAGGTGCCGTAATCCTGGTGCCACTGCCAGACGTCGCCGGTGAAGGCCGATTTCGCGTTGATCTTGAACTGGTGCATGTAGACCGGCTCGCCGAACACCTGCTCGACCGGCTCGATCATGCGCGGATGCGCGCCCAAAATGCCGAACGCCTCGTTGTAGAGATGCGCGGCAAAGGCCGTGCGCGGCGCGCCGCTCTTCTCGCGCCAGACCTCCGGCCGGTTGGCGTCGTAGATGCCGACCGCCTCGCGCGCGAGCAAATCGACCTCCTCCTGGCGGAACAGCTCGGGCAAAAACAGCCAGCCCTCGCGGTGGAAGAACTCCAATTGCTCCTGGGACAGTTTCATGGGTCGTCCTCCTGTTGTTTTTGTTGTCATTCCGGGGCACGCGAAGCGTGAACCCGGAACCTCGAGATTCCGGGTCTGGTCCTTCGGACCATCCCGGAATGACGGCGTGCTTTTGTCGCTACGCCGCCACCTCGTCCGTCGCCCTCAATCTCTCCTCCGTCAATCGTCCTGCCGTCTGCGCGTGCGCCAGCGCGGCGCGTTCGGCCGCCTTCGCAGCGCCGCTGAGAACGTGTCCGGCAATATCGGCATGCTCTGTCCAGGCGCTGTCGCGATAGTCGAGCTCGGAGAGCACGGTCGCCATCGATCGGCGCATATGCGGCCATTGCGGCGCCATCGTCTCCTCGATCACGGGATTGCCGGCGAGTTGATAGATCGCGCGGTGAAAATCGACATCGAGTGCGATGAGCTCGGCAAGCGATGTGTTGCGGTCGATGCCGCGCCCGGCGGCGAGCGCCGCCTCCAGTCGCGCGCGTCCCACCGCGTCGGCGCCGACGCGCACCGCGGCAAGCCGGGCGGCCAGCGCATCGATGGCGCCGCGCACCTCGTACAGCTGGCGAATGCGCGCGGGGTCGAGCTGGGTGACTTCAAAGCCGCGCCGGCCGCTTTCGGCGACGAGCCCCTGACGGTGCAACAGATGCAGCGCATGCGACACCGGTTGGCGCGAGACGCCGAGCTTGTCGGCGAGCTCGTTCTGCCGGATGCGCTGGCCGGGCTCGAGCGTGCGATCGGAGATCGCCTCCAGGATGCGCGCATAGACCTGGTCGATCAGGTTCGGGAGCGGGTCGAGAGGGATCACGCCGGCGGCTCCAACATGGAATACGGAATTCCGTATTCGAAGCTACTCCCGGCACGGGCAGGGCGTCAAGCACGGCCGGGGCCGCGCCAGACGTCCTCTTGGGTGCCGCCTAAGCTATTGATATTGCTTGGTCCGTCTACTGTGCATGGGGTTGTTTTCGAGGAAAAGACCGGGCGAGGCCCGGTGCCTATTTCTTCTTGCCCTGCTCGATCAGCATCCGGCTCATCAGATAGAGCCGCGGCACGATCGAGTTGGTGTCGATGAACTCGTCGCGGGCGTGATAGCCGAAGCCGGCGAGGCCGAAGCTCTCGACCACCACCGCCTTGCCGCTGCGGTTGGCATAGCCGGCGTCAGTGGCGCCGCCGGTCATCTCGGCGATGTCGAGCTTGCGGTCGATCTCGGCATAGATCGTCTGTCCCTCCTGCGCGAGCGCGCGGCCGCGGTCGCTGGCGACGAAAGGCGGACGGCCGGCCACGATCTTCATGGTGGTCTCGGTGTCCGGCACGAGGCGGTTCTTGATCTTCTCGTCCAGCGCCGCCTGGAGCTTGGCGATGCCGTCGGGAATGGTGAGGCGGATGTCGGCGCCGGCCTCAGCTTCTTCCGGAATCTGATTGCGCACCGTGCCGGCCTTCGCCGTCGTCCAGCTGAGCTGGGTGCCCGGGATCGACTTGGCGACGTCCTGCGTCTGCAGCAGTTGATGCGAGAGCTCGATCAGCGCGTTGCGGCCGAGATCGGGCGCGGCACCCGCATGTGAGGCGCGGCCCTTCACCTTGATGATGCCCGTCGCGGTGCCGCTGGCACCCAATAGCAGCGAGTCGTTCTTGGCCGGCGGCGAGGCCACCGTCGGCTCGCAGGAGAGCACGACGTCATGCTGGTCGGCGAGCTCGGCGATGATCTCGCCGGATCCAATCGAGCCGACCTCCTCGTCCGGATTGAATGACACGGTGAGCGTGGCGTAGTCGTTCCAGCCAGCGTCCTTGAGCATCTTGAGCGCATGCAGCACCACGGCGATGCCGCCCTTGTCGTCGGCGATGCCGGGGCCATAGATGCGGTTGCCGTCGACGCGGTACGGCTCGCTTGCAAGGATGCCGCGCTGATAGACCGTGTCCATATGCGCGATCAGCATCAGCTTCCGCGAGCCCGTGCCCTTGAACGTCGCGATCACCATGTCGGCGCCGGCGCCTGCCGTGGTCTTGCGCCGCTCGGTGGCGGCGCCGAGCGCCTTCAGGCGTCCTTCCGTGAAGTCGGCCATCTTCTTCAGGCCCTCGACGTCGCTGCTGCCGCTCTCGATCATCACCATGTCGCGCAATGTCTCGATCAGTGGCGCCTTCTCCTGCTCGGCGGCGGCCTTCAGCTTCTCGTCGGTGGCCGCGAGCGCGGACGTGGCACCGGCGGCAAGGCCGAGCAGCGACAAAGCGAGCAGGGGCGTGAAGCGGAAGGTCATGACTTGCGTCCTTTTGCATCTTGCGCGCGGGCACCGCGCGATTGAGCGGAAAGCCTAGCACCCGCAACCGCACGATGCCACGCCGGCCTAGCGCTCCAGCACCTCCACATCCATTGCGGTGATCTCGTCTGCGTCGGCCACCGCCTCGATCACCGCGATCCGGTCGCCGCTGAAGCCCACGCGCAGTGCGATGCGCAGATGACCGCCGAGGATGACGGCCACACCCATCTCGCCATCGACCAGCGCCGTGCGTGCGGCCTGGGCGCGGCCCTTGTAGAGCTGCGCGACTGCGTCCGCGCCGCGGATCTCCGGCAGCGTGCCGAGCCGTACCGCGGCCTGGTCGGCGCGAAACACGACTTCAGGATCCAGCACGGCGAGCAGGCCTTCGAAATCGCCTTCGCGCGATGCCTTGAGGAACGCATCGACGATCTTGCGTTGATGCGACATGTTCGCATCGGGCACCGGCGCGCCCTGCACGCGCCGCCGCGCGCGGCTCGCCAGCTGGCGCGAGGCGTCGACCGAGCGCCCGACAATCGGTGCGATCTCCTCGAACGGCACGGCGAACATGTCGTGCAGCACGAAAGCGAGCCGCTCCGCCGGCTGCAAGGTCTCCAGCACCACCAGCAGCGCCGCGCCGACGGAATCGGCCATCTCCGCCTCGCGCTGCCGCGTGTCGTCGACCGGCTCCGGCACGTGCGGGCCCATCGGGTCCTCGCGGCGCGATTTCCGCGCGCGCAGCATGTCGAGGCAGATGCGTGCGACCACGGTCGTCAGCCAGCCGCGCAAATTCGCAACATCCGACATGTCGTAGCGGCTGAGCCGCAGCCAGGCCTCCTGCACGGCGTCGTCGACCTCGGCACGGGATCCCAGCATCCGGTAGGCGACCGCGCGCAAATGGTCCCTGCTGGCCTCGAACTGGTGGCTGAGAAAATTCTCTTCAAGATTTTCTTCGGTCATCGGTCACATTCCCTCATCGCGATCCGTCATGCCCATGACGAAGCCAATCCGGCCGATGTGACCGGAACCTTCGAAATTCGACAGACGGAGACGCAAGATGATGCACGCTCGCATGAACCACCCGGTCATGATCCTGCCCGAGGCCATGAACCACCTTCAATCCATTGGCAACCTGACCAAGCAGGGCCTGCCGGAAAAGCTCCTGGAACTGGTGCACCTGCGCGCCAGCCAGATCAATGGCTGCAGCGTCTGTGTCGACATGCATCCCAAGATCGCCCGCAAGCTGGGCGAGACCGACGAACGCCTGTTCGCCGTGTCGGCCTGGCGCGATGCGCCCTATTTCACCGAAGCCGAGCGCGCCGCGCTGGCGCTGACCGAAGCCGTCACGCGCATTGCCGATCGTGCGGACCCGGTGCCCGATACGATCTGGAACGAGGCCGCCAAGCATTTCGACGAACGCGAGCTGGCAACGCTGATTCTCTCGATCGCAACGATCAATGTCTGGAACCGCCTCAACGCGACGATCAAGATGCCGGTCGGTGTGTGGAAGGTGTGAGTTTCTTCGCCTCTCCCCGCATGCGGGGAGAGGCCGGAATTTGCATCGCAAATTCCGGGTGAGGGGGAGCCTCCGCGAGTCTCACTTTCACCGTCCGCGCGGAGGCTCCCCCTCACCCCACCCTCTCCCCGCAAGCGGGGCGAGGGAGATCACCGGCGCTGCCCGCCTCACATGCGCTCATTCCACCAGAAACGCGTTCACCGCCTCGCCGAACTCCAGCGGCGCCTGCTCGAACATCCAGTGGCCCGCATTTTCGATCACCGCCGTCTTGGCTCCTGCGATGTGCTCCGCCAGTACGCGCCACATCACTGACAGGCTGCCGGTCGTCGCGCCGCCGCCGATCAGCAGCGTCGGTGTCCTGATCGCCTGTGCATCGCTGAGCGTGTAGGGCCGGCGCTGCTCGTTGATCTGGCCGAGGAAGGTCAGCGCGTTGTCACGCAATTGCTGCTTGGCCGCCGCCGGCACCCGCCGCCAGGAGCCGTCGCCCTCGATGCCTTCGTAGAAGTTCTGCAGTGCGCCTTCGATATCGCCGGCGCGGATCATCTCGACCGAGCGCACTGTCCGCGCGGCGAGCGGCGGATGCGCGGGCGTGCCTTCGGGTAGCGGCAGGCTGGCATCGAGATCGCCGCCGGGCTCGGCCAGCACCAGCTTTCGCAGCAGATCCGGCCGCGCCTGCGCCACGCGAAACGCGATGTGCCCGCCGCGCGAATGGCCCATCAGATCGACCGGGCCGGGCTTGATCTGCTCGATGAAGGCGATCGTATCAGCGACGTGCTGCGCCATCTTGTAGTCGTCGCCGACGGCGTCCCAATGCTCGGGAAAGAAATGCCGCAGGCTCACCGAGATCACCCGATGGCTCTTCGACAGCGGGCCCAGCACCGAATACCAGGTGCGGAAATCCCCGAGCGTGCCGTGCACGCAGACCAGCGGATGGCCTTCTCCCACTTCGAGATAGGCCATGTCGTAACCGTTGACGCGGAGTGTCTGCATGATCAGCTCGCCAGAAAATCCAGCACCACTTCGGAATATTTCTGCGGCGCCTGCTCGAACATCGGATGCGTCGCGTTCGGGATGATCGCCGTCTTCGAATAGGGCACATGCGCGGCGAGCGCATGCAGCACCTTCGGCAAGAGGCCCTTGGTCCGTGCCCCCAGGATGAACAGCGTCGGCATCTTGATCGCTTCCGCATCCGCCTTCGAGAACGGCGGACGGTTGTCGCGGACCTGGCCGATCAGCGTGTAGGCGTTGTCGCGCAGATTCTGCTTCACCATCGCCGGCAGTCGCGGCCAGGTACCGGCGCCTTCCAGCGTGTCGACGAACACGGCGAGACCGCCGTCGACATCACCGGCCGCGATCTTCTCGGCCGAAGCCTTGAAGCGCGCCAGCAGCGGCGAGGGGCCGCCGACATAATCGGGGTCGAGGCTGGCATCGAGCTCGCCGCCGGGCTCGGCCAGGATCAGCCGGCGGAGCAGATCGGGGCGCCGCTGCGCCACGCGGAAGCAGATGTGCCCGCCGCGGGAATGGCCCATCAAATCGACCGGACCGAGGTCGAGCTTCTCGATGAAGGCGATGACGTCGTCGACATGCTGGGCGATCGAATAGGTGTCGCCCACACCGTCCCATCGGTCCGGGAAGAAGTGCCGCAGGCTGACCGCGATCACCCGGTGCCGCTGCGTCAGCGGCCCCAGCACACAGCCCCAGATGCGGAAGTCCGAGAGAGAGCCGTGCACACAGACCAGCGGCGGGCGGCCGCTGTCTTCGCCCACGTCGAGATAGGGCATGTCGTAACCGTTGACGTGGAGGCTTTGCATTCTGGGCTCGCGAGAGGACTGGAACTCCTGTGCAAGATTCCCGGAAACCGGGTGGATCGCAACTATTTCCAAGCCTAGATTTAGGCCGAGATCACATTGGGGGCATGCGACAAGGACGCAAGCTCAGGAACCAAGCCATGACCGACCAGCATTTTGCCCTGTTCGACACCAGGATCGGCCTCTGCGCCATCGCCTGGGGCTCGCGCGGCATCAACGGCACGCAATTGCCGATGGGCGGCGAGCAGAAGATCCGCACCCGCATCAGCCAGCGCCACACTGATGCCACCGAAGCCGAGCCGCCCCCCGAGGTGCAGCACGCGATCGACCGCATGACAAAACTGCTCGCGGGCGAGCCCGACGACCTCACCGACATCCCGCTCGATCTCGATGACGTGCCTGCCTTCAACCGCGGCGTCTACGAGATCGCCCGCGCCATTCCGCCCGGCAAGACCATCACCTATGGCGACATCGCCAAGCAGCTCGGCGGCGTCCAGCTCTCGCGCGACGTCGGCCAGGCGCTCGGCCGCAACCCGTGCCCGATCGTCGTGCCCTGCCACCGCGTGCTGGCGGCCGGCAACAAGCCCGGCGGCTTCTCGGCGAATGGTGGCGTGGTGACGAAGCTGAAGATGCTCGAGATCGAGGGCGCGCTGGTGAACCACACGCCGAGTCTGTTTGATTGAGGTTGAGGAAGCGTAGGGTGGGTTAGCCGAAGGCGTAACCCACCACCTTTGTCTCCGCAGAAGCAGAAGAGGTGGGTTACGCTTCGCTAACCCACCCTACGCATCCCGCCCTAAATCTTCGCCGCCACCTTCGGCCAATACTTGTCGCGCAGGTGCCGCTTCACCAGCTTGCCGGTCGGCGTGCGCGGCAGCTCGGCTTCGAAATCGATCGAGCGCGGACACTTGATCGCTGAAAGCCGCGTCTTGCAGAACGCGATCAGCTCGGCCTCGAGCTCCTTGCCGGCGCGCGTCATGTCGTGCGGCTGCACCACGGCCTTCACCTCTTCGCCCATCTCCTCGTTCGGCACGCCGAACACCGCGACGTCGGCGACCTCGGGGTGGGTGATCAGCACGTCCTCGGTTTCCTGCGGGTAGATGTTCACGCCGCCCGAGATAATCATGTAGGACTTGCGGTCGGTGAGGAAGAGGAAGCCGTCCTTGTCGAGATAGCCGACGTCGCCGAGCGTCGACCAGCCCTTGGCGTTGTAGGCCTTCTTCGTCTTCTCGGGGTCGTTGTGATAGGTGAAGGCGGGCGCGTCGGCGAAATAGACCGTGCCGATCTCGCCCACCGGCTGCTCCTCGTCGTTCTCGTCCAGGATCTTGATCTTGCCGACCACGGCGCGGCCGACGCTGCCGCGATGCTCCAGCCATTCTTTCGAGTTGCAGACGGTGACGCCGTTGCCTTCCGATCCCGCGTAGTACTCGATCAGGATCGGGCCCCACCATTCGATCATCTTGGCCTTGACGTCGACGGGGCAGGGCGCGGCGGCGTGGATCGCGCCCTTGAGCGTGGAGACGTTGTACTTCGTGCGGACCTCGTCCGGCAGCTTCAGCATGCGCACGAACATGGTCGGCACCAGCTGGGACTGGGTCACCTTGTACTTCTCGACCAGCTTGAGGAATTCCTCGGCGTCGAAATGCTCCATGATGATGGAGGTGCCGCCGAGCACGATCGCCATCATGTTGAAGCGCAGGGGAGCTGCGTGATAGAGCGGCGCCGGCGACAGATAGGTGCTTTCGGTATTCATGCCGCACATGTCGGCGCAGAGCACGCGCAGGAAGGCGTTCGGCACGTCGATCCTGTTGCCCTCGAACGCCTTCTTGATGCCCTTGGGCCGGCCGGTGGTGCCCGATGAATACAGCATGTCGTAGCCGGCGACCTCGTCCGCGATCGGCGTAGTCGGCTGCGCCGCGGCTTCCTTGTCGTAGGAGCGGAAGCCGGGCAACGGCTCGTCCATCATGTAGAAGATCGGCTCGCCGGGCGCGCCCTTGATCAGGGCCTTGATCTGGTCGGCGCATTTCGGCGTGGTGACCACGACCTTGGCGCCGCAATCGGCGATGATGTAGTCGATCTCGTCCTGCTTCAGATAGCGGCTGATCGCGGTGTAATACAGCCCGCTGCGCTGTGCGGCCCAGCAGAGCTCCATGAAAGCGAGGCGGTTCTCCATCAGCAGCGCGATGTGGTCGCCGGCCTTGAGGCCAAGCGAGCGAAAGAGGTTTGCGCCCTGGTTCGAGAGCTCGTCGAGCTCGCGATAGGTGATCGCCTTGCCGGTGCCTGCCATCTGGTAGGCGATCTTGTCGGGTGTGGTCTTGGCGTAGATGGACGGATGGGTCATCTCAGGTCCCGAGGCAAACACCGTGGTCGTCCCGGCCTAGTGCGCAATTGCGCACGGGGGCCGGGACCCATAACCACCAATCGCAGTTGTCGAAACGCGGTGTCGCCCCGGCCCGGCATAACCACGCACTCCGTGGCTATGGGTCCCGGCATTCGCCGGGACGACACCTTTAATGTGGCAACGCCTGAGCGGTGCAATGGTGACTACAGCCGCTCCACGATCGTCACGTTCGCCATGCCGCCGCCCTCGCACATGGTCTGCAGGCCGTAGCGCTTGCCGCGCTGGTGCAGGGCGTGGACCAGCGTGGTCATCAGCTTGGTGCCGGAGCCGCCGAGCGGATGGCCGAGCGCGATGGCGCCGCCGTTGACGTTGAGACGCTCCGGATCAGCGCCGGTGGTCTTCAGCCAGGCGGTCGGCACCGAGGCGAAGGCCTCGTTGACCTCGAACAAATCGATGTCGCCGATCTTCATGCCGGCCTTCTCCAACGCGCGCTTGGTGGCGTGCAGCGGCGCATCCAGCATGATGACGGGATCGCCGCCCATCATGGTCATGTGATGGATGCGCGCCAGCGGCTTGACGCCGAGCTGCTTCAGGCCCTTCTCGTTCACCACCATGACGCCGGAGGCGCCGTCGCAGATCTGGCTGGCGCTGGCCGCCGTCAGCTTGCCGTTCTCGGCGATCAGCTTGACGCCCTTGATGCCTTCGATCGTGGCGTCGAAGCGGATGCCTTCGTCGATGTGGTGAGTGTCCTTGCTGCCGTCGGCGCGGGTGATCTCGAGCGGCACGATCTCCTTCTTGAAGTGGCCGCCTTGCGTCGCGGCGATCGCGCGCTGATGGCTGCCAAAGGAGTACTCGTCGAGCTCGTCCTTGGAGAGGCCGTACCGCTCCGCCATCATCTCCGCGCCGGTGAACTGGCTGAACACGATGTTCGGATACTTCGCCTCGATGCCCGGGCTCTTGTAATTGCCGAAGCCGTTCTTGGCCGGGAGCTGCGACGACAGGCCCATCGGCACGCGCGTCATGGATTCCACGCCGGCGGCGATCACGACGTCCATCGTGCCGGACATCACGGCTTGGGCTGCGAAGTGCAGCGCCTGCTGCGAGGAGCCGCACTGACGGTCGATCGAGGTGCCCGGCACGCTCTCCGGCAGCTTCGAGGCCATGATCGCGTTGCGCGCGACGTTGTTGGATTGCTCGCCGACCTGCATGACGCAGCCCATGATCACGTCCTCGACCAGGGCGGGATCGACCTTGGTGCGGTCGACCAGCTCGTCCAGCACTTTTGCGGCGAGATCGGCCGGATGCCAGCCGGCGAGGCGGCCCCCCTTGCGCCCGCCGGCGGTACGCGCAGCGGCGACGATGTAAGCCTCGGCCATATCGGTTTCTCCCTGAATTTCTTCTGGATGGTTGGTTGTCGGGGGCGGATTAAACGGGCGCGAGATCATTTAGTCAATCGATCAATTAACTCTTGTGATGAGGCGCTGCTTGCGCTTATCTGCGCCCCGCTTCCAGCGGCCAAACAGGGATCTCCGTGGCTACCAGCGTACCGAACAAGCTCCCCGGCGGAAAAAATTCCACGGCAGAGAAATTGCTCGTGGCCGCCAGCGAGCTGATGATCGAACGCTCCTCGATCGAGATTTCGCTGTCCGACATCGCCCAGAAATCCGGCGCCAACGCCGCGCTGGTCAAATATCACTTCGGCAACAAGGATGGCCTGTTGCTGGCGCTGCTTGAGCGCAACGCGGCAACCGAGCTGTCCAATCTCGAATATCTTCTGGCGCAGCCGATCGCGGCGACGGCGAAGCTGAAGCTGCATATCGGCGGCATCATCCGAGCCTATTACCGGTTCCCCTACATGAACCGGCTGATCCATTATCTCCTGCACGAAACCAGTGCGGGTTCCGCCGACGAAGTCTCGAAATTCTTCGTCGCGCCGCTGCTCGATTTTCATCGCCGCCTGCTCGCCGAAGGCGAGAGCAGCGGCGAATTCCGCGCGATCGATCCGGTGCTGTTCTACACCAGCCTGATCGGCGCCTGCGATCATCTGTTCTTCGGCCGGCACGCGATGTCCCGCGCGACCGGCGTCGGCCCGGTCACCGACGAAGTCTGCCGGCAATACATCAAGCACATGGAAACGCTGATCTGTGGCGGCATCCTCACGCAAGCCGGGGAAGCCGCCGCTGCCGGATGATCCGGCCGAACGCTTCAAGTCTAGAGAAGAAACGCCCAAGGAAAGGTAGATTACGATGCAGTTGAAAGACGTAGCCGTTCTCATCACCGGCGGTGGTTCGGGCCTTGGTGCCGCGACCGCCCGCGCCATGGCCGCCAAGGGCGCCAAGATCGGCGTAATCGACCAGAGCAAGGAGAACGCCGAGAAGGTCGCCGCCGAAGTCAAGGGCGTCGCGCTGCACGCCGACGTCACCAGCGAGGAGCAGATCAAGGCGGCGATCGCGAAAGCAGAAGCGGCGCATGGCGTTGCGCGCGTGCTGATGAACTGCGCCGGCATCGGCGGTTCGCAGCGTATCGTCGGCCGCGACGGCGTCTATCCGCTCGAAAAGTTCGCGCGCATCATCAACGTCAACCTGATCGGCACCTTCAACTGCCTGCGGCTGTTCGCCGAGCGCCTCGTCACCATCGAGCCGGTCGGCGAAGAGCGCGGCGTCATCATCAACACCGCCTCGGTTGCGGCATACGAAGGTCAGATCGGCCAGATCGCCTATTCGGCCTCGAAGGGCGGCGTCGTCGGCCTCACGTTGCCGGCCGCGCGCGACCTCGCCAGCCAGAAGATTCGCGTCAACACCATCGCGCCCGGCCTGTTCTTCACGCCGCTGCTGATGGGTCTCAACGAAGAAGCCCGCAAGAGCCTCGGCGCCCAGGTGCCGCATCCATCGCGCCTCGGCGATGCGAACGAGTACGGCATGCTCGCGGTGCACATCGTCGAGAACCCGATGCTGAATGGCGAAACCATCCGTCTCGACGGCGCCATCCGCATGGCGCCAAGGTAGAGCAGGCTCTTTTTTACCCTCCCCTGGACGGGGAGGGTCGGCGCGAAGCGCCGGGGTGGGGTGATCTCTCCACTCGGGCAGCGTTGGTTGGGGAGAGACCGTCACCCCACCCCGCTCGCGCTGCGCGCGATCGACCCTCCCCCTCCAGGGGAGGGTGGCAGTCCGGCTCATGATTGATGTGCGAGGCTCCCATGTCCCAACCGCTGCTGATCGAGCACCACGACGGCGTCGACCGGGTGACGCTCAATCGTCCGGAAAACCTCAACGCGCTCGATCCTGCGCTGATCGACGCGCTCAACGTCTATTTCCAGGGCCTGCAGCGTAACCGCGACACGCGCGTCGTCGTGCTCAGGGGCGCCGGTAAGAATTTCTGCGCGGGCCTCGATCTCAAGGCCGCGATGGCGCGCCGGGCCGGCCAGCAGGAGCCGCCGGGCGTCACGGAATCTCTGGACTCGCAGCGGCGCATCGCCGACATCGTGATGTTGATGCGGCGCTGCCCGCAGCCGATCCTTGCGCTGGTGCAGGGTGCGGCGGCCGGTGGCGGCTTTGCCCTGGCGCTGGCCTCCGACATCCGCATCGCAACGAAGTCGGCGCGGATGAACTGCGCCTTCATCAAGCTCGGCCTCGGCGGCTGCGACATCGGCACCAGCTATTTTCTGCCGCGCCTCGTCGGTGTCTCCGTAGCGTCGGAACTAATCCTCACTGGGCGCTTCATCGGTGCCGAGCGCGCGCTCGCGGTCGGGCTCGTCTCGGAAGTCGTGGACGAGGACAAGCTCGATGCAGCGGCCGAGCCCTATGTCGATGCGATGATGACGGCCTCGCCCGTCGGGCTGCGTCTGTCCAAGGAATGTCTCAACATGAGCGTCGATGCCGGATCGCTGGAAGCTGCGATCGCGATGGAGGACCGCAATCAGGTCCTGTGCAGCCGCTCCGAGGAATTTTCCGAGGGCATCAGGGCCTTCCTTGAGAAGCGAAAGCCTGTCTATATCAGGCGCTGAAGCACGAAGATCCGCAAAGGACAGTAATTCCGGGAGACGCAAAATGAGTGGGAGCGCGGCGGCGGTGATGACGAAGCCCGCCTTTCGCAAGGTCGAGTGGCTCAAGCGCGACATCGACGTCGAGCGGCGCGCCGACGGCACAGTGGTGCTGAAGTCGCGCATTCCGCTGCAAGCCCACGAGACACACATCCCGGCGTCGTTGGCGAAATGGGCGAGGGAAGCGCCCGAGCGCATCTGGCTCGCGCAGCGCGGCGGTTCCAATCGCGAATGGCGCAAGGTGTCCTATGGCGAAGCCAAGCGCACGGTCGATGCGCTGACGCAATGCCTGCTCAACCTCAAGCTCGAGGGACGTCCGGTCACGATCCTCTCCGGCAACTCGATCGAGCATGCACTGATGACGCAGGCCGCGATGCAGGCGCGTTCTCCGGCTGCTCCCGTGTCGCCGGCCTACTCGCTGATGAGCCACGATCACGTCAAGCTGAAATATTTGTTCGACCTGATCAAGCCGGCCGTGGTGATGGTGCAGGACGGCCCGACCTTCGAGAAGGCGTTGAAAGCGCTGGACCTCAGCGATGTCACCGTGGTTCACGTCGCGCGGCCCTGCGACGGCATCAAGAGCGTCAGTTTCGCCGAGCTCGCGGCAACGCCCGTCACCGCCGACGTCGAAGCGTCGATCGCAAAAATCACGCCGCAGACTGTCGGCAAGCTGCTGTTCACGTCGGGCTCGACCGGCATGCCCAAGGCCGTCATCAACACGCAAGCGATGATGTGCGCCAATGCGGCGATGATGATGCAGGTGCGGCCGCGCACACCTGACGGCCCGATCTCGACCATGCTGGACTGGATGCCGTGGAATCACACGATGGGCGGTAACGCGGCGTTCCACCCCGTGCTGGTCGATGGCGGCACGCTCTATATCGACGACGGCCGGCCGATGCCGGGCCAGTTCGAGGAGACGCTGCGCAATCTGCGCGAGATCTCGCCGACCTATTACGCCAACGTTCCCGCAGGCTATGCCGCGCTCGCGGCGGCGATGGAGAAGGACGACGCGCTCTGCCGCTCGTTCTTCAAGAACCTCTCGATCATGGCCTATGGCGGCGCGCGGTTGCCTGACGATCTCTACGAGCGCATGCAGGCCCTCGCCGTAAAAACGACCGGCGAGCGCATCGTGTTCTACACCGGCTGGGGCTCGACCGAGACCGCGCCGACCTCGACCGGCACCTATTGGGACACCGAGCGCGTCGGTCTGATCGGCCTGCCGTTTCCCGGCGTCGAACTGAAGATGGTGCCGTGCGGCTCGAAATACGAGCTGCGCCTGCGCGGCGTCAACGTCACGCCCGGCTATTTCGGCCAGCCGGATCTCACCAAGAAGATGTTCGACGAAGAAGGCTTTTACTGCATCGGCGATGCCGGCATTTTCGTCGACGATGCCGATCCGGTGAAGGGCATCATCTTCGCCGGCCGTGTGGTCGAGGACTTCAAGCTCACCACAGGCACTTTCGTCCATGTCGGCTCGCTCCGCACCGATACGATCGCGGCGGCGACGCCCGTCGTGCATGACGCGCTGGTCGCAGGTCAGGATCGCGCCTTCATCGGCCTGCTGGCCTGGCCCAATTTGCATGCCTGCCGCCAGCTCGTCGGCAATCCCGATCTGAGCTTTGCGGATGCGGTGAGGCACCCCGAGGTGATCGCCTGCTTCAGGCGCGGGCTGGAGACTCACAACCGGGAGTGCGAAGGCGCCAGCAGCCGCATCATCGCCCGCGCGATCCTGATGGTCGAGCCGCCCTCGATCGACGGCAACGAGCTCACCGACAAGGGCTACATCAACCAGCGCGCCGGCCTCGAACGCCGCGCCGCGCTGGTGGAGCGGCTCTATGCGGACAAGCCGGATGAAGATGTGATCGTGCTGCGATGAAGACGACGCTCTTTCCATTCGTCATTCCGGGGCTCGCGACTTCGTCGCGCCCCGGAATGACGGTCTGAATAACAATGAATAAGAGGTAGCCCGCCATGAACTTCGATTTCTCCGACGACCAGAAACAGCTCCGCGACCAGGCGCGCAAATTCCTCGCGGAAAAATGCTCGCCCAAGGCGGTACGCGTGGTGCTCGACGGCAAGGCGCCCTACGACAAGGAGCTGTGGAAGGGCCTTGCCGAAATGGGCTTTCTTGGCGTTGCGATCCCGGAAGAATTCGGCGGCGCCGGCGCCGGCCATCTCGAGCTCTGCGTGATCGCGGAGGAGATGGGTCGGGCCAACGCACCAGTGCCGTTCTCCTCGACCGTCTATCTTGCCGCCGAAGCGCTGCTGATCGCAGGCAGCGACGCGCAGAAGAAGAAATGGCTGCCGGCCATCGCCGCGGGCGAGGCGATCGGCACGCTGGCGCTGTTCGAGGGCAAGGGCAATCCGGCGCCGAAGAACGTCAAGCTCACCGCTGCGAACGGCGTACTCAACGGCGTCAAGAAGCCGGTCGTTGACGGCGGCATCGCTGACTTCGCGGTGGTTGCCGCGCGCACGGGATCGAGCGGGCGCGAGAACGACATCTCGCTGTTCCTGGTCGACCTCAAGGCGGGCGGCGTCGAAGTCAAAAGCCTCACCAATCTCGATCCGACCCGTGGGCAGGCCGAGCTCTCTTTTAAAAACTGCAAGGCCGAGCCGCTCGGTGCTGCCGGCGAAGGCTGGAGCATCCTGACCCAGGTGCTCGACCGCGCCGCGGTGCTGTGCGCCTTCGAGCAGGTCGGCGGCTCCGACCGCGCGCTGGAGATGGGCCGTGACTACGCGCTCGACCGCATCGCCTTCGGCCGTCCGATCGGCTCGTTCCAGGCGGTCAAGCACATGCTGGCCGACATGTATGTCTCTGCGACGCTGGCGCGCTCGAACAGCTATTACGGCGCCTGGGCGCTCTCGACCAATGCGGCCGAATTGCCGGAGGCCGCCGCGGCCGCGCGCATCAGCGCGACGCAGGCGTTCCAGCACTGCGCCAAGAACAACATCCAGGTTCACGGCGGCATGGGTTTTACCTGGGAGTTCGACTGCCACATGTACTACCGCCGCGCCAACGCGATGGCGCTGGGACTCGGCAGCCTGTCCTATTGGGAAGACCAGTTGATCGACCGCATGCGCAAGAAGAACGCGGCGTAACGACAGGTGCGTAGGGTGGGTTAGCCGAAGGCGTAACCCACCATCCACCGGCAATGCTCGACAGAATTGGTGGATTACGCCTTTCGGCTAATCCACCCTACGAAGAAGAGAAGCGTCATGAACTTCGACGACACCCCGCAGGAAGCCGAATTCCGCGCCACCGCCCGCGCCTGGATTGGCGCGAACGCACCGAAGCAATACGAAGAAGAGCTGCGCAAATCCTCGCTCGGCCGCACCGTGCTCAAGAACGCCAACATTCTCGAGGTCGCAAAGGCCTGGCAGAAGAAGAAGGCCGATGCCGGCTGGGCCTGTCTGCACTGGCCGAAGGAATATGGCGGCCGCGGTTCATCGCCGATCGAGCGCGTGATCTGGCAGCAGGAAGAAGGACCGTTCGGCCAGCTGTCCCGCACGTTCATCATCGGCCACGGCATGTGCGGACCGACCATGATGGCGTTCGCGCGCGAGGAGCATAAGCGCACCTATCTGCCGCCGCTCGCCTCCGGCGAGAAGGTCTGGTGCCAGCTGTTCTCCGAACCCGCAGGTGGCTCCGACGTCGCCGGCCTGCGAACCCGCGCGGAAAAGGACGGCGACGACTGGATCATCAACGGCCAGAAGATCTGGACCTCGGGCGCGCATTATTCCGACTACGGCATCCTGCTCACCCGCACCGATCCGACCGTGCCCAAGCACAAGGGCCTCACCATGTTCTTCCTGGACATGAAGAGCCCGGGCGTCGAGGTCAGGCCGATCAAGCAGGCGAGCGGCGCCTCCGACTTCAACGAGGTCTATTTCACCAATGTCCGTATTCCCGACCATCAGCGCCTCGGCGAGGTCGGCGACGGCTGGAACGTTTCGCTGACCACGCTGATGAACGAGCGCAGCGCGATCGGCGCGGCCGTCTCGACCGGTTTCCCGGAGCTGTTCGAATATTGCTCCAGCCTGATGCTCGACGACGGTCCGGCGATCGAGGATCGCGCGGTGCGCTCGAAGCTCGCCAACTGGGCGGTGAAGGCGAGCGGGCTGAAATACACCAGCATGCGCGCGATCTCGGCGCTGTCGAAGGGCGAGCGGCCGGGGCCGGAAAACTCCATCGGCAAGCTGGTGGCGGGCTCGATGATCCAGGACGTCGCGACCTATGCGCTGGACTTGCAGGGCGCGAGCGGCGTGGTCAGCGGCGAGGATGCCGAGCTGGCCGGTCGTTTCCAGGCGATGCTGTTGCGTGCGCCGGGCACACGCGTCGAAGGCGGCACCGACGAGATCATGCGCAACATCATCGCCGAGCGGGTGCTGGGCCTGCCCGGCGATATCCGTGTCGACAAGGACGTGCCGTTCAACAAGATCCCGACCAAGGGAAGAGGCTAGCCGCGTCCCGGACGCGATGCAGCGCGCGGCGCTGCTTCGCAGAGCCGGGACCCAGAAAGCCACAATGGGCCCCGGCTCTGCAGCGCAACGCTTCGCGCTGCGCAGCGTCCGCGGCACGAGAGAGGAGAGTTCGAAGATGAATTTCGACGACACCCCGCAGGAAGCCGCATTCCGCGAGACCGCGCGCAAATGGGTCGAGGCCAACGCGCCGAAGGAGTTTTTGGCCGAACTGTCAAAGTCCTCGCTCGGCCGCATTCGGCTTGCCAAGCACGACATCGTCGATGTCGGCAAGGCCTGGCAGAAGAAGAAGTTCGAGGGCAACTGGTCCTGCCTGCACTGGCCGAAGGAATATGGCGGCCGCGGCGCGAGTCCGATCGAGCGGGTGATCTGGCAGCAGGAGGAAGGCGTCTACGGCAAGCTGACGCAGCCGTTCCAGATCGGCGAGGGCATGTGCGGGCCGACCGTGATGGCCTTCGGCAGCGAGGATGCCAAGCGTCGCTACTTGCCGAAGCTCGCTTCGGGCGAGGAGATCTGGTGCCAGCTGTTCTCCGAGCCCTCCGCCGGCTCCGACGTCGCCGGCCTGCGCACCCGCGCGGAGAAGAAGGGCGACAACTGGGTTGTCAACGGCCAGAAGATCTGGACCTCGGGCGCGCATTATTCCGATTATGGTCTTCTGATCGCACGCACCGATCCGAACGTACCCAAGCACAAGGGCCTCACCATGTTCTTCCTGGACATGAAGAGCCCGGGCGTCGAGGTCCGGCCGATCAAGCAGGCCAACGGCATGCAGGAGTTCAACGAGGTCTACTTCACCGACGTCGTGATCCCCGACAGCCAGCGGCTCGGCGCGGTCGGCGAGGGCTGGAGCGTGTCGCTGACCACGCTGATGAACGAGCGCATGTCGATCGGCGCACGGCTTGCGACCGGCGTGCCTGAGATGTTCGAGTTCTGCTCCAGCCTGATGCTGGAGGACGGGCTCGCCATCGACGATCCCGCCGTGCGCTCCAAGCTGGCGGGCTGGGCGGCGAAGTCGAGCGGGCTGAAATACACCAGCTACCGCACCATCTCGGCGCTGTCGAAGGGCGAGCGGCCGGGGCCGGAGAACTCGATCGGCAAGCTGGTCTCGGGCATGATGCTGCAGGACATCGCGACCTATGCCATGGACCTGCAGGGCGCGGCTGGCGTTCTCACCGGCACGGACGAGGAGACGGTGCAGGGCCAGTTCCAGCAGATGCTGCTGTCCTCGCCCTCGATGCGCATCGCCGGCGGTACCGACGAGATCTTGCGCAACATCATCGCCGAGCGCGTGCTGGGCCTGCCGGGCGATATCCGCGTCGACAAGGATGTGCCGTATAACAAGATCCCGACCAAGGGACGGTGATATGGTCTTGTAGGGTGGGTTAGCCCCGCGGATTGCGCGAAGCGCAAACCGCTAGGCGTAACCCACCTCTTTGATCTCCGCAGAGACAGAAGTGGTGGGTTACGCCTTTGGCTAACCCACCCTACAAAAAGAGCGCGAGCTGATTCATGGACGCACAAGTGAAACAAAACGATCGCATCGGCGTGCTCGAAGAGCTCCTCAACGAGCGCTACTCGGTCCGCGCCTTCCTGCCCAAGGAGGTCGACCGCGCCACCATCGAGCATGTGCTGACCACCGCACAGCGCACCGCGTCCTGGTGCAACAGCCAGCCCTGGCAGGTCATCATCGCCAGCGGCGAGGCCAAGGAGCGTTTTCGCAAGGCGATCTACGCGGAGGCTTCGAAGGGTCTCGGCGACGACTACGATTTCACCCCGCCGCGCGAATATGTCGGGGTCTATCTCGAACGCCGCCGCGAGAGCGGCTTTCAGCTCTACAACACGCTCGGCATCGCCCGCGGCGACAGAAGCGCCTACGCAAAGCAGGCGCTGGAGAACTACAATTTCTTCGGTGCGCCGCATATCGCGATCATTCACACCAACGAGCCGCTCGGCATCTACGGCGCGATCGATTGCGGTGCCTATGTCTCGAATTTCATGCTGGCCGCGCAGGCGCTCGGGCTCGGCACGATTCCGCAGGCGGCGCTGGCGCGCCATTCCGGCCTGATCCGCCGCCATTTCAATCTGCCCGACGACCGCCGCGTCGTCTGCGGCATCTCGTTCGGCTATGCCGACCACGCCCACAAGGTCAACAGCTACCGCACCTCGCGCGCGAGCGTGCCTGATACGGTGACGTTCGTGGAGGAGTGAGGACGTACGCGAAGGCGGCCGCGCGAACGGCCGCCTTCACACGTCTGCTGAGGACCCGATGGCTACGCTATCCGCCGCTGCCGCCGATCACGGCACGCACGGTCTCGTCGGGCCCGAAGTCTTCGGCGCCGTCGACATAGAGCAGCGCGGCGAGCTTCGAGCGCGCGCGATTGACGCGGCTCTTGATCGTGCCGACCGCGCAGCCGCAGATCGAGGCCGCGTCCTCATAGGAGAAGCCGGAGGCGCCGACCAGGATCAAGGCCTCGCGCTGGTCCTGCGGAAGCTTCTCGAGCGCGCCGCGAAACTCCTCGAACTCGAGATGCGCATTCTGCGAGGGCTGCGTCTTCAGCGTCTTCGCATAATTGCCCTCGGCATCCTCGACCTCGCGCCGCCGCTTGCGATAGTCGGAGCGAAACAGGTTGCGCAGGATCGTGAACAGCCAGGCCGGCAGGTTGGACCCGGGCTGGAAGGAGTCGATGTTGGCGAGCGCGCGCAACAGCGTTTCCTGAACCAGATCGTCGGCCCGGTCGGCATTGCCGCTGAGCGAGATCGCGAACGCGCGCAGACTTGGCACGGCCGCAAGGATGTCGTTACGCAGGGATTCCGTGAGAGGCATTAATCCCTCCCATTGTTGTTGTCGTTGGAGCCCCCATCCGTTTCCACTTGGGGTGCGCCTCCCGGCGCATCAAGTTTCTTGATCAGTTCCGCGAACCGGTCCGGAACCCCTTGCCGCACGACATCGTCGTACATGGCGCGCAGTTGATGCCCGATCCGGGATTGGATCTCCGGAGTGAGGCCTCCCTTGCCGGGGGTCGTGCTTTTGCTGGCTTGAGACTTGAGATCTTTCATGACCTGTTCCACGTTTCCCCGAGTTAAGTTACTGTAAATTCGAGAAGTTTTCTCAACCGGGAGCCGTTCCCTGGATAGGCACAATTCCAGGTTCGTCAAAAAGTTCCCCCTCTCGCGGAACTTTTCTTGTCCTGAGGCGTAGTCAGCCCTGCAGGGGAACCCGGGCCTCCCCTCGTTGTTCCTGTTTCTCTGAGATTGGCCCGAAGATGAATGGAGTGGGGATGTCCCGTTCACAGCTTGTCGCTGAACACTTGCCGTTGCTGCGCCGGTACGCACGCGCCCTGACGGGGAGCCAAGCCTCCGGTGACGCCTATGTCGCAGCCATGTTGGAAGCCATGTTGGGAGATCCGTCGGTGCTCGACGAGAGCCACGGGCCGCGCGCGGGCCTGTTCCGGCTGTTCACCCAGATCTGGAATTCGGTTTCGGTCAACGACGATGCCGAGGTGACGACCCTGCCGATGCCGCCCGAGCGCCGGCTGTCGAACATCACGCCGTTGCCGCGGCAGGCGTTCCTGCTGCTGTCGCTGGAGGGATTTTCGGAGGAGGAAGTCGCCTTCATCCTCAGCACCGACGTTTCCGAGACGCGGCGGCTCGCGGACGCCGCAGGGCGCGAAATGGCGGCCGAGATCGCCACCGACGTGCTGATCATCGAGGACGAGACTTTCATCGCCATGGACCTCGAGAGCCTGGTGAAGAATCTCGGTCACAATGTCGTCGGCGTCGCGCGCACCCATGCCGACGCGGTGGCGCTCGCCAAGAACAAGCGGCCCGGCCTGATCCTCGCCGACATCCAGCTCGCCGATGGTTCGTCGGGGCTTGATGCCGTCAACGAATTGCTGCGGACGTTCGAGGTGCCGGTGGTGTTCATCACCGCCTATCCGGAGCGCTTCCTCACCGGCGAACGCCCGGAGCCGGCGTTCCTGATCTCAAAACCGTTCCAGCCGGCGATGGTGTCGGCGGTGGCGAGCCAGGCGCTGTTCTTCCAGCGCAACTCGCGCAACCGCGCGCCGAAGGTCCCGGCGGCGTAAGGAAGTAACTATCGGACAAGAAGACGGCGCGTCGCGAGGCGCGCCGTTTCCATGTGTGGCGGAGAGTTGGTTTGCTCTTGCCTCAGCAACCTCGGCAGATGCTGCGAAGCATGGAATTTAGCTTGGTGTCGTCTGGCCCAGGGGATTTTGCATTCAGCTTGGCTTGGTCCTCGACCCAGGATTGGAGCTTTTTTTCTCGTTCCGGCGACGGCGCCAGATTCGGCCCGATCCCGTCGAAAGTCATGAGGACGGTCACTCTCTGCAGATCGTCCTTCGCGTCAGCGGGCGGTTTCGGGAATGGCCTGGATCGTTCGATCATCGCGAGCGCCTCGGCATCCAGCGGTGGGAAGCCCGAACTTTCTATCAGTGCGTTCGAGATCAGTTTTCCCGAACGGTCGACAACGAATATGACGCCGGCATCACCCCTCCGGCCGATCGCCTGTGGAGGAAATACCCTGTTGCGCCAGACGTGCTCGGTGACCGCCTTGCGCCACGCGGCCATAGCCTCGGACTCCGCAAAGCCGGAAGCCGGCGTGCTCAGCACTAGCCCGTTAGTCGGCACCTGGAATTGACGGCCGGTGAAGACAATCGGCGCTACGAAATAGAAAGTCTCTTCCTTCAGCTCCGAAGGCGGCACCGGAAACGGTTGGGCACGGACGACGATCTCCAGCGCAGCATTGTCGAGCAGTCGCGAGCCGGTGCTCGCAGCCAGTGCCCGCGAGACCAATTTGCCGGACCGGTCGATGACGAAGCCCACCCTGGCCTCACCGGTTTGTCCCAGTGCCTGGGCTGGAAATAGCCTGCTCTTGGCGATGTGCGCTGACAGCCTCGCCTTCCAGGCCTGGGCACTTTCGCTCTGCGTATCCGTCTGCGCATGGGAAGGGAAAGCCGCGAGCAATCCGAGAAGCGCGGCCAGCAAGGGAAATTTCATCTGCATCGGTGCGGATACTAGTCGCCATCAGGTTGATTGCAAGGCTCGCTGCTCGTATCGCGTTTCTCTCGCTGTGGGCAATTCGAACGGCCGCGAAGCATCGGGCGCTTGACGGCAACCCAATTGCCCCGTTGATACGTCGGAGCGATGACAGCCATCGCAGCCTCAAGCCGCCGGGGAGAGACGTACCATGGACCAGCAACTCCTCGATCGCCTCGCCATCCGCGACCTCGTCGAGAACTGGGCGGTGTGGCGCGACGCCGGGGACTGGGAGCGTTTTGCGACCGTCTGGCACGAGGAGGGGTGGATGTCCGCCACCTGGTTTCAGGGGCCGGCGCGGGATTTCATGCGCGTCAGCCAGGAGGGGTTCGCCAGGGGCGTGCGCATCCTGCATTTCCTCGGCGGCACCAGCATCGATCTGTCCGGCGAACGCGCCATCGCCCAGACCAAGATGACGATCTCGCAGCGCGCACCCGTGCATGACGTGCTCTGCGACGTCGTCTGCACCGGGCGCTTCTACGATTTCCTGGAGAAGCGGCACGGGAAATGGGGCATCGTCCGCCGCCAGCCGATCTACGAGAAGGACCGGATCGACCCGGTCGATCCCGCCGCGACGCTCCGCCTCGATCAAAAGGCACTCGCCGCACTTCCTGAAGGCTACCGCCACCTCGCCTACATGCAGGAGCTGATCGGCTACAAGGTGAAGCGCGACATGCCGGGCCTCACCGGACCTGAGGTCGAGAAGCTCTACGGCGAGGGGCGGGACTGGCTGGCGGGGAAAGCGAAGTGAGCCCCAGACAAAAGTAAGGCGCGACTGGCATCACCACAGTCGCGCCCTACGTCGCCGGCTTATGGGGCAGGGGGGAATAGCCGGCTGCAGAGACGACTCCCGACTACCGGACTCGTTCCAGGCGGTTGCGAATTTTTTTGCATGGGCGCCCCGACCTTTTCGCACACGGTTAAGTGATCGTGACGGCCGAGAACCGCCGGTCCTCCGCTCGCGTTGTTCCCTCGATCGCCATGGGGCGAGGGATTGACAACCATGTCACAGATTCAAAAGGTATTTTTGGGTGCCTTCGCGATTGCTGCAACGCTTGGCGCCGTGCAATTCGCCTCCGGCCACGATCTGGCCGACCGCTGGCAGGCGGTCGCCGACAAGTCTGACAAGCCGGGACACAACGTCAATCGGGCCGGCAAGACCGACCGGCTGGCCGAGATCAAGCAGTCAGCAGTTCCCACCCGCACCGTGTCGATGCGGCTGAACGACCTCGCCGATACCTCGGTGCTGCTGCGGGTCCCCGCGGTGATCGAGACCGGCAACGCCAAGCCGCCGGTGCTGCTCCAGAACCAGAAGAAGCAGCAGGGCCGCAACAAGCCGACGATCGCCTGCGAGCCGATGGTCAGCTCGCTGACCGAGGTCGCCAAGCTGCTCCAGCCCGGCCGTTGCGTGACCTGAGCGCCCAGCGTCCATGGGCAGGATCGCGTCCGCCCCAGGCAGGGGCTCACCGCTTCACGTCCTCTTGATCCGCCCTCCCATCGCGTTATATCCGGGCTTTCCCCTCTGATTTGACCGGGTAAACGCATGACGACGTCAGATACGGCTGTGCATATGCAGCCCTTCCAGGCCGAGGTTTCCGAGCTTCTGCACCTCATGGTGCATTCCGTCTATTCGGAGACCGACATCTTCCTGCGCGAGCTCGTCTCGAATGCCTCGGATGCCTGCGACAAGCTACGCTACGAGGCGATCGCAAATCCGGCGCTGCTGGGCGAGGGCGACGCGCTCAAGATCCGCATCATCCCGAACAAGACGGCCGGAACGCTCACGATCGCCGACAACGGCATCGGCATGGAGCGGCAGGAGCTGATCGACCATCTCGGCACCATCGCCCGTTCCGGCACCAAGGCGTTCGTGTCCAGGCTGAAGGAAGCCAAGGACGGTCTCGGCCTGATCGGCCAGTTCGGCGTCGGCTTCTATTCCGCCTTCATGGTCGCCGACAGGATCGTCGTCATCAGCCGCCGTGCCGGCGAGAGCGACGTCTGGACGTGGACGTCTTCCGGCGGCTCCGGCTTCGAGATCGCCCGGGCGAGCGAGGAGGACGCCTCGCGCCTCGTGCGCGGGACCGAGATCGTCCTGCATCTCAAGGACGACGCCAAGAAATACCTCGAAACCTACGAGATCGAGCGCATCGTCGGCGCTTACTCCGACAACATCCTGTTCCCCATCGAGCTGGTGCCGGAAGAGGGCGAGCCGCGCCAGATCAACTCGGCGAGCGCGCTGTGGCAGCGTTCGAAATCCGAGCTCACGCCGGAGGACTACAAGAAGGCCTATCAGCAGATCGCCTCGGCCTTCGACGATCCCGCGATGACGCTGCACTACCGCGCCGAAGGGCGCTACTCCTACGCCGTGCTGCTGTTCGCGCCCTCGGCTAAGCCGTTCGACCTGTTCGAGCCGAACCGCAAGGGCCGGGTGAAGCTCTACGTCCGCCGCGTCTTCATCACCGATGATGCCGATCTCTTGCCTGGGTACCTGCGCTTCATCCGCGGCGTCGTCGACAGCGAGGATCTCCCGCTCAACATCTCGCGCGAGATGCTTCAGAACAATCCGCAGCTGGCGCAGATCCGCAAAGCCGTGGCGACCCGCGTCGTGTCCGAGCTCGAAAGCCTCGCCGACAAGGACGCCGAGAACTTCGCCAGGATCTGGGACGCCTTCGGCGCGGTGCTGAAGGAAGGCATCTACGAGGATTTCGAGCGGCGCGAGAAGCTGCTGGCGCTGTCGCGATTCACCACGACCTCGGGCGAGAAGCGGTCGCTGAAAGAGGTCGTCGCCGATTTCAAGCCGAACCAGACCGAGATCTATTATCTCGTCGGCGACAGCATCGAGCGGCTGAAGTCCAACCCGCGGCTGGAAGCTGCGACCGCGCGCGGCATCGAGGTGCTGCTGCTGTCCGATCCGGTCGATGCCTTCTGGACCTCGATGCCGACGGAGTTCGAGGGCAAGCCGCTGAAGTCGCTGAGCCAGGGCGATCTCAATCTCGACCTGATCCCGCGCCTCGACGACAAGGACGAGGCGAAGAAGGACGAGCCCGTCGCCGATGAAGCGGCCACCATCGCCGTGATCAAGGCCGCGCTCGGCGAGCGCGTCAGCGACGTCAAGGCCTCGACGCGCCTCACCAGCTCGGCCTCCTGCCTCGTTGCGGACAGCCAGGGCCCGAGCCGCGAGCTCGAGCGCATCCTGTCGCAGCAGAACCGCGGCATGCGCACCAAGCCGGTGCTCGAGATCAACCTGCGCCATCCGATGGTGGGAGCGATCACCAGGGCCCAGGCCGGCTCCGGGGACGTCGACGATCTCAGCCTGCTCCTGCTCGAGCAGGCGCAGATCCTGGACGGCGAGTTGCCGGAAGACCCTGCGGCGTTTGCGGCGAGGTTGAACCGGCTGGTGCTGCAGGGGCTGGGCTAGCTTCCCGCGGCGCGGCCATGACGACGCGCGTCGCGAGAAGCCCACCTCACCTTGCCGTCATATGTCCCTGGGAACAGTCGCCTCCGCGGCGGTGTTATGTCATAGGAGGGCGTCGGCATCCGATCTGCCGACGCCACCGATTCGAGGATGTCTCCATGCGTTTGCCGATCCTGACCCTCACCGCGATTGCCACGCTGTTTGTCGCGGCGGATGCCAGCGCGCAGACCTATGATCCGCGCTATCCGGTGTGCATGCACGTCTATACGCTGGGCGGCCGCGGAGGCGGCGGCGACTATTACGACTGCTCCTTCACCTCGCTGCCGCAGTGCCGCGCCACGGCGTCAGGCCGCTCTGCGAGCTGCGACCTCAATCCCTATTATGCCTTCGACGAACCGCCGCCGCCTCCGCGCAAGCGTCACAAGAGGGTATATTGAGCAATCCGGAGCGCAGGAGGGTTCTTCATGCGTTTCTCATTCGGCCTGGTCATGATCGTCGGCGCGGCGCTTGCGACCGTGCCGTCGCACGCGCAGACCTTCGACCCCAATTTTCCCGTCTGCATGCATGTCTATTCCGGCGCGAATGGCGGTGGTGGGGAGTGGTACGACTGCTCCTTCGCGTCGCTGCCGCAGTGCCGCGCCACCGCTTCAGGCCGCGCCGCGACCTGCGATCTCAATCCGTATTATCCGGTCAACGCACCGCCGCCACGTCTGCGCCGCGGCAGAACCGGCTAAAGCGCGATGAGATTTGGATGAATCGTCATCGCGCTTTAGGTTGTTGTTGACGCGCGATCTTTCCGGAAACCCGCTTCGCACCTTTCCGGATCATGCTTGAGGTGCCGTGTGGCGCCTTGCTGGTCGCGGCGGCGATCGCATCAGCCAATTGCCAGGTCATCTTGTCCGTGGTCCAGTCGCTGGCATGCAGCCTGGTATCGTCGCCCGGGTCCACCAGGCGGTCGAACGAGATCTTCGCGACCTCGTACCATCCCTTCATCAGCGCGAAGCGGCGGAAGACGTTGACGCGTTTCTTGTGCGCGATCTGGCTGATCGCCTCGACCATGGCGTCCGCCTTCTTGCGCTTGGCCGGTGTCAGCACCGCCGGCACATATTGCAGGTCCATCAGGGTCACGTCGATCCGCTCGGCGCCGAGCAGTCGGTCGACACCTTCACGGATGGCCTTCGTGGTGGCCGCGAACGAGGGACCGTCGGCCTGCCACACCGAATTGGTGCCGACCTGCCAGATGACGAGATCGGGCTTCAGATCGAAGACGTCGTGGTCGAACCGCTTCAGCTCTAAAGGCGCGTCTTCGCCGCCGACCCCCCGATTGATCACCTCGATTGCGACATTTGGAAATTTGATCCGAAGAGCCGCCAGCAGCCGCTGCGGATAGGGAGCGATGCCGCCTTCGCCCGCCGTGGTCGACGAGCCGATTGCGACCACCCTGGCCTGCCCATCTTTCACGCGGCTGGCGAAATTCGTCAGTGGCTGCTCGAACGGCGCGACCTGGACAGGAAATTCCGACGGATCGAGAGCCACGGGTCGCCTCCCTTTCAACTCCGACAACGCAGGGTAGAAGAGAGTAGCCGGTTTGCCAGGGATCGCCTAGCCGCGGCGAGGCCGGATCGCTATTCCTTCCTGATACCCGACAACGCGACCACCTTGCGCCAGCGCTCGGTCTCCGCCGTCAGCATGCCGCCGAACGCGCCGGCACTGCCGTACAGCGGGATCGCGCCGAGCTCGGCGATGCGAGCCTTGATCTCGGCGTCGGAAAGGGCGGTGGCGATCTCGCGGTTGAGGAGGTCGACGATTTCGAGCGGCGTGTCGTGCGGCGCGCCGACGCCGTAGAACGAGCTCGTCTCATAGCCGGCTAGCGTGTCCGCGATCGGCGGCACGTCCGGCAAAATCTCCGAGCGTTCGCGCGTGGTGACGCCGAGCGCGCGCAGCTTGCCGGCGCGCACCAGCTCGAAGGACGAGGTGACGTTGTCGAACATGCCCTGGATCTGGCCGCTCATCACGTCGGTCAGGCCCGGCGCCGAGCCGCGATAGGGGACGTGGGTGAACTGCACGCCGGCCAGCGACTTGAACAGCTCACCGGACAGATGCAGCGAGGTGCCGATGCCGGAGGAGGCGATCGACATCTTGCCGGGACTGGCCTTGGCGTAGGCGATGAAGTCGGCAATGCTCTTCACCGGCAGATCGTTATTGACGACCAGCACCAGCGGGATCCGCGCGACGCCTGCGACCGGCGCGATGCCCTTGGCGAAATCATACGGCAGCGCCGGATCGAACGAGGCATTGATCGCGTTCGCGGTCGAGGTCAGCAGCAGCGTGTAGCCGTCGGGAGCCGAGGCGATCACGGCCTGCGTCCCGATATTGCTGCCGGCGCCGGGCTTGTTCTCGACCACGAAGGTCTGGCCGAGCCGGCCGGACAGGCGCTGGCAAAGCAGCCGCGACAGCACGTCGGTCGCGCCGCCGGGAGCATAGGGCACCACCCATTTCACGCTGTGCGAGGGATAGGAGGGGTTACCGAGCGCAAACGCACGCGGCGCAGCGAGCGTGGCTGCGGCACAGGCGGCGGTCTGGAGGAAATGTCGTCTGGTGATCACGATTGCCTCCAGTTCGCCTCTCCCCGCAAGCGGGCGCGGGATGCGCGCAGCGCGCCCGAATGACTGGACCTGCTATCGCAAGAATCGCCCCGGGCCGCACGCCGTTCCCGCCGGCTTGGTAAAGGATGACTAGAGTTAATCGCGCACTAACCGGCTTTTACCTTGTCTCTTAACGCCTGGGCAGGACGCGCGAGCTAAGCTGCCGGCAACAGCAGACACGTTCCGAAAGAATGAACGGCATGACCACCGGCGTCACCGAGCAACCGAAAGCCGCGCGCGCGCCGTCGGCATCCAAGATCTGGCTGAAGGCCATCGAGCTCACCGCGCGGATCGAGGCGCTGCCGGGCCGCCTGTTCGCCGACGTCGTCGACGATTGGGCGCAGCGCCAGCCCGACCGCGTTGCGCTGATCGCCGATGACGCAACGCTTGATTACGAAGGCCTGGCGAAACGCGTTACCAGCTATGCGCGCTGGGCGCGCTCGGTCGGCGTTGCCAAGGGCGATACCGTTGCGCTGATCATGCCGAACGGCATCGACTATGTCGCGGCGTGGCTCGGCATCAGCCGGATCGGCGGTGTGGTTGCGCTGATCAACACCAGGCTCGTCGGCCAATCGCTCGCGCATTGCCTCGATGTCGCAAGTCCCCTGCACATCATCGTCGCGCACGATCTGGTGACGACGCTGGAGAGCGCGAAGCCGCATCTGAAGACGGAATCAAAGATCTGGACCCATGGCGATGCCCGCAGCGAGCGCGCCATCGACGTGGCGCTCGCCGCGCTCGACGACGGTCCGCTGCTGGCGGATGAACGTGGCGACGTCACCATCGACGACCGTGCGCTGCTGATCTACACCTCCGGCACCACGGGCCTGCCGAAGGCGGCGAGCATCAGCCATCGCCGCATTCTCAATTGGGGTTTCTGGTTCGCCGGCCTCACCGGTGCGAGCCCGCAGGACCGGCTCTACGACTGCCTGCCGCTGTTTCACTCGGTCGGCGGCATCGTCGCGCCCTGCAGCATGTTGGCTGCCGGCGGCTCGGTGGCGATCGCCGAAAAATTCTCGGCCTCGCAGTTCTGGCCCGACATCGTCAGGCACGACTGCACGCTGTTCCAGTATATCGGCGAGCTTTGCCGCTATCTGCTCAAGGCACCGCCGTCGGAATACGAGAACCGGCATCGGCTGCGGCTCGTCTGCGGCAACGGCCTGCGCGGCGACATCTGGGAAGATTTTCAGGGCCGCTTCGCCATTCCCCGCATGCTCGAATTCTATGCGGCCACCGAAGGCAATTTCTCGCTATTCAACGTCGAGGGACAGGTGGGCGCGATCGGACGCATTCCGCCGCTGCTTGCGCATCGCTTTCCCGCCGGCATCGTCAAGCTCGACCCTGACAGTGGCGCGCCGCTGCGCAATGAAGACGGCTTCTGCCTCGCCTGCGCCCGCGGCGAGGCCGGCGAAGCGATCGGCCGCATCGGCACCGCGGACCAGGGCGGCGGCCGCTTCGAGGGCTATACCGATGCCGGCGAGACCGAGAAGAAGATTTTGCGCGACGTCTTCGCCAAGGGCGATGCCTGGTTCCGCACCGGCGACTTAATGCGGCTCGACGACAAGGGCTTCTTTCATTTCGTCGACCGCATCGGCGACACCTTCCGCTGGAAGGGCGAGAACGTCGCGACCTCGGAGGTGAACGATGCCGTGCGCGATTTCACCGGCGTGGTCGACGCCACCACCTATGGCGTCAGCATTCCCGGTACCGACGGCCGCGCCGGCATGAGCGCGATCGTCGTGAACGAGGGCTTTGAGATCACCGCACTGCCTGCGCATCTCAGCCAGCGCCTGCCGGCTTACGCCTGCCCGGTCTTCATCCGCATCTCGCGCGAGCTTGATGCCACCGAGACCTTCAAGCAGAAGAAGGGCGAGCTGGCCCGCGAGGGCTTTGACCCGGCCGCGGTCTCCGATCCGCTGTTCATGCTCGAGCCCAAGTCCGGCGCCTATGTTGCGCTCGATTCCAATACCTATGCCGAGATCGTCGACGGTACGATCCGGCTCTAACCGCAACCAAAATCCGGTAGATAGGTCCAATTTTATCTGAATTGTCCAAGAAGCCATTTACTTCTGTCGGGTAAACAGACGGCCATGGGGAGGCGGTCATCAAGAGCCGCCGCAACACTGCGATCGACAACAAAAGAGAGCCAGCCATGTCGGTAAGGTCTAAGGTCATCGAAGCGATCCAGCAGATCGCCAAGGAGCAGCACGTCACGCTGCCCGCGCTTTCGGACGATCTGTCCCTGCACGAGACGGGCTTCGACTCGCTCGCCTTCGCCATCCTGGTCGCCCGCCTCGAGGATGAGACCGGTGTCGATCCCTTCACCATTTCCGAGGACGCAGCGTTCCCCGCCACGGTGGGCGATTTCGTGCGGGCCTACGAAAATGTCCCCGCGTGAAATCTTTGCGCTCCGCGACCATCTCGGCGCGGAGCTGAAGGGCCGCACGATCTCCGATGCGCATGATGTCGTGTCGCTGACCGACATCCTGTCGCAGACGGTCCTGGCCGGCCGGCTGCACGAATTGTCCGGCCGCGCCGTGCTGCTCAAGCTGTCCGACCAGCTCCGGTCGGGCCTTGCCATGATCGAGCTCGACGGTATCGCCCGTCGCATGCTGCTGTGTCCGCCGGACCTCAACCCGGCGCATCTCGACGCGCTGATCGCCGATGCCTGGATCGATGCCGTCGTCACCGACGAGCCCGATCGCTGGGCGGAGACCGGCGTGCCGCTCATCGTCACCGCGCAATTTCCGCTTCAAGCCACGGCGCCGGCAAGGACCGAGCGCGCCACCGAATGGCTGATGCTCACCTCGGGCACCTCCGGTGTACCCAAGATCGCCGGCCACACCCTGGAAGCGCTGACCGGCGCCATCGTCGCCGAAGGCCCCGCGCGCGGACCTGCGCCGGTCTGGGCCACGTTCTACGACATCCGCCGCTATGGCGGCCTGCAGATCTTCCTCCGCGCCGTTCTCTCCGGCGGCTCGATGGTGCTGTCCGATCCGCATGAGGCGCTCGCCGATCACGTCGCGCGGCTGAATGCGCGCGGCGTCTCGCACATCTCCGGCACGCCCTCGCATTGGCGCAAGCTCCTGATGAGCGGTTCGGCGGCGCACTTCGCGCCGCGCTACGTCCGTCTCTCCGGCGAGATCGCCGACCAGGCCGTGCTGGACGGCCTCGAGGCGGCGTTCCCCAATTCCTCCGTCGGCCATGCCTATGCCTCGACCGAGGCCGGCGTCGGCTTCGCCGTCAATGACGGGCTCGAGGGTTTTCCGGCCGACTATCTGGGCAACCGCAACGGCGTCGAGATGAAGGTCGTGGACGGCTCGCTGCGGATCCGCTCGGCGCGCACGGCCCATGCTTACATCGGCCGCAATGCGGCCGCGCTCGCCGACGAGGACGGGTTTGTCGACAGCGGCGACATTGTCGAATTGCGCGGCGACCGCTATTATTTTGTCGGCCGCCGTGGCGGCATCATCAATATTGGCGGACTGAAGGTCCATCCTGAAGAGATCGAAGCGGTGATCAATCGTCACGCGGATGTGCGGATGTCGCGGGCCAAATCGCGCAAGAGCCCGATTACCGGCGGCATCGTCGTTGCGGACGTGATCCTCTCCGAGGGCACCGATCAGGCCCGGGTGAAGGAGATCCGCGACCAGATCCTGGAGCAGTGCCGCGCCCAGCTCGCGTCCCACAAGGTGCCGGCGGTGATCCGCTTCGTCGAAGCGCTCGACGTCACCCCGGCCGGAAAACTGGCGCGCACCGATGCATAACGTTCTCGTCACCGGCGGCAGCCGCGGCATTGGCCTTGCGATCGGCAAGCGTCTGGTCGCTGCCGGCTTCAACGTGATCGCGGCGGCGCGGCGCGAGAGCGACGAGCTCAAGGCGGCCATCGCCGCCTCCGACGGCCGGTTGCATTTCCGCGCCTGCGACCTTGCCGTGATCGACGCGATTCCCGCTTTCGCAAAGCTCGTGCGCGACGAGTTCGGTCCGATCTACGGCCTCGTCAACAATGCCGGCCTCGGCACTGAAGGCCTGCTCGCCACCATGCACAATTCCGAGATCGAGGCGCTGGTGCAGCTCAACGTGCTGTCGCCGATCATCCTCACCAAATATGTGGCGCGGCAGATGATGGCCGACGGCGCCGGCCGCATCATCAACATCTCATCGATCATCGCGACCACCGGCTACAACGGCCTCTCCGTCTATGGGGCGACCAAGGCGGCCGCGACCGGCTTCACCCGGTCGCTCGCGCGCGAGGTCGGCAAGCTCGGCATCACCGTGAACGCGATCGCGCCTGGTTTCATCGACACCGAGCTCACGCACAATCTCTCGGATGAAGGCCGCAAGCGCATCGCGGGCCGCAGCGCGCTGCGCCGTCTGCCGGAGACGGATGACGTCGCACGCATGGTGGAATATCTCCTGGGCGAGGGCGGCCGCAACGTCACCGGTACCGTGTTCACGGTCGACGCAGGGAATACGGCGTAAGCGGAACCGAGCTGCCACAATTGCGTTGATCCGGCGCAATGACAGCACGCCGGATTTGGTCGTAAGATGCCCCGCAATCGATTGGGTTACGTCAATCGATCTGCCCTAATCGAAGGGGAGCAGTCGATGGCCACTTCAAACATGACCGCTTCAAGTCAGGCTCTGACCGAGCCATCGCGCGCGAAGCCGGATGACGCCCGCTGTCCGCCGATGTCGCATCAGAATTCCGGCGATCACGGCTACGAGATGTACCCGCAGCAATTCGTGCGTCTGGTCGGTTGCCACGACGTCCCTGCATCCAAGCTGCGCAAGCGCCAGGACGAGAAGCTGCATTAAGCCTTCAGGTCCGATGCTGCTTCGGCAGGTCAATCCGTTGGTGTGAGAATTCCGGCGGCCCCTCGGTGAGGCGGCGGATACGGCGATCGCGTTCGTCCTCCGGCAAGGCGGGATCGAGCAGCGCCTCGATCTCGTGCACCGCCAGCTCCTCGATCCGGGTGGCGTCCGATGCAACCGAATGCGCTGATGCCGGCGCGGCGGGCGCGATCTTCAGGCCAAGCTCGACCAGCTTGCAGATCGCATCCGAGCGCGACAGTTGATGGACCTCGGCCCAGGCATCCACGGCGGCGGTGAGCATCTCCGGCATTTTGACCGCACTGATCGCATCGAGCCCGGTGCGCCGGCGAACCGGCGAGGCGGAGTCCTTGCTGCCGAAATCAGACACCCCGATCATCCCCGCGCGACCGTTTCAGATGGACCAACCGTAAACGTCATTCGCGGCCGGCTGTTTGATGCCGATCAATGACCATCTGCGGCATTGCGGCGCGCTGCGATCTTGTTGTCCGGCTCCGTTTCGGCCAATGATCGGGAAGCGAACCCTGATCGACCCTGCCACGTATCTGATTTCGGACGCTCCCAACCATCCGGCCTCACCCGATGACATCAGGCGAATCCTTCTACGGCGGCATTCCCGTCTTCCGCGGCTTCACCAGCCTGATGGATCCCTCGCTCTACGCGCCGCTGCCGGACGATTGGAGCATCGGTGTCGCCGACATCGTCGATTCCACCAAGGCGATTGCGGCGCAGCGCTACAAGGCGGTCAACATGGCCGGTGCGGCCGTGATCGCGGCGGTGACCAATGCGCTGGAGGGGCGGGAATTCCCCTTCGTGTTCGGCGGCGACGGCGCGAGCTTTGCGGTCGCGCCCGGCGATCTCGACCGCGCCCGCGATGCGCTGGCGGCGACGGCAACCTGGGTGCGGGAGGATCTCGATCTGAAGATGCGCATCGCGCTGGTGCCGGTGAGCGCCATCCGGGCGCAGGGCCTCGATGTGCGCGTCGCGCGTTTCGGTCCGTCGCCGAACCTGTCCTACGCGATGTTCTCCGGCGGCGGGCTTGCCTGGGCCGATGCCGCGATGAAGCGCGGCGAGTTCGCCGTGTCGGAAGCGCCCGCCGGGACGCAACCTGACCTCTCCGGCCTGTCGTGCCGCTTCGAGGTGATGCCGGCTGCGCGCGGCCTGATCCTGTCGGTGCTGGTGATGCCGGTGCGCGGCGTCGATCCGCAGGCCTTCCGCAAGGTGATCGAGGACATCATTCATCTCGTCGAGCGCAGCCCGGAGGGTGGCCGCCCGGTGCCGCCGCAGGGGCCGCCACTGAAATGGCCGCCGCAGGGGCTGGACTTCGAAGCCCGCACCAGGCGCGGCGGTCCATTGATCGCGCGCAGAGCCAGCGTGCTGGCCTATACATTGTTCGCCTATCTGATCATGCGCTTCGACATCAAGATCGGCGGTTTCGTGCCCAGCCTCTACAAACGCCAGGTCGTCGAGAATTCCGACTTCCGCAAATATGACGACGGCCTGCGCATGATTCTCGACTGCACGCCGCAGCTCGAGCGCGCGTTGAGCGATCGTCTCGCGGCCGCCGCGCGCGACGGCGTCGTGCGCTACGGCCTCTATCAGCAGGATGCCGCGATGATGACCTGCTTCACGCCGTCGGCGCTGCGCAGCGATCACGTACACTTCATTGACGGCGCGCGGGGCGGTTACGCCTCGGCGGCGACGGCGCTGAAGGCGATGATGGCGGCGGCGAGCTAGCGCCCCGCGCGCGTCCAGGTCTCGCCGCCGCAGAGCGCGCCGACGCAGCCTTCGACCCGCAATGAATCCGCGCCCGTGACCGTGACGCTGCTCGCATAGGTGCTGCCGTCATCGGCATTGTAGATCTGGCCGGACCATTTGTTCGGAGCTGACGGCTGCATGCCGCTGAACAGCGGCAGGCCGATCATCGGGCGCTTTGCGAGCGCGGGATTGGGATTCTTGCTGTCGGTGGCGGGCTGGCCGGTCGCGGTGTCCATGGGCTCGCGCAGCCAGACGATGTGGCCGCAGATGCCGCCGCCGCACTTGCCGATCTTCACGCGGGCATCGCCCGCCTGGGTGAGCCAGGTCCCGTCGGCGCTCTGCGCATGCGCGGCCGTCGCGCCAAGCAGCGCAGTCAGGATGACGGAGAGGATGGCGAATCTGCTGAACATGGAGAGGCCCCGAAAATGGAGGCGCCTCCATAGCAGCCCGGCAGGATAGTGCAACGCCGGATTGAATCACATTCCTGCGCGCGATTTGCCTGCGCTCATTTGCCCCAGCGGGCGAACGCGACCGACGCGGCCGTCAAGAGCCCGAACACGACCATGGCGCCGCCGACCAGCGCGAACAAGGTCCAGGCCGGCGCCTGCGCGATCATGAGGCCGATGCCGCCGATTGCGACGATCAGCAGCCGCGCTGTGGAGGCCAGCACCGGACCGCCGACGCGCGCGGCGCCTTGCGAGGAGAAATACAGCGACACGCCCATGCCGAAGAACACGAAGGCCGGACCTGCAAAGTGGAAGTAGCTGTGCGCCGCCGCCGTGACGCCGGGATCGCGCGTGAACAGCGACACCCACAGTGCGGGATCGAGCGCGACGACGAGGCCGATCGTACCGACGGTGAGGCCGGAGGCCGCTGCCGCCGTCCAGGCCACGCGCCGCGCGCGTTTCACTTGTCCGGCACCCATCGCCATGCCGACCATCGGCACCGAGGCGATGCCGAAGGCGAAGGTGATCGGGATCAGCAAGAATTCTAGCCGCGAGCCGATGCCGTAGCCGGCCAGCATCTCGGTGCCGAAGGTCGCGAGGATTTTCGTGAAGATCAGGATGGTGAGTACGGTCTGGAGCGGCGACAGGCAGGCGACCGCGCCCACTTTAAGGATGTCCAGGAACATCGCGCGCTCGAAATGGAACGCGCGGAGGTCGAGTTGCAGCCGGCTGCGGCCGGAGAGGAGATACCAGAGAAAGAAGATCGCGGCGCAGCTGAACGCGATCAGCTGGCCGCTCGCAACGCCGGGCATGCCAAATTGCGGTGCGCCGAACAGGCCGAGCCCCAGCGTGCCGCCGAGCGCGATCTGGAGCACGCTCGCCCCGATCAGAATCATGGACGGCAGGCGCATGTCGCCGGTGCCTCGGATCACGGACGCGAGCGTGTTGACGAGCCAGATCGCGACCGCGCCGGAGAACAGCACCTGCGAATAGCCGCTGGCTTCCTCGAGCACGCGCTCGCGGCCGCCGAGCAGCGTGAAGAACGAGCGGCCGAACGCCAGCATCATCACAGTGAAGAACAGCCCGCCGCAGAGGCCGATGATGGCGGCGTGCAGCGCCAGTGTCGCGGCGCGGTCGCGATTTCCCGCGCCGAGCGCGCGGCTGATCGCCGAGGAGACACCGCCGCCCATCGCGCCCGCACTCATCATCTGCGTCAGCATCGCGAACGGAAACACCAGCGCGATCGCAGCCAGCGGAATGGTGCCGAGCCGGCCGATATAGGAGGTCTCGGCAATCGCGACCAGCGTGCTGCCGACCATCGCGACCATGTTGGGGATCGCGAGCCGCAACAGCGTCGGCAGGATCGGCGCCGTCAGCAGGCCGGCGATGGGGGAGGCGGCGGCCGGGGCTCGGGGCGGCACGGCGTCTAGCGGGGCGTCGATCGTCATGTGCCACGGTGCGGAATATTGGATGATGATCGACATATTATAGAGCCGGCGCGGCCCGCGCCAGCCCCCATCTCACGCAGGGCTCACCACGGCAGACCGCATAGGTCGATGGTGCCCAGCGTCGGGGCCCGAACGATGTTGAAGACGTAGGGGGCCATGTAGTCGAAACGGATTCGCCCCTCCGGCTGCTCGCAATAGACCTCGCCCTTGAAGGGCAGCCAGCTGCGGGCCTCGTAGAACGCGAAATTGTGCGGCTCGCAGAACAGGAGCCCGAAGCGGACCGCCTCGTTGGCGCGCATGGTATGCACCGCGGCGTCGATCGCGATGGTCGCGTAGCCGCGGCCGCGCCGGTCCTCGCGCGTGCAGACGCCGCCGATGCCGCCGACATGAACCTTCTGTCCGTTCCAGGTCACGGTGCGGAAGTAGACGCCGACATGGCAGACGAGGCCGTCCTCGGGCGTCTCGAGCAGCACGCGCAGATGGGCGTTGTCCCATTTGACGTGGCTCCAGGCTGGCTTCTCCGCGGCGTCTTGGCCCCAGACCGCGCTGAGCAGCGGCTCGGCAATCGGCCACGAGGCGTCGCCGTTCAAAATGTCGATCTCGATACTCATGGCGTCGTCCTTCACAGCTCCGCTTCGTGGCGCGTTTGTTCTGTCTTAAGCGCTTCAAAGGCAATGATATTTTATGGCGAACCGCAGGTTTGATCGACCGTGGCCCGTTGCGACGAATTTGTGCAGTCGGGCAAAGCCACCCCGTCACGCCTTTTCGCAAATTCTGAGGTATTTAATGGCGGCGGAACCTTCTATAAGGGGTGACCGTTAGAACGTTCCCCACCAGTTGCGGACAAGAACCCATGACCTTTACGCTGCCCCCACTCCCTTACGCCTATGACGCCCTCGGCCAGTTCATGTCGAAGGAGACGCTGGAATTCCATCACGACAAGCATCATCAGGCCTACGTCACCAACGGCAACAACGCGCTCAAGGGGACCGAATGGGAAGGCAAGTCCCTTGAGGAGATCGTCAAGGGCTCGTTCGGCAAGAACCCCGCGGTGTTCAACAATGCCGGCCAGCACTACAACCACATCCACTTCTGGAGCTGGATGAAGCCCAATGGCGGCGGCACCAAGCTCCCGGGCAAGCTCGAGAAGAAAATCAACGAGGACCTCGGCGGCTTCGAGAAGTTCAAGACCGACTTCCAGGCGGCCGGCGTCGGCCAGTTCGGCTCCGGCTGGGCCTGGCTCCAGGTCAAGAACGGTAAGCTCGAGATCTCCAAGACCCCGAACGGCGAGAATCCGCTGGTGCACGGCGCCACCCCGATCCTCGGCGTCGACGTCTGGGAGCACTCCTACTACATCGACTACCGCAACCGTCGTCCCGACTATCTCAAGGCGTTCGTCGAGAACCTCGTGAACTGGGAATACGTCGAGTCCCTGTTCGACAAGGCGTAAGGCCTCGCTGTCATTCCGGGGCGCCCGCAGGGCGAACCCGGAATCCAGAAGTTGTGGCGCGAGATTCTCAGGTGCGCAATTGCGCACCAGAGTTCGCACTTCGTGCGCCCCGGAATGGCGGAAGTAAAAAGGCGGTCGCATGCGCGGCCGCCTTTTTGCTGTGCGGAATTCGCCGAACGAGTCCTGCGCGGCGCGCGTATCGGCCTGTGATCGTACCGTTTGCATCGCGTTGGCGGCGCCCTTAATCAGGATGGGCATCACCCTCGATACGACCGAGCCCGTTGTCAGAACTTTCCCCGAAAGCCCCGGCGCCTGCCGAGGACGCGGAGTCCGAGCCGCGGCCGGGGCGCGTGCGCAAGCCGATCGGCTGGTCGACCATCATCATCGCGGCCCTGGTGGCGGTGAGCGCGACGCTGGTCTGGCGGCGTGACGGCACCGACGGTGTTCTCGACATCCTCACCCATGACCTGTCGCTGTTCGGCGGCATCCTGCCGCGCGTGCTGGCCGGCTGCCTGCTCGGGGCCTTCATCTCTGAGATCCTGCCGCACGAAAGAGTCTCGCGCTCGCTCGGGCCGAAATCCGGCCTGATGGGCCTTCTGATCGGCACCGCCTTCGGCGCGATCCTGCCCGGCGGTCCCTTCACCGCCTATCCGGTGGCGAGCGCGCTGCTCGCGGTCGGCGCCGATTTCGGCGCCACCATCGCCATGGTCGTCAGCTGGACGCTGATCGGCTACGGCCGGGCGGTCGCCTGGGAAATCCCGATCATGGGCACGGATTTCACGCTGTGGCGGATTGTGATCTCGCTGCCGCTTCCGGTACTCGCGGGCGCCCTCGGCCGCTTCGTCTATGTCCGGCTCTATCCGAAGCCGCTCGCGAAGGATGACGAGAGTTGAGCGCAGCGCTCCTGATCGACATCCTGCTGTGGGGCTCGGTGCTTGGCGTCGGGCTGATCGCCTTCCGCCGCGGCCCGCCGGTGTTCAAGGCCTCCTTGCGCGAAGGTTCGATGGACTTCATCAACATCGTGCCGCGGATTGCGCTGGGCGTGATCGGCTCCGGCTACATCGCCGCGATCATCCCGCAGGAGGTGATCACCGGCTGGCTCGGCCCGGACAGCGGCTGGCTCGGTGTTGCCACCGCCGTGGTCGCCGGGGCGGCCACCCCCGGCGGCCCGGTGATCGGCTTCTCCATCGGGACTGTCGCGCTGAAGTCGGGCGGCGGGGTGCCGCAGGTGGTCGCCTATGTCGTGGCCTGGGCCTTGTTTGCCTTCCAGCGGGTCATTTTGTGGGAAATCCCGTTCATGCCGGCCCGTTTCGTCTGGTTCCGCTGCGCCGTCTCGGTTCCGTTCCCGTTCGTCGCCGCTGCCATCGCCATGGTGATCGGGAAGCCCTGACCCCGGCGTGGACAGGCGTAATGTTATAATATAACGTTCTCGGATGGTTCCCGCCGCGTCCCACGCCCACCAGCACGACCATGCTCATGGCCACTCTCACGGCCATTCCCATGACCATGCGCATGGGCACGACCACACCCACGCCCATGTCCACGATGCAGCCTCGCCGCATCCGGCCCAGGCGGCGCCCTGGTCGATCCTGCGCATGACCATGGCGGGCCGGCTCGCGGCCGCGCTCGCCGTCTGCGCCGTGCTCTGGGGCGTGGTCTTCCTGGCGATGAGGTGAGGATGGCGGCGCTGCATTTCCATAACGTCACGCTGGGCTATGACCGGCATCCGGCCGTGCATCATCTCGGCGGCGAGGTCGCCCCGGGCGCGCTGGTCGCGGTGATCGGCCCGAACGGCGCCGGCAAGTCGACCTTGCTGCGCGGCATCGTCGGCATCCTCAAGCCGCTCGACGGCAGCATCCATCTCGGCGGGCTCGATGCCCGCGACATCGCCTATCTGCCGCAGAGCGCGGAGATCGACCGCAGCTTCCCGATCTCGGTGTTCGATTTCGTCGGCACCGGGCTGTGGCGCGGCACGGGCCTGTTCGGCGGCATCGGCAAGGCCGCGCGCGAAAAGATCCTGCGCGCGATCGCGTCGGTTGGCCTCAATGGTTTCGAGAACCGGCCGATCGGCACGCTCTCCGGCGGCCAGATGCAGCGCGTGCTGTTCGCGCGCGTGCTGCTTCAGGACGCAAGCCTGATCGTGCTCGACGAGCCTTTCAACGCCATCGACAGCAAGACCACGACCGATTTGCTCGCACTGGTGAAGCACTGGCATGGCGAAGGCCGAACCGTGCTGGCCGCGCTGCACGACATGGAGATGGTGCGCAACCATTTCAGCGAGACGCTGGTGCTGGCGCGCGGTCCCGTGGCCTGGGGGCCGACGGCGGAGGTGCTGACGCCGGAGAACCTGATGGTCGCGATGCGGATGTGCGAGGCCTTCGACGACACCGCCGCGGCCTGTGGCGAAGATGGGCGCTCGCAGGCGGCGTGACACCAGATGATCTATGACGCGCTGATCGGCCCGTTCACCGAGTTCGAGTTCATGCGGCGGGCGCTTGCCGCGGTGATCGCGCTGTCGCTGGCGGGCGCGCCGATCGGCGTGTTCCTGATGCTGCGGCGGATGAGCCTCGTCGGCGACGCCATGGCGCATGCGATCCTGCCCGGCGCCGCCATCGGCTTCCTGCTCTCCGGCCTCAATTTGTTTGCGATGACGGCCGGCGGCCTGATCGCCGGCTTTGCGGTTGCGATCCTCGCAGGCGTCGTCGCGCGCTCGACCGGGCTGAAGGAGGACGCTTCGCTCGCGACCTTCTACCTGGCCTCGCTGGCGCTCGGTGTCACCATCGTCTCGATCAAGGGCACCAATATCGACCTGCTCCACGTCTTGTTCGGCAACATCCTCGCGATGGACGACCAGACGCTGCTGGTGGTGGCCTTCAATGCCACGGTCACGCTGCTGGTGCTCGCGGTGATCTACCGCCCGCTGGTGATCGAGAGTGTCGATCCGCTGTTCCTGCGTACCGTGAGCCGGGCCGGTGGACCCGCGCATCTCGCCTTCCTGGCGCTGGTCGTCATCAATCTCGTCAACGGCTTTCAGGCGCTGGGCACGCTGCTCGCGGTGGGGCTCATGATCCTGCCCGCGGGTATCGCAAGGTTCTGGTCGCGCGATCTCACCGCGATGATCTGCATCGCCGTGGTGGCCGCCGCTGTCTCCGGCTATGCCGGCCTCGTGCTTTCGTTCCAGACCCGCGTGCCCTCGGGCCCTGCGATCATTCTGGTGGCGACGGTGCTGTACATCGTCTCCGTGCTGTTCGGCCGTGTCGGCGGCATCGTCCGGCAGCTGTTTCCCGGCCGGCATCTGGAAGCGTGACGATGCGGCGTATCCTGCTTTGCGTGCTCCTGCTGATCGCCTCACCGCTGCATGCCGCCGAGCGGCTCAACGTCGTTGCGAGCTTCTCGATCCTCGGCGACTTCGTTCGCAATGTCGGCGGCGACCGCATCAATTTGACGACGCTGGTCGGACCCGACAGCGACGTCCACGTCTATACGCCGGCGCCCGCCGATGCGAAGCGGGTCGCTGCGGCGAAGCTCGTCATCGTCAACGGGCTTGGGCTTGAGGGCTGGTTGCCGCGCCTCGTGCAGTCCGCAGGCAGCAAGGCGCAAGTGGTCACCGCGAGCGCCGGCATTGCGCCGCTGAAACTCGGCTCGGCTGCGGATCCCCATGCCTGGCAGTCGGTCCCCAATGCCCGGATCTACGTGACCGACATCGCCAACGCGCTGGCCGCGTCCGCTCCTGAGGACGCGGAGTTCTTCCGTGCCCAGGCAAAAGCCTATCTGGAAAAGCTCGAAACGCTGGATCGCGAGGTCCGCGAGGTCGTTGGCAAAGTCCCGCCGGAGCGGCGCAAGGTGATCTCCACCCACGACGCCTTCGGCTATTTCGCCGCCGAATACGGCATCCAGTTCATCGCTCCCCTGGGCGTCTCCACGGAAACCGAGCCCAGCGCGCGGGACATCGCGGCCATCATCGGCCAGATCAAGGCCGCGAGGATCCCGGCCGTGTTCCTGGAAAATATCAGCGACGACCGCCTGATCCGGCGGATCGCGGCCGAGACCGGGGCCAAGGTCGGCGGGACCCTGATTTCGGACGGTTTGACCGGCGAAAAGGGCCCTGCACCCACTTACATTGACATGGTCAGGCACAATATAAAGGCCCTGACCAGCGCGCTTGACCATTAGGGCAGGGGCCACCCCGCCTCGCGTCGCGCGAAAAAGCCTAAAAGTCCGGAGTTGTTATGTCTGAAGCGACCGCCCAGAAAATTCCCGTGACCGTGCTGACCGGCTATCTCGGTGCCGGCAAGACCACGCTTTTGAACCGCATCCTGTCGGAGAACCACGGCAAGAAATACGCCGTCATCGTCAACGAATTCGGCGAGATCGGCATCGACAACGACCTCATCATCGGCGCCGATGAGGAAGTGTTCGAGATGAACAACGGCTGCATCTGCTGCACCGTGCGCGGCGACCTCGTCCGCATCATGGACGGGTTGATGAAGCGCAAGGGCAAGTTCGACGCCATCATCGTCGAGACCACCGGTCTTGCCGATCCCGCGCCGGTCGCCCAGACCTTCTTCGTCGACGAGGACGTCCAGAAGAACGCCCGGCTCGATGCGGTGGTCACCGTCGCCGACGCCAAATGGCTGTCCGACCGGCTCAAGGACGCGCCCGAGGCCAAGAACCAGATCGCCTTTGCCGACGTCATCGTGCTGAACAAGACCGACCTCGTCACCAAGCCCGAGCTTGCCGAGGTCGAGGCCCGCATCCGCGGCATCAATCCCTATGCCAAGCTGCATCGCACCGAGCGCTGCTCGGTCGCGCTGGCCGACGTGCTCGATCGCGGCGCCTTCGATCTCGACCGCATCCTCGATATCGAGCCGGATTTCCTGGAGGCCGACGATCATGACCACGACCATGATCATCACCACCATCACGGCCACGACCATCACCACGATCACGGTCATGGCCTGAAGCACTATCACGACGAGGATATGCAATCGCTGTCGCTCAAGACCGACAAGCCGCTCGATCCCAACATGTTCATGCCCTGGCTGCAGAACCTGGTGCAGGTCGAGGGCGGCAAGATCCTGCGCTCCAAGGGCATCCTCGCCTTCCACGACGACGACGACCGCTACGTCTTCCAGGGTGTCCACATGATGCTGGAGGGCAACCACCAGCGGAAATGGAAGGACGGCGAGCCGCGCGAGAGCCGCCTCGTCTTCATCGGCCGCGAATTGCCGGAAAAGGCCATTCGCGAGGGCTTTGAGAGCTGCATCGTCTCGTGATGAAAGAGTTTTCGCCGCCCCCCGATTCCGCCTCGATCGTCTCCGTCACCGACCGCGTCAAACCGGTCGCGCTCGGGATGGCCGTGACGTCCGTGCATTTTCTTGGGCCTCGCGCCGCTTTCGTTGGCGGCGAGGAGAACGTCGCGTTCGTCGACGCCAAGGGGGAGATCACCACCGTTGCCGTGCACAGCGGCGGCATTCTCTCCACCGCCTCCGACGGCAAGCGCATCGTGATGGGCGGCGACGACGGCAAGGTCGTCTCGCTCGACGCCAAGGGCGAGGTGACGCTGCTCGCCACCGATCCCAAGCGGCGCTGGATCGACGCGGTGGCGCTGCACGCCGACGGCGCGTTCGCCTGGTCGGCCGGCAAGACGGCGACAGTCAAGAGCGGCAAGAGCGAAGAGAAGTCGCTCGACGTGCCCTCGACCGTTGGCGGCCTTGCGTTTGCGCCGAAGGGATTGCGGCTCGCGATCGCCCATTACAACGGCGCGACGCTGTGGTTTCCGAACATGGAAGGATCGGCCGAATTCCTGCCCTGGGCCGGCTCGCATCACGCGGTCACCTTCAGCCCCGACAACAAGTTTCTGGTCACCGCGATGCACGAGCCGGCGCTGCATGGCTGGCGGCTCGCCGATAACCGCCACATGCGCATGACCGGCTATCCCGGCCGCGTCCGCTCGATGTCCTGGAGCGCGGGCGGCAAGGGCCTGGCGACCTCCGGCGCCGACACCGTCATCATCTGGCCGTTCGCCAGCAAGGACGGCCCGATGGGCAAGGAGCCCGCGATGCTCGCGCCGCTGCAGGCGCGCGTGTCGGTCGTGGCCTGCCATCCGAAGAACGACATCCTCGCTTGCGGCTACAGCGACGGCACCGTGCTGATGGTGCGGCTCGAGGACGGCGCCGAGATCCTCGTTCGCCGCAACGGCACCCCGCCGGTGGCCGCGATTGCCTGGAACGCCAAGGGCACGCTGCTGGCGTTCGCGGACGAAAATGGGGATGGCGGCCTGCTGGAGCTTTAAACTGTCATCCTTCAGGCCGTAGGGTGGGCAAAGGCGCGCTTGCGCCGTGCCCACGATCTTTCTGCGTTGACGGGAGCCGTGGGCACGCTTCGCTTTGCCCACCCTACAGCAGCTCACATCCATGCGCTTTCTGACGACCTTCCAGCTGGCCGATTTCGTCGACACGCTGGTCAGCCTGACCACGGCCTTTGTGCTGGGCACGCTGATCGGCGCCGAACGGCAATATCGCCAGCGTACCGCGGGCCTGCGCACCAACGTGCTGGTCGCGGTGGGCGCGGCCGCCTTTGTCGATCTCGCCATGCATCTGACCGGCGCCGACGGCGCAGTGCGGGTGATCTCCTACGTCGTCTCCGGCATCGGCTTCCTGGGCGCCGGCGTCATCATGAAGCAGGGCATGGACGTGCGCGGGCTCAACACCGCGGCAACGCTGTGGGCCTCGGCCGCGGTCGGCTCCTGCGCCGGCGCCGACCTCGTCGCCCAGGCCGCGGTGCTGACCGTGTTCGTCATCGCCGGCAACACCATGCTGCGCCCGCTGGTCAACGCCATCAACCGCATCCCGCTGAACGAGAAGGCACTGGAGGCGACCTACTACTTCAAGCTGGCGGTCGCGACCGACGCATTGCCTGATATGCGCGACCGCCTCGTCGACAAGCTCGAGGCCGCGAAATACCCGGTCGCCGATATCGATGTCGCCGAGATCGGCGAGGACATCATGGAAATCGCCGCCAAGCTGGTCGCGACCGCGGTCGACCCGAACGAGCTGAACGCAGTGGCGACCGATCTCCAGCATCTGCCGGGCGTGCGCCACGCCACCTGGGAAGTCAGCACGACCGAGTGAGGGGCGACCGGTAGGCCTTTGGGCTGTTCGTGGGAACGTGCGGACCCCAGTTGCAACAACCGTTGGTTTTGGTAACTGTCACCCATGATCATGCGGATAGCGCTTTGGCTATTGGTTCTCATGACCATTCCGGCTCGGGCCGATAGGGTTGGCTACACCGGAATCGTCGACCTCTCGGCTGAGGCAGGGACGCTTCGCGCGGAGCATCATCACGATTGGGGCGGCGCAAGCCAGAATGCGCGATGGAAGATGTTCTCTTCGACGAAAGATCCTTTCACGGCGGACAATGACTATTCCTATTTGCGCCTGCGTAACACAAGGACGGGGACCGAATTGTTTCGCCGCCCCGTGCCGGCGCTGACGTACATCTGGATTTCGCCCGATCTAAAATATGTGGTCGGGCTTTCCCACGTGATGCTTTTGAATCCGTACCAGCTCGTTGTCTTTTCTAAGTCGGGTGATCGCTTGCTTGAGCGAAATATGATTGGCGCGCCAGGGGCCAAGCGGAGCGTGACGAACTGGATTTATTGGTACAAGGAACCCGTACCGAAGATCACCATCGTGGAAAATGGAGCGACTGCCACTCTCTCGGTCGAGGACGAGTCTGGTCTTCCTCGCGAATTTCAGTTCCCGGCAGCCCGCTAGCCAACGGAACCGGCGCGCCCCAGCGTCGTTGATTCCGCGGATAAAGGCGGTGATCGACATGCCCGGCCCAGATGACAAGCGCAGACTGAAGCTCGACCTGACAATTGCCGGCTCGCTGTTCGCAGCAGGCGTCGTGGTGTCGGTGATGTCGCTGGCACAAATCCGCGCCGAAAGCCGGGCGGAGCTGGCGCAGGCGACGCAGCCGCTCCAGGGTACGCCGTCCGACGAGCAGGACAAGACGCCCGCGGAAGCCAAGCCCGGCGGCGACCGGCCGACCACCCCGGCCCCCGAGCCCGCGCGGCCCGAGCCGCAGACGCAGGGCACGGCGACCAAGCCGGCACTGCCGCCGGCGCCGGCCGAAAAGATCGCGCCGCCGATTGAGAAGAAGTAGCTGGCGGCCGCTCTCCCAGCCACGCGCTCGGTGTCATCCCCCGCGAAGGCGGGGGATCCAGTATTCCAGAGACAGCGATGGGATACGGAGAGGCCGCGGCGTACTGGATGCCCCGGTCAAGCCGGGGCATGACAGTCGCGTTTGGGGCGAGACACTACGCATCGTCCCGCCCCGGAATGACGGGCGGACAGAGGCTGGGCCTCACCGCACCAGGATATTCCGGAACTGCCAGGGATCGCTGGTGTCGATGTCCTCCGGGAACAGTCCCGGACGATCCGTCAGCGGCGTCCAGTCGGTGTAGAAACCCTTGACCGGGCCGAGATAGGGCAGCTGGATTTCCAGCAGGCGATCGAAATCCATCTCGTCGGCTTCGACGATGCCTTCGTTCGGGTTTTCCAGCGCCCACACCATGCCGCCGAGCACGGCGGAGGTCACCTGCAGGCCGGTGGCGTTCTGGTAGGGCGCGAGCTCGCGGGTCTCCTCGATGGAGAGCTGCGAGCCGTACCAGTAGGCATTGTTGTCGTGGCCGAACAGCAGCACGCCGAGCTCGTCGATGCCGTCGACGATCTCGTTCTCGTCGAGGATGTGGTGCTTCTCCTGCATCTTGGCGGCGCGGCCGAACATCTCGTGCAGCGACAGCACGGCATCGTCGGCGGGGTGGTAAGCATAATGGCAGGTCGGCCGGTAGACCGCCTTGCCGGAGGCGTCACGCACCGTGAAGTAATCGGAGATCGAGATCGACTCGTTGTGGGTGACAAGGAAGCCGTATTGCGCGCCGCGGGTCGGGCACCAGGTGCGCACGCGCGTGTTGGCGCCGGGCTGCATCAGATAGATGGCAGCGCCGCAGCCGGCCTCGTGGGTGCGCGCATTCTCGGGCATCCATTTCTCATGGGTACCCCAGCCGAGCTCGGACGGCTGCACGCCTTCCGACAGAAAACCTTCCACCGACCACGTGTTGACGAAGACGTCGGGCTCCTTCGGCTTCTTCGAGCGCTGGGTGTCGCGCTCGGCGATGTGGATGCCCTTGATGCCGGCCTGCCGCATCAGGTCAGCCCATTCCGCCTTGGTCTTCGGCCGGGGCGCATTGAGCTTCAGATCGGCGGCGACATTGAGCAGCGCCTGCTTGACGAAGAAGGAGACCATGCCGGGATTGGCGCCGCAGCAGGAGACGGCCGTGGTCGAGCCCGCCGGGCGCGCCTTCTTGGCGGCCAGCGTCACTTCGCGCAGCGCGTAGTTGGAGCGCGCCTCCGGGCCCTTCGAGGAATCGAAATAGAAGCCGAGCCAGGGCTCGTTGACGGTGTCGATGTAGAGCGCGCCGAGCTCGTTGCAGAGCTCCATGATGTCGGTCGAGCCGGTATCGACCGACAGATTGACGCAAAAGCCCTGGCCGCCGCCTTCGGTGAGCAGCGGGGTGAGCAATTCGCGGTAATTGTCCTTGGTCAGGCCCTTCTGGATGAAACGGACATTGTGCCTCTCGCAGAGCGCCTTGCGGCCCTCGTCCTTGGGATCGAGCACGGTGATGCGCGATTTGTCGTAGTCGAGATGCCGCTCGATCAAGGGCAGCGTGCCTTTGCCGATGGAGCCGAAGCCGACCATGACGATGGGACCGGTGATCTTCGCGTAGATCTGCGAGGGAGGGCTCATGGGATGGTTTCTCCGGAACGTGCTGGCGGGCAAAGGGTGGGTGGATCAGGCGCTGCGGCGCTTGTCAGACGCTGCGGCGCTTGGCGGTGACTTCGATCTCGACCTTCATCTCGGGCTTGGCGAGAGCGGATACGACAAGCAACGTCGCAGCCGGCCTGATGTCGCCGAGAACCTCGCCGCAGACGGCGAAGTGGGCATCGATGGTGCTGGCGTCGGTGACGTAGTAGGTCGCACGGACGATATCGGCCATCTCGAATCCGCCCTCCTTCAGGGCGGCTTCGATGGTCTTGAAGCAGTTGCGTGACTGGCTCGTGACATCGGCCGGCATCGTCATCGTGGTGTAGTCATAGCCGGTGGTTCCCGCGACGAAGGCGAACTCGCCATCGACCACGGCGCGGCTGTAGCCGGCGGTCTTCTCGAACGGGGAGCCGGTGGAGATCAGGCGACGGGACATGGTCATGGGCCTCGACTGAAGGGGTGTTTCGCGGGGTTAAAGGGCGTTTCCGGCGCCTGCGCAACCCCAAAGGAACGGGCATGGCACAGGCGGCCGGGCGTTGCCGCTCGATGCGGCTTCGGTCTTCGCTATGAGAGCGATCCGTTAGGCCGCGTGCGCCTGGAGGGGACGAACCGACCTCCGTTTGGACAGGGCCGCGCCGGTCGGGACGATCATCCCCTCGGCGCCATCGAGTGCACCTTCGGCGAACTCGATCGCCAGCAGGCGGTCGCGCTCGAACGGGCCGGGCAGAGACAGCTCGCCGGTCTTCGCCGCCGAGAAGCCGAAGCGGACGTAATAGGGGGCATCGCCGAGCAGGATCACGGCTTCATGCCCGCGCGCCCGGGCGGCGGCCAGCGCTTGTTGCATCAGCGCGGCGCCGATCCCGAGCTCGCGGCAGGCAGGGTCCACCGCCAGCGGTCCGAGGACCAGAGCGGGCCTGCCTCCGGCGCTGACGTGCCACAGCCGCACGGTTCCCACGAGTGTCCCCTCGCGCACGGCCGACAGCGCAAGGCCGGCGGCAGGTGCACGTCCGTCGCGCAGGCGCTGGCAGGTGCGGTCATGGCGGTTCTCGCCAAAACAGGCATCCAGCAGCGCTTCACGGGCGGCGACGTCGACAGCACGTTCCGCACGGATCGCGAACGGAGCGGCTTTCGAGGTGAGGGCGACTTGTGGCTTCCGAAAAGCAGTCATGGCGCGTCAGTCCCCGCTTGAACTGGCGTGCGAAAAGCACGCCTGTCCAAGGCGTCGTCAGAAATCGTAGATGTCAGGGAGGAGCCGGCGGACCGGCTCCCGGGTTCGTCAGGCCTCAGACAGAGAGGCGGATCAGATGTGATACGTCTTCAGCGGCGGGATGCCGTTGAACGCCACCGACGAGTAGGTCGACGTATAGGCCCCGGTGCCTTCGATCAGCACCTTGTCGCCGATCTCGAGCGTGACCGGGAGCGGATACGGGTTCTTCTCGTACAGCACGTCGGCGCTGTCGCAAGTCGGGCCTGCGAGCACGCACGGCGTCATGTCCGCGCCGTCGTGACGGGTGCGGATGGCGTAGCGGATCGACTCGTCCATGGTCTCGGCGAGACCGCCGAACTTGCCGATGTCGAGATACACCCAGCGCACCTCGTCCTCGTCGCTCTTCTTCGAGATGAGCACGACCTCGGATTCGATGACGCCGGCGTTGCCCACCATGCCGCGGCCCGGCTCGATGATGGTCTCCGGAATCTGGTTGCCGAAGTGCTTGCGCAGCGCGCGGAAGATCGAACGGCCGTAGGTCACGACCGGCGGCACGTCCTTCAGGTACTTGGTCGGGAAGCCGCCGCCCATGTTGACCATGGTGAGGTTGATGCCGCGCTCGGCGCAGTCGCGGAACACCTGCGAGGCCATCGCCAGCGCACGGTCCCACGCCTTCACCTTGCGCTGCTGCGAGCCGACATGGAAGGAGATGCCGCACGGCTCCAGCCGGAGGCGCTTGGCGAGGTCGAGCACCTCGACCGCCATCTCCGGGTCGCAGCCGAACTTGCGCGACAGCGGCCACTCGGCGCCGGCGCAGTCATAGAGGATGCGGCAGAACACCTTCGCGCCGGGGGCGGCGCGGGCGACCTTCTCGACCTCGGCGGCGCAGTCGACCGCGAACAGGCGGATGCCGAGCGCGAAGGCGCGCGCGATGTCGCGCTCCTTCTTGATCGTGTTGCCGAACGAGATGCGGTCCGGCGTCGCACCGGCAGCCAGCGCCATCTCGATCTCGGCGACCGTCGCGGTGTCGAAGCAGGAGCCCATGGACGCCAGCAGCGCCAGCACTTCCGGCGCCGGGTTCGCCTTGACGGCGTAGAACACGCGGCTGTCGGGCAGCGCCTTGGCGAAGCTCTGGTAATTGTCGCGCACGACCTCGAGGTCGACGACGAGGCACGGCTCGGTGTCGAGGCCTTCGTTGCGGCGGTTGCGCAGGAATTCCTGGATACGTTCGGTCATGGCACTCTCCAACGGTCCCAGCGACGGGAGCCGTATCAACGTGACGCCTGATGAGAGTGCTTCGGCCACATCGCGCGATGGAGGCGCGTTGAAGCCAAAAAACTCAAACCAGACTGTGCTGCCGTGGATTGGTTGGGAGAGATTCCCGCCCGCACACCTGGCAATGAAGGACAAGCCTTTTCAGTAGCCCGCGCCGGCGTTGGACTGCCGGTAGAGACCAAAAAAGCCCGATCCGTCGTTGCTTTAAGTCGCGTCCCCCGTTGAGAGCGGAGTGCGCCGGTTCGCCTCCGGCTGCCAGTCACGGTTGCAAAGAGCGAAGTCACCTTCGACATGGCATCTCTTTGAGAGAGATGCTGGACGCTCCGGGTTTGCTTCGGTCGCTCGACCTTTCAGTCTCGACTTCCGCACTTCCGAAGAGCCCCTCGGCTTCTTCACCCCTTGGCGGCTGTCCGGCCTCTTGTCCGGATACCTACCGACTGACACACGACCACAGGCACGTGCGAAATTGGGCAAGTCCGCACATAAGCGTTTTGACTCTGCTTCGCAAGAATTTTTTTAGGCTGAGAACAGAATTGCCTAACGTCTGCTTGCGCGCTGTTGCGCGAGCGACGCTGAAGATGAACGAGCGTTAAGTTTTCGCTGCGCTGCGCGTGTTGCTCACGCGCGTGAAGCGTCAGCCGCGCTTCGTGAAAGGCTCGACGCGTTGAGCGGCGCGGATGAAGGCGGTCATCACGAGCACGCCGAGTGCGAACAGCACGGCCTGCAGGATGTGGGCGCCTTGATCGCCGAGCCCGAACAGGATCGCGAGCGCCCAGCCGCCGGCAAAGGCCGCGCCGAACACCTCCGCGCCGATCAGGATGGCGGCGCTGATGACGGTGATGACGCTGGGCCAGACGATCTGGCGGGACGACGAGGAAGGCGCGTTCATGGGGCTCAGGGGTCCTGTCTTCGAGGGCCGCAATCTCCCCGAAAAGGCGGCCGGGAGCAAGGCCAAATGGCCCAAAAAAGCCCCATGGCGTGCTATAGCTGGCCGCAACAATTGAGCCACAAAGATCGGGACTTGCGATGTCAGAAACCCGCCAGACTACGGACTCCGGGATCAATCCGCTGCTGAAGGCCTGGGTGACGCCGTTTGCGACCCCGCCCTTCGACGAGATCAGGCCGGAGCACTTCCTCCCGGCCTTCGAGCAGGCTTTCGCGGATCATTCCGCCGAGATCGCGGCGATCACCAACGATCCCGCGGCGCCCGACTTCGCCAACACCATCACGGCGCTGGAGCGCTCCGGCAAGCTGCTGAGCAAGGTCGCGGCGGTGTTCTATGACCTCGTCTCGGCGCATTCCAACCCGGCCATCCTGGAGATCGACAAGGAGGTCTCCTTGCGGATGGCGCGGCACTGGAATCCGATCATGATGAACGCCGTGCTGTTTGGTCGCATCGCCCATCTGCACGAGAACCGCACCTCGCTCGGTCTGTCGCCCGAGCAGCTCCGCCTGCTGGAGCGCACCTACACCCGTTTCCATCGCGCCGGCGCCGGTCTCTCGGAAGAAGCCAAGGTGCGGATGGCCGAGATCAACGAACGGCTGGCCCAGCTCGGCACCGGCTTCAGCCATCATCTGCTCGGCGACGAGCAGGACTGGTTCATGGAGCTCGGGGAGGCCGATCGGCAGGGCCTGCCGGAGAGCTTCGTCGCCGCCGCCAAGGCTGCGGCGGAAGAGCGCAGCATGGCCGGCAAGGCCATCGTCACGCTGTCGCGCTCCTCGGTCGAGACGTTCCTGAAGAGCTCGGCACGGCGCGACCTGCGCGAGAAGGTCTACAAGGCCTTCATCGCCCGCGGCGACAACGGCAATGCCAACGACAACAACGCGACCATCGTCGAGATCCTGAAGCTGCGCGAGGAGAGCGCCAACCTCCTGGGCTACCCGACCTACGCCGCCTACCGGCTCGAGGATTCCATGGCCAAGACGCCGGAGGCGGTGCGGAGCCTGTTGGAGCGGGTCTGGAAGCCGGCCCGCGCCCGCGCGCTCGCCGACCGCGACGAGATGCAGGCGCTGATCACGGAAGAGGGCGGTAATTTCAGGCTCGCCCCCTGGGACTGGCGCTACTACGCCGAGAAGCTGCGCCTGCAGCGCGCCAATTTCGACGATTCCGCGATCAAGCCGTATCTCGGCCTCGACCACATGATCGCCGCCGCCTTCGACTGCGCCACGCGCCTGTTCGGCGTCACCTTCGAGGAGCGCAAGGACGTCCCGGTCTGGCACCCCGACGTCCGGGTCTGGGAGGTGAAGGGGCCGGACGGCAAGCACAAGGCGCTGTTCTATGGCGACTACTTCGCCCGGCCGTCGAAGCGCTCGGGTGCCTGGATGACCTCGCTGCGCGACCAGCAGAAGCTCGACGGCGACGTCGCCCCGCTGGTCCTCAACATCTGCAATTTCGCCAAGGGGGCCGACGGCGAGCCCGCGCTGCTGTCGCCCGACGACGCCCGCACCCTGTTCCACGAGTTCGGCCATGGCCTGCACGGCATGCTCTCCAACGTGACCTATCCCTCGCTGTCGGGCACGTCAGTGTTCACCGACTTCGTCGAGCTGCCGTCCCAGCTCTACGAGCACTGGCAGGAGCGGCCCGAGGTGCTGCAGCAGTTCGCCCGCCACCACCAGACCGGCGAGCCGCTGCCCGACGACCTGCTGCAGCGCTTCCTGGCCGCGCGAAAGTTCAACCAGGGCTTCGCCACGGTCGAGTTCGTCTCCTCGGCGCTGGTCGATCTCGAGTTCCACACCCAGCCGGCGGCTGCCGCGCAGGATGTCCGCGCCTTCGAGAAGACAGAGCTGGAGAAGATCGGCATGCCCGAGGAGATCGCGCTGCGTCACCGGCCCACGCAGTTCGGTCACATCTTTACCGGCGATCACTATGCCGCCGGCTATTACAGCTACATGTGGTCCGAGGTGATGGACGCCGACGCCTTCGGCGCGTTCGAGGAGGCCGGCGATATCTTCGATCCGGCGGTCGCAAAACGCCTGCACGACGATATCTACTCGAGCGGCGGATCGGTCGATCCGGAAGCCGCCTACGAAGCCTTCCGCGGCCGCCCGCCGGAGCCCGACGCGCTGCTGCGCCGCCGCGGCCTGCTCGACGACGCCAAGGCGGCCTGATGCGCATGCGCGCCCTGTTCGGCCTGCTGCTCGCCGCCGCGATGACGCTCGCGGCGGGGGCGGCGAGCGCGCATCCGCATGTCTGGATCACCGCGACTAGCGAGCTGCTCTATGCGGCCGACGGCAGCATCACCGGCGTGCGCCACGCCTGGACCTTCGACGACATGTTCTCGGCCTATGCGGTGCAGGGGCTCGAGAGCAAGACCAAGGGCGCCTTTACGCGCGAGGAGCTCGGGTCGCTGGCGCAGACCAATGTCGAGTCGCTGAAGGAATATGCCTATTTCACCTTCGCCAAGGCCGACGGCAAGAAGGAGCGCTTCCAGGAGCCGGTCGACTATTTCCTCGACTACAAGGACACGGTGCTGACCCTGCACTTCACGCTGCCGCTGAAGAACCCGGTCAAGCCGAGGCAATTGGTGCTCGAGGTGTTCGACCGTTCCTTCTTCATCGACTTCCAGATGGCCAAGGACAATCCCGTCAAGCTGGTCGGCGCGCCCGCGGGCTGCCAGATGAAGCTGGACCGTCCCAGCGACGGCTCGGCCACCGCCCAGAAGCTCAACGAGCAGACCTTCCTGAACGGCGAGAACAGCAATTTCGGCATGATGTTCGCCAACAAGATCACGGTGGATTGCCCTTGAAGCAGCATCTTTCCCCGCTCACCCGCGGGCTCCTCGCCTGCATGGCCGTTCTGCTGGTCGTGATCGCGGCCGATGCCGCGCTCCACGATCTCCTCGCGCAGAATCCGTTCGGCGCACCGCGGCCCGCGCAGGCGGCCGAGCCCGAGGCCAGCGGCCTCATCGGCTGGCTCCTGGCAAAGCAGTCGGAATTCTATCGGCAGATGTCGTCGACCATCCGCGCCGCCAAGTCCGACGGCTCGGCGGTGTGGACGCTGCTGTTCATCTCGTTCGCCTATGGCATCTTCCATGCCGCAGGTCCCGGCCACGGCAAGGCGGTGATCGCCTCCTATCTGGTCGCCAACCGCGAGACCGCGCGGCGCGGCATCGCGCTGTCCTTTGCCTCGGCGCTGATGCAGTCGCTGGTGGCGATCCTCATCGTCGGCATCTCGGCCTGGATCCTGAACGCGACCGCCAAGACCATGTGCAAGGCGGAAGGGGTGATCGAGATCGCGAGCTACGCCCTGATCGCGCTGTTCGGCCTGCGCCTCGTCTGGGTCAAGGGCCGCACCTTCCTCCGCGCGCTGCAGGCGGCCCAGCCGGTGCCGGCGATGGCGGGCGTGCCGCATCAGCACGATCACGGCCATCATCATCATCATCACGATGCGCATGATCATCATGAGCACGATCATCATCACCACGATCATGCTCATGCTCATGCTCATGCCCATGCGCATGACCATGACCACCACGCCCACGACCACGTCCATGACGAGCATTGCGGCCATTCCCACGGGCCCACGCCGAGCGAGCTTGCCGGGCCCGGCGGCTGGCGGCGCGGCTTTGCCGCGATCCTCACCGTCGGCATCCGTCCCTGCTCGGGTGCGATCCTGGTGCTGGTGTTTGCACTGGCCCAGGGCCTGTTCTGGGCCGGCATCGCCGCGACCTTCCTGATGGGGCTCGGCACCGCGATCACGGTCGCGGCCATCGCTGTTATCGCCGTCTCCGCCAAGGACGTCGCCGCACGCCTCAGCGCCGGCCGCGACGGCGGCGGCGCGCTGTTCATGCGCGGCATCGAATTCGGCGCCGCCGCCCTCGTGCTGCTGTTCGGCGTCGGCCTCCTGTTCGGCTACATCGCGGCCGAACGGACCACGTGTTTCTAAGCTGAGCTCTCGTGCCCCGGACGCAGCGCAGCGCCTGGCGGTGCGCTGCTGAGCCGGGGCCCATCTCTCCGTATGGTCACGTGTGGCATTCTGGGTCCCGGCTCTGCGGAGCAGCGCAAGGGCGCTGCACCGCGTCCGGGACACGAGAGCCGCGCTTTGCGAACTCCCTCCGGTCCGCTATTCAGTCGGTCAAACCAACAAGAATGTCCGGTCGGGGGATTCCATGTCGCGTGAACAATTCTGGTTCTTTCACCCGTTCCGGGTGCGCTATTCCGAGATCGACGGCCAGGGCGTCGTCTTCAACGCGCATTACCTGTCCTATTTCGACACCACCATCACCGAATATTTCCGCGCACTGGGCTACGACCAGTATGTGGACGCCAAGGCGACCGGTATCGATTTCCATGTCGTGAAGTCGCTGATCGAATACAAGGCGCCGGTCCGGTTCGACTGGGAGCTCGACGTCGGTGCACGCGTGGCGCGGATCGGCAATTCGAGCCTCGTCTTCGAGCTTGCCATTTTCCGGAAAGGCGGCGCTGATGCGCTGGTGACCGGCGAGATCGTGTGGGTCTACACCAACCAGGAGACCCATCGGCCGGTGCCGATCCCGGCATGGATCCGCGACCTCATCGCCACGCGGGAGCGCATTCTACCGGCGTGAAGCCGTCTCACACCGGCAGAAACCGCTTCAGCATCGGCATGAAGAAGATCCCTAGATTGATCGCAAAGCCGATGCTCCAGAGGATCGAGCGCAGCGTCGGGCGGTTGCCGAGATAGGTCAGCACATAGGCGATCCGCACGATCAGGAACAGCGCGGCGAGCTCGTCGATCAGCCGCTGCGGCGAGTCCCTGAATTCGGCGAGCAGCACCGCGAAGGCGAAGAACGGGAAGGTCTCGATGCCGTTCTGGTGGGCGCCCAGGGCGCGCTGCGCGATGGCATCCTCGTAGAAGGCGGGATCGCGCGGCCGGGAATTGTCGAAGCTGCGAAACCTGATCCATTTGATCGAGGCGATCGTGGACAGGTAAAGCAGCAGCGCTCCGAATACGCACCATTCCGCGAGCGTCATCGTCCCTCCCCCCGCTTGGGTGCGACCCTAGCGAAACCGCCCTCATCTTGACAAGTTCGGACCAACGCGCGACCCAACCAGCCATGAACAGCGTCGTCCCCCTCGAGACTGCGAAAGCGGCCACCCGGTCCGCCCTGCCGCGCGTCGGCGTGCTCCTGGTCAATCTCGGCACGCCGGATACGGCCGACGCGCCCGGCGTCCGGGTCTACCTGAAGGAGTTCCTCTCGGATGCCCGCGTCATCGAGGACCAGGGCCTGATCTGGAAGCTGGTGCTGAACGGCATCATCCTGCGCAGCCGTCCCCGCACCAAGGCGCTCGACTACCGCAAGATCTGGAACACCGAGAGGAACGAGTCGCCGCTGAAGACCATCACGCGCTCGCAGGCCGACAAGCTCGCGGCCGCGCTGTCGGACCGCGACCACGTCGTCGTCGACTGGGCGATGCGCTACGGCAATCCCTCGATCAAGGCGGGCATCGACGCGCTGATCGCTGAGGGTTGCGAGCGCATCCTCGCCGTCCCGCTCTATCCGCAATATTCCGCCTCGACCTCGGCCACCGTCTGCGACGAAGTGTTCCGCGTGCTCGCGCAGCTGCGCAACCAGCCGACGCTGCGGGTGACGCCGCCTTATTATGAGGACGAAGCCTATATCGAGGCGCTCGCGACCTCGATCGAAACGCATCTGGCAACGCTCCCGTTCAAGCCCGAACTGATCGTCGCCTCGTTCCACGGCATGCCGAAATCCTATGTCGACAAGGGCGATCCCTATCAGAGCCACTGCATCGCCACGACCGAGGCGCTGCGCCGCCGGCTCGGCATGGACGAGACAAAGCTCCTGCTGACCTTCCAGTCCCGCTTCGGCAATGACGAGTGGCTCCAGCCCTATACCGACAAGACCATGGAGCGGCTGGCGAAAGAGGGCGTGCGCCGCATTGCGGTGGTGACGCCGGGCTTTTCCGCCGATTGCCTGGAGACGCTGGAGGAGATCGCGCAGGAGAACGCCGAGATCTTCAGGCACAATGGCGGCGAGCAGTTTTCCGCGATCCCGTGCCTGAACGACAGCGAACAGGGCATGGATGTGATCCGCTCGCTGGTGCTGCGCGAGCTTCAGGGCTGGATCTGATGGTGTCTCCCATGAACCGCCGCGAGCTTCTGGCGCTTCTTGGGATGATCGCGGCAATGCCGTCATCAGTGCAGGCCCAGCAGCCGGATGCCGCGCGGCGGCTCGGCGTGCTCTCGGTCACGGCCGCCGACGATGCGATCGGGCAGACGCGCAGCGCCGTTCTGGTCGAGGCGCTTGCGGCCCACGGCTGGAAGGAGCGTGACAATCTCAGAATCTATTGGCGCAGCGGGGCGGGCGACCGGACACGAATCGCACGGCTCGCCGACGAGCTGGTCGCGCTGAAGCCGGACATCCTGCTCGCGGTCGGCACGCCCTCGGTCGAAGAGCTGCGCCGGCGCACCACGACGATCCCGATCGTGTTCGCCGTGGTCACCGATCCCGTCAGCCAGGGCTTTGTCCAGAACCTCGCGCATCCCGGCGGCAACATCACCGGCTTCACCGATTACGACGGCCCGCTGGCCGGCAAATGGCTGGAGATGCTGACGCAGGTCACGCCAAAAGTGTCCCGCGTCTTCGTCGTCTACAATCCCGCCACCGCGCCGTTCGCGCCCCTGATGCTGCGCACGATCGAGGACGCCGGACGGGCGCTTCACGTGACGGTCGAACCCGCGCCGGTGAATGACGCCGCTTCGATCGCGGCGCTGGCTTCGCGGCAGGACGGTGGCCTGCTGATCCTGCCGGACTTCTTCACCATGGCCAACCGCGTGCATCTGCTGGCAGCGATCAATGAAGCCCATGTGCCGGCGGTGTTCTGGAGCCGCACCTTCGTCGAGGAGGGCGGGCTGATGTCCTACAGCACCGACAGCGCCGAGCAGCTCCGGCGCGCGGCGGGCTACATCGACCGCATCCTCAAGGGCGCGCAGGCGGCCGACCTGCCGGTCCAGAACCCCACCAAGTTCGAGCTGGCGGTCAACCTCAAGGCGGCGAGGGCGCTCGGCGTCACGCTTTCCCCCGGCCTGCTCGCAATCGCGAATGAGGTCATCGAATGACGCCGTCCGTGGCGGACGCCTGGGCCGAATTCGTTAATTTCCGCCGCTAGGTTTGCGTCCGCGCGCTTTCAAGAGCCGCCCGCAAATACATATCGCGATCGTTCTCTCCCCCAACGTCTTGTGTGGAATTGCGCCGATACCGACGTGAATTGCGACCGCTGAACCGGTAGGGTCGTGATCCCGACCAATGACAGCGCCGGAAAGGGCCTTTCCCGGCTTCTTTCCACCTTGGAGGAGCTATGAGCGGTTTCGACATTTTCGCGATTGTTCTGGTCTTGCTCGTCATCGTCACGCTGGTTGCCGGCGTGAAGACGGTGCCGCAGGGCTATGACTGGACCATCGAGCGGTTCGGCAAATACACCCAGACGCTGAGCCCCGGGCTCAACCTGATCGTGCCCTATTTCGATCGCGTCGGGCGCAAGATCAACATGATGGAGCAGGTGATCGACATTCCCGAGCAGGAGGTCATCACCAAGGACAACGCCACGGTGACGGTGGACGGCGTCGCCTTCTTCCAGGTGTTCGATGCCGCGAAAGCGAGCTACGAGGTCGCCAACCTCAACCAGGCCATCACGGTCCTGACCATGACCAACATCCGCTCGGTGATGGGCTCGATGGATCTCGACCAGGTGCTGTCGCACCGTGACGAGATCAACGAGCGTCTCTTGCGCGTCGTCGATGCCGCGGTCTCGCCCTGGGGCGTCAAGGTCAACCGCATCGAGATCAAGGACATCGTGCCGCCGGCCGACCTCGTCGAGGCCATGGGCCGGCAGATGAAGGCCGAGCGTGTCAAGCGCGCCGACATCCTCGCCGCCGAGGGCCAGCGCCAGTCCGAAATCCTGCGCGCCGAGGGCGCCAAGCAGGGCCAGATCCTCCAGGCCGAAGGCCGCCGCGAGGCCGCCTTCCGCGACGCCGAGGCGCGCGAGCGTCTGGCCGAGGCGGAAGCCAAGGCGACGCAGGCGGTGTCGGAAGCCATTTCCAAGGGCGACGTCGCCGCGTTGAACTATTTCATCGCCGACAAATATATCAAGGCATTCGGCCAGTTCGCGGAGGCGCCGAACCAGAAGATCATCATGCTGCCGATGGAGGCGACGAGCATGCTCGGCTCGCTCGCCGGCATCGGCGAGATCGCGAAGGCAACGTTCGGCGAAAGCGCAGCGTCTGCGGCTGCCGCCGCGCGCCGCACCGGATCGGTGCCGCCGACCGGCGGCACGCCGCCGGCGGTACCGCCGCGGCAGGGATAGTCACCGGCGCATGCCTTGCGACAAGGGCATGCGCCAATATTCAGAGGTCGTGTCATGACCGACATGTTCGTATCGCTCGGCACCTGGAATTGGCTGATCTTCGGCTTCATCCTGATGGCGCTGGAGACGATCGCGCCGGGCGTGTTCCTGTTCTGGCTTGGGCTCGCTGCTTTGCTGGTGGGCCTGCTCTCGTTCGCCATCCATCTGTCCTGGCAGATCCAGCTTGTGATGTTCGCAGTGTTCGCGGTAGCAGCCGTCCCGGTCTGGCGCCGGCTAGCCCGGCCGAAGCCCGACGAAAGCGCAAGCCCGTTCCTCAACAAGCGCACCGAGGCGCTTCTGGGCCGCGAGTTCACGCTGGAGAAACCGATCATCGACGGCAGCGGCACCGTGCGCATCGGCGACACTGTCTGGCGCGTCGCCGGCCCCGATACGCCGGCGGGGACGCGGGTCAAGGTGGTGCAGGTCGACGGCGCCAACCTGACGGTCGCAGCGGCGTAGGATTCTTCGCCTCTCCCCGCTTGCGGGGAGAGGCCGGATTGCATCGCAGATGCAATCCGGGTGAGGGGGACTCTCCGCGAGTCCATCTTTCACCGTTTGCGCGGAGACTCCCCCTCACCCCGACCCTCTCCCCGCAAGCGGGGCGAGGGAGAAGACTTCCACCTCTCCGCAAACCGGTGTAGCGGCATGAAGGTCTCGCACAATTCGCGCCCCAGCGCCGTCAGCCCGTAGCCTCCACCGTCGCCGAGCTCCACGAATCCCGCCTCGCGCAGCTCCGTCAGCCGCGCTTGCAGCACCGTGGGCGAGGCCTCGTCGCAGGCGCTGCGAAGCGCGCGCGAGGTGAGGGGCTCTTCGCGCAACTCCCACAATATCCGCAAGGCCCAGCGCCGGCCGAGCAGGTCGAGCAGCGCCATGACCGGCCGGCCCGTGCGCGAGCCGCGGACGCTGCGTGTCTTTGAGTCGGCCTGTTTCGCCATCGGTGGTCCCTTGCGTAGTGCTACAAATAGTGTAGCGTATTGCTACGATAATTGTAGCAATGGAGAGCGCCGATGTCTTCCGCCATGTCCGAGGCTTCGCCGCGCATCGCGCCGCTCACCCCGCCTTATCCCCCGGAGATCCAGGCGCAGTTCGACCGCATCATGCGCGGCGCGCCGCCGCTGCTGCTGTTCAGGGTGATGGCGGGCCACGCCCGCGCCTGGGACAAGTTCCGCGCCGGCGGCCTGCTCGATCCCGGACCGCTGTCGTTGCGCCAGCGCGAGATCGTCATCGATCGCACCTGCGCGCTAAACACATGCGAATATGAATGGGGCGTGCATGTCGCGATTTTTGCCGGGCCGGCGAAGCTCGGCGCGGAGGAGGTGCGCGCCACGGTCCTGGGCGATGCAACGTCTGCCTGCTGGTCACCGGCCGAGCAGGCGCTGATCGCCGCCGTCGACGCGCTGCATCACCGCGCGACGTTGAGCGACGAGGAGTTCGCCGCGCTCTCCGCGCATTACGACGAGCCGCAGATCCTGGAGATCATGCTCTTGTGCGGCTTCTATCGCACGGTGTCGTATCTGGCGAACGGGCTGCGGCTGCCGCTGGAGGAGAAGGCGGCGCGGTTTCCGGTCTAATTCCTCATCCTGAGGAGCGCGTCTTCGCGCGTCTCGAAGGATGAAGGCCCGGCTGGTGGCCTCGCCCTTCGAGACGCGCGCGAAAGGGCGCGCTCCTCAGGGTGAGGGTCTTCTGGATTGCTTCGCTGCGCTCGCAATGACGAGTGGAGAGCTGCGCGCGCCTTACGCCACGCCCGCGCGCAGCAGATCGTGCAGGTGCACGATGCCCACCACCTTGTTCGCCTCGGTCACCAGCAGGGTCGTGATCTTGCGGGTGTTCAGCACCTCGATCATCTCGCTCGCCAGCATCGAGGGCGGCACCGACTTCGGCTGCTTCGTCATGATCTCGTCGACCGTCACGGTCAGAAGATCGGGCCGCATGTGGCGGCGCAAATCGCCGTCGGTGATGATGCCGACGGCCTCGCCCGCATCGTTGACGATACAGACGCACCCCAAGCCCTTCGCGGACATCTCGACCACCGCGTCCGACATCTTGGTGCCTTCAGGCTTGACCGGGATCTCCGCGCCGGTGCGCATGTAGTCGCGGACGAATTTCAGCATCGCGCCGAGCTTGCCGCCGGGGTGGAAATGCGCGAACTCCAGCGCGGTGAAGCCGCGGCCCTCGAGCAGCGCGATCGCGATGGCATCGCCGATCGCGACCTGCATCATGGTCGAGGTGGTCGGCGCCAGATTGTGCGGGCAGGCTTCGCGCGCCTTGGGCAGCTCGATCACGATGTCGGCGGCTTGTCCGAGGGAGGACGAAGCGTTCGAGGTCACCGCGATCATGGGGATCGCAAAGCGCGCCGAATAGTTCACCAGCGTCTTCATCTCCGGCTGCTCGCCGGACCAGGACAGCGCCATGATGACGTCGTCGGTGGTGATCATGCCGAGGTCGCCATGGGCGGCTTCCGCGGTGTGGACGAAGAAGGCGGGCGTACCGGTCGAGGCCAGCGTCGCCGCGATCTTGCGCGCCATGTGGCCGGATTTGCCGAGCCCGGTGACAATGACGCGGCCCTTGGCGTTGCGGATCAGGTCGACCGCCCTGGCGAAGGTCGCGCCGAGCGGGCCGCGCAGCGCCGCGGCGAGGGCGTTGATGCCGCCGCTCTCCGTCTCCAGCGTGCGGAGCGCGGATTCGATGCTATCGGGGATGGAGCCGGATGATTGGGTCATCAGCGGTTTCGAACTCGGCATGCTCAGGTCCAGGGAGGAGGGGCGTTCGCCCGTTGGTGCCTGCTTAGCATGCCGCCGCTTTGGAGGCGACGAGAGCCCTTATGCCCTCAACCGGTCATTAACCATAATTGTTTTAACTCCATTAACGATGGGTTCCCGCCAGCCGGTTGGAGGCCGTCTTGAAAGTGTTTGATTTCGTTGGAGTTATTCCATCGTGGGGTCGTCTCCAGGCATGGGCCGGAGCAAACGCGCGTATTTCCTGCGCGCCGCTTTGCCGTGCCTGGCGCTGACGGTCCTCGGCAGCGCCCCGGCGGCCGCCCAGAGCCTTACGCCCGACCTGTTCAATCCCAACCGCGGCGGCTTTGCCTCGCCCGACACGCTGCCGACACGCCGCACGGCGGCCATGCCGCAGGCGCCCTCGGACGCGCTGCCGACGCTGCCTGATCCCAATGCCGATCCGCGCAGGAGCCAGCAGGCACCGGCGACCTCCCGTGTCGGCCAGGTCCCGACCTACGGCTTGCCGGCCGCCAACGGCGCCAGCGGCTCCGGCTACGACTCGCTCAACCGCAAGCGGCAGCAGCCAAAGCTCTATCCCGGTCAGGCCAAGCCGAAGCGCCCGCTCGGCCCCGGCTCGTCGCCGCCGCCGGCAACGCCGGTCAGGACGCTGGGCCCTCCGCGCATCGCGCCGCCGCCGTCCGAGAATGCGCACAAGACACCGGTCCCCCCGGCGATGGCCGGCAACGTGCCCGGCCAGCCGCTGCGCCGTCGCCTCAAGGCCGATGACGACGCGTTCGGCGCGGTCGGCGATTACGCCGGCAGTTTCCTGATCAAGGGCGGGCTCGAGCTCTCCACCGGCTACGACACCAACCCGGCGCGCCTGAACAAGCCGGTGGGATCGCCGGTCTACGTCGTCGCGCCCGATCTCCTTGTCGCGTCCGACTGGGAGCGCCACGCGCTGGTCGCGGATTTGCGCGGCTCGTTCTCCGGCTACACCAACAACATGCCGGCAACGATCGACGGCTTTGCCTCGCCCTCGCCGGTCGAGATCAACCGTCCTGATTTCACCGGCCATGTCGACGGCCGCCTCGACGTCGACCGCGATTTCAAGCTGACCTCGCAGCTGCGCCTGCGGCTCGCCACCGACAATCCCGGCAGCCCGAACGTGCAGGCCGGCTTGCAGAAGTATCCGGTCTACGCCACCTACGGCACGACCCTCGGCTTCGACCAGACTTTTAATCGCTTCCAGGTCGCTGCCGGCGCGACGGTGGATCGCACGGCTTATACCGACTCGAAGCTCACCGACGGCTCGACCTTCAGCAACAACGACCGCGACTTCAACCAGTATGGCGGCGTCGGCCGCTTCTCCTACGATCTGAAGCCGGGGCTGAAGCCGTTCGTCGAGATCCAGGGCGACACCCGCGTCCACGACCAGGCCGCCGACCGCAACGGCTATTTCCGCGATTCGAACGGCGGTTACGCCAAGGTCGGCTCGTCCTTCGAATTCTCGCGCATCCTCACCGGCGAGATCTCGGTCGGCTACTCCGCGCGCAACTATGTCGATCCGCGACTCAGCCAGCTCGCCGGCTTCCTCACCGCGGGCTCGCTGATCTGGAATGCGAGCGGCCTCACCACGGTGAAATTCTTCACCGACACGCAGATCAACGAGACCACGGTCCCCGGCTCATCCGGCGTGCTCGTGCACACCTATGCCGCCGAAGTCGATCACGACTTCCGCCGCTGGCTCACCGCCATCGGCAAGTTCACCTACGGCACCTACGACTACCAGAACCAGAACCGCAACGACAAAACCTACTCGCTCGAAGGCAATTTGATCTACAAGCTCAACCGCAACGTCTGGATCAAGGGCACGCTGCGCCACGACATCCTGGATTCGAACCAGGCGGGATCGAGCTCGCAGGGCACGGTGGTGATGGTCGGGGTGAGGCTGCAGAACTAGCGTGGCGTGAGTCGCGTTGGAGCGTATGCGGCTGAGTTGGCTTCGCTCTCGCCACCCACTCCGCTGTCATGCCCCGGCTTGACCGGGGCATCCAGTACGCCGCGGCTTATCCGTATACGTTTGACGTCTCTGGAATACTGGATCGCCCGCTTTCGCGGGCGATGACAGTCTCAGTTGTAGCGGTCAGCTCGCGCCTCACTCAGCGCGGCAGATCCGTCTTCCCCATCAGGAACGTATCGATCGACCGGGCGCACAGCCGGCCCTCGCGGATCGCCCAGACCACCAGCGACTGGCCGCGGCGCATGTCGCCGGCGGTGAACACGTTCGGACGCGAGGTCTGGTAGTCCAGCGTGTTGGCCTTGACGTTGCCGCGCGAGTCGAGCTCGACCGAGAGCAGCTTGAGCAGGCCCTCGTGCACGGGGTGCACAAAACCCATCGCGAGCAGGACGAGCTCGGCATCGAGCTCGAACTCGGTGCCGGCGATCGGCTTGAACTTGTCGTCGACGTGGACGCAGTGCAGCTTCTTGACCTGGCCGTTCTCGCCCGAGAACTTCTGGGTCAGCACGGCGTATTCGCGGACCGCGCCTTCGGCCTGGCTGGAGGAGGTGCGCATCTTCAGCGGCCAGTTCGGCCACGTGAGACCCTTGTTCTCGCGCTCGGGCGGAGCGGGCATGATCTCGAGCTGGGTCACCGACAGCGCGCCCTGGCGCAGCGAGGTGCCGATGCAGTCCGAGCCGGTGTCGCCGCCGCCGATGACGACGACATGCTTGCCGCCGGCCAGGATCTCCTGGACGCCGTTCAAGGGCTCGCTGGAGACGCGGCGGTTCTGCTGCGGCAGGAAATCCATGGCGTAGTGAATCCCCGCGAGGTCGCGGCCGGGGATCGGCAGGTCGCGCGGGGCTTCCGCGCCGCCGGTCAGCGCCACCGCGTCATACTCGTTGAGCATCTCGCGCGGATCGACATTGCCGTCGGCGCCGACATGGCTGTTATAGTGGAAGGTTACGCCTTCGCCTTCCATCTGCTTGACGCGGCGGTCGATGACGCCCTTCTCCATCTTGAAGTCGGGGATGCCGTAGCGCAGCAGGCCGCCGGCCTTGGCGTACTTCTCGTAGACATGCACGTCGTGGCCGGCGCGCGCGAGCTGCTGCGCGCAGGCCATGCCGGCCGGGCCCGATCCGATCACGGCGACCTTCTTGCCGGTCTTCTCCGCGGCCACTTCCGGCTTCAGCCAGCCATTGTCCCAGGCGCGGTCGACGATCGCGCATTCGATGGTCTTGATGGTGACGGGGTTGTCGTCGATGTTGAGCGTGCAGGACGCTTCGCACGGCGCAGGGCAGATGCGCCCGGTGAACTCAGGGAAATTGTTGGTCGAGTGCAGATTGCGCGAGGCCTCTTCCCAGTTGCCCTGGTAGACGAGGTCGTTCCAGTCGGGGATCTGGTTGTTGACCGGGCAGCCGGGCGTGCCGGGCGCAACCGAGCCGGTGCCGTGGCAATAGGGAATGCCGCAGTTCATGCAGCGCGCGGCTTGGTCGCGCACTTCCCTCTCGCTCAAGGGAACGACGAACTCGTTGTAATGCTTCACGCGCTCGGCGACCGGGGTGTACTTGCGGTCGTGCCGTTCGATTTCCAGAAAACCCGTGATCTTGCCCATTAAACCCGAAGTCCCTGCCGCTTAATTCGTTTTATTCTCTCACCCCTCATCCTGAGGAGCGGCGCGCTTTTCGCGCCGCGTCTCGAAGGATGGAGGCCCGGATGGTGGTCTCATGGTTCGTGACGGCGCTACGCGCCTCCTCACCATGAGGCTTCTTCCTACGCCCCGATCGCGATTTTCGGCTCGGCGTCCGCGTTGGCGGCCATTTCGCGCAGCGCGCGCCGGTACTCGACCGGCATCACCTTGCGGAACTTGGGCAGCCAGTCCTTCCAGTTGGCAAGGATCTCGGTGGCGCGCTTGGAGCCGGTCGCCTTGGCGTGGCGCGAGATCAGGACGTGCAGCCGCTCGACGTCGGAGGCGAGCAGGTTCTTGAACACGTCGACCCGGCCGTGCGCCTCGAGGTCACCGGAGTGGTTATAGGTGCCGGCGTTGATCAGCTCTTCCGACAGCACCGGCTCGAGCTCGACCATCGCCATGTTGCACAGCTTGTCGAAGTCGCCGGTCTCGTCCAGCACGTAGGCGATGCCGCCCGACATGCCGGCCGCGAAGTTGCGCCCGGTCTTGCCGAGCACGACCACGATGCCGCCGGTCATGTATTCGCAGCAATGATCACCCGCGCCCTCGACCACGGCGACCGCGCCCGAGTTGCGCACGGCAAAGCGCTCGCCGGCGATGCCGCGGAAGTAGCACTCGCCCTGGATCGCGCCGTACATCACGGTGTTGCCGACGATGATCGATTCTTCGGGCACGATGGCCGAGTTCGCCGGCGGCTTGACGATGATCTTGCCGCCCGACAGGCCCTTGCCGACATAGTCGTTGCCTTCACCCTCGAGCTCGAAGGTGACGCCATTGGCAAGCCACGCGCCGAAGGCCTGGCCGGCAGTGCCCTTGAGGCTGACATGGATGGTGTCCTGCGGCAGGCCGGCATGGCCGTAGATCTTGGCGACCGCGCCCGACAGCATCGCACCAGCGGAGCGGTTGGTGCTGTTGATCGCAGCCTCGATCTTCACCGGCGCGCCGCGGTCGAGGGCGGGGGTCGCCTTCTCGATCAGCGTGCGGTCGAGCACCGCCTCCAGATGATGGTTCTGGCGCTCGGAGTGATAGATCTTCTGGCCCTTCTCTTCCTTCTGCTTGACGAACAGCTTGGAGAAGTCGAGGCCCTTGGCCTTCCAGTGCGCGACCAGGCGGGTCTGGTCGAGCAGCTGCACCTGGCCGACCATCTCGTTGAAGGTGCGGAAGCCGAGCGAAGCCATGATCTCGCGGACTTCCTCCGCGACGAAGAAGAAGTAGTTGATCACGTGCTCGGGCTGGCCGGTGAAGCGCTTGCGCAGGACGGGGTCCTGCGTTGCGACGCCGACCGGGCAGGTGTTGAGATGGCACTTGCGCATCATGATGCAGCCGGCCGCGATCAGCGGCGCGGTGGCGAAGCCGAACTCGTCGGCGCCGAGCAGCGCGCCGATCACGACGTCACGGCCGGTGCGGAAGCCGCCGTCGACCTGGACCACGATGCGGCTGCGCAGCCGCTCGCGCACCAGTGTCTGGTGGGTTTCGGCGAGGCCGATCTCCCACGGTGATCCCGCGTGCTTGATCGAGGTCAGCGGCGAAGCACCGGTGCCGCCCTCGAAGCCCGCGATGGTGACATGGTCGGCGCGCGCCTTGGCGACGCCCGCCGCGACCGTGCCGACGCCGATCTCGGAGACGAGCTTGACCGAGACGTCGCCCGTCGGGTTGACGTTCTTGAGGTCGTAGATCAGCTGCGCCAAATCCTCGATCGAGTAGATGTCGTGGTGCGGCGGCGGCGAGATCAGGCCGACGCCCGGCGTCGAGTGCCGCACCTTGGCGATGGTCGCGTCGACCTTGTGGCCGGGCAGCTGGCCGCCTTCGCCGGGCTTGGCGCCCTGCGCCATCTTGATCTGCATCATGTCGGAGTTGACGAGATACTCCGTGGTGACGCCGAAACGGCCCGAGGCGACCTGCTTGATCGCCGAGCGCATGGAATCGCCGTTCGGCATCGGCTTGAAGCGGTCGGCTTCCTCGCCGCCTTCGCCGGTGTTCGACTTGCCGCCGATCCGGTTCATGGCGATCGCCAGCGTGGTGTGCGCTTCGCGCGAGATCGAGCCGAAGCTCATCGCGCCGGTGGCGAAGCGCTTGACGATGTCCTTGGCCGGCTCGACCTGGTCGAGGGGTACAGGCTTGCGCTTCTCTTCGTCCGCGTTCTTGATCCGGAACAGGCCGCGCAGCGTCAGAAGCCGCTCCGACTGCTCGTTGAGGATCTTCGCGAAGGCGCGGTAGCGCTCCTGCGAATTGCCGCGCGCGGCGTGCTGGAGCAGCGAGACCGACTCGGCGGTCCAGGCATGGTCCTCGCCGCGGCTGCGATAGGCATATTCGCCGCCGACGTCGAGCGAGCTCTTGTAGACCTGCGCCTCGCCGAACGCGTCGGCATGGCGGCGCACGGCCTCTTCCGCGATCTCGGCAAGACCCACGCCCTCGACGCGGGTATGCGTGCCCGCGAAGAACTTCGAGACGAAGTCGGCCTTGAGGCCGACGGCGTCGAAGATCTGCGCGCCGCAATAGGACTGGTAGGTCGAGATGCCCATCTTGGACATCACCTTGAGCAGGCCCTTGCCGATCGACTTGATGTAGCGCTTGACGATCTCGTAGTCGTCGAGCGAGCCGGGCAGGCGGTCCTTCATCGCGATGATGGTCTCGAACGCGAGGTACGGATTGATCGCTTCAGCGCCGTAGCCCGCGAGGCAGGCGAAGTGATGTACTTCGCGCGGCTCGCCGGATTCGACGACGAGACCGACCGACGTGCGCAGTCCGACGCGGATCAGATGATGATGCACGGCGGCGCAGGCCAGCAGTGCCGGGATCGGCACGCGGTCGGTACCGACCATGCGGTCGGACAGGATGATGATGTTGACGCCCTCGCGCACCGCGCTTTCAGCGCGCGCGCAGAGCTCGTCGAGCACCTGGTCCATGCCGGCCGCGCCGAGGCCGGCGTGGAAGGTGGTGTCCAGCGTGCGCGACTTGAAGTGCGACTCGGCGACGTCGGAGATCGAGCGGATCTTTTCCAGGTCCGCGTCGGTCAGGATCGGCTGGCGCACTTCGAGGCGCTTGGTGGTGGCGAGGCCCTGCAGGTCGAACAGGTTCGGCCGCGGTCCGATGATGGACACGAGGCTCATCACCAGCTCCTCGCGGATCGGGTCGATCGGCGGGTTGGTGACCTGCGCGAAGTTCTGCTTGAAGTAGGTGAACAGCGGCTTGGCCTTGTCCGACAGCGCCGAGATCGGCGTGTCGTTGCCCATCGAGCCCGCGGCTTCTTCGCCCGTGGCCGCCATCGGCGTCATCAGGATGGTGATGTCTTCCTGGCTGTAGCCGAACGCCTGCTGGCGATCGAGCAGCGACAGGTTCGAGCGCACGCCGGTGGTCGGCACCTTCGGCAGCTCTTCCAGCACGATCTGGGTCCGCTCCAGCCACTCCTTGTAGGGATGGCTCTTGGCGAGCTCGGCCTTGATCTCGTCGTCCGGGATCAGGCGGCCCTGCTCGAGGTCGACCAGCAGCATCTTGCCGGGCTGCAGGCGCCACTTGGTGATGATCTGGTCCTCGGGGATCGTCAGCACGCCCATCTCGGACGCCATCACGATGCGGTCGTCCTTGGTGACGAGATAGCGCGCGGGCCTGAGGCCGTTGCGGTCGAGCGTGGCGCCGATCTGGCGGCCGTCGGTGAAGGCGATCGCGGCGGGGCCGTCCCACGGCTCCATCAGCGCGGCATGATATTCGTAGAAGGCGCGGCGCTTCTCATCCATCAAGGGATTGCCGGCCCACGCTTCCGGAATCATCATCATGACGGCGTGCGGCAGCGAGTAGCCGCCCTGCACCAGGAATTCGAGCGCGTTGTCGAAGCACGCCGTGTCCGACTGTCCCTCATAGGAGATCGGCCAGAGCCGGTTGATGTCCTTGCCGTAGAGCTCGGAGCTGACCGAAGCCTGGCGCGCCGCCATCCAGTTGACGTTGCCGCGCAGCGTGTTGATCTCGCCATTATGCGCGATCATGCGGTAGGGATGCGCCAGCGACCACGCCGGGAAGGTGTTGGTCGAGAAGCGCTGGTGAACGAGGGCAAGCGCGCTCTCGAAGTCAGCCTCGTGCAGATCGGGATAGTACTTGCCGAGCTGGTCGGCGAGGAACATGCCCTTGTAGATCACGGTGCGGCAGGACATCGAGCACGGGTAATAGCCGGCGAGGCCGCGGTCGCGGCGCTGGTAGATCGCCTGCGAGATCGACTTGCGCAGGATGTAGAGCCGGCGCTCGAACTCGTCCTCGGTCTTGGCGACGCCGTTGCGGCCGATGAACACCTGCATGCAGGCAGGCTCGGTCGGCTTCACGGTGACGCCGAGCGAGGAATTGTCGGTCGGCACGTCGCGCCAGCCGAGCAGGGTCAGGCCCTCTTCCTTGATCTGGTCGGCGATGATGCTCTTGATGACGTTACGCCAGGCGGTGTCGCGCGGCATGAACAGCGCGCCGATGGCGTATTCGCCGGGCGCGGGCAGCGTAAAGCCGATCTCCTTGGCCTTGCGGCTGAAGAAGGCGTGCGGGATCTGCACCAGGATGCCTGCGCCGTCACCGGCGCGCGGGTCGGCGCCGACGGCGCCGCGATGCTCGAGGTTGCAGAGGATGCTGAGCGCGTCCGAGACGATCTCGTGCGACTTCTTGCCCTTGATGTTGGCGATGAAGCCGACGCCGCAAGAGTCCTTCTCCAGGCTCGGTTCGTAGAGGCCTTCGGCTTTGGGCCGCGAATTGTGCTCCTGAATCGGATCGGTCGTTTTCGAGGCGACCGTCGCCGACAGCTCTTCTGCCACGATGTTTGCGCGCTCGAATTGCGACCCGTTCATTGTTCCAATCCTCTCCATGCGGCAAGCTGTCTCACCGCCATCTTCGGCGCACCTTGGGCGTTCCGCGGCACCCGCCTCTGGGTCACCGCTCGTCCGCTGCGAGCCGCATTTTCTTAAATTCAGGCCTAGGCGTTCTTCGTCCCCGAGAACGGCTTTGCCTGTTGCCTTCTTGGCGCTCGGAAGCACCGACTTTCGTTGCAATCCCTATGCCGGAACCGCAAGCAAAATTGAGACAGCTTTCCTGTCCTAACCATCACTGTGCCAAATTTTTGTCTAGCACACAAGCGCGCGGAAGTCCCGATTCCCGATATGTCAATCAATCGCTTTCCGAAAGTTGCGCAGCCCCGGTTTTGAAGCAAACGCGCCCTGATCCGGCCCTGTGGACGCCGAAATCCCCGATGAAGCTTCGGATCGGCCCTTCGGACGGCGCGTCACGCCGCAAGAAGCGAAAGAGCGCACTCCGTTCGGGGCCTGACAGGAGCGTCTCGACCATGAAGTTTTTCACAGGATGTGTCGCCGCCGCCGCCGCGCTGGCACTGGCCGCTAGCACGGCTCAAGCGCAAGTTCCCGCAAACGGTATTGCGGGAGGGGCCATGATCGCGGTCTCGGATTTCGACGGGCCCTATGCGCCGCCGGAAGCCGCACCGCCCCCGCCGCCGCGCTACGGTTACGGTTATGGCTACGACGAGCGTGGCCCGGCCCCGGCACTGCTGCCGTCGACCGAGGTTTACGCGGTGTTGCGCGACAACGGCTTCTCGCCGCTCGGCATCCCGCGGCTGCGCGGCAGCGTCTACACCATCGCCGTGATCGACCGCCGCGGCGACGACGGCCGGCTGGTGATCGATGCCCGCGACGGCCGGATCATCCGCTTCATGCCGGCGGCCGATGCCTACGGCATGGCGCCGCCCTATGAGGAGCGCGCGGTCGGCCCTTACGGCCCGCAAAGCGCGCTGCCGCCGCCGACCATGATCCGCAGCGGCCCGCCGCGCCCGCCCGCTCCAATCCCGCATGTCGCCAAGCGTACCGTGCCGCTGCCCAAGGCGGCTCCGCAGCGCGGCGAGACGCCGGTCGCGGCGGTGAAGCCGGCCGAGCCGGTGGCGCAGGCCCGGGCGCCGCAGACTCAGCCTGCACAGGCACAAGCTCCGCAGCAGACCGCCGCCGTGCAGGCAAAGCCCGCCGAGGCCGCGCCGCAGGCCCCCGCGCCAGCTGTCGGCGAGGCCAAGCCTGCTCCGACGATCCAGCCGACGCAGGAGATGCCGGCCGCGCAGGGGCTGGATTAGCGCGCAGGCTACTACGCCGCTTGTTTGACGCGACGGCGGTCATCACACCTTCGCCGGGACGACGACAGGGAGGGAGTTGAGTAAAACAAAAGGCGCCCGAGCAACTCAGGCGCCTTTTGCATTCACGCAACCATCCTCAGCTCCGCGGATACCCGGCCGCTTCCAGGATCAGATTCGCCACCTCCTTCGGATGCGACACCAGCGAGAGGTGGCCGGCATCGAGCTCGATCGTGGTGGCGTTCATGCGCTTGGCGAGGAAGCGTTCGAGATCGGGGTTGATGGTGTAGTCGTTCTTCGACACCGCGTACCAGCTCGGCTTGCTATGCCATGCCGCTTCCGTGGTGCGGCCGGCGAAGATCGAGGCCGCCGTCGGCCACTGCACCGCGTAGAGCTCCTTGGCCTGCTCCGGCTTCACGCCATTGGCGAAATACTTCAGGAAGGACTCCTCCGACAGCTTGGTGTAGCCGTCGCGCTCGACGATGCCGGCGCGCACGGGGCCGGTCGGAAACTGCTTCGACAGCGCGACGAAATCCTCGTCGGCATCGGGCGCACGTGCGGCGACGTAAACGAGGCCGGTGACCTTCGGGTCGGTGCCGACCTGACTGATCACCGTGCCGCCCCAGGAATGCGCGACCAGCACGGTCGGTCCATCCTGCTCGGCCAGCGCACGCTTGGTGGCTTCGACGGAGTCGGCGAGCGACGACAGCGGATTCTGCACGGCGGTGACATGCAGGCCTGCCGCCTGGAGGATCGGGATCACTTCCGACCAGCTCGAGCCGTCGGCCCAGGCGCCGTGCACCAGCACGACGTTCTTCGCCTTCACGGCCTGCGGTGTCTGCGCGTGAGCAAGGCTGAGGGGGGCCGCCAGCAGGCTCGCGGCGACGAAAAGGCTGCGCCAAAGTGACATGATCGTTCTCCGTCTCGTTTTGTGTTCGATGTCCAAAGGACGGAGCGCGGGGCAGCGGCGTTACGCTCAGTCACTTACCTGTGAGAAGCGTCTTGGTCGGGCATGTGCGGGACGCGTGGGCGAACTTACGCGGTGTGCGGGGTAACGTAGAATGACAGGCCCAACCTGTATTTCCATTTCAACCGAAAACTGCCGCTGGATTCTGCGGCACTGACAAGACAGCTGGTCGGTACGAAATATATCGACGGAGGAGTAGCCGCGGGGCTACTCGCGGCGTTTCACGAGCACAGCTGGACAAATAAAAAAACGCCCCGGGGCACCGGGGCGTTTTCTCAAACCTGGAAGTGGCGTGCCGTGCTTAGGCGGCGACCGAGCTCTCGATCACCTGCGCCTTCGGAGCGCTGGTGTTGATCGCGATCTGGCGCGGCTTCTTGGCTTCGGGAATTTCGCGGACGAGATCGACGTGAAGCAGGCCGTTCTCGAGCGAGGCGTCCTTCACCTGCACGAAGTCGGCAAGCTGGAAGGCGCGCTCGAAGGCACGCGCGGCGATGCCGCGATAGAGCACTTCGGATTTCGAGTTCTCGTTGGCGACCTTCTCGCCCTTGATCGTCAGCGTGTTTTCCTTCGCGACGATGGAGAGCTCGTCCTTGGCGAAGCCCGAGACCGCGACGGTGATGCGGTAGGCGTTATCGCCGGTGCGCTCGATGTTGTAGGGGGGATAGCCGGGGCTGCCGTCAGAGCTGGCCTGGTCGAGCAGGTTGAACAAACGGTCGAAGCCGACGGTGGAACGATAGAAGGGGGTGAGATCGTAGGTACGCATGGTCAAGTCCTCCATTGAGCGACTGTTGGGTAACCCGCCCGCCATCGGGCCGGGCTTTAGTCTGTGTGCAGCCTGATGTTCCGGTTCCGAAACACTGGTAGCGGCCTGCACGAAGGTGATATGGGTGGGGTGAGACGGCGTTCAAGAGGGCGGCAACAGCGCCTTTTCGGCGCTCCCGCCCCTTGATTTGCAGCACTTCGCGCCCAGCCCTCCCAATCATGACGCTGCTCTCGATACCGTCCAACCCCGTTCCCGAAAACGTCGTCAGCGGCACCATCAAGACCCCCGACGGCGCCGAGCTGCGCTTCGCGCGCTGGGCGCCGCCGGCGGGCCGCAAAGGCACGGTCTGCGTCTTCACCGGCCGCAGCGAGCAGATCGAGAAATATTTCGAGACCGTACGCGATTTGCGCGATCGCGGCTTTGCGGTGGCGATGATCGACTGGCGCGGGCAGGGCCATTCCTCGCGGCGCCTGCGCGATCCGCGCAAGGGCTATGTGCGCGACTTCTCCGATTTCGAGATCGACGTCGAGACCTTCGTGCAGCAGGTGGTGCTGCCGGATTGCCCGCCACCCTTCTTCGCGCTTGCCCACTCCATGGGCGGCACGGTGATGCTGCGGGTCGCGCATGCGGGCAAGCGCTGGTTCGACCGCATGGTGCTGTCGGCGCCGATGATCGACCTGCCTGGCCGCGCCACCTCGTTGCCGGCGCGGACGCTGCTGAAGACGATGCGCCTGATGGGCATGGGCGGCCGCTATGTCCCCGGCGGCAGCGATCACATCACCGGGCTCAATCCCTTCATCAACAATCCGCTGACCAGCGATCCCGTCCGCTATGCGCGCAATGCCGCGATCCTGGAGGAGGATCCGACGCTGGGACTGGCGTCGCCGACGGTCGCCTGGGCCGACACCGCGTTCCGCGCGATGAACACCTTCAAGGGCATGAACTACCCCTCCGAGATCCGCCAGCCGATCCTGATGCTGGCGGCCTCCAACGACACCGTGGTCTCGACCGCGGCGATCGAGGAGTTCGCCTACCATCTGCGCGCCGGCTCGCATCTCGTGATCGCAGGGGCCAAGCACGAGATCCTCCAGGAGCAGGATCGCTACCGCTCCCAGTTCTGGGCCGCCTTCGACGCCTTCGTGCCGGGCACGCCGCTGTTCAAGTGACGTGTATCCGCGAGGGCGGTCGCTCCCTCGCCCCGCTTCGTCGCAAGCCCCTCATGGTGAGGAGCGCGGAACGCGCGTCTCGAACCATGAAGGCCCGGATCTCGCCCGCGGCCATCCTTCGAGACGCCCGCTTTCAGCGGGCTCCTCAGGATGAGGAGCCGGGCGCGTACGAACCAGCGCGCTACAGCGTCTTCAGATACTCGATCAGGTCGTAGCGCTCCTGCTCTTTGAGCACGCGGCCGATGGTGCCGTCCTTGCCGGGCCCCGGCGTGCCGTCGAACGAGTGGCCGGCATTGCTGTTGCCATACATGTCGGTGCCATCAGACGCCCGCGTCGAGAAGCGCGACTGCCCGGTCTTGCAGCTCTCGCCGTCGGAGACCGCGAAGCCGACCTGTTTCGGATCGTAGTCGCGGCCACCACCCATGCAGAACGATTTCGGCCGCTCGGCCGCGGGGCTCAGCATCCAGTACAGCGAGGGGACCGATCCGTTGTGCAGGTAGGGCGCTGTGGCCCAGACGCCGTTGAGCGGGCGCGCGCGATACCAGGGCCCCGGCTCGTTCTTCTCGGCCGGCTGCGGACCGGGATTCGGGCAGTTCTTGCGCTTGCCCCACCAGGCATCCTGAACCTTCGGGTCGATCTTCGCATCGTCCATTGCCTTGCGGGCGACGATGTCGACGAGCACCATCAGGCCAAGCGAGTACGGCATGTCGGTCGAAGAAATATCCGGCAGATTGCAGTTCCACCAGGCATTGAGTTTCTGCGTGGGGTTGAGCTGGAGGAAGCCCGGTACCTGAACCGTCCGCGTCGCCAGCACGCCGGCCTGGGCGGGGTCGGTCCCCATGCCTTTGACGCTCTTCTGGACCTCGTTCAGGAATTTGTCGTTGCCGATGGTCTCCCAGCGGGGCGATGACCAGATGCTCTGGGCCGGAAATTCGTCGTCGAACTTGCGATCGTTGACCGGACCGAGATGGCATTCAACGCAGATCTCCGCATAGAGCCTGCGGCCGCGTTTGACGCGCTCGTCATCGATCTTCCAGGCAGCATCGCCGAAGATGTCCGACGGCCATTTCGGCGATGTCAGTCCGGAGAGTTGCTTCTTCGGATAGGGCGGCGAGCCCTTCAGCAGGTCCTCGATCCAGTTCAGATTCTTGACGTCCATCGACGAGCTGAACAGCCTGTCCTTGGGGGTGTTGTCGGACAGATTGAGCAGCGCGGTCACGCCCAGCGCTTCGCCGGCGTTGCGGATCAGCGGTTGTTCGATGGACGCATCATATTGCGCGTATTTGAGCCAGGGTACGGTCCAGATCGGCGGGAAGCTGACCGGCGCGTCCTGGGCATGCAGGTTCTTTTCGAAGCCGCTGAGGCCGCTGAGCGTCATGTCCTGGGCGAAGACCTGATTGCCGATGCGGTTGAGCGCGTCGAGACGGCCGTATCCTTCCTCGGTGTTCTCTTGCGGCTCTTCCCGCTTTGTCTTCGGATTGAGCCTCGTCTTGCCGGCGATGGTTTTCGCGTAGGTCTTCTCCCAGTCGACCAGGAACGTGCCGATCGCGCTCAGCTTCTGCTTCAGCGCATCGCGGTCCGCATCGCTGGCGGAGGAGCCGAGCACACGGTCGGCGAAGCGCGTGAAGCGACCCGGGACGTAGAGCGTGTAGGCGATCGACAGGCCGGTCGTGACCTCGAGCTTCCTCAAATCGGTCATCGCCGGACCGCCGTCGAAACGGATGTCGATGCCTTTGTAATGGATCTGGCCGGTGTGGCAGGCGGCGCAGGTCAGGCCGATCCGGTCCTCGCCGAGCTGGCCGGTTGCGGGATCGGCGACGCCGGTCATGCGCGCAAAGCCGACGGGCAGGCCGTCGACGTTTTCGGCCTGGGCGCCCCAGTTCACCGGCGGATCCCAGAGTCGCGCCGGCACCGGCTTCGTCTTGTCGTAGACGTTGGCATAGCCGAACCGACGCAGTGTGGCGTCGTCGGTGTTGATCGTCTGCGGGCTCGGGATGAAGCCGAAGCGCTGCAGATGGTCGCTGTCGTGCAGCATCCCGGGCTTGGCGAAGAAATGAAGCCGCGGCTGCTCGAGCGCCATAAACCAGCTATAGGGCACAGGGAAGGTCGCGGTGCCCTGGCTGGCGTGATGAAACCAGTGCCGGTCCTCCAGCGCCCAGTTCTGCTCGAGCCAGTACGCGGCTCGCGGTTCGACTTGCGTGGGCAATGGCGGCGCTACGAGGTCCCCGAGGATGCCGGGCAGCATCGGCTGGAATTGATCGGGAAAGCGCAGCGCCACGATGCCGAAGACGAGAAGCGCGGCGACCAGTCCGCCGGCAGCGCGCAAGATCAGCGAGGGCGGAGTGACCGGCTGGCTGACGACCCGCTGGGTGATCCTGTCAGGGAATTTGCGCTCGTTGAACAATGTCCTCACCTCGGCCACGCTGAGATAGCGGTCGTCACCCTGGCCCTTGCCCATGATCTTGAGCAGGATCGGCCATTCGAACTTCATCAGGATCGGGTAGTACCAGCGCGCTTGCTTGCCGGCGCGCTTGAGGTTGTCCTTCATGAAGGTCTGGATTTGCGAGGCGTTGAGCCCGGTCTCTGTGCCGCCATCGGGATCGGCATAGGTGCTGCCGAAACCGGCGAGCCGCGCGATCTCGTCCTCGTTGACGCACCCGTCGACGCCGAGGATGCGCGAGCCGGCACCGAGCTTGTCGAGCGGGCCGCCGCGCAAGCCATTGAGCTGCGCGCCCCAGAAGATGCTCTGCAGGATGTGACAGGCGCCGTTGGCGATCAGCGCGACGCCGCGGACCTGGATGCGGGCCGAGGTCTTCTTCAGCCCCGTCTCGCCGCTTGCATTCGCGATGGTCTGTGACAGCGTCCGGAGCGGCACGGTCCCGCCATCGACGAAGCCTTCGCCGACGAGGCCGCGCAGGAATGGACAGGGATTGTTCGGCGAGACCTGGATCGAAGGGTCGAAGGGCGGCTTCGAAGAGCGGTCATGCATGGCCCGAATCCTGAAAACGGCGAATCGCAAAAAAGGACGCGCCGATCAAGCGCGGAAAGTCCTAACAAACCGACAGCAGACTATACTACTTCAACGTGCAATGAAGTGTGGCTGATTTCACTGTCCTGTCAACAACAGCGGGCGCGCGCAGCTTGCCGCGAAGGGTGGGACCGCGGCCGTCAGGACTCGGCGGCGCGTTTGAGGTCGCTCTGGACCAGGGTCAGCTTGCCGAGCGGCACGCCGGCCTTCAGCAGACCCTCGCGATAATGGGTGAGGTCTTCGGGCCGCTTCCAGTGGAAATTGCGCAGGTGACGGTCGACGTTCAGGGTCGGGTAATTGCCCATGAGCACATGGGTCGCCTCGCTTGCCTCATCGTCCCGCCCCAACTGCGCCAGCGCTGCGGCGCGGATCGCCAGCGCCTGCATGTGGTTCGGGTTGATGTAGAGCTGCTCGCGGGCCCACGACAGGGTCGCGTCATATTGTCTTAGGAGATAATGGCTGAAGGCGTTCAGCGCGGCCCATTGATAGCGCGGGTCGCTGTTGTCGCGCTGCGAGGCCATCGAGAACAGCTCGATCGCCTCGCGATGCTCGCCGATGATGAAATGGCAGATGCCGAGTACCCCGCGCGCGCCGTTGTCGTAGGGGTTGAGCGCGACCGCACGCTTGGCGGCGTCCATCGCGGCCTCGTAATGGCCTTCCATGCCGTGGGCCCAGGACAGGATCGAGAACGCGAAGGAGGAGCGCGGATCGAGCCGGACGCTGGTCTCGGCGAGATGCATCGCCTCGGCCCACATCTCCCGCGTGCCCTTGACCCAGCCGAACTGGATACTCTGGATCTGGATCGTGGCGAGATAGGCATGCGCGATCGATAGCTTGGGATCGAGCCTGATGGCTTCCCGGAACAGGTCGACCGCGGTGGCCAGGTCTTCCTTGGTCTGCCGGTAGTAATGGGACAGTCCCTTGAGGAAGCGGTCCCATGCGGTGACGTCGGTCGAGAGCCGCGCCGGCGCCGAGGCTTCGGCACGGACGATCTCGGTGGCGATGGCGGCGGACAGATTGGTGGTGATCTCGTCCTGCATCGCGAACAGATCGCCGATGTCGCGGTCGTAGCGCCCGGTCCAGAGCTGCTCGCCGGTTTCCGGCGCGATCAGCTCGGCGGTGACGCGGATCTTGGCGCCGGCGCGGCGCACCGAGCCCTGGATCAGATAGGTGGCATCGATCTCGCGCGCGATCAGGCGCGTGCTCAAATTCTTGCCCTTGAAGGCGAAGGTCGAGTTGCGGCTCAGCACACGATAGAAGGATTGCAGCGACAGCGCGTGAATCAGATCCTCGGTGAGGCCGTCGGAGAAATATTCGTCCTGGGCGTCGCTGAGATTGGCGAAGGGCAGCACGCCGACGATCGCCGTGCGGTACTGCTGCGAGAGGGCGGATGCCTCTCGCAGCTCGGGCGCGAGCGCCGGCGCGCCCTCGGGCGTCCAGGTAAAGACTCCGACCGCATCCTTGATGTTCTTGAAGCGGTGGTTGCCGGCATCGGTCAGGGGCACGGTGAGATGCTTGCTCGCCTCCCGGTAGGCCTTGGCCGAGATGGCGAAGCCGCCGGGGCTCGCCACGGATTCGAGGCGGACGGCGATGTTGACATCGTCACCGAAGACCTCGTCCTCGTCGGCGATGACGTCGCCCATGTGGATGCCGAGCCGGAACTGCATGGCGCGATCGGCCGGCAGATGATGGTTGCGCTCCGCCATCAGCGTCTGCATCGCGACCGCCGCCTCGGTGGCGCCGACGATGGAGGCGAACTCCAGCAGGAAGCCGTCGCCGGTGTTCTTCACGACGCGGCCGCCGTGATTGAGGATGATGGGGTGAATCGCGGCGCGATGGGCCTTGAAGGCGGCATGGGTGCCGGCTTCGTCGCTGCCCATCATGCGCGAATAGCCGGCGACATCGGCGCAGACGATGGCTGCCAGACGTCTTTCCATATCCTCGGAGCTCCAAGGGAGGGGGGACCGGCCACGGCGTGGCAGTCGCCTCGAATCCCGCATTTCAAGAACCCTGCCTTTATAAAGCAGATGGGGCCGAGCGGAAGTATGATCGCATTGCAAATTCAAGGTAAATCCTACGCAATCCCGGTGGTGGACGGGGAGGAGCGAACCGAATAAGCCGGCTTCTCAAGGCTGACCTGGGTACCTCACGCATGCTGGGCATTCACGAAATCTGGCTCTTCATCCTGTCGGGCATACTGCTCAACATCACGCCGGGGCCGGATTCGGTCTATGTGATCGGCCGCAGCATGCAGATGGGCTGGCGGGGCGGGGCCGCCGCCGCCCTGGGCATCAGTTGCGGCTGCTTTTTCCATGTCGCGGGCGCGGCGATCGGGCTTTCGGCCCTGCTGATGGCCTCGTCGACCGCCTTCTCGATCCTGAAGCTGGTCGGGGCGGCCTATCTGGTCGTCACCGGCCTCCAGATGCTGTGGTCGCGCCCGGTGCTGGCGGCGGTCCGGGACCAGGGCGAGCGGAGCTCGCTGCGCCGGGTCTTCCTTCAGGGCGTCTTCACCAACGCGCTCAATCCCAAGGTCGCGCTGTTCTTCCTGGCGTTCCTGCCGCAATTCGTCGCAGCCGATGCGCCGCACAAGCCGCTCGCCTTCCTGACGCTCGGCCTGATCTTCATCTTTACGGGGACGCTGTGGTGCCTGGTGCTCGCCGCGTTCGCGGCCAAGGCCGCCAACCGGCTGCGGCAGTCCGAGGGCGCCGTCGCCTGGATCAACCGCGCGCTCGGCGGCCTCTTCATCTATCTCGGCATCCGCGTCGCCATGCTGGAGACGCGGTAGCTCGTTCGAACGGATGACGTGACCCTGCGTAGGGTGGGTTAGCCGTAGGCGTAACCCACCATGCCTCCTCGAATGCCGAACGAAGTTGGTGGGTTACGCCTCACGGTTTGCGCTGCGCGCAATCCGCGATGCTAACCCACCCTACGTTCGTCCTACGCGAACTCCTTCGCCAGCGCGGTGCCGGCGAGATAGAGGCCGAGCAGGATCATCGCGATCAGGAACCAGCGGCGGAACGCTTCGGCCGGCATCCGCGCCCGCACCGACTGGCCGATGAACATGCCGGCAAAGGCCATGGCGAGGCCCACGGCGCCGGGCACGGCATTGGCCGGCGTCAGCAATCCGCCGGCGGTGAGGTTGAAGGCGAGCGCCAGCGTCGCGGTGGTGAAGAACACGCCGAGCGCTTGCACCAGCTCGTCCTTCTCCATGCCGATCGCCTGCATGAAAGGCATCGACGGGATCACCTGCACGCCTGTCGAGGCCGAGATCACGCCGGTGATGACGCCGACCACGCCGCCGACCCATTTCTCGTTGCCAGGCGCGACGCGAAACTGGAATTTGCTGAGGCCAATGATCGCGTAAATCACCAGCAGGATGCCGAGCACCACGGTGCCGTAGCGCGCATGCGGGCCGGTCAGCGCGCCGGCATTGAGCCAGCAGCCGATCACGGTGCCGATCATCAGCGGCCACAGTCGTTTGAGAATGTCGCGCAAATACGGGCCGACAAAAGTCTGCCAGATGTTGGTAACGATGGCCGGCACGATCACGATGGCGATGGCGCGGCTCGGCGCCATGCTCACCGCGAGCAAGCCCATGGAGACGGTCGGCAGGCCGAGCCCGACCACGCCCTTGACGAATCCGGCGATCAGGAACACGGCGGCGATGATGATGAGAAGAAGCGGGTCGATCATGCCGGCACATTGACCGAAGCCGCGCCCGGGCACAATCTGAAGGTTACGGAGACAGCCTTCGTGCAGAACGAAGGCTGAGGAGAAATCTGCCATGCGCTTCGATCTCGTCGATCTCCAGCTCTTCATCGCGGTCGCCGACCAGCGCAGCATCACGCGCGGCGCGGAGCGGTCGCATCTGGCGCTGGCCTCGGCCAGCGCGCGCATCAAGGGGCTCGAGGACGCGCTCGGCGTCGCGCTGCTCAAGCGCGGGCGCCGCGGCGTCGAGTTGACCGCGGCCGGCGAGAGCCTGCTCGATCATGCCAGGCTCGTGCTTCACCAGATCGACGCCATGCGCGGCGATCTCGCCGGCTTTGCCAGCGGCGTGCGCGCCAGCGTGCATTTCCTCGTCAACACCTCCGGTCTGTCGGAGCACCTGCCGAAGGCACTGGCCGGATTCCTGCACGAGCATCGCGACGTCGCCGTCGACATCGAGGAGCGCGAGAGCACCGACATCGCGGCCGCGATCACCGCGGGCGCCGCCGATCTCGGTTTCGCCGCCGAGCACGCGCTGCCCGACCATATCGAGCGCTTCGTGTTCAGCGAGGATCACCTGACATTGGTGACGTCGCGCCGCGGCCCGTTCGCCGGCCGCCGCCAGATCGATTTCCAGGAGACGGGCGCTTGCGACTTCGTCGGGCTCACCAGCGCCACGGCGCTGCAGATGCACATTTCGAAGCACGCCGCCCGGCTCGGCATGCGCCCGCATTACCGCGCGCGCCTGCGCGACTTCGACGCGATCTGCCAGATGGTCGCCGCCGACGTCGGCATCGCGCTGGTGCCGATATCCGCCGCCCGCCGCTGCGCCAAGCTGATGCCGCTCGCCATGGTCCGCCTGCGCGACGCCTGGGCCAACCGCAAGCTCGTGATCTGCGCGCGCAGCTTCAAGACGCTGCCGCGGCCGGCCAAGATGCTGGTGGAGCATCTAAGGGCAGAGGCGGTGTGAGCTCTTCGCTTATCCTCCCCTCCAGGGGAGGGTAAGCACGACTACTTCGCGGTCTCGACCCCGGCGTCTTTGATCACCTTCGCCCACTTCCTGGTCTCATCGGCGATGAATGAGCGAAAATGCTCCGGGTCGTCGCCGATCAGCGTCGCGCCTTGCGCAGCGAGCTTCTCCTTCACTGCGGGATCCGCCATCGCCTTGGTCGCGAGGGCATGCAGCGCCGTGACGATCTCCTTCGGCGTGCCCTTCGGTGCCACCATGCCGTACCAGTTCTCGACGCGCAGATCGGGAAAACCTGCTTCCGAAAGAGTCGGCACCTCGGGCGCGGTCGGTGCGCGTTCGGCAGAGCCGACCGCGATCGGTCGCAGCGCGCCCGCCTTGACCTGCGGCAGCAGCACCGGGAGATCGAGGAAGGTCATCTGCACCTGCTGGCCGAGCAAATCGTTCACCGCGGGCGCGGCGCCGCGATAGGGCACGTGCACGATGTCGATCTTGGCCGTCAGCTTGAACAATTCGCCGGCGAGATGCGGCAGGCTGCCGGGGCCGGAGGAGGCGAAGTTGAGCTTTCCCGGCTGCGCTTTCGCCAGCGCGATCAGCTCGCCGATGTCCTTCGCGGGCACATTGGTGGCGACCACCAGCATCTCCGGCACGGTCGCAACCAGCGTCACCGGCGTGAGATCGACCTGCGTGTCATAGGCGACCCGCTCCATGCTCGGGCTGATCGCGAGCGCGCCGGCGGAGGAGATCGCGATGGTGTAGCCGTCGGGCGGGGCCTTCGAGACCGCGTCGGTGCCGAGCACGCCGCCCTGGCCGCCGCGATTGTCGATCAGCACCGGCTGCCCGGATAGTTCCGACATGCGCTGCCCGATCACGCGGGCGATGATGTCGTTGGGCCCGCCGGCCGGGAACGGCACGATCAGCTTGATCGGTTTTGCGGGAAAATTCTGCGCCGCCACCGCTGAAGGCAGCAGCAGAAACAATCCGAGTAGAAGCCTGCGTGAGATGGTCATGCAAGCCTCCCGCTCGCGTTTGTTATTGGTTGAGCAGCTTCAGCGCTTCTTCGTGAACTCTTGCGTCGCCGGCGGCAACGATGCGGCCGCCGCCCTGGGCCGGCTTGCCTTCCCAGGTGGTGACGACGCCGCCGGCGCCGGTCACGATCGGGATCAGGGCCGCGATATCGTAAGGCTTCAGCTCGGTCTCGACCACGAGATCGACGTGACCTGCCGCCAGCATGCAATAGGAGTAGCAGTCGCCGCCATAGCGCGACAGCCGCGCGCCCTGCTCGATCCGGCCGAAGATGGCGCGGTCGCGCTCGTTCATCAGCAGCGGCGAGGTGGTGTAGGTCGTCGCCTCCGACAGCGAGGCGCAGCGGCGGACCTGGAGCCGGCGCTCGCCGGAGGGGCCCTTGTAATTGGCCGAGCCGTTGTCGCCGGAGAAGCGCTCGCCGATGAAGGGCTGGTGCATCATGCCGTACACCGGCGTGCCCTTGTGCAGCAGCGCGATCAGCGTGCCCCAGATCGGAAAGCCGCCGATGAAGGACTTGGTGCCGTCGATGGGATCGAGCACCCAGACATAGTCGGCGTCCTCGCGCTCATTGCCGAATTCCTCGCCGACGATGCCGTGCTGGGGGAAGCTCGCCTTGATCAGCCGCCGCATCACCGCCTCGGCGGCGCGGTCGGCCTCCGTCACCGGGTCGAAATCCTTGGTCTTGCTCTTGTCGTCGATCGACAGCGAGGTGCGGAAGAACGGCAGGATGGTTTCGCCGGAGGCGGTGGCGAGCCGTCCGATGAAGGCGGAGAAGTCGATCACCGTCACGGTGAGTTCCTCAAAACGAAAGTCAGTGTGAAGCTCGCTCCTGCCTAGCTCAAATCGCCTCCGGCGTGCAGCGCTGTCTTGATTTGCACCCTGGTATTTTGGATGCCGGACGTGGCTGCCCCAGGTCAGTCATATGCTGGCCAAATATCGATCACAGAGTTGAAAACTTAGTTCCGAATATGCCTTGTTCGTATGCAAATGACTATCAACCCATTGAATTTCCTTATCAAAGAAACTGAATCTGGGTTTCTCTTATAGCAATTGAGCCATGTGCATATTGCATGGGAATCGGCGCAAAAGCCCTTGCACTTTGTGCGTCGCGGCCGCATATTGTTGCGGTGCGGTAGCGCTCTGCGTTACCGCTGCCCTCCTTGGGCGTTTCCTCCCTAGACTTGGGCCGCTTCTTCATCAGAAGCGGCCCTTTTTTCTTTGGCCCTCTGTTTTCATTTCAAGGCGCATAGCGACGCGAAGCGCAAATGCGTTCGCGCTCGATACGCGCGCCGGGCGCGCGAAGAAAAATTTGTCGTCTATTCCGCCGCGGCCTGGAACGGGCCGAGATCTCCGAACGGGATCGTGGTGGCCAGCACGTCGGCGAGCACCGCGAAGTCGGCGGCGACTTGCGCAAAGCGGGGACCGCGTTCGCGCCGCCGCTCGTCCATGTAGATCGCGCGGTTGAGCTCGAGCTGCACCGCGTGCAGGCCGCTCGCGGGGTTGCCGTAATGCTCGGTGATGAAGCCGCCGGCATAGGGCTTGTTGCGGCCGATGGAATAGCCGAGCCCGCCCATGGTCTCCTCGACCCTGTCGGGCAGCAGCGGCGTGCAGCTGGTGCCGTAGCGGTCGCCGATCACGACGTCGGGCCGCCGCGGCTCGTCCCTGCTGACGCCGACCGATGGCATCGAATGGCAGTCGACCAGCACCACGGTGCCGAACATCTGGTGCACCTTGTTGATGAGCCGGCGCAGCGCGCGATGGTAGGGCTTGTAGAGCGTCTCGATCCGCTCCAGCGCATCGTCGACCAGGATGCGCTCGCGATAGATCTCCTGGCCGTCGCCGACCACGCGCGGAATGGTGCCGAGGCCGCCGGCAACCCGCATCGAGCGGGTATTGGCAAAGCTCGGCAGGCGCCCGCTGAACATGCGGGGGTCGAGCTCATAGGGCTCGCGATTCACGTCGACATAGGAGCGCGGGAAGTTGACCCGCACGGTCGGAAAGCCGCGTGCGCTCAAATGGCCGATCAGCTCGTCCATGAAGGAATCTTCGGACCGGCGCAGCTGCGGCAGGTCGATCCGCGAGGCCGCCAAAAATTCGTCCGGATAGGTCGAGCCGGAATGGGGCGAGTTGAAGATGACAGGCGCGCGCCATTCGGCGGGCTCGAAGATCTCGAACGCTGGCGACATCTCGCCGTCAAACCGGGTCATCTTCTCAGGCTTCGTCCCTTACTCAGGCTTCGCCCCCTTTGGCGCCGCACGATCCGGCATGGGCTCCGGATCGAAATGATTCGGCCGGTTCGAGCGGCTCTTATGTGTCGTCATTGTCCGGAATCGCAACCATTCTGCCAAGCGAAAAGATGTGATGGACGTTGGAACCAGTCTTAACCGTGCGGACATCGGGGTGGGGACCGGCTCGTCCGGCTCGATTGATTCGGAGCCCGTTCGGGTCCACAAAGAGCCGGCAGCGCAGCCGGCCCATGGTAAAGATTTTCACCCCAAATTTACCCTCTGTCGGGCTTAGTAACCTCTGCTGATATCCTCTGGGGATTCGACGTTTCCTGCCATGCCAAAGATCCTGCTCGCCGAAGACGACAACGACATGCGCCGTTTCCTGGTCAAGGCGCTGGAAAACGCCGGTTTTCAGGTCTCGTCCCACGACAACGGCATGGCCGCCTATCAGCGGCTGCGGGAAGAGCCGTTCGAGATGCTGCTGACCGACATCGTGATGCCGGAAATGGACGGCATCGAGCTCGCCCGCCGGGCCTCGGAACTCGACCCCGACATCAAGATCATGTTCATCACCGGCTTTGCCGCGGTGGCCCTGAACTCGGATTCGGACGCCCCCAAGAACGCCAAGGTGCTGTCCAAGCCCGTGCATCTGCGAGAATTGGTCAGTGAAGTGAACAAGATGCTGGCGGCCTAAATCGGTCCCGTTCCGTCCTTGCGCCGGGTCCCCTGAGCCGTTATAGGGACCCCACCGATGAAATGACCTCTAGGGCACGTAGCTCAGCGGGAGAGCACTACCTTGACATGGTAGGGGTCACAGGTTCGATCCCTGTCGTGCCCACCATCCTTCGCTCGCGATAGCGAGAGAAGGATGCCGCGCCGAAGCCCCAAGGGGCGCAGGCGGGCTTGCAGCCGCGAGCTTCGGCTAGGCAAGCCACGATCTCGCCTTTCAATAGCGACCCGTCGCCCGGATGAAGCGTAGCGCAATCCGGGGTATATCCTCACGGGCGTCTTCCCGGATTACGCTTGCGCTCCATCCGGGCTACGATCTCCCTTTCAGACACGAGGCCGCCCATGAGCGTGTCCGTCATCGAACAGGCAAAAATCCAGGCCCAGGTGCTGGTGCCGCTGGTCAAGACATTGCAGGCCGAGCTCGGCGAGGCCCGCGCCAATGCGCTGGTCCGCAAGGCGCTTGGCGATCTCTATCGCGGCTTCGGCGAGGAATTCTGGAAGGCGAAGAACAGAGACAAGCACGATCCCGATCTCGGCAAAGCCGTCTCGTCGGCCTTCAGGACCTATGGAAGCGACGACGCGCTCGCCTATGACGTCATCGAGCAGACGGCGGACGCCTTTGCGGTCGACGTCACGCATTGCGCCTATGCCGAGTTCTACAAGGCGCTCGGCGAGCCGGAGCTCGGCTTCCTCCTGGTCTGCACCTCGGACTTCGCAGTCGTGGAAGGGTTCGGTCCAGATATCAAGCTCACGCGCACGCAGACGATCATGCAGGGCGCGTCGCATTGCGACTTCCGCTACCGGCGTAATGACGGGGGAGCGCGATGAAGGGAATGCGGATGCGAGCGAGCTGCCTTGCCATGGTGGTGCTGGTACTGATGGCATCGCGCGCCGATGCCGCGATCATCGACTGGCAGGCTGAGCTCCAGCGCTGCCGCACGCTTCGCGAAAACGTGGTGCCGCTGCTTCAGGCCGGCGAAGGCATCTCCGCCGTCGGCCGCTCCAACAGATCCGTCCGGCGCTGCATCTGGATCCAGCGCATGGCGGTGCGCAAGAAAATCCCGGGCGCGGAGGTATGGTAGACAGCGACCGTCAAACGAACTGGCTCGCTGGTCGGAGCAGCAAGTCTTTCAGCCCGGTCGGATAGAGGCTCGGCCCGCCGTCCACGTCGAGCTCGGCAAGGTCGAACCAGCGGGCGACGATCTCTTCTCCGTTGTCCTCGCGGAAATCGATGCGGTCCCGGCCGGCGAAAGCGCCGTCCGGAAACGCGACCTCCGCGATGAACATCACCTCGTGGCCGGTCGATCCCTCGTGCACAAAGATGTTCTCCAGCATCAGCGGCGCGCCGGTGATGGTGACGTCGATGCCGAGCTCCTCGTTGAATTCCCGCAGCAGCGCGGTCCGCCAGCTCTCGCCGAATTCGATCTCGCCGCCGAGCGGACGCACGCCCTTGATGCGCCCCGCATCGTCGCGAACCTCGGCCGCCAGCAGCCGCCCGTCCCGCCAGTGCAGGCCGATCGCGACGACGCGGATGTGGGGATGTGGGCGCCATCTGGTCATGGGGGATCGTTATCGCGCGCGCCGCCGCTGTGCAATGCGCGCAGGCGCGATCTTGTGCGACTGGATCGACACAGTCTTCGGTATGCAAAAGCCTCGCAGCCTTGATCCGAGACTCGCCGCCTGCCATTGTCTGCTCATCCGCCCGGCGACGCGCCTGGCACGATCGAGCTTGCGGCGTTCGGCGAGATGTGTCGCTTTGCCGGATGCAAAAGGAAGACAGGTTGGCGAGATGAGCAGCGTGAACAAGCCCGGCGGTAACTACCTGCCGGTGATCATCCATGGTGGGATTGCGTATGTCAGCGGTCAGCTTCCGCGTCGCGGCGAAGACCTGATGTATGCGGGCAAGGTCGGCGCAAATGTCGATATCGCGGCCGCACAAGAGGCTGCGGCGCTCTGCGCCGATCTCTGTATTGCGGCCATCAACCACGCAACGGGCGGAGCGGACAGGATCGTCCAGGTCCTGCAGGTCGTGGGATACGTCGCTTCAGCGCCTGGATTTACCCAACAGTCGCAAGTCATGAACGGTGCCTCCGACCGGCTGATCGAACGCCTCGGCGATCGCGGTCGTCACACGCGCACGTCCGTCGGCGTCGCCGAATTGCCGCGGGGAGCGCCGGTCGAGCTGAATATGATTGCTGCTGTTCGGTCGTAGCCAGTCGATCGGTGATCGACGCGGCGACGGGCGGCCTTATGTCACGAGATATTTGGCGACCGCCGCCTCATCCCACGCGATCCCGTTCCCGGGCTCCTCGCTCGGCAGCGCAAAGCCGTCCTTGATCGTCAGCCGGCTCGCCAGCACTGCGTCGGCCCAGTCGACATATTCCAGCCAGTGCGCGGTCGGCGTCACGCAGAGCAGATGCGCGCTGACTTCCGAGAACAGGTGCGTCGACATCTCGATGCCGGCGGCGTGCGCCAGCGAAGCGGCGCGGAGCCAGCCGGTGACGCCGCCGATGCGCTGCACGTCGGGCATGACGTAGTCGCAGGCTTCCGCCGACAGCGCGGACTGCATCGCGAACGCACTGTCGAAATTCTCGCCGATCTGGACCGGCGTGCGCAGCGTATCCGCGATGCGGGCGCACCCGGCGTAGTCATCGTGGCGGATCGGCTCCTCGATCCAGCTCAGGCCCTCGTCGTCGAGCATCTCGCCGCGACGGATCGCCTCGGTGACCGTGAGCGCCTGGTTGTAGTCGCACATCAGCGTCACCTCGTCGCCGACGGCCTTGCGCACCGCGCGCACCACGGCAAGGTCCTCCCGCGCATCGCTCCGGCCGACGCGGATCTTTGCGGCGTGGAAACCCTCGGCCAGCAGCTTGTGCGCTTCGTCCACCGCAGCGCCGGCCGGCATGATGCCGAGGCCCTTCGAATTGTAGGCCCTGACCGGCTTCGGCGCGCCGCCGAGCAGCCGCGCCAGCGGCAGGCCGCGTGTGCGCGCCAGCGCATCCCACGCGGCCATGTCGATACCGGATTGCGCCAGCCGCTGCAGGCCGGCGAGGCCGAGCAGGGTGAAGCGCTGGGTCAGCTTGCGCTCGATCTCGAACGGCAGCAGCTCGTCGCCGGCGACGAGCTCCGACATTTCGGTGACCATCGCCGTCAGCGGCTTCAAGGCCGATGGCGTGATCGAGAACAGGTAGGCATGCCCCACCGCCCCTTGGTCGGTCTCGCAGTCGATCAACACCAGCGGCGCCTTCGCGACCGCCCCGGTCGAGGTCTGGAGCGGCAGGTTCATCGGCACAATCACGGGCCGCGCGTTGAAGCGCTTGATGCGGATGGTCTCGGTCATCTCGATGTCTCCCGGCGGAGTGAACACAGGTTCGTGTCGATCTTAAACATTCGTCATGAAACGAAAAGTCACCTGGAGTGACCACCATAAAATGGGGTTGCGCGGGCCTGCTTTTATTGGCTCTGTGCCGCCGCAGGCTGCGCCGCAAATCCGAGGGATCTGCGACAAGATCGGACACAACGGAGCCACAGGGTGAAACAAGAGATCTCCGAAGAACAGCGCAAGAGCGGCGTCCTGACCGGTGCCGCGATCGCTTTCCTGCTGCTCGCTTTGCCGCTCGCGGTGTGGCTGGACCTGACCGAGCTCTCCAAGACCGCGCTGCGCCGGCAGGCCGCCGATCTCAATTCGGTGATCACGAGCGTGCGCAGCTATTACGCGACCAATGTGGTCGGGCGGGTGCTCGCCAATCCGAACGGCACCACCAGGGTGGTGCACAATTACGAATCCGTTCCCGGCGCGATCCCGATCCCGGCGACGCTGTCGCTCGAGCTCGGACGGGTGATCGGCGCGCAGCAGGAGAACATCACCTACCGCTTCGTCTCGGATTTCCCGTTCCAGAACCGCGCCCCGCACCAGCTCGACAAGTTCGAGAAGGACGCGCTGGATGCGCTGCGCAAGGACCCCGAGCAGAAGATCGTGGAGACCGAGACTTCGCTGTTCAACGACAAGGTCCGCCTGGTTGCGCCGGTGACCATGGGCCCGGCCTGCGTCAGTTGCCACAACAGCCACCCCGAAAGCCCGAAGAAGGACTGGAAGGTCGGCGATGTCAGGGGCATTCAGGAGGTGATCATCGCCCAGCCGATCGCCGCCAACATCTTCTCGTTCAAGTTCCTGCTGGCCTATTTCCTGATCGCCGCCGGCAGCGGGCTGTCGTTCCTGTCGTTGCAGCGCCGCCAGGCGCGCCGCATCAAGACCATGAACAAGGAGCTCGAATCCGCCAACGACTTCCTGGCCTCGCTGTCGATGAAGATCTCGCGCTACATTCCGCCGCAGGTCTACAAGAGCATCTTCTCCGGCCAGAAGGACGTCACCATCCACACCGAGCGCAAGAAGCTCACCATCTTCTTCTCCGACATCCAGAATTTCACCGCCACCGCCGAGCGGCTGCAGCCGGAGCAGTTGACCCAGCTGCTCAACGAATATTTCACCGAGATGTCGGCGATCGCCCACGAATATGGCGGCACCATCGACAAGTTCATCGGCGACGCCATGCTGATCTTCTTCGGCGATCCCGAGACCAAGGGCGATCGCGCCGATGCAGAGGCCTGCCTGCAGATGGCCTGGCGCATGCAGCAGCGCCTTGCCGAGCTCAACGCGAAATGGCGGGCGTCCGGCATCGAGCAGCCGTTCCGCTCGCGCATGGGCATCAATTCCGGCTATTGCAATGTCGGTAATTTCGGCAGCACCGACCGCATGGACTACACCATCATCGGCGCCGAAGCGAACCTCGCCGCGCGCCTGCAATCCATCGCCGAGCCCGGCGGCATCGTGCTGAGCTACGAGACTTTTGCGCTGGTCAGCGACATCGTCCGCGCCCACGCGCTACCCGCCATCACGATGAAGGGCATCAGCCGCGAGGTGATTCCTTACTCAGTGGACGCGCTGAACGATGCCGCGGCAGAGAAGAGCGGCATCATCACCGAGCGCGCGCCGGGGCTCGAGCTCTATCTCGATCCGGCCGTGGTGAAGTCCGGCGACGCCGCCCGCGTGCGCTCGCTGCTGGAGAATGCTCTGGCCTCGCTGAAGCCGGCGTGATGCCGCTCTCTTACCCTCCCCTGGAGGGGGAGGGTCGGCTCACATGAAGCGTAGCGCAATGTGAGACGGGGTGGGGTGACGGTCGCTCCGCATCGAATGCTGCTCGTGGGGAGAGATCACCCCACCCCGCTCGCGCTGTGCGCGATCGACCCTCCCCCTCCAGGGGAGGGTAAGAGCCCAACTCTCACCGCGCCGCACCCTCCGTAAACGCCGTCTCGATCACATCGCCGAACGGCTGCCAGGAGCGGCCGTCGAACTGGACCAGCCGCATCTGCCTGATCGGCAGATAGCGCTCCGGCGAGGTGTTCATCCTGATGTTGGGCAAGGCGACGGAAGGCTGGTAGTCCTTGAGCGAGGCCGCCTGGCGCATGATGTTCTCGCGCGAGACATCGTCGCCGCATTGCTTCAACACCTGCGTCAGCGCCTCGGCCGCGGCGTAACCGTAGACCGCCGCGCTGCTGTTGGTGCTTTCGACCTGATGGTACCTGTCCATGAAGGTGAACCATTCCCTCATGGCGGGATCGTCCTTCCAGGCGGGATCGCTCGGATCCTTCAGGAAGGCCGCCGAGATCACGCCGGCGGAATTCTCCAGGCCCGCCGGCGCCATCGCATTGGCGATCGTGGCCGAGGCATCGTTCACGATGAAGACCGGGCGCCATTTGAGCGACGCCGCCAGCTTGATCACCTTGGACGCGGTCGAGGGAACGCCGAGAAAGACGAAGATGTCGGCGCCGGCGCGCTTGAGGATCGAGACGTGTCCTTCGAGATGCTCGTCGTTGATGTCGAAGGCGATGTCGACGAGGACATGACGGTTCAGGTCACCGAGGCCTTCCTGAATGCCCTTGTAGAGCTGACGCCCGAACTGGTCGTTCTGCCAGAGCACGACGATCTTCTTCCTGGGATAATAGGCCTGGATGTAGTTGGCGTAGATGCGTCCCTCCGAGCGGAACGACGGCTGCCAGCCCATGGTCCAGGGAAACGCCCTGGCCTGGCTCAGCTCCTCGTCGCCGGAGGCGACGAACAGCTGCGGGACCTTCTTCTCGTTCAGGTACCAGCGCGTGGCGAGATTGCCGGGCGTGCCGAACGAGCCGAACATCACATGCACGTCGTCCTTCTCGACCAGATTGCGCGTCAGCTCCAGCGCGCTTGCAGGATCGGAATTGTCGTCGCGCGTGATGAAGCGGATCCTGCGGCCGTTGATGCCGCCGCGCGCGTTGACCATGTCGAAATAGGCGGCCTCCGCCTGGCCGATCGCGCCGAACTCGGACAGCGGTCCCGAATACGGCATGACATTGCCGATGCGGATTTCCTTGTCGCTCGGCTGTTGCTCCGAGTGCTGCTGCTGCTGCGACATCGCGCCGAGCGATGCGACGGCAATCACGGAAACGAACAGCATCCTGCCGATGACGCGCATGCTCGAACCCTTGTCGTTAGCCCCCAACGAGGTCGGCTCAATCCGCACCAAGGCTGCTTGATCTAGGTCAAGCGTTTGGCAATCGTGTGGCTGGGCGCCCGCTTCAAAGCGGCGCGGCCGAAAGCGGCAGACGTGCTGACGCGCCGACGATCGCTCGTGACTTCTGGCAACGCCCGACCGCACGCCTCGTCGTGCGACCCTACGGCAGCCCTCGTGCCTCCAACTGATGCACCAGCAGCAGCGTCGGCTCGGCAAGACTGTCGCCGGAACCGTCGAGGCCGAACGCGGCGGCGATGCCGTCGCGACTGCGGAGCATTGCGCTGCGCGGACAGTGGCCGGCGCCGCAGAGCGTCTTCTTCAGCGTCTCGCCTTGCGCCACGAGGCCGGCGGAATCGTCCGCGGCCCAGGCCAGGACGATTGGCACATCGACGTTGAGGATACCGGGAAAGACCGATCGCTTGTCGTATTGGGTGGCGTCCGTGCCGAGATAGGCTTTCTCGCTGTCGCTGGCGTCCTTGCCGACGCGGTAGATCCCGGACACCAGCACGACACCGGCGACGTCGGCACGGTCGGTCTGCAACTCCGGATGCGCCAGCAGGGTGGCGACGTGAAAGGCGCCGGCGCCGTAGCCGACCGCGACGATCTCGCGGGCATCGCCGTTGAACAGGTCGATATTGCCGTGGATCCAGGATAGCGCCGCCGCCACGTCGGTTGCCCCGGTGGGCCAGGTGGCCGCCGGCGCCAGGCGATAGTTGACCCGGACCCCGATCATGTCGTTGCGCGCGGCAAAGCACATGGCCTGGTCCTGGATCTGGCGCGCCAGCTCCGGCGCGCCGCGGTCGCCGGTAAAGGTATCGCCGGTCACGAAGAGCAGCACCGGCCGCGGCGTGTCCGCCTTGGTCGTGCTGGTGGCGACATCGAGCACATTGGCCTCGTTCTCGCCGTAGCGCAGGCCGCGCGAGAAGCTGACCTGCTCGCACAGCCGCGCGGTGCCGCCCGCGGTGGTGTCGGAATCGGTGAGGCCTGCCGGGACAAGATCGGACAGCGCCGTCAAACGTGCCGGCAGCGGGCCATGCGCGGAGGCGGCCGTCACGGTCAAAAACAGGAAAAATGCGAGGTAATTCTTCATCATGGTGCCGGCCTTGCGCGCCCGATATTGGCGCGCTCCCTGGGCCTGTCTTTTCATTTCGCCTTATTAGTTGGCTGGCCTTGAGGCGATTTCACGGCACCTGCGCCTCGCGTGCCCGGCCGCAATCAATTCCCCGGCAGGAACGTGCAATCCGCCCCGCTGCCGTCCTTCCGCCTGATCGCGTTGGGATCGATCGTGCAGCTCAGCTTGGAGAGGCTCTCGAAGTTCGATCCCGCCGCGCCGTCGGGCGGCACGCCGGCCAAAGCTTCGGTGGCGAAGATCTCGTTGGCGGTGGAGCCGTTCACGGTCTTCACCTTCTTGCCGAAGGTCACCTCGCAATTGCGGACGGTGATGTCGACATTGCCGGTGCGGCAGACGATCCGGTCGGCGGTCACCACGATGGCCTTCTTGTAGGGGATGTCGGCATTGGCGGCGAACAGCATCGCCACCGCCTTCCTCTCGGCGCCGGTCAGGTCCGGTGACAGCGGCGCGATCACCCCCGCGAGCGCCAGCGCGGTCGCGCCCGAGACCTTTGCGGGCGTGGCTGCGGAGGCACCGGGGAGGTGGGACGCCCCGGCAACGACGAGGGCGCAGGCGAGGATCGCTGGACCGGATCTCATCCCTTTCCCCCGGGCTCTCAGGCGGCCTTCTTGCGCTTCACGGTCTTCTTCGCGGTCTTCTTGACGGCCTTCTTGGCCTTCTTCGCCGCCTTCTGGGCCGCGAGGTAGGCCTCGACCTTCTTGGCGGAATGGCCGGCAGCGTCCACGGCGGCCTTCAGCCTGGCCGGAGTGATCTTGAATTTCTTCGACCAGTAGCGGACCTCGTAGGCCTCGCTGAGCGCGATCCGGCTCTTGTCGGATGCGCGGTGCTTCTGGAGCTGGATGTATTCCTCGACCTTCTTGGCGGAGCGGCCGACCTTCTTGACCGCGTATTTCAGCTTCGCGGGGGTCACCTTGAACTTCTTCGACCAGTAGGCGACTTCGTATTTCTCGGTGAGCGCGATCAGGGCGCGATCGGCGCCGCCCCGCTTCGCCTTATTGTCGGCCATGCTTCCCTCCTGCCGTGGATGGCACCCAGTCTAGCATGCAACCGGATTCGGAAGGCAAGACGCCACCCGCCCGACGATTGCGCGAAGCGGCCGTTTTGCACCGGTGTGTCAAACCGTTGCGTCGCGCGTCCCCGCCTCACGCAGCAAAGCGGTTTCTACTGTGCATGGGGTTGTTTTCGCAGTTTTTGTTTGGAGGGCCCGCCTACCGCTGCTTCATCGTCCGGAAGGTGATGGAGTAGCGCTGTGCCTCGACCGGCGGGATGCTGTGCTCCCATTGCGAGCGCGCCTCGCCATCCATCAGGTACAGCGAGCGCGGCAGAGCCTCGAGCGTGTGGCGCTCCCATCTGTCGCCGCTGCGGCGGCGGAAGCGGAATTTGCAAGGCGAGCCCAGCGACAGGCCGAGGACCTTGTCGAAATGCGGCTTGTCGCGGTGCCAGCCGATGCCGACGCCGACCTCGTATTCGGTGCACAGCACCTGGCGCACGCTGCCCTCGGTGAGCCCCGCCCAGGTCTCGACCTCGCGCGCGACCGGCAGCACCCACACGGGGATCGGCTCGGCCTCGGTGAGCCGTTGCAGCGAATAGTCATAGCGGTAGCCGAAGGAGGCCACGCGCCGGTTGCCTTCGAACGCGCCGAACTGGAATCGCTGGAGCGGCAATGTTGCGATGCGGCCGATCAGCTCCTGCTCGACCGCGGCATCGATAAAATTGTCCGCATAGCGAAGGCCGGTCGGACCTTCCTGCGGATCGGCGAACAAACCTAGCTGCGTCATGCCTCGCATTTCCGTGATGGAACCTAATGGCGGCTGGTGCGACTTATCTATGACGCGGGAAGAAGCGTGCGAGGCTGTCATGGCAGAGAAGCATACCGCCGATCCGGCAGAGATCATGCGGGCCACCGGTCATCCCGAACTGGAATACGCCGCTGGCTGGACCATCGCTGGTCTCGTCACCATCGGCACCATTGTCGCCGCCTGGGTGTTCGCGATCTAGGCGACTGGAAACTGGAGTTCGAAGGCGGCCCCTTGGTCAGTGGGCTTCAGCCTGATCGAGCCGCCATGGCTCGCCATCACCGCACGTGCGATCACCAGCCCCATCCCGGTACCGCCCTGGTCGCGGCGGGTGGTGAAGAACGCATCGAAGATCCTGTCGCGGTTCGGCGCCGAGATCGGCTCGCCGTCATTGCTCATCGTCAGCAGCAGGGTCGTCCGCTCGTCCACCGCTTCCAGCCGGATCGACTTCGCCTTGTGCCGCACCGCGTTATCAGCGAGATGCGACAGCACGATCAGCGCCTTCTCCGAGGACATGCCGATCGTCCTGTCGAGGCTGCCGCTGGCCTCGATCGAGCTTGCCGGAAACCTGTTCCTGAGATCGGCGATCACGGGCGCAAGCTCGGTGCGCTCGTTCTGCGGCAGGCTCTCGGCGCGGGCGAGCTCGCGCAGCCGCTGCGCCATCGCCTCCAGCCGCTGCGTATCGGACAGGATGTTGGCGATGAACGTATTCTGCTCGGCAGGCGTCAGGCTGCCGGCCTTGCCCTGCACCGAGTCCTGCAACAGCTCGGCCGCGCCCTTGATCGAGGTCAGCGGCGATTTCAGCTCGTGGGTGAGGTGGGCCGAGAACGTCGCGATGTAGTCGGAGCGCCGTGCCAGCTGCTCGGCCATGCCGAGGAAGCTGTGCGAGAGCTGGGCGAACTCGCGCGTGCCGTAATGCCGGAGCGGCCTGAACGCCTCGCGGTCGCCGCGGCCGATCCGCGCGGCCCGGTCGATCAGCTCGCGCATCGGCAGCGTGATCGTACGCGAGAACACGAGGCCAATCGCGATGGTGCCGAGGATCACGGCGAGCCCGGCCAGCACGAACTTGCCGCGCTCCTGGTAGAGATGGTCGAAGATGTTGCTCGGCGTTCGCGTGGTGTAGATCACCCCCGCGACGCGGTTGTTGACGATGACGGGCATCGCCGAGAACACGTGCACGCCGAGGCCGCGGCTGAAGGAATAGATCGGCGGCGGTGGCTTGTCCGGCACGCGGTTGCGCAAGGTCGCCCGGTACTGCCCGTGCAGCGCATCCGCGACCTCCTCGATATGGGCGAGCGATTGCCCGACCTCCTGCCGCCCGGCTATCACCACGCCCTGCGGATCGAGGATGCGAAAGCCTGCCAGTGTCACCTTCTGGGTCTCGCGGATGATCGGCGTCAGTTTTGCGCCGATCTCGACATAGGCTGCTTGCGCCGGCTGGGACGCGGGCAGCGCATCGGGCCGCCGCCGCAAGAGGTCGTTCGCGGTCAGATCCAGCGCCGGACGGATCGGCGTGACCTGATCGCCGGGATCGGGCAGCACGTTCGGCGGCACCTCGGGGCCAAGCACCAGGCCCCTGTCGAGCCGTGCCGTGACCTCCTGCGCATAGATCGTCGCGAGCACGCGGCTCTGCGCGATCAGCTCGGCCTGGGTCTGGCGGATCAGCTGGTTGTCGTAGAGGCGGAAGAAGAACAGGCCGACCAGCGGCAGCACCGCGACGGTCGCCAGCACCGCGAAGATCACCAGCCCCAGCGACGGCCGCCATTTGTCGGGCGCCGCGCTCATGCCTCTTTCTCGCAGCGGCCGAGCTTGAAGCCGACGCCGTGGATGGTCTCGATCACGCTCTCGCAATTCTGTGCCGCCAGCTTGGCGCGGATGTTGCGGATGTGGCTGTCGATGGTGCGGTCGGAGACCTGGATGTTGAGCTGATAGGCCGCCCGCATCAGCTGCTCGCGGTTGAACACCGAGGTCGGCCGGGTCAGGAACGCGCGCAGGATGCCGAACTCGATCGCGGTGAGCTTCAGCGGCGTGCCGGCGAACGACGCCACGTGCTGTTCGGGATCGATGAGGAGGCCGCCTTGCACCAGCGCGGCCGGACTTGTTTTGGCCTCGCCGTTGCGCGGGCTGAGGCGGCGCAGGATGACATTGACCCGCGCCACCAGCTCGCGCGGGCTGAACGGCTTGGTCACGTAATCGTCACCGCCGATCTCGAGGCCGAGGATGCGGTCGATCTCCTCGTCGCGCGCCGACAGGAACAGGATCGGCACGTCCGAACTCTTGCGAATCTCGCGGCAGACGTCGAGACCGTCGAACTCGGGCATGCCGATGTCGAGCACGATGAGATCGGGCCGGTCGGCGGCAAAGCGGGTGAGCGCCTCCTTGCCGTCGCGCGCCTCGATCACGTCCATGCCGGCCTTCTTCAGGGCGACGCGGATGACCTCGCGGATGTGGCCTTCGTCGTCGACGATGAGAATGCGATGCGCCAAGAAACTCTCCGCTTCCTCGTCAGCCTGCCGATTGGCCGCTGGTCCGATCTTTCGCCTGTGCGTTCAGTCGACGCTGGAGCCGCCAGTTCCGAAAGCCCCAGCTCCGCCACGCCAGATCCTGACGCTGCTGTTCTACAAGGCGGTCGCGGCGCGACACAAGGCAGCTCTCGGGGGTGCCGGGCCGGAGCAAAATCGCCTTGTCGATGGCGGGGAGCGCCTGCGGCCCAAGGGTCAGGAGATAGTTGATGTCGATCTGCACGCCATTGCCCGATGCTTCCCGGCTGTGGGCAACATTGTAGTCGGCAATGAACGCATCGAAGTTCACCAGCGAAACGCTGTACAGCACGATCGTTAACGCGATCAGGTTGGCGCCGACGAGCCAGCGGTTGGAGCGGTCGAGTGCGATGCGGGTGACGATCAGGATCAGTCCCAGTGCCACCAGCCCCATCCAGATGAAGGCCGCGATGCGCCAATAGGTCAGCATGTAGATGCCGACGTAAAGATCGAGCCGCAGGATGGAGGAGGCGACCAGCAGGACGTTCTGGCCGACCCAGAGATAGACCAGCGGCCGAATCACCTTCGATTTCTCCGCCGGGCCGCCCGGACGCATCGCCACCAGCACGAAGGCGGCGGCGAGCAGAGCAGTGACGATCAGCGGATAGGCACCGCGATGGGCGTAGGTCGCATAAGTCATGTTATCGGGCAGGGCCACATGGCCCCAGAGATAGATCCCGTCGAGGATGGACTGCGCCGCGAACAGCAGATTGAACAGGATCAGCGAGCGCAGGATCGTCGAGGGACCGAGAAACTCCGCTGAGACCATCGGCGGCAGCGGCGGCGGTACGGGGCCATTGGCGACATCAGTGGTGACAATCGTCTTGCGCCGCCAACGCACATGGATGAACGGCCAGACCAGCGTCAGCATTATGGTCCAGAACAGCACGCGCGGGATGCTGATATATTCGAGGATGATTTTTGGATTGAGCAGGGACACCCACTGCTCGATCACCGGATTGGCCGCGGCGAACAGCGCGACGAAGACGGTGCTCAGCGCCGCAGGCATCAGCCAGAGCGCGATGCCGCGGGTGAACGCCGACATGTTGAACACCTGGAGCGCATCGAGGAAGAACCTGAAGGGACCGAGCAGGAAGAAATTGCGCAGCGCACGGGCGCGCTCTGTCAGCTCGGTCGCATCAGGATTGGTCGCGACCAGGAGCGCAACGGCCAGCGCCATGGTGAGGATCAGGAAGGACAGCATGTTGAGCTCCTCGACGGCCGGCGCGAGGCCGGCGACGAAAATGGCCCCGCTGATCATCGCGCGCCGCAGATCCAGGGATGCATGATTGAACAGCACCGACACGCAAGCCATCGCGATCGCAAAGAGCGTCAGCGACAGTCCGATCCGCGGGCCGTAGAACAGCCAGTCGGCGAGCGCGGCCAGCACCAGCGCAAGCCCGACCTTGGCTGGGATCGAGGAGTGACTGGTCGGCTTGATTTCCGCTACGATCGTCGAAGCCAGGCTCGTCATGTGCAGAAGACCTTTCGTGATGGGTGGCATCACGAAATCTGAACGGCACTTGTGCAGACGGCGGGATCATCGTCTGCATGGTTTCAGGAGTCTTTTGCAGATTTCGTGCAGGCGCGCTTTTGCCTCTCGCGCAGCGCAGATCGCCTTGATAGGTGCGAAGCATTCATCACCATCGCATGTGGCGCATCATGCAATTCCTTCGCCGTATCGGTCTCATCCTGCTCTGGTTGGCCGCGCCTATCGTCGCATTCGCGGCCGCGAACAAGAACGATCCCTATCTGGTCCCGCTGCGCGGCGCCGGAAACTTTGTGCTTGTCGCTGCAAGCATCGCGATCGTCATCCTTCTGCTGCGCCGAGGTCGTTGGCGCAGCATCGCGGGCAAGCTGCTCGTCATGCTGTGGTGCCTGCCGCCGCTCTTGATGTCGGCGGCGCATCTGAAGTTCGAGCTGCGCAAGCGCGATGTCCTTGCCGCCAGCGCCGCCGAGACGCGGCAGCTCGGGCCTCACTTCATGGTCGGCTATTTCTCTTTTCCCGAGGTTGCGCGCTTGGCCGAGCAGGGCCTGATCGGCGGCGTCTATGTCACCCGGCACAACATCCGCGGCCGGACCATCGAGGCGCTGCGGACCGAGATCGCGGCGCTCCAGGACAAGCGCCGTGCGGCTGGCCTGCCGCCGCTGGTCGTGGCGGCGGACCAGGAGGGCGGCATCGTCGGACATCTCGCGCCGCCGCTGACGAAGGTGCCGGCGCTGGCGACGCTCACCGGGCTTGCTCCGGACGAGCAGCAGGCCAAGGCGGAAGAGTTCGGCCGCATCCACGGCCGCGAACTCGCGGGGCTCGGCGTCAACCTCAACCTTGCGCCGGTGCTCGACCTCAAGCCGCCGCAGCGGCGCAACCGCCTCGATTTCCACACCCTGATCGGCCAGCGCGCGATCGCCACCGATCCCGTCGTTGTCAGCACGATCGCGAGCGCCTATGTCCGCGGACTGGAAGGGTCAGGCGTCGGCGCCACGCTCAAGCATTTTCCCGGCATCGGCCGCGTGCGCACCGATACGCATCATTTCAGCGCCAGTCTCAACACGCCGGTGAAGGAGCTGGAGGCGACCGACTGGCTCCCGTTCCGCGAAGTGCTGTCGCATTCGCGCAGCGCCCTCATGGTTGGCCATGTCACGCTCACCGCCGTCGATCCCGATCGCGCCGCCTCGCATTCCAAGCGCGTCGTCGACGGGATTGTCCGCGGCAAATGGGGCTACCAGGGCATGGTGATGACCGACGATCTCGTGATGGGCGCGATCTACCAGAACGACGTCTGCAAGGCCGTCGTCGAGGCGATCAATGCAGGCGTCGATTTGCTGCTGGTCGCCTATGACGGTGCACAGTTCTATCGGGTGTTTGCCTGCGCCCTGGAGGGATCGCGGCAGGGCAGGCTCGATGCGGCGATGTTGCATGCGAGCGCGGCGCGGCTGGAGCGTGGCTTTCCGACCGCGCAGGCGCGCGCCTCTTCGGGCGCAATCAACGTCGCTCGCCGGAACTAGCCCTTCGCGAACTGGCGGTAGTCCGGCTCGCGGTGAAACCAGAATTCGTAGCCGCTGACGCTCTTCTGCATGGCAACGTCGTGGATCGGCTGGTTAAGCGGAATGACGGGGACGTCGCGCATGCAGAGCGCGATGAAAGCCTTCACGCATCTGTCGTACTCCGCGGCATCCGTGGTGAAGCGTGCCTTGTCGATCAGCGCGTCCATCTCCTTGTTCTGGTAGGAGGAGATGTTGAAGATCGAGTTGTTGCCGTGGAAATTCCAGTAGAAGTAATACTCGGGATAATCCAGCCAGCCGCTGAAGCGGTTGAGCGCGAGCGGCAGCTCCTTCTTGTTCAGCGTCGTGCGCCAGTTCGCGCCGGGGATCTTTTCGATTCCCGCCTTGATGCCGATCTTGGCGAGGTTCTCCTGGATCAGGATGGCGGTCGGCTCGCCGACCGTGGCCGTGCCTGTGTCCAGCGACAGCGTCGTCTCCAGGCCGGATTCGAATCCTGCTTCCTTCATCAAGGCCTTGGCCTTGTCGAGATCGGTGACATAGGGAAACGGCTGTGGCCAGACCGGTTTTGAGACCTCCGCCGCGCCGCCATACATCGGAACGGCGCGGCCGAAGAAGGCGCTGGTCTGGATCTGCTCATACGGCATCGCCCAGGCGATGGCCTGGCGCAGCTTGGCATTGTCGAACGGCGGCTTCGCCGTGTTCAGCGCCACGTACCAGAGCGCATTCGGGATCGGCACGCCGGAGACCTTGACCTTGCCCTCCCTGATGATCTGCTCGAAATCACGCGGCGCAAAGCCGCTGGAAATATCCGCATCGCCCCGCTCCAGCATGGCGCGGCGGGTGCCGGCGGAGGGGACGTCGCGCGCAATCACGCGCTTGACCTTCGGTAGCGGTCCGCTCTTCCAGTCGTCGAAGCGCGCCAGCACGGTCTCGCTGCCGGGCTTCCAGCTCTCGATCTTGTAGGCGCCGCCGCCGGCCTCGTTGTTCCTGAGCCACGCCAGCGCCCACGGGTCTTCCGCCGTCGCGTTCTTCCTGGCGAGCTCGGAGTTGATGATGAAGGGCACGACGACGGCGACGTTGAACAGCAGCATCTTGTCCTTGCGGACATAGTCGATGCGGAAGGTGTAATCGTCGACCACCACGAACTGCTCGGGCTTCTCCAGCGATCCCGCCGACATCTGGAAGGTCGGGAAGCCGCCGACCTTCACGGCGCGGTCGAACGACCATTTGACGTCCTTGGCGGTGACAGGCGTGCCGTCGTGGAATTTCGCGTCCTTGCGAAGCCTGAAGGTACAGGACATGCCGTCGGCCGCGACCTCCCAGCTCTCGGCGAGCTCAGGCGCGAGCTTCTCGCGATCGTACGAAGTCGTCCCATCGGGCAGCGTCTTGGAAGCGTAGGTCAGCAGGCGGTCGTAGCAATTCCAGGAGAGGCCATTGACCGTCTGGTTGGAGCCGACGCCCTGCATGTCCAGCGAATTCGGCCCGAGCTCCTGCACCACCAGCAGCGTCTCGGCTCGGCCCTGCGCCCAGGCGGAGGGAGGCGCGAGCATGGTCGTCGTCGCGATACCGAGACCGCCAAGCAGAACGCTACGACGATCCATATGGGATGATGACATGCTCATGAGGGTCTCCTGACAGCGCTTCTTGCGGGAAGAGGCAAGGCACATGCCATGAGGCTGCGGCAGCGCACCGTGTTACTGGCGATGGTGGCGTTGTCGCTGTGCTGAGATCACGCAGCCTACTCGTCGATGTAGCCCTTTGGCCACACGTCCACACAATAATCAACCGGAGGGATGCGTCCGCCTGTCGCGGCAACCGGTTTCCTGTAACAAGAGCGTCGTTGTTTTCGGAATTGGCGGGGACTGGGAATGCGTCGTCTTGCGGCGGTTGGCGTTGGGTTGGTTTCGATTTTGGGATTTGGAAGCGCGGCAGGTGCCGCCGATCTGGCGGTCAAGGCTCCGGTGGCGGCCAAGCAATTCAGCTGGACCGGCTGCTTCATCGGCGTTCATGCCGGAGGCGATTTCAGCTACGACAAGATCAGAAGCTCGGGCGACTTCAGCTCCGCCGGTTTCATCGGCGGCGGACAGATCGGGTGCGACTATCAGTTTGCCTCGGCCTGGGTTATCGGTGTCGAAGGTCGAGCCGCGTGGTCAAGCCTGACAAGCAAGACGCCCGGCACCGCCACCTTCAACCCCGTCTTCGGTGGTGTGGTCGTTCCCTTGACCGTCCCGACGCAATTCACGGTCAGCAACGACTTCCTGGCATCGGCGACCGCACGGCTCGGCTACAGCTTCGCCGGCAACTGGCTTGCTTATGGCCGCGGCGGCGTCGCCTGGACGCGGGAAAAGGCGGACATCGTTCTCACGCCTCCGCTTCTGGGAGTTCCTGTCGATCCCAAGGGGACCATGACGCGGACCGGCTGGACTGCTGGCGTCGGTCTCGACTGGGCATTCGCGTCGCATTGGTCGGCGAACTTTGCGTACGACTATTACGATTTCGGCGCCAACGATTTCGTTCTGACCAATTCCATCCCCCCGGTGACCGTCAGCGGCAGCCTGAAGGACAGGGTCCACACCGTGACCGCCGGTGTGAACTATCGCTTCTGACCGAGGTGGGAGCGGCGTTACGGCGTCACTGCTCCGCGGCTGACGGCCCGCGGGGCCGTCAATTCCTTCCACGTCGAATTCGCCACATGCACCGGCGAGAAGGCGGGGCGCTCGACGTAACGGCCATCGCCGGCCTCGGCGCGCAGATCGCCGTCCTTCCAGACGATGCGGCCGCGCGATAAAGTTGCGGCCGGCCCGCCGGTGCAGGAAAAGCCTTCGAACACGTTGTAATCGATCTTGCTCATCTGCCGCTTGGCGCTGATGGTCTTGCTCGCCTTGGGATCCCACACCACGACATCGGCATCCGAGCCGACGGCGACCGCGCCCTTGCGCGGATAGATGTTGAGGATGCGGGCGATGTTCGCCGAGGTCACCGCGACGAATTCTTCCTTGGTCAGCCGTCCCGTGGCGACGCCCGCGGTCCACAATAGCGCAAGGCGGTCTTCGAGGCCGCCGGTGCCGTTCGGGATCTTCCTGAAATCGCCGAGCCCGAACCGCTTCTGCTCGGTGGTGAAGGCGCAGTGGTCGGTCGCGACCACCTGGAGCGAGCCGGATTGCAGGCCGGCCCAGAGGCTGTCCTGGTGCTGTTTGTCGCGAAACGGCGGCGACATCACGCGTTGCGCGGAATGATCCCAGTCCTTGTTCTGGTACTCGCCGGCATCGAGCAGCAGATGTTGGATCAGCGGCTCGCCATAGACGCGCTTTCCCGCAGCCCGCGCGCGGGCGATCGCCTCATGCGCCTCGCGGCAGCTGGTGTGCACGATATAGACCGGCGTGCCCGTCATGTCGGCGATCATGATGGCGCGGTTGGTGGCTTCGCCCTCGACCTCCGGCGGCCGCGAATAGGCGTGGCCCTCCGGGCCGGTGACGCCGCGCGCGATCAGCGCCTCCTGCATCAGGGCGACGACGTCGCCGTTCTCCGCATGGACGACAGGCATGGCGCCGAGATGGGCGCATCGCGCGAACGAGTTGTAGAGCTCGTCGTCGTTCACCATCAGCGCGCCCTTGTAGGCCATGAAATGCTTGAAGGTGTTGATGCCGTAGGTTTTGACCACGGTCTCCATCTCGTCATAGATCTGCTTCGACCACGACGTCACCGCCATGTGGAAGCCGTAGTCGCTGGCCGCCTTCTCGGATTTGTGCCGCCACTCCTGATAGGCCGCGAGCATGGACTGGCCGGGATCGGGCAGGCAGAAATCAACCACCATGGTGGTGCCGCCGCTCAGCGCCGCCTTGGTTCCCGATTCGAAATCGTCCGCGGTGACGGTGCCCATGAACGGCATTTCGAGATGGGTGTGCGGATCGATGCCGCCCGGAATGACGTAGGCGCCGCCGGCATCGACGATCTCGGTGCCGGTGGGCGCCTCGATCGACGGGCCCACAGCGACGATGGTCTCGCCTTCGATCAGCACGTCCGCGCGGCGCGAATGATCGTGATTGACGACGGTGCCGCCGCGGATGAGGAGGGGCATGAGAGGCTCCGGGGGGAGGTGGGGGGACGTTTCGCCGTGAAGCTAAGCGCACCACCCGCGATGCGACAGGCGAAATTTTAGTCAGTCGCCGCCGATCCTTCTTACTTCGTGCGCGCGACCAGCCCGTCGATCATCGCGCGTACGAGGTTCGCGATCTCCTTGCGCAGCGCCGGCAGCGGCACCGCGACCAGCCTTTGCTCCAGCCCCAGCGCCACCATGCCGTGCACGGCCGAGAACAGGCTGCGTGCGGTGACGCCGAGCTCCTCCTGGCTGCGCTTGGGAAACAGCTGCGCCAGCGGATGATAGATGTGGCGGAACAGCTGCAGCTGGTCGTTGACCGACCAGTCGGGGAGGACCTTGTCGGCCGCCATGCGGTGCTCGAACAGCGCGCGCCAGAGCTCGAGATTTTCGGCGGCGAAATCGCAATAGGCGATGGCGATGCGGACCAGCGTCTCCTGTGGCGAAGATTCACCCGCGCTTTCCGCCGCGCTGAGTGCCTCGTCGAGGCGATGCAGCGTGCGCGAGCCGACGCGTAGAACCAGCTCGTCCACATCAGTGACGAGATTGTAGACCGCGCCATTGGCGCAGCCGATCTCGCGCGCCAAATCGCGGGTTTTCAGACCCGCCAAACCCCGCTCAGCGATCATCCGCTCGGCCGCCTCGACCAGATCGACTCGTAATTTCTCTCGCCGTTCCAGGGCTTTAGACATCATCGACCAAATTCCTGAGCGTCGCTCAAATATTCATTGAACGTTGTTCAAGTTTCCTGCTACAAAGCATTTGTGAGCAACGCTCATAAACAGGGAGCAGACCATGTTCAAGACCGTCGTGACGCTTTTCCGCGGCAGCGTGGCCGCCGCGGGCGAGGAGCTGGAGGACCGCACCGCCCTACTGATCCTCGACCAGCAGATGCGCGATGCCGCCGCCGCCCTCGAGCGCAGCAAGCGCACGCTGGCGCTGGCGATTGCGCAGGACCAGCAGGAGGGCCGCAAGCTCGAGGCGACCTGCGCCCGGATCGCCGATCTCGAAACTCGCGCAGTTGCCGCGCTCGATGGCGGCCGCGAGGACCTCGCGAAGGAGGCCGCCGAGGCCATCGCAGGCCTCGAAGCCGACCGCGACGCGGCGATGACAGCACGCGCGCTGTTCGCGACCGAGATCGCGCGGCTGAAGCGCCACGTGACCAACGCGCAAGCCCGCATCACCGAACTCGATCGCGGCCGGCGCCTCGCCCGTGCCTCGGAAGCAGTGCGCTCGCTCCGCCGCAGCGGCATCGATGCGGCGCGTCCCTACGAATCCACACTGCCGGAAGCCGAGAGCACCTTGAAGCGTCTGCGCGAGCGGCAGGTGGAAGCCCAGGCCGCCGACGACGCGCTGGTCGAGCTCGATGCGGCGACCGGACCGCTCGCCACCGCCGAGAGACTTGCCGAGCAGGGCTTTGGCCCCCGGCTTAAGACGACCGCGGACGACGTGCTGGCGCGGTTGAAGTCCAAGCGCACCCAGCCGGCCTGAACTCGGATTTCATCATCATTCGAACCAACAGGAGACCATCATGAACCAGAACGGCCAGCCCCATAGCAGCGCCTGGGTGAGCTTCACTTATGCGTCCTTCGCAGCCTCCGCCTTCCTCGTCGCCATCGGCGTCTTCTTCCTGCCGATCGACCTCTGGATGAAAGGTTATCTCGCCATGGGCATCGTGATGCTGATCCAGACCTGCATCACGCTGACCAAGACCGTGCGCGACAATCACGAGAGCAGCCGGTTGGTGAACCGCATCGAGGATGCCAAGGCCGAGCGTCTGCTGATGGAGGTTTCCAAGGCGGCTTGAGGCGCAGCGGCTTGCAGTCTGACGCGGTGGGTGCGGGAGCATCCACCGCATCTGATCCGCATATCGCGCCTGCGAAATGCAACCGAGCCATGACGGATCGCGCGGGCGCGCACCCTTGCGTGGTGGCGGCGACCGGCGCACTCTGCCCAGGCGGCGCGAAGAACGCCGCCAATAAAGACTGTGCGAGGAAACCTGCATGGCGGCGACGCGGATCGACTGCGACATCCATCCTGCGGTTGGTGGCACCCGCACGACGCTGCTTCCCTATCTCAGCGATCACTGGAAAGAGCAGGTGGTGAGCCGCGCCATCGACGGGCTCGATCTCACCTCCTATCCACCGGGCATGCCCCTTTCGGGCCGCGCCGACTGGCGGCCGATGAATGGTTCGAAACCCGGCTCCGATCTCGCGATGGTTCAGAAGGGCGCGTTCGATCAGCTGGGTGCGAGCCACGCCATCCTGAACGTGCTCTACGGCGCGCAGGCCGTATTCGACGCCTACATGGCGGCCGACTTCTGCAAGGCCATCAATGACTGGATCGCCGCCGAGTGGCTGTCGCGCGATCCGCGCCTGCGTGCGTCCATCGTGGTGCCGATGCAGGCGCCGGATCTGGCGATCGAGGAGATCGAGCGCCGCGCCGGCGACAATCGCTTCGTCTCCATCCTGGTGCTGGCGCAGGGCGAGACGCTGCTGGGGCGGCGGCATTTCTGGCCGGTCTACCAGCTCGCGGAGAAGTACAAGCTGCCGCTCGCGATCCACGCCGGCACGCAATACCGGCAGGCGCCGAGCTCGGCCGGCTGGCCGTCGCATCGCTACGAATATTACTTCGTCGAGGCGCAGGCCTTTCAGGCGCAGATCCTCAGCCTGATCTACGAGGGCGTATTCGGCAAGTTCCCGGACCTCAAGGTCGTGCTGATGGAGTCAGGCGTGAGCTGGCTGCCGGCCTTCATGTGGCGCGCCAACAAGACCTGGCGCGGCGTGCGCGTCGAGGTGCCCTGGGTCGAGCGCGAGCCGGCCGCGATCATCCGCGACAATTTTCGCGTCACCATGCAGCCGTTCGATGCGCCCGGCGATGCCAGGAGCGTCGAGGAGATCATCGACCAGATCGGCTCTGAAAAGATGTTCCTGTTCGCGTCCGACTATCCGCACTGGCAGTTCGACGGCGACGATCCGATTCCGCCGAACCTGCCGAAGAGCATCATCGAGAAGATGTGTGTCGACAATCCGCTGGAGACGTTTCCGCGGTTGTCAGTCAACTAATTCTGGAGGTTCGCATGAGTGAGGTCATCGACCGCCCGCTGCGTGACGACGAGAAACCCGCGGCATCGCGGTTGCGCATCGTCGATTGCGACGTGCATCCGAGCCTGCACTCGGTCGAGGATCTCAACGCGTTCCTGCCAAAGCGCTGGCAGCAGCATCTGAAGGAATATGGCAGCCATCTGCGCACGCCCTATCTCTTCACCACGCCCTATCCGCGTTCATCGCCGCTGATCGCGCGACGTGATGCCTGGCCGCCAACCGGCGGGCCGCCCGGCTCCGATCTCGCCTTCATGCAGAAGCAGCATCTCGATCCGCTCGACGTCGAGTTCGGTATCCTGCAGGTGCTCGATCTCTTCATCTTCTCGCAGCAGAACCTGGAATTCGGCGCGGCGATCCAGCGCGCCATCAACGACTGGCAGCTGGCGTTCTGGTCGCATCGCGATCCCCGCCTGAAGGCCTCGATCCTGGTCGGGCAGGACGGGGTGGACCTCGCGATCGCCGAGATCGAGCGCTGCGCCAGAATCGGCGAGTACATCCAGATCAACGTCTCGCCGCGCGCCAACGAGCCGCTCGGCCGCCGCCGCTACTGGCCGATCTATGAACGTGCCCAGGAGCTCGACCTGCCGCTCGGCATCCATGTCGGCGGCTATGGTGGGCATGCGCCGACCGGCGGCGGCTGGCCGTCCTATTATGTCGAGGAGCACCAGTCCAACGCGCACACCATCGCCGCGCAGCTCGCGAGCCTCGTCACCGAGGGCGTGCCGGAGCGCTTCCCAAGACTGAAGATCGTCTTTATCGAGGGCGGCTTCGGCTGGATCCCGTCGGCGGTGTGGCGCATGGACCAGCATTTCGAGCGCTTCCGCAGCGAGGTGCCGCATCTCAAGCGCAAGCCGTCCGAATATGTCCGCGAGCATTTCTGGTTCACGACCCAGCCGATCGACGAGCCGGACGAGGCACGGCATCTGCGCGCGCTGATCGAATGGGTCGGTGTCGACCGTCTGTTGTTCTCGTCGGACTATCCGCACTGGGACTTCGACGATCCGCGGTTCGCCTTCAAGACGCCGCTGACCGAGGCAGAGCGGAAGAAGATCTTCAGCACCAACGCCCGCGCGGTCTACAAGTTCTGAGACCTGTATGGCCCGTCACATCGTCGCCACCATCTCGGAGATCCCGCCCGGCGGCAACAAGGTCGTCGCTATCGCCGGCCGCGACATCGTCGTGTTCCACGTCAATGGCGAGTTCTTCGCGCTTCTGAACCGCTGCCCTCATGAAGGCGCGCCGCTGGAGAAGGCCGCCTGCGTGGCGCGGCTGACCTCGCCCGAGCCCGGCGTCTACGAGCGTTCGCGCGTCGGCGAGATGCTGCGCTGTCCCTGGCACGGCTGGGAGTTCGACATGCGCAACGGCCAATCCTGGTTCGATCCCAATCGCGTCAGGATCCGGTCATATCCGGTTGCGGTGGAGCGCGGCGAGGAATTGCAGAAGGGCCCCTATGTTGCCGAGACGTTTCCGGTGCATGTCGAGGACAGTTATGTGATCGTCGAGGTCTGAGCGGGCTTTGCGCATTGAGATTCCAACGCAGGTGCGATATGGCTCTCGCGCTTTCAGAGGCGGAGACGAGCTTTGTCGAAACAATCCCTGCGTGAAGAGGCCGAGCGCCTGATCCGCGAATCGATGGAAAAGAAGACCATCGTCGTCAAGCAGGGCACGACCCGCATCGAGGCCGTCTGCGGCAAGTGCGGCGCGCCGAACCGGGTGCAGGCGGAAAAAGGCCAGACCCGCGTCAAGTTCGCCTGCAAGAATTGCGGGCACCAGCAAGAGACGCTGTAACTCCTCATCCTGAGGAGCCCGCTGAAAGCGGGCGTCTCGAAGGATCGAGGCCCGAGACGGGCCTGCATGGTTCGAGACGCGCGCAAGGGCGCGCTCCTCACCATGAGGGTCAAATAGTCACTCCCCCTTCACGAACCGCGCGAACGCATCCGCATAGTCCGGATGCCAGCGCGACAGCGGCGGGCGGTTCTCGACGATGTCGCCGGCCGCCCAGAGCATGCGCTTTTCGTCCAGCGCGCGCGGTACGTCATTGTCGGGGCACAGGATGTAGAAGTCGCCGGCCTCCAGCCGTGCCAGCATGAAATCCACGGTCTGCTCCGGCGTCCAGGCGCCGGCCGGCTTTTCGGTGCGGCCCTTTGCGGTGAGGCCGGTGAAGACGAAACCTGGAATCAGCAGATGTGCGGTGACGTGACAATCGCCGGTATTGCGCAGCTCGTGCTGCAGCGCCTCAGTGAAGGCCTTCACGCCGGCCTTGGAGACGTTGTAGGCGGGATCGCCGGGCGGCGTGGTGATGCCCTGCTTGGAGCCGGTGTTGATGATGAGGCCGGCTTTGCCGCGTGCGATCATGCTCGGCGCGAAGATTCGGGAGCCGTTGATGATGCCCCACATGTTGACGCCGATGATGCGCTGCCAATTGTCTGATACGCCGAACAGCGTGCTGCCGGGCTGGATGCCGGCATTGTTCATGAGGACGTCGGTGCCGCCGTAATGCGCGCCCACGGCGCGTTCCAGTTCCATCACGCTTTCGGCACGGCTGACATCGACGGCGAACGTCATCACATGTGTGGCAGACGCGACGGATGACAGTTTTGTGGCGGCCTCCGCCAGCCGCGCCTCGTCGACGTCAGCGATGCATACCTTCATGCCGGCACGCGCGAAAGCCATGGCGGCGGCAAATCCGATGCCGGACGCGCCGCCGGTGATCACGGCAACATTGTCCTTGATGATGGCTGGATGTGACATGGCTCGTCTCCGCAGGATGGGGCTCGGTCGAGCTATAGCATGGCGCTGGCGCGACCCTGCACAAGTCGGCATGGGAGGTCTTCGTTCCACGCCGCCTTTACGCCCCTCCGGCACCGCTGTATTCTTCCAGGCCTAACGGTCCCACCGAGATCGAACCAATCAATGACCTGACAGGGAGTGCGGCCATGGCTGTGTCGCAGGCTATTCCGATCACGCGCCACCCGTTCGCCAACGGGTCCTACAAGCAGATGCTGATCGACGGGAAGTGGGTCGACGCCGCCTCCGGCAAGCGCTTCGAGACCCGCAATCCCGCGACCGGCGAGCTGCTCGCGACGGTCGCCGAGGGCGACAAGGAAGACATCGACCGTGCGGTCGCCGCCGCCCGCCGCGCCTTCGAGGGTCCGTGGAGCAAGGTGAAACCGTTCGAGCGGCAGAACCTCTTGCTCAGGCTCGCCGACCTCGTCGAGAAGAATTTTGACGAATTGTCGCAGCTCGATACGCTCGACATGGGCGCGCCGCTCAGCCGCACCCGCGCCTATCGCCTGCGCGCCATCGGCATGCTGCGCTACTATGCCGGCCAGACCACGGCGATCCATGGCGAGACCATCGAGAACTCGCTGCCCGGCGAAATCTTCTCCTATACGCTGAAAGAGCCGATCGGCGTCGTCGGCGCAATCATTCCCTGGAACGGTCCGCTCAGCGCGACGATCTGGAAGATCGGGCCTGCGATCGCGACCGGCTGCACCGTCGTGCTCAAGCCCGCCGAAGAGGCGCCGCTGACCTCGCTGCGCATCGCCGAGCTGGCTATGGAGGCCGGCATTCCGCCCGGCGTCGTCAATGTCGTGCCCGGCTATGGCGAGACCGCGGGCGCCGCGCTCGCCTCGCACCACGACGTCGACAAGGTCGCCTTCACCGGCTCGCATATCACGGGGCAGTCGATCATCCGGGCCTCGGCCGGCAACCTCAAGCGCGTCTCGCTCGAACTCGGCGGCAAGTCGCCGGACATCGTGTTCGCGGATGCCGATCTCGACGCCGCCGTGCCGGGTGCCGCGATGGCGGTGTTCGCCAACTCGGGTCAGATCTGCAGCGCCGGCACGCGCCTGTTCGTCGAGCAGGCGATCTACGAGGAGTTCGTCGGCCGCGTCGCCGAGTTCGGCAAGAAGCTGCAGGTCGGCAACGGCCTCGATCCCAACGTGCAGATCGGCCCGCTGGTGTCCGAGCAGCAGCTCGAGCGCGTCACCGGCTATCTCGACATCGGCCAGAAGGAAGGCGCGCGTGCGCTCGCCGGCGGCGGCCGCGTCACCGAAGGCGCGCTATCGAAGGGCTTCTTCGTCTCGCCCACCGTGTTCGCCGGCGTCCAGGACAACATGCGCATCGCGCAGGAGGAGATTTTTGGTCCCGTCATCTCCGCGATCGCGTTCAAGGACATGGATGAGCTGGTCAAGCGTGCCAACAACACCACGTTCGGCCTCGGCTCCGGCCTGTGGACGCGCGACGTCACCAAGGCGCATGCGGTCGCGAAGCGCCTGCGCGCCGGCTCGGTGTGGGTCAATTGCTACCAGGCGATGGACCCGGCCGTGCCGTTCGGCGGCTACAAGATGAGCGGCTACGGCCGCGAGTCCGGCAAGCAGCACGTCGAGGAATATCTCAACGTGAAGGCCGTCTGGATCAAGACGGCGTAACATCCATTCCTTCCCGCGTTCCGCGAGAGGGAATATCTACTTTTTGCAGGGGCGGCGCCTTTTCGAGGGGCCGCCCCTCGCTATATGATCCGCATCCTTCCATAGCCATCCGGGGTCCGCATGAAATTCGAGGCGTTGTTTAGACCGTTGCAGGTCGGTCCGTACAAGCTCGCGCATCGCGTCGCGATGGCGCCGTTGACGCGCATGCGGGCCGAGCGCGAGAGCTTTTCGCCGCGGCCGCTCAACGCCGAATATTACGGCCAGCGCGCGACGAAGGGCGGTTTGCTGATCGCCGAAGCCTCGCCGGTGCTCTCGCACGGCCGCGGCAATCCGGCGACGCCCGGCATCTATTCGGAGGCGCAGATTGCCGGCTGGCGCAAGGTGACGGATGCCGTGCACGCCAAGGGCGGCATCATCTTCCTCCAGCTCTGGCATGTTGGCCGCGTCTCGCATTCCTCCTTCCACGGCGGCGAGTTGCCGGTCTCGGCCTCGGCGATCCCGATCAAGGCCGAGGGCATGAAGGCGATGACGGCCGACGGCAAGATCGCCGATTACGAGACGCCGCGCGCGCTGGAGATGGAGGAGGTCAAGGACATCGTCGAGGCTTTCAGGCAGGGCGCGAAGAACGCGCTCGCCGCCGGCTTCGACGGCGTCGAGATCCACGGCGCCAACGGCTATCTGCTCGAGCAGTTCCTGCAATCGCGCAGCAACCAGCGCACCGATCAATATGGCGGCGGAATCGAGAACCGCGCGCGGCTGCTGCTCGAGGTCACGCAGGCCGCGATCGACGTCTGGGGCGCCAACCGCGTCGCCGTGCGGCTGTCGCCCCACGGCATCGCCAATGATTCCGGCGAGCCCGATCCGATGCCGCTCTACACGCACGTGGTGAAGGCGCTCGACAAGCTCAGTCTCGCCTATCTGCATTTCATCGAGCCGCGCTCCAGCGGCGCCGGCCGCGCCGACGTCCACTGGGAGAACGTGCCCTCCGCGATGGTGCTGTTCCGCCCGCACTACAGCGGCGTGCTGATGACCGCCGGCGGTTTCACCGGCGAGACCGCGAATGCGGCGATTGCCGAGGGACACGCCGACATCATCGCGTTCGGCCGCATCTTCATCTCCAACCCCGATCTGCCGCGGCGCCTGGAGCACGACTATCCGATCACGCCGTACAACCGCGCGACGTTCTACGGCGGCGAGGAGAAGGGGTATACGGATTATCCGGTGTATGACGAACTGACGCCGGCCTGACCTCTCCCGTCATTCCGGGGCGATGCGCAGCATCGAACCCGGAATCCATCTCACGTCTTCGCTTGCCGCCCAATGGATTCCGGGCTCGCGACTTCGTCGCGCCCCGGAATGACAATCGTGTATGGTCGCTCCTCGCAATGACGACGGAGAGACTTCCATGGCCAAAGCCGCAGCCGCCGCAGGAACAGCCACCGGCCAGTGCCTCTGCGGCAAGGTCACGTTCGAAATCGACGTCCCCGCGCGCTGGGCGTGGCATGATCATTCTGCCGGTAGCCGCCGCGCCCACGGCGCGGCTTACGCGACCTATATCGGCAGCTGGAAGAAGCGCTTTCGCATCACCTCCGGCAAGACCGCGCTGACCCGTTACGAGGACAAGGCGACGAAGACCGCGCGCAGCTTCTGCTCGCATTGCGGCACGCCGGTCATGTACGAACGCCCGCGCGGCCCGCACATGGTCAACATCCCGCGTGCCTTATTCAAAGAACGCACCGGACGCCAGCCGCTCTATCACATCGCGATCGAGGAGCTGCAGGAATGGGCCTATACCGGCGAGCCCCTGGTGCCGCTGAAGGGCTTTCCCGGCGTGGTCTGGCAGCGCTCGAAAAAGAAGAAGCGCGGAAGCGGCGAGGATCCGTTCGAGCTCGGGCGCGAGGAGATGTAGCTCCGCTCCCGCGCAACGCAGCCATGACCGCGCTTCCTTGCGCGTATCCCAAGACTTCGGCCATCATGCTTTCAGTCCTTGCGGCAACGACCGCTCCTGGAGGAAACATGAAGAACAAGATCACCGGCCGCTCCGCCTTTCTCGCGCTGCTCAAGGACGAGGGCATCACGCACCTGTTCGGCAATCCCGGCACCACCGAATTGCCGATCATGCATGCGCTGAAGGATCATCCCGATCTCACCTATGTGATGGCGATGCAGGAGAGCCTGGTGGTCGCGATCGCCGATGGCTACAGCCGCGCCTCGGGAAAGCTCGTCGCCTGCAACGTCCATGTCGCGCCCGGCCTCGGCAATGCCATGGGCTCGCTCTACAACGCCCAGTTCACGGGAACGCCGATGATCCTGACCGCGGGCCAGCAGGAGCAGGGCCACGGCCTGATGGAGCCGGTGCTCTATGGCCCCTTGGTGCGCATGGCCGAGCCGCTGGTGAAATGGGCGGTCGAGGTGACGCGGCTGGAGGACCTGCCGCGCATCGTGCGCCGCGCCGCCAAGGTCGCGATGACGCCGCCGACCGGGCCGGTGTTCATCTCGCTGCCCGGCGACATCCTCAACAGCGAAGCCGGGATCGATCTCGGCCGGTCCACTCGCATCGATGCGCGCACCAAACCATCGGACGAAGCGCTCCGGGCTTTCGCAGCACGGCTGCTTAGGGCGGAGCGCCCCGTGGTCGTCACCATGGACGAGGTGGTGAAGAGCGACGCGCTGAAGGAGGCCGCTGAACTGGCCGAGCTGCTCGGCGCGGCCGCCTATCAATCCTCGACGCCCTATGGCTCGCATTTCCTCTCGGAGAGCCCGAGCTTCGTCGGCACGCTGGCGCGCGTGCAGAAGGCGGCGCGCGATACGCTCGCGCCTTACGATCTCCTGATCGCGCTGGGTGGCGATCCCTTGCGGATGTCGGTCTATAGCGAGGTCGATGCGCTGCCTGACGGTCTCGGCATCGTGCAGATCGGCCTCGTCGATTGGGAGATCGCCAAGAATTACGGCGCCGAGATCGCGCTGAAGGCTGACGTTAAGGAAACGCTGCGCGCATTGATTCCGGTGCTGAAGGAGATGGGCGGCACAACACTTACGAGCCGCGCGAAACAGCGTCTCGCCGAGCTTGCGCCGAAGAACTGGAGCGCGCGCCGCGCCGCACTGGTCGAGCAGATCGGCAAGAGTGCGGGCCGCAACCCCATCGATCCCGACTTTCTGGTGCTGCAAATGGTCGAGGCCATGCCCGACCATGCCATCCTCGTCGATGAAGGACTCACCTCCAGCCGCCAGGTCACGGCGCTACGTCCGCACCGTGATCGCTACGGCTATCACGGGCTTGCTTCCGGCGGCATCGGCTGGGGCCTGGCGGCCTCCGTCGGTGCCAGCATCGCCAATCCGGATCGTCCCGTGGTGTGCTTCTCCGGCGACGGCAGCGCGATGTATTCGATCCAGTCGCTGTGGACCGCGGCGCATCACAAGCTGCCGCTCAACGCCGTCATTGCCAACAATGGCGGCTACCGCATCATCAAGCAGCGCCTCCTCGCCTTCCATGGCGATGACAATTACGTCGGCATGGACTTTGTCGATCCGCCCGTGGATTTTGCGGGCGTCGCCAGGGCGCTCGGCTGCGAGGCAATCAAGGTGAGTGATCCCCGCGAGCTGAAGGCGACGCTGTCATCGGCGTTCAATCGGCCGGGGACGAAGCTGATCGAGGTGATGGTGGACGGGAAGGTGTAGGGCGCCGCGCGCTCCGCTCTGCTCCCTCCCCCCTTGTGGGGGAGGGCGGGGGAGAGGGGTAGCCCAGGAGGCGGTGTCGCCGTCGTCGAGAACAGGTCGTGCGCTGCAGAGAGAGTCCCCGTGTGGCACCCCTCTCCCTAACCCTCCCCCGCAAGGGGGGAGGGAACGCAGCGGTGTCCGCGGGTGCAGTTCGGCAGATCGCGCAATGAAGCGCAGCTCGCAGCGACGATCCGGAAAAGCGGCAAGCAGCAGCTACCCCGTCTTCCCCACGCGATACCCCGCCGCCGGATGCGGCGCATCGAGCCGCGCGCGTCCGCCGCCGAACAGCTTCTCCCGCAGCGTGCCCTTCGCATATTCCGGCTTATACCGTCCGCGCTTGGTCAGCTCCGGCACCAGCATGTCGGCGATGTCCTCGAAATCGCCGGGCGAGATCGCGAAGGCGACGTTGAGGCCGTCGACGTCGGTGGCCTCGAACCATTGCTCGATCTTGTCCGCGACCATCTCGGGCGTGCCGACCACGACAGGACCGGCGCCGCCGATGCCGACATGCTCGATGACGTCGCGCACGGTCCAGACCCGATCGGGGTCCGCGCGGGTGACGTTGTCCATCGCGCTGCGGCCGGCATCGTTCTGGACGTGACGCACCTGCTGGTCGAGGTCGTAGCCGGAGAAGTCGACGCCGGTCCAACCCGACATCAGCGCCAGCGCCCCTTCAGCGCTGATATGGCGGCGATAGTCGGCGTATTTTTCCTTCGCCTCGTCTTCCGTCCGTCCGAGGATGATCGTCATCATCGAGAACATCAGGATCTCGGCCGGGTTGCGGCCGAGCGCGGCAGCCTCCTGGCGGATCGCGGAGACGCGCGGCGCGATCACCTTGGCCGATGGGCCCGACATGAACACGCATTCGGCGTGGCGCGCGGCGAACTGCCGGCCGCGCGGCGAGGTGCCGGCCTGGTACAGCACGGGCGTGCGCTGCGGCGACGGCTCGCTGAGGTGAATGGTGTTGTTGATGCGGTAGTTCGCGCCCTCATGATTGACGCGATGGACTTTTGCGGGATCGGTGAAGATGCCGCGTTTGCGGTCGCGCAGCGCGGCGTCGTCTTCCCAGCTGCCTTCCCAGAGCTTGTAGACGACCTCCATATATTCGTCGGCGATGTCGTAGCGATCGTCATGTCCGGTCTGCTTGTCCTTGCCGGCGCCGCGCGCGGCGCTGTCGAGATAGCCGGTGACGACGTTCCAGCCGATCCGCCCCTCGGTGAGATGATCCAGCGTCGACATCCGCCGCGCGAACGGGTAGGGCGGCTCGAACGACAGATTGCTGGTGACGCCGAAGCCGAGATTTTTCGTCACCGCGGCCATTGCCGACAGCAGCAGCAGCGGCTCGTTCGACGGCGTCTGTGCTGCATTGCGCAAGGCTGCGTCAGGGCTGTTGCCATAGACGTCGTAGACGCCGAGCACGTCGGCCAGGAACAACCCGTCGAAGCGGCCGCGCTCCAGCGTCCTGGCCAGATCGATCCAGTAGGGCAGGCGGTTATATTCGGCTGTGCGGTCGCGAGGATGGGTCCAAAGGCCCGGTGACTGGTGTGCGACGCAATTCATCGCAAAGGCGTTGAGCCTGATCTCTTTGGCCATGCTGGTCCCTCGGCGCCCTGTACTGAGCGCTCTTCGAATGATAGATGTGCGCCCCAATCTGGCGAAGTTCTTGCATATGTTGGGATATTGGCAAGGTCAAAATCAGCGGTGCTGCCGCGCTTGGCAAGCCAATCTCAAGAGAGCAAGAACGAAATCACAAGAACTACCCAAGAACGATCCAACTCCCCGCCACTTTCGACGGCCTATGTAGCCCGCTACGTTCGCCCGCGTCGAAACCTTGAAAATGAAAGCAATGACCAGAGCCGACGCCATCGCCCGCGCCCGCGACGATTTCAAATCCGGCGCGTTCCTCGCTGAACTCGACCGTCGCGTCGCCTACAAGACCGAGAGCCAGAATCCCTCGCGTGGCCCCGAGCTGCGCGCCTATCTGGAACAGGAGATGCAGCCGGCTTTCGCTGCGCTCGACTTCACCAGCCGCATCGTCGAATCCCCGAGCGGCAAGGCACCGTTCCTGTTCGCCGAGTACCACGAAAGTGCGTCCGCGCCGACCGTGCTGGTCTACGGCCATGGCGACGTCGTCGATGGCATGGAAGGCGAGTGGCGCGACGGCCGCGATCCCTGGCGCACGACGGTTGCGGGCACGCGGCTCTATGGTCGCGGCACCGCCGACAACAAGGGCCAGCACAGCATCAACATGGCAGCGCTGCGTGCGGTACGCGACGCGCGCGGCGGCAAGCTCGGCTTCAATGCCAAGTTCATCGTCGAGATGGGTGAGGAGATCGGCTCGCCCGATCTCGGCAAGGTCTGCGATCTCAATCGCGACGCGCTCAAGGCCGACCTGTTCATGGCCTCCGACGGCCCGCGCTTGTCCGCAGATCGCCCCACACTCTTCCTCGGCTGCCGCGGCGGCATCCGCATCCACCTCGACGTGAACCTGCGCGATGGCGGCCATCATTCCGGCAATTGGGGCGGCGTGCTCGCCAACCCCGCGACCATCCTGGTCAACGCGATCTCGACGCTGGTCGACGGTCACGGCCGCCTCCAGCTCGAGGCCCTGAAGCCACCGCGGCTCACCAACCAGATCCGCAGCTATCTTGCGGACGTCGAGGTGGTGCCGACCGCGGACGAGCCGGCGCTGGCCGAGAACTGGGGCGAGGAGGGCTTGTCGGCGGCCGAGCGGCTCTATGCCTGGAACACGCTCGAAGTGCTGGCGATGTCCTCGGGCAATATCGAGAAGCCGGCCAACGCCATTCCCGGCCATGCCAATGCCGTGCTGCAACTGCGTTTCGTGGTCGGCACCAAGATCGACGGCCTGATCGACGCCATCCGTGCGCATCTGGTGGGACGCGGCTTTCCGATGGTCGAGGTTCGGGCGGCCCAGAGCTTTGCCGCCTCACGCACCGATTTCGACAGCCCCTGGATCAAATGGGCCGCGGATTCGGTGCAGGAGACCACCGGCAAGGCGCCGGCTGTTTTGCCGAATTTCGGCGGCTCACTGCCCAACGACGTCTTTTCCGAGATCCTGGGCCTGCCGACGATCTGGGTCCCGCACTCCTATCCCGGCTGCTCCCAGCATGCGCCCAATGAGCACATCCTGCTGCCATTGACCGAAGAGGCCTTGACGGTGATGGCCGGGCTGTTCTGGGATCTCGGGGAATTGCCAAAGCCACTGGCCTGAGCCGTTAACCTGGAGCCGCCATCCAGCCGAAAGTCACATTCTAATCCGGCCCGATTTGTGCTTGCATTCGGCCGCATCATCCTGAAAGGGGAAGAAAAAAGTGAAACATTTCCGTCACATCGGGCTCGCGCTTGTCGCGACCTTCGCCGTCAGCCAGGCCGGGGCCCAGGAGCTGACCGGGACGCTGAAGAACATCAAGGACACCGGCGCCATCACGCTGGGCTTCCGCGACTCCTCGATCCCGTTCTCCTATCTGGACGACAACCAGAAGCCGGTCGGGTTCGCGATGGACATCTGCTACAAGATCGTCGACGCCGTGAAGAAGGAGCTCAAGCTCGACAAGCTCGAGGTGAAGCTCAACCCGGTGACCTCCGCGACGCGCATCCCGCTGATGGCCAATGGCACGATCGATCTCGAATGCGGCTCGACCACCAACAATGCCGAGCGCCAGAAGCAGGTCGCCTTCACCAACACCCACTTCCTGACCGCCAGCCGCTACGTCTTCAAGAAGTCGAGCGGCCTGAAGTCGATCGACGACCTCAAGGGCAAGACGGTGGTCTCGACCGCCGGCACCACCAACATCAAGCAGCTCACCGAAGCTAATGTCGCGAAGGGTCTCGGCGCCAACATCATCCCGGCCAAGGACCACGCCGAAGCCTTCCTGATGGTCGAGACCGACCGCGCGGTCGCCTTCGTCATGGACGACATCCTGCTCGCCAGCCTCGTCGCCGGCTCGAAGTCGCCGGATGACTATGCGATCTCCAAGGACGCGTTCTCCAAGCCCGAGCCCTACGGCATCATGCTGCGCAAGGACGATGCGCCGTTCAAGAAGGTGGTCGATGCTGCGACCGCTGCGGTCTATACCTCCGGCGAGGGCGAGAAGATCTACGCCAAGTGGTTCACGACCAAGATCCCGCCGAAGGGACTGAACCTGAACACGCCGATCTCGGCCGAGCTGAAGAACGAGTTCGCCAAGCCGACGGATTCGCCGAATCCGGACGACTACAAGTAAGATATGCTGTTCCCTCTCCCCGCTTGCGGGGAGAGGGAAGAATTCCAGCCATTCTGGAGGGAGTGGCCGGACATTTGCATAGGCGCCCGGGACAATATGGGCGCGTTCGCGCGGGGGACACGTGAACTACCACTGGAACTGGGGAATTTTCTTCGAGCCGAACCCGATGGGGACCGGCACCTATCTCGACATGCTGCTGTCGGGCCTGGCGCTGACCATCAAGACGGCGCTGCTCGCCTGGGTGATCGCGCTGATCTTCGGCTCGATCGTCGGCGTCATGCGCACGTTGCCGTCGCGGGGCTCCTACTGGTTCGGCTTCTGCTGGGTCGAGTTCTTCCGCAACATGCCGCTGCTGGTGCAGCTCTTCCTGTGGTTCTTCGTGCTGCCGGAACTGCTGCCGAAGGCCGCCGGCCTGTGGCTGAAGCAATTGCCGAACGCGCCGTTCTGGACGGCGGCGATCGGCGTCGGCTTCTTCATGTCGGCGCGCGTCGCGGTGCAATTGCAGGCGGGCATCGGTTCGCTGCCGCGCGGGCAGAAGATGGCCGCGACCGCGCTCGGGCTCACCACCGTGCAGGGCTACCGCTACGTGCTGCTGCCGATGGCGTTCCGCATCATCCTGCCGCCGCTGACCTCCGAGTTCCTCAACACCATCAAGAACACGGCGGTCGCCATCACCATCGGCCTGATCGAGCTGACCGGACAGGCGCGCTCGATGCAGGAATTCTCGTTCCAGGTGTTCGAGGCCTTCACGGCCGCGACGCTCCTCTATCTCCTCGTCAACGCCGTCGTCGTGACCGCGATGCGCTATCTCGAGCGCTACGTCGCGATCCCCGGCTACATCACGGGGAAATAGCGCCATGCTCGGGAGTTTCGATTTCGACGTCATCCGCAGGTCGCTGCCCTACCTGTTCTACGAGGGCATGACCTTCACGCTGACGCTGACCGCGCTCGCCGCGCTCGGCGGCCTGATCTTTGGCACGGCGATCGCCCTGATGCGGCTGTCCGGCTACAAGACCCTCGGGCGCATCGCCGGCCTCTATGTCGACTTCATGCGCTCGCTGCCGCTGGTGCTGGTGATCTTCTGGTTCTACTTCCTGGTGCCCTATATCGGGCAGTGGGTGACCGGCGCCTCGCGTCCGATCAGCGTCGGCGCGTTCGCCTCCTCGCTCATCACCTTCATCATGTTCGAGGCGGCGTATTTCTCCGAGATCATGCGCGCCGGCATCCAGTCGATCTCGCGCGGCCAGCCGGCCGCGGCGAGCGCGCTGGGATTGAGCTACGCCCAGACCATGCGCTACGTCGTGCTGCCGCAGGCGTTTCGCAACATGCTCCCCGTGCTGCTGACCCAGACCATCGTGCTGTTCCAGGACACCTCGCTGGTCTACGTGCTGTCGATCCCGGATTTCCTGGGCGCGGCCAGCAAGGTCGCGCAGCGCGACGGGCGTCTCGTCGAAATGTATCTGTTCGCCGCCGTCGTCTACTTCACCATTTCCTGTATCGCGTCTTTCGGCGTTCGTCGCCTGCAGTCGCGCATCGCCATCATTCGCTAGAGCGTGTCGGTCATGATCGAAATCAGCCACGTCAACAAATGGTACAGCCCGACCTTCCAGGTGCTGACCGACTGTACCACCAGCGTCACCAAGGGCGAGGTCGTCGTCGTTTGCGGCCCCTCGGGCTCGGGCAAGTCGACGCTGATCAAATGCGTCAACGCGCTGGAGCCGTTCCAGAGCGGCGACATCTCGGTCGACGGCACCAAGGTCAACGATCCCAAGACCAATCTGCCGAAGCTGCGCTCGCGCGTCGGCATGGTGTTCCAGCATTTCGAGCTGTTTCCGCACCTCAAGATCATCGACAATCTCTGCCTCGCGCAGGAGAAGGTGCTGGGCCGTGGGCACGACAAATCGGTCACCAAGGGCATGCAGCTGCTGGAGCGCGTCGGCCTGAAGGAGCAGGCGCAGAAATTTCCGGCGCAGCTCTCCGGCGGCCAGCAGCAGCGCGTTGCGATTGCACGCGCGCTGGCGATGGATCCGATCGTCATGCTGTTCGACGAGCCGACCTCGGCGCTCGATCCCGAAATGGTCAGCGAGGTGCTGGACGTCATGGTCGACCTCGCCCGTGAAGGCATGACCATGATGGTCGTCACCCACGAGATGGGCTTCGCCCGCAAGGTCGCCAACCGCGTCATCTTCATGGACCGCGGCGAGATCGTCGAGGACGCCCCGAAGGACGACTTCTTCGGCAAGCCCCGCAGCGACCGCGCGCAGAAGTTCTTGTCGAAGATCCTGTCGCACTGACCTCCGCCGTCATTCCGGGGCGCCTCGTAGAGGCGAACTATGGTGCGCAATTGCGCACCTGAGAATCTCGAGATTCCGGGCTCATTCGCTTTGCGAATGCCCCGGAATGACGAAACGAGGGGTGATCGGCGCCCCCAACTGGCGTATACACGCGCAAATCCCCATCCCCTCCCAGGAGACCTGCCTTGGACCCGCTCGCCTATGTCAACGGCTCATTCGTCCCGCTCTCGGAAGCCAAGATCTCGGTCCTCGACCGCGGTTTCCTGTTCGCCGACGGCATCTACGAGGTCTCGGCCGTGCTGGACGGCAAGCTGGTCGACAACGCCTCGCACCTGGCGCGGCTGGAGCGGTCGGTCGGCGAGATCAGCCTGAAGCTGCCGGAGACGATCGAGCGCATCACCGAGATCCAGAAGGAGCTGATCGCGCGCAACAAGGTCGGAAGCGGCCTCGTCTACCTCCAGGTCACGCGTGGCGCCGACAAGGGCCGCGACTTCCCGTTCCCCAAGTGTGACGTCAAGTCGAGCCTGGTGATGTTCACCTCGGAGAAGGACATCATCAACGCCCCCGTGGCAAAGACCGGCATCAACGTGATTACGGTGCCCGACATCCGCTGGGAGCGGCGCGACATCAAGAGCGTCGCGCTGCTGGCGCAGGTGCTGGCGAAGCAGGCCGCGGCCGAAGCCGGAGCCGGCGAAGCTTGGATGCTGCAGGATGGCTATGTGACCGAAGGCGGCTCGTCCACGGCGTTCATCCTGACCAAGGACGATGTCATCGTCACCCGCCAGAACTCCAACGCGATCCTGCCGGGCTGCACCCGCAAAGCCGTGATCGCGCTCGCGGAGGAACGCCAGCTCCGCGTCGAGGAGCGTTCCTTCACCGTCGCCGAAGCGCTTTCCGCCAAGGAAGCGTTCATCACCAGCGCATCTTCGTTCGTGCAGCCGGTGGTCGCGCTCGACGGCAAGAAGATCGGCGACGGCAAGCCCGGCCCGATGGCGACGCGGCTGCGCGAGATTTATGTGGAGTTCGCCAAGGCGACGGCGGTCTGAGCGTCATACTCCGCTATCGTAGGGTGGGCAAAGCGAAGCGTGCCCACCATTCCTTCAGCGAATGCGTGAGAAGACGTGGGCACGGCGCAAGTGCGCCTTTGCCCACCCTACGAGGCTGTGCGTAAGGCGATACTGTGGCCTACGCCACCGATGCCTTCACCTTCACCGGATGCACCGCGCGGAACGCAATCGCGATCCTGTTCCAGGCATTGATGGCGCCGATCAGCATGGTCAGGTTCACCGTGTCCGCGTCGGAGAATTGCGCGCGGACCTGTTCGTAGACGTCATCGGGCGCATGCGTCTCAGAGATCAGCGTCACGGCTTCCGTCCAGGCCAGCGCAGCGCGCTCGCGGTCGGAATAGAGCGGGGATTCGCGCCAGGCGTTGAGCAGGTAAATGCGCTGCTCGGTCTCGCCGCGCTTGCGGGCGTCCTCGGTGTGCATGTTGATGCAGAAGGCGCAGCCGTTGATCTGTGAGGCCCGGATCTTGACCAGCTCGATCAGCGATTTCTCGAGGCCCGTCGACTGGATCTGCTCTTCCAGCGCCATCAGCGCCTTCATGGTGTCGGGAGCGGCTTGGTAGAAATTCATGCGGGGCTTCATGGTCGTTCTCCTTTTCTCCGGTTGGGATCAGTGGGCTCCGCCGGCCGAGACCTGGCCGGGCTTCATCAGAAAGAATACGGCGATCAGAGCGACGATCAGTGCCATGCCGAGCAGATAGAAAGTGTCGCTGAAGGCGAAGATATAGGCCTGCTTCTGCACGATGTGGCCGATCGCAACATAGGCGCGATGCGACGCGTCCGCACGGTCGAGGATGCCGTGATTGATGAAATATTGCGTGAGCTGCTCGAGCCGCGTGCGGGTGGCCTGCTCGAACACCGAGACCGACTGCATCAGCACGTTGGAGTGATATTGCTCGCGCTTGGTCAGCAGCGTCTGCAACAGCGCGATGCCGACGGCGCCGCCGAGATTGCGCATCATGTTGAACAGGCCGGAGGCCGAGCCGGCATTCTCCGCCTCGATGCCGGCGGTTGCGACCGCCGACAATGGTGCCATCACAAGCGCCTGGCCGATGGCGCGAACGACGTTGGGCCACAACAGCTGGTCTGCGGCGTAGTCGTTGGTCATGTAGATGTTCATGAAGTTCGAGGCCGCGAACAGCACGAAGCCGATGCCGATGATGATCCGCGCGTCGAATTTCTGCATCAGGCGCGGCACCAGCGGGATCAGCAGGAGCTGCGGCAGTCCGGTCCAGGCCAGCACCATGCCGATCTGCTCGGCATTGTAGCCCTGGATGCGCGCCAGATATTGCGGCAGGATGAACACCGAGCCGTACAGCGCGATGCCGAGCAGGAAGTTCGCGAGCATGCCGAAGCCGAAATTGCGGCGGACCAGCAGGCGCAGATTGAGCAGCGGCTTCTTCACCGTGAGCTCGATGACCAGGAAGGCGGTCAGCGTCACGGCTGCGATGATCGAGAGCTTGACGATGAAGGGCGAGCCGAACCAGTCGTCCTTGTTGCCTTCCTCCAGCACGGTCTGCAGCGCGGAGAGCCCGATCGCCATGGTGATGATGCCGGCCCAGTCGCCCTCGCGCAGCAGCGAAAGCTTCCCTGGCTTCGAGCGCGTACCAGAGCATGCCGACCATGATCGCGCCGGGCACGAGGTTGACGTAGAAGATGTACTGCCAGCCGAAATTCTCGGTGAGATAGCCGCCGATGGTCGGGCCGATCGCCGGCGCGAACGTTGCCGACAGAGCGAACAGCGCAAGTCCGACCGGCTGCTTGCCGCGCGGCAGCAGCGTGATGATCAGCGTGAAGGCCATCGGGATCAGCACGCCGCCGGTAAAACCCTGCACGGCGCGCAGCACGATCATCTGCGGCAGGTCTTGCGCCAGCGCGCAGGCCGCGGACAGAAGCAGGAACAGGACCGCATTGGTCAGCAGATAGATGCGGATCGAGAACACCTGCGCCAGCCAGCCCGAGAGCGGGATCACCACGATCTCCGCGATCAGGTAGGACGTCGAGATCCAGCCGCCGTCGTCGATGCCGGCGCCGATCGCGCCCTGGATGTCCGCGAGCGAGGCGTTGACGATCTGGATGTTCAGCACCGCCATGAAGGCGCCGAGCGTCGCGCCGATCACCGCGATCCAGGTTTTGGCGGGCACCGCCGGAGTCGCGGGAGCGGCAGGGGCGGGGATGGTGGCGGCGGCGTTGAAGGCTGGTTGAAGCGTGCTCATGGAAGCCTCGTCTCGGGTACGGAGACAGGATGCGTTAGGCGGGTGGTTTCGATAATCGAGAAAGTCCTGGAAAGATCATCCGGCAGGATTTGATAATCCCGGCGGAGGCTTCCCGGCCTCAGCCGCCGTTCGGGCGCGTCGTATTGTCGGCGAGACGCTTGGCCGTCTCGCGTTCGGCCAGCACCGTCGCCTTCGTGTCGACCGTCGGCACCGCGGACATGCCGGGCCGCAGCAAGCCGGTGAGGCTGTGATCGTCGAGCACGATCTTCACGGGCACGCGCTGCACGATCTTGGTGAAGTTGCCGGTGGCGTTGTCCGGCGGCAGCAGTGCGAATTCAAGTCCGCTGGCCGGCGACAGGCTGTCGACATGGCCGCGCAGGGTCTGGTTGCGAAAACTGTCGACGTGCAGCTCGACCGGCTGGCCGGGACGCACATGGGTCAGCTGCGTCTCCTTGAAGTTGGCGACGACATAGACCGCATCGAGCGGCACCACCGCCATCAACTGCGTGCCGGCCTGCACATATTGGCCGACGCGCAAGGAGCGGGCGCCGACCGTGCCGTCCACCGGCGCGGTGATTTCGGTATAGGACAGGTTCAGTGCCGCCTGCTGCGCGACCGCGCGGGCGCGTTCGAGCTGGGCGGTGGCCTGGGCGCGCTGGGTGGTGAGCACGTCGACCTTGCGCTGCGCGGCCACGAGGCCAGATTTCGCGTGCTGCAATTGCGCGTTGCTGGCGCGCAGCGCCGCATCGGTCTGCTGCGCGCGCTGGATCGTGCCGGAGCCCGACTTCATGAGGTCGTCGTAGCGGGCGCGCTCCTCCTGCGCGAATTTCAGATTGGCGTCCGCAGCCGCGACGTCGGCCGTGCTTTGTTCGATGATCGGTTGCTGCAGTTCGAGCTGGGCATCGATGTTACGCACCGAGGCTTCGCCGGCGGCGACGTCGGCGCGAGCCTGATCCAGCGCCGCCTTGAAGTCGCGGTCGTCGATCCTGGCGAGGAGCTGGCCCGCCCTGACCTTCTCGTTGTCGCCGACCAGCACTTTGGCGATGTAGCCGGAGACTTTTGGCGCGATGATCGTGGAGTCCGCCTTCACATAGGCGTCGTCGGTGGTCTCAAGGTAGCGGCCGTAGGTCCAGTAATCGTGGCCGTAGTAGACCATGGTGGCCGTGCCTGCGAGGAGGGCGAGCACCAGGGCCGCGCGCCGGACCATGTTCCGGGCCGGGACAGCCGGCGCCTTGGCGTAATCGCGAGTGATTTCAGTTGCTTGCTGGAAGGTCTCGGTGCGGGGCATCTCGGACATTGCGGTCTCCTGTCGGCTCGCTGAGACTATCGGTCTTGCCGGCTCCAGTGATAATTGGCTAAATTCTGGAAGGATTATCCATTGGGGGTGGATAATCGGAGCCGTCACTTTGGTTTGTGATGTCTACCGGGCCGAGGCCGCGGCTGCCCCAGAGCGATTGCCGCCTCTGTCGCGCGATTGCTGCCGAGACGTGCGTCCTCTGCCAGGCCAAGCTGCAAGCGGGGACGCGCCATGTGTGTGAACTGATGATCCGGGAGGAATTCTCGCGATTATCGATCCGAAGCGGATAATCAGGCGGCCATGGATCGATTGACGAGCCTCGAAGTGTTCAGCCGGGTGGTCGAGACCGGCGGCTTCTCCGCAGCAGCCCGCAAGCTCAACATGTCGACCACCATGGTGAGCAATCACGTTCAGGCGCTGGAAGACCGGCTCGGGGTCAGGCTGCTTCACCGCACCACGCGCAAGGTCAACCTGACCGAAATCGGCAAGGCCTATTACGATCGCTGCGTCCAGATCCTCGCCGATCTCGAACAGGCCGACGACATCGCGAGCGAGTTGCAGTCGGTGCCCCGAGGCACGCTGTGCATTCACGTTGCCACCCACATGGTGCCGTTCGTGGCGCCGGTGGTGGCGAAACTGCTGTCGGCCTATCCGGAGCTCAAGATCGATCTGCGCATGGGCGAGGCCGATGTCGATCTCATCGAGGAAGGCTACGATGTTGCCCTGCGCATGACGCCGCCGCCGGATTCGAGCCTGATCGTGCGGAGCCTCGCCACCTGGCGTCACGTGCTGTGCTGCTCCCATGATTACATCGAGAAGCACGGCCGGGTGCAGAAGCTCGACGAGCTCACCGCGCATAATTGCGGTCGTCACCTGAACTATCCGTTTGGCGACGAATGGCGTTTCCTCGATCGCAAGGGCGCGCCGGCTTCGGTACGCATCTCCGGCAGCTTCGTCACCAACAGCGGTGAAGCGCTGCGGAAGGTCGCGCTGGAGGGGGCGGCGGTGTGCCTGATGGCGGGGTTTCTCATTCAGGACGACCTCGAAGCCGGCCGCCTCGTGCGCCTGTTGCCGGAATATCGGACGGTCGAGCTGTCCATGAATGCGGTCTATCCGCACCGCCATCATCTGTCGGCGAAGGTCAGGACCTTCATCGACATGCTCGCGCACCACAGCGCCGAGCAGCAGAAACTGATCAACCCGTATTCGTGAGCGACGCGGCGGCAGAGCCGTAGGGTGGGTTAGCCTTGCGAACTGCGCGAAGCGCAGACCGCAGGGCGTAACCCACCACTGCCTCTCTCCGCGGAAGCAGAAGAGGTGGATTACGCCTTCGGCTAATCCACCCTACGATCTCATCAGTCGCGGCGGCGGCAGCCGTCCAAACACTCCGTCGAGCGCCATTCCGATCGCGAGCAGCCGGCGATCACTGCCCGCGGGGCCATCCAGCTCGAGCCCGATCGGCAATCTGCTGCTGGCACCGAGCGCGATCGGGATCTGGATGCCGGGAATGCCGGCATTGCTGCCTGGATCGGTGTTCTGGATGAACAGGCCGAAATTCTCGAGGCTGCTGGACTCGGGGTCGGAGGGAATGGCGACGCGCGGCGTGGTCGGGAAGGCGATCGCATCGAGCCGGTTGTCGGCAAAGCTCCTTGCGTACAACGCCTGCAGCGCGGGCCGAACGGTCTTGATCGCGGCATCATAGATCGGCTTGGCGTCAACCAGCGAGCTATCGGGCGCGGGCAGTTTGCGCGGGATCACCAGGCCATCATAGGTGCCCTTGACGTCGGCGCTGGCAATCTTCTCCGCCACTGCCTCGATGGTGAGGCCGGTGCCGGTGTGCTTGAGATAGGCGACCAGATCGTCATGGGCTTCGTACAGCGCGATGGGAAAGCTGGCCTGGCCGTCGAGCTCGGCCAGCCGTGGCATCTCGATCTCGATGACCGTGACGCCTTGCGCCTTCATTTTTGCGACTGCCGCCTGAAACGCGGCCTCGGTGTCGGCATCGAGATTGACCAGCATCGATTTCACGATGCCGACGCGAACCTGCCTCAGATCGGCCGGCGCAAGCGCATCGCCACCCGCGATCACGCGATCGAGCAGGGCGACGTCGGCCATGGTCGCGGCCATCGGACCTGCGGTATCGCGGGTGTGCGAGATCGGCGCGATCCCCTCTTGCGGATAGCGGCCGACGGTCGGACGCAGCGAGGCGCATCCGTTCAGGGCGGCGGGGACCCGCACCGATCCGCCGGTGTCGGTGCCGAGCCCGCCCGCGACGATCCGCGCGCCGATCGCCGCGCCCGTGCCTGACGAGGAGCCGCCGGCGATCAGGGCGCGATCATAGGCGTTGCGCACGCCGTATTCGGCACCGCTCTTGAATGCGGTGTTGTAGCCGGAGATGCCGAAGGCCAGCTCGTGCATGCTGGTCTTGCCGATGATGACGGCGCCCGCGGCGCGCAGCTTGGCCACAACAGGCGCATCGGCCTTCGGGATGTAATCCTTCAGCGCCGGGGTGCCGGCGCTGCATGGCAGTCCCGCGACCTCGATATTGTCCTTGATCACGATCGGCACACCGCCGAGCGGTTTTGTCTTATCACCCGTCGCGTCGAACGCCGCTGCCGCCTTCAAGGCACCGGCCTCGTCCAGGGTGACGAAGGCATTGAGCTCGGCGTTGGCCTTGGCGCGGGCCAGGGCTTCCCGGGTGAGCGCGGTGCTCGTGATTGTCCCGGCGCTGAGGCCGGCCGCGGCCTCGGTCAGCGTCAACTGGTCGAAATCCATGATGCGTCACCCGCGATTGCAAGGGCGCCATCAGGGCGCCCCCTTGGGTTCAGAGGCTGAAGCCTCGGCGACGCCACGTCAACCGTAGGCGTGCATCCTTGCCGGCGAGGGTGTGTCGAGTTCAGCGAACTGCCGTTCGACCTCGCTCTTCACCTTCACGATCGCGGCATCTTTGACCGGGCCATAGCCCCGGATATCCATCGGACCTTTGGCAATCGCCACGAGATTTGGCAGATGCGTCGCGTCGAGGTTCCGCAGCATCCGTTCGATCAGGCCCTCATACCAAGCAATCAGCTCTCGCTCGGCGCGCCGTTCCGCGGTGTAGCCGAACGGATCGAACGGCGTCCCGCGCAATCCCTTCAATCGCGAGAGCGCGGCGAGCGGCATCTGGATCCACTGGCCGAAGGCGCGCTTGCGCGGCCGGCCGCGAGCGTCGCGTCGCGAGGACAGGAACGGTGGGGCAAGGTGATATTGGACGCTGAAGCCGTCCTCGAACTCGCGCTTCAACGCGTCGAGAAAACCGCTTCGCATGTGCAGACGCGCCACCTCGTACTCGTCCTTGTAGGCCATCAGCTTGAACAGCGCGCGGGCAACCGCTTCGGTCAGCGCCTCGCTGTTCAGGCCGGCTTCGGCATTGCGGACTCTTGCGACCATCGCCCGGTAACGCGTCGCATAGGCCTCGTTCTGATAGGCCGTGAGGAACTCGCCGCGCCGGGCAATGAGCTGGTCGAGCGTCTCGGCTTCCGGCGCATCGTCCGCCTTCGGCAGAAAGTCCGGATCGGCGGCGGCGATCCGGCCCCAGGCAAAGGCCTGCTTGTTGCGTTCGACCGCGACGCCATTGAGCTCGATCGCACGTAGCAGCGCCAACAGCGAGACCGGAACCAGTCCGTGCTGCCAGGCAAAACCCAGCATGATGATGTTGGCATAGACGGCGTCGCCCAGCAGCCGTTCGGCCAGCGCGTTGGCGTTGATGGTGTCGAGGTTGCCGTCGCCAATCACCTGCCGGATCGCGCGCAGGCGGGCTGGCGAAGCGAGATCGGCGTCACGGAAGCGAACGACGTCGCCGGTCGGCATCTCCGCGGTGTTGACGGCGGCACGCGTGCTGCGGCGATAGGTGCCGGACGCCTTTGGCGAGGAGCTGACGACGAGATCGCAGCCGATCAGCGCGTCGGCCGCGCCCTGGTCGATGCGGACCTGATGCAGCGCTTCAGGGCTCGCGGCGAGGCGAATATAGCTCAGCACAGGCCCAAACTTCTGCGCGAAGCCCGTAAAGTCCAGCACCGAGACGCCAAAGCGTTCGAGATGCGCGGCCATGCCGATCAGCGCGCCGACCGTGATCACGCCGGTGCCGCCGACGCCGGTCACCAGCAGGTCGTAAGGCCGGTCAAGCGTGGCGGGCGTGGGCAACGGAAGCGTGGCGGCGCGGCCGGCCGCATCGATCTGGCTCGCGCTCTTCTTTCGCCGCGTCGCGCCTTCGACCGTCACGAAACTCGGGCAAAAGCCGTTGAGGCAGGAAAAATCCTTGTTGCACGCCGACAGGTTGATCTGCCGCTTGCGGCCGAACGGCGTCTCCTTCGGCTCGACGCTGAGGCAGTTGGATTCCACCGAGCAGTCGCCGCAGCCCTCGCAGACGAGGTCGTTGATGTAGGCAAAGCGTTTCGGGTCAGTCATCTGGCCGCGCTTGCGCCGGCGTCGCTTCTCGGTGGCGCAGGTCTGCTGGTAGATCAGCACCGAAACGCCGGGGATGTCGCGCAGCTCGCGCTGCACGGCATCCATCTCCTCGCGGGGGTGGATGGTGACGCCGCCGGGCAGGTCCGTCGGGTTGAAATGCGCGGGATCGTCCGAGACGAGCGCGATGCGCTCAACGCCTTCGGCGCGGACGCTGTGCGCGATGGCGTGCACGCTGACGGGACCGTCGACCGGCTGGCCGCCGGTCATCGCGACGGCGTCGTTGAACAGGATCTTGTAGGTGATGTTGGCCTTGGCGGCGATCGCCTGCCGGATCGCCATCGAGCCCGAATGATAATAGGTGCCTTCGCCGAGATTCTGGAAAACATGCTTGTGGCCGGTGAAGCGTGATGACGCCGCCCAGTTCACGCCCTCGCCGCCCATCTGGATCAGCGACGAGGTCTCGCGGTCCATCCAGCTCGCCATGAAATGGCAGCCGATGCCGGCCAGCGCCTTCGATCCCTCCGGCACCTTTGTCGAGGTGTTGTGCGGACAACCGGAGCAGAAATAGGGCGTGCGCGTTGCGCCCGCGACGTTGATCGTGCGCGCGGCCTCCGGCATCAAGGCGGCTGCGCGGGCGGCAAGATTGAGTCCCGGAAACATCGGATCAAGCCTGCGCGCCAGCACGCTCGCCAGCGCGCGCGGCGACAATTCGCCGATCCAGGAGATCAGCCTAGCGCCGGTTTCGTCATGCTTGCCCACCATGCGCTCCGGCTTGCTGCCGGGATAATCGTAAAAATATTCCTTGAACTGGCTCTCGATGATGCCGCGCTTCTCCTCGACCACGAGGATCTCGCGCTTGCCCTTCACGAAGTCCATGGCGTCATGCAACGCCAGCGGCCAGACCATGCCGACCTTGTAGACGTCGATGCCGATGCTGCGGCAGGTCGTTTCATCGAGGCCCATCAGCCGCAGCGCTTCCATCAAATCGAGATGCGCCTTGCCTGTCGTGACGATGCCGTAGGTCGCGCCGGGGATGTCGTAGATGTGGCGATCGATCGGGTTGGCCTTTGCAAAGGCATAGACCGCGTGCTTCTTCGCTTCCAGCCGCTCCTCGATCTGCGGACCCGGCAAATCGGGCCAGCGATAATGCAGGCCGCCCGGCGGCGGCGTGAAGTCGGGCGCGCGGAAGGGGCGTGGCGGGCGCAGCGCGACGGATGCGCCCGATTCCACAATCTCCGAGATCGCCTTGAAGCCGACCCACATGCCGGAGAAGCGGCTCAGCGCGTAGCCATATTCGCCGAACGCCAGATATTCGCCGACATCGGCCGGGTGCAGCGTCGGCATGAACCAGCTCATGAAGGCGACGTCGGACTGGTGCGGCATCGACGATGACACGCAGCCGTGGTCGTCGCCGGCGACCACCAGCACGCCGCCATGCGGCGAGGAGCCGTAGGCATTGCCGTGCTTGAGCGCGTCGCCGGAACGATCGACGCCGGGGCCCTTGCCATACCAGAGACCGAACACGCCATCGGCCTCGCGGTCGGCTTGCGTTTCGACCTGCTGCGAGCCGAGCACCGCCGTGGCCGCGAGGTCCTCGTTCACTGCGGGGAGGAATTCGATGCGGTCCCGCTTCAACCGCTCCTGGATGCGCCACAGCTCGAGATCGACGCCGCCGAGCGGCGAGCCGCGATAGCCGGAGATGAAGCCCGCGGTGTTGAGTCCGTTCGCCCGGTCGCGCCTCGCCTGGTCGAGCGCGATGCGGACGATGGCCTGCGTGCCCGTGAGGAACACGCGGCCCTCCTCGCGATCATAGCGATCGGAGAGATCGTAAGTGTCGAGTGACGGAATGACGTCCATGGCGGACCTCGCGCGGCATCCTGCCCTAATGATGGAAGGTTATGCCTGGGAGGCTGGTAGGTCTTACCTATTTATCCCGTCATGATCACGAATTCGGTAGAATTTTGCGCAGGGCGATCAAATCTGGTAGAGATTCCCGACTTGGGAGGCTTCCATGATCGAAGAGCAGGACACGCGGATTCTCGCCCACCTCCAGAAGGACGGCCGCGCCACCAACCAGCAACTCGCAGACGAGGTCGGCATGTCCACCTCGGCCTGCTGGCGCCGGGTGCGGGCGCTGGAGGAGAGCGGTGTCATCCAGGGCTACGCGGCGCTGGTCGCGCGCGAGCAGGCGGGATTTACGATGTCGGCCATCCTCCACGTCTCGCTGGAGCGGCACGATGCGAAGTTCGTCGACGAATTCGTGGCCAGGGTCACGACGCGCCGCGAGGTGCTGGAATGTTTCGCGACCACGGGCGATGCCGACTATCATTTGCGCGTCGTGGTGCAGGACATGGCGGCCTACAACCGCTTCCTCGACGAGTTCATGTTCCGCATTCCCGGCATCCGCTACGTCCGCAGCAACGTGGTGCTGAAGGAGATCAAGACGAGCGTGGCGCTGCCGTTTTGAGGCACGGGAAGTGCCGTGTGCTCGCACCGCTCTCGTAGGGTGGGCAAAGCGAAGCGTGCCCACGATTTCTTTCACGACGTCGGAAAGATGGTGGGCAAAGGCGCTCTTGCGCCGTGTCCACCATCTCGCTCGATCTGCGAAGGTTGGTGGGCACGCTACGCTTTGCCCACCCTACGGCACTTTTGTCACCGCTGCTCCCGCACGAACCTGTTCCGCAACGTGCCGACACCGGTGATCTCGATCTCCACGACATCGCCGTGCTTGATGTCGGGCGAGGCACCATCGGTGCCCATCCAGATCACGTCGCCGGGCCATAGCGTGAAATATTTGGTCAACTCGACCAGGAACGGCACCACGCCGAAGATCATGTCGTTGGTGTAGAAGCGGTTGGTCTCCTTGCCGTTGACCCGGACGATGGTCTCCATCCTGGCAAGATTCGCCTCGGTCTCGATCCACGGGCCCATCGGCTTGAAGGTGTCGGCGTTTTTCGAGCGCCACAGGCTGCGATCTGCCTTCTGCCAGCTGCGTTCGCTGACGTCGTTGCCGATGGTGTAGCCGAACACGCAATCCATCGCGTTTTCTTTGGTGAGATGCTTCACCTTCTTGCCGATGACGACGACGAGCTCGCCTTCATAGTGGATCTTGTCCGTCGCCAGGGACGGGATCACGACCTCCTCATCATGGGCGATCAGCGCGTTCTGCGCGCGGTAGCCGATCTCGGGCCTATCAGGCACGGCCGGCACCTCGCCGCGCTTGTCGGCGGCTTCCTTCAGGTGCTTGAGGTAATTCAGGCCGACACAATAGAAGGTGCGCGGGATCAGCGGCAGCTCGATCTTGACGTCGCCAAGCGGATGCGTGCGCGAGCTGCGTTGCCATTCGCCAAAGGGATCGCCGTCGATCGCGATGACCTGATCGCCCTCAATGATCCCCCAGGAGGTCTTGCCCGCGGCGGTGAATTTCAGCCAGCGCATAGTGTGTCCTCGTCGTTACTCCGCGGCGTCGCGCGGCTGCACCTTCCAGGCCCCGGCGGCCGGCCGCTTGAGCCCGAGATTTTCGCGCAGCGTCTTGCCGCGGTAGTCCTTCTGGAACAGGCCGCGACGCTGCAATTCCGGCACGACGTGCTGCACGAAGTCGGCATAGGACCCGGGCACATAGGTCGCGGCGATGACGAAGCCGTCACAGCCGCGCTCGACGAACATTTCCTCCAGCTTGTCGGCGATCTCCTTCGGCCCGCCGACCATGGCGTCCTGCACCTGGCCGCGGCCGGAGAAGGTGACGAAGTCGCGCGCGCTCGGATTGCTCTTGCCAGAATTCTTCAGCACGCCGTCGCGAATGCCCAGAATGCCTTGCATGCTCTTCAAGTCCTCCGTCGTCAGGGGCTCGTCGAGATCCTTGGAGGCGAAGTCGTAGTTGAGCGCTTCGGCGAGCAGCGACAGCGCGTCGATCTGCAGCGGCAGCTTGTTGATCAGCGCCATCTTGTCCTCGGCCTCCGCCTTGGTTGCGGCGCAGACCGGCGTCGTCAGATTGCAGAGAAACATCTGGTCGGGATCGCGGCCGGCCTTGGCGGCCTCATTGCGCACGGCCGCATAGCCTTCCTTGGCGGCGGCGAGGTTGCGCGCGGCGGTGAAGATCACCTCGCCCCATCGCCCGGCAAAGCGCTGGCCGCGACCCGATGCGCCGGCCTGGATGATGACGGGATGGCCCTGTTGCGACCGCGGCACGGTGAACGGCCCGCGGGACTTGAAGGACGCTCCTTTGTGATCGAGCCGCTTCACCTTGCTGGGATCGGCAAAGCGGCCGCTTGTCTTGTCCATGATGATCGCGCCGTCCTCCCAGGTGTCCCAATGGCCGAGCACGACCTCCATGAACTCGTCGGCCTTGTCGTAGCGGGAATCATGTTCGGGATGGGAGTCGCGTCCCATGTTGAGCGCCTCGCCATCATTGAGCGAGGTCACGACGTTCCACCCCGCGCGCCCGCCCGACATCAGATCGAGCGTCGCGAAGCGGCGGGCGACGTCGAAGGGCTCGTAGTAGGTGGTCGAGCAGGTTGCGCCGAGGCCGAGCCTCTCGGTGACCATGCCCATCGTCGTCAGCACGATCAGCGGGTCCATCTTCACGCAGCGGATGCCGTATTCGACGGTGTGGGCGTGGTCGTTGCCGTAGCGGTCCGGCATCGCCAGGCGATCGTCGAAGAAGGCCATGTGAAACTTGCCGGCTTCGAGGATCTTTGCGATCTCCTGATAGTAATCCGCGGACATGGAGTCGTCGCGCGAGTCCGGATGCCGCCAGGAGCTCGGCAAGTTGGTGCAGTTTTGCGCCTGGAGGAAGCCGACCAATACCATCTGCCGATTCATGCTGCTGTTCTCCTGATAGCGTCAGGCGAGGCCAAGGACGGTGTCGAGCCGGTAGTCGCGCGCCAGCGCGCACAGCTTCTCCCAGGTCGCATCCTCGACCTCGATGCCGTCGCGCAGGCGCTGCTGCTCGCGCACGCCCTCGATCTCGCCGGGATAGTAGACGCCTGCGCTGCCCTCGGACGGCGGGGTCGACTTCAGATAGCGCGCGAATTCGGCGACCTCGCGCCTGAACTCCTCGAGCGGGCGGAACGCGGCGACGTTGAACACGGCCATGAAGCAGCCGTCATTGTGCCGCCCCGTGGGCTCGACGCCGAAACCGAGACCGGTGAGCAGGCCGCACAGCACCTCGACCATGGCGGCGAGGCCGCTGCCCTTGTAGCCCTCGGTGCCGCCGAGCGGCAGCAGCGCGCCGCCCTTGCGATATTGGGTCGGATCGGTGGTGTGCCGTCCTTCGGCATCGATGATCCAGCCGGTCGGGATCTCCTCGCTACGCGCGACGGCGAGCTGGATCTTGCCGGCAGCGACCGCCGAGGTCGCCATGTCCAGATAGAACGGCGCATCGAGGTCGGACGGCACCGCGATCGAGATCGGGTTGGTGCCGAGCCTCGCCTCCTTGCCGCCGAACGGCGCCACGTGCTTCGGCGAGCGGCCGGAATCCGCCGTCGCAATCCCGATCATGCCTTCGCGCATCGCCATCAAGGGATAGGCGGCGAGGCGGCCGACATGGCTCTGCCGGAACACGGTGCAGGCGGCGACGTTCGCCGTCTTCGCCTTCTCGATGGTCAGCGCCATCGCCTTGGCGTTGACGTGGAAGCCAAACCCCCAATGGCCGTCGATCACGGTCGTGGTCGGAGATTCCTGGACGATGGTCCATTTCGCGCCGGGCACGATGTGCCCTGCCTTGATGCGGTCGATATAGGTGGGAACGGCGATCACGCCGTGGGAGTCGTGGCCGGCGAGATTGGCGTTGACGCAGCCGGTCGCGACGGCGTCGGCTTCCTCCTCGGAAGCCCCGGCCGCCTGGAGCAGCGCGGCGCTGATGCGCGTGAGGCGGTCGGCCCTGACGAGCGGCATGGCGTTTCCCCGGCTTGGTGCCCTTAACAGGCAGCTTGGGGGCCATCGTCTCAAAGCAGAGCCGCGATATCAATCTCCCGTAAACCAATACAGGGCTGCAAATTCGTAAACGGAACACGCCTTTCGTCGAAGCTTCGTCCCGTGCGGCGGTATTCCCGACAGTTTTGCGGAGGCCGTTCGCAGCTCGTTCACTTTGATCGACGGTTTGCCCGGCGGAATAACGACCACTTAGGCGATCGCCGTTCATAAAGGCACCGGGAGAAATAGGCAGAAATGCCCGGGAGCTGAGATCGTGCCGACGACACTCGCGCGCACATTTGCGGCGCTGAGCGCCATCAATGAAGCGATCCTCTACGCGAGATCGCCGGACGAGCTGTACCAGAAGGTCTGCGACGCCGGATTTTCGAGCGGGGACTTTTTGGCCGTGGCCGTGTTCCTGGTGGGCCCGGATGGCCGGCGGCTGCGCTTTGCGGCCGGCTGTGGCGACGATATCCCGCGGCTGCGCTCGATCGAGATCACGACGGACGCCGGCACGCCGGAAGGATCGGGCGTCGGCGGCGAGGCATTTCGCGATCAGAAGCTGTGCGTCAGCAACGACTATCTGAACGATCCGCGCTCGCTGGCGTGGCGTGAGGGAGCCACCAAGGCGCATATCGGCGCGGCGGCGGCGTTGCCGCTGCTCTGCAACGGCAAGAGCGTCGGCGTGCTGTACGTGACGCGGAGCGAAGCCAATTCGCTGAACGAGCAGATGGTATCGCTGTTCGAGCGCATGTCGGCGAACATCTCCTACGCGCTGGACAATTTCGCGCGCGAGACCGCGCGGCAGACCAGCGAACGGGCGACACGCCGGCTCAACCGCATGTTCGGCGCCATCAGCGCCACCAACGAAGCGATCCTGCGGGCCAAGACCGAGCAGGAGCTGTACCAGCTCGTCTGCGACGCCTCCGTGCACAGCGGCAAGTCGCTGGCGACCATCGTGCTGCTCCGCGAAGCGGATTCGCACTGGATGAAGCCTGTCGCGGCCACCGGGCAGAACCTCGAGCTCGTGACCCAGGCGCGCTACTCGGTCGACCCGGAAAATCCCTACGGCAAGGGCATCTCCGGCGAGGTGTTCCGGACGCAGAAAGCCATCGTCGAGGACGATCTCGCCAGCCGCACCAAGGGCTCGCCGTGGGAGCAGGCCAACGTCAACACCGGCGTCGCCGCCTGCGTGGTCGCGCCGCTGATCAAGCGCGGCGAAAGCGTCGGCGTGCTCCTGTTCTTCATCAGCCGCTCCTGGGCCAAGGACGAGGAGATCGTCGCGCTGCTGCTGCGCATGGCCGAGAACGTCTCGTTCGCGATCGAGAATTTCGGCCGCGAGGCCGAGAAGGCCAGGATCGCGGCGGAGGAAGAGCGCCTGGCGCGCATGTATGCGGCGCTCAGCGCCACCAACGAAGCGATCCTGCGCGCGCGGTCGCGCTCCGAGCTGTTCGACCTCGTCTGCGAGGCGACGGCCAAAGGCGCCAAGTTCACCTCGGCCAGCATCGCGCTGGTCGACCAGCGCGCCGAGCTGCTGCGCGTGGTGGCGAGCTACGGACCGAATGCCGACCAGGTTCGCAACTTCAAGTTCTCGATCTCCGAGCAGGTGGCGGAAGGACGCGGGCTGACCGGCACCGCGTTCCGCACGCGCCAGCCTGCCGTCAGCAACGACGTGCTCGCCGACGACCGCATCGTGCCCTGGCAGGCCAGCGCCCGCCGCAACGGCATCGCGGCCTCCGCGGCGCTGCCGCTGTTCAACGGCGACCGGGTCGAGGGCGTATTCCTGTTCAACTCTCCGGAGTGCGGCACCTTCACGCCCGAACTCGTCGAGCTGCTGTGCAAGCTCCAGGCCAACGTCTCCTTTGCGCTGGAGAATTTCGACCGTGCCGAGGCGAAGGCCAAGGCCGAGATGCAGCGCAATCGCCTCAGGGGCATGCTCGAGGCGCTGAGCGCGACCAACGAGGCGATCATGCGGGTGAAGACCCGCGCCGAATTGTTCGAGGTGGTCTGCGAGGCGGCGGTGCTCGGCGGTACCTTCTCCTCCGCGACCATCGCCATGGTGGATGCAACGAGACACTATCTCGACATTGCCATGACCAAGGGCGAGAGCTGCGGCCTCGTCAAGGAATGGCGCTTCTCGACCTCGGCCGATGACCCGGAGGGACGCGGGCTCACCGGCACCTCCTTCCGTACGCGCACGCCCTGCATCGCCAACGATCTTCTCACCGACATCCGCACTGCGCACTGGCACCGGATCGCACGCACGCAAGGGACGAAATCGGGTGCCTGCTTCCCGTTGCTCAGCAACGGCGGCGAGGCCGTCGGCGTGTTGCTGTTCCTCTCGCCGGACGAGGGCGCCTTCACCCAGGATCTCATCCAGCTGCTGGGGCGGCTTGCCGAGAACGTCTCGTTCGCGCTCGACAATTTCGACCGGGCCGAGGAAAAGGCCCGCACCGAGGCGCAGAAGGAACGCCTGACGCGCATGTTCGCGGCGCTGAGCGCCACCAACGAGGCGATCATGCGGGCCAAGTCGCGCGCCGAGCTTTTCGACCTCGTCTGCCTCGCCGCGTCGAATGGCGCGAAATTCACCTCGACGACGATCGCGCTGGCAACGGAAGGCAGCGATCAGCTCGAGATCGTGGCGGCGGCCGGACCGTCCGCGGATACCACGCGCAACGTCCGTCTTTCCATCGACCCCGAGCGCCCCGAGGGGCGCGGCATGAGCGGCACGGCGTTCCGCACGCGCCAGCCCTGCATCAGCAACGACTATCTCAACGACGATCGCGTCCGGGTCTTCCATGCCATCGTGCGCGGCGACGGCGCGCGGTCGGGCGCGGCGTTTCCGCTCATCGCGCACGACCGTGCCGTCGGCGTCATGATCTACATGTCGACCGAGCCCGAAGCCTTCACGGAAGAGTTCGTCGAGCTGTTGCAGCGTCTGGCCGACAACGTCTCCTTCGCGATGGAGAATTTCGATCGGGCCGACGAGAAGAACCAGGCGGACGAGCGGATCGAGTATCTCGCCTCGCACGACAGCCTGACCGACCTGCCGAGCCGCGAGACCTTCAACGGGCTGCTGCGCGCGGCGATCGACACCGCGCAGCGCCACGACCACCGCTTTGCGGTCCTGTTCATCGATCTCGACCGCTTCAAGGTCATCAACGATTCGCTGGGGCACGAGGCCGGCGACCTGCTCCTGCTCGAGGTGGCGAACCGCCTGCGCGGCGCGCTGCGGGCAAGCGACGTGGTGGCGCGGCTCGGCGGCGACGAGTTCGTGGTCATTCTCGACCAGTGCGGCGAGATCGACGACGTCCAGCGCATCGCGACCGGGCTGCTCACGGCGCTCGCCGAGCCCATGGAGCTCGCCGGGCACGAGTGCCACACCACGGCCTCGATCGGCATCGCGATCTATCCGGCCAACGGCTCCGACGCGCAGACGCTGACCAAGAACGCCGACATGGCGATGTATCTCGCCAAGGAGGACGGCAAGAACGGCTACCGCTTCTTCTCCAAGGAGGTGAAGACCCAGTCGATCGAGCGGCTGTCGCTGGAAAGCGCGCTGCGCCGGGCGCTGGAGCGCGAGCAGTTCTCGCTGAACTATCAGCCCAAGGTGGACATGGAGACCGGCCAGATCACCGGCGTGGAAGCGCTGCTGCGCTGGACCCATCCCGATCTCGGCAGCGTCTCGCCCGCCCAGTTCATTCCGCTCGCGGAGGAAACCGGGCTGATCGTGCCGATCGGCCGCTGGGTGCTGAACGAGGCCTGCGCGCAGGCCATGGCCTGGCAGCGCCGCGGCCTGCTGCCGCTGTCGATGGCGGTCAACCTGTCGCCGCGGCAGTTCGCCGACGAGCATCTGCTGCAGGATGTCGACGAGGCGCTGGCGGCGTCCGGCATGTCGCCGGTTCTGCTCCAGCTGGAGGTCACCGAGAGCATGATGATGCGCAATGTCGGACGCGCGCTCAAGGTGCTCGACGCCATCCAGAGCCGCGGCATCCGCCTTGCGATCGATGATTTCGGCACCGGTTATTCGTCGATGTCGCTGATGAAGCACTTCCCGATCGACACCATCAAGATCGACCGCTCCTTCGTGCGCGACCTGCCGCAGGATTCGGAGGACCAGGCGATCGCGCAGGCGATCATCAGCATGGGCAAGGCGCTCGGCATGACCGTCGTTGCCGAAGGCGTCGAGAACGCCGAGCAGGAGGCGTTCCTGCGCAGCCATGGCTGCGACGAGATGCAGGGCTTCCTGATCTCGAAGCCGCTGCCGGCGAAGCAGATGGCCGAGCTGTTGCGGCCGATGGTCCTGCCTGTCGCCCCGCCGCTCCAGCCCGAGCCGGATCCGGTTGCCACCGCGGCTGCGGCGCTACGGCTGAAACGCGCTGTCGTCTGACGGCTGCGGGTGCAGCTCGCGGACCTCGTGATCGGCGCCCTCGGCAATGCTCGGAAAGTCCTGCGGTCCCGTCAGCGAGGTCTGCTCGACGAACAGCGCCAGAATCGTGCGCGCGCCGTCGGCGAAGCCCGCGCCCTCGTGCAAGCCGAGCTCGGCGCACCATGCGCGGCTCATCGGCTCCTGATCGTCGACCACCGCCATCGCAGGCCCCCACCACCAGGCCGGCGCAGGCGAGCGCTCGTCCGCGGGCACGACATGCCAGCGGACGAACTCATCCATCACGCGCTCGAACTCCAGGCGTGCAGCCTGATGCATTGGATCGATACTCCTTTGAATCCGCGCCTGATGACAGGCCGTCACGCAGATCCGATTGTGGTCCTGACATCAGGAAAAATCGGCTCGCGCAACAGGCGGGAGCCATGCATCCCGACCTCATCGTCGGTGATGCCCAAAAATGCGGCCGTCGGCGATACGCCAACGGCGGCAGCGTGCCTCCATTCTAGCCGTTTGGAGGCACGGCAGGCAAGGTACGGATGTTACGGTTGCTTAACGCGCCTTAAGCGGATGGGCCTTCTGGTGCCAGGCCCAGGCGGTGCGGATCACCGTCGGCAGGTCGGAGTGCCGCGGCACGAAGTTAAGAACTTTTCGCGCGGCGGAGGGATCGGCGACCAGGTAGGTGGGATCGCCGGCGCGGCGCGGCTTGACGGTGTGCGGCACCTCGCGCCCGGTCTCCTGCCTGATCGCGTCGAGGATCTGGCGCACCGAGAAGCCCGCGCCGGTGCCGAGGTTGAAGCTGCCGCCGGCATGTCCGGTTTCCAGAAGCTTCAGCGCCGCGACATGCGCGGCGGCAAGGTCGGTGACATGGATGTAGTCGCGGATCGCGGTGCCGTCGGGCGTGTCGTAATCGTCGCCGAACACGGCGAAGTCGACATGGCCCTGCAGCGCCATCATCGCGCGCGGAATGAGATGGGTCTCGTTGTCGCGCAATTCGCCGATGCCGCCGGCGGGATCGGCACCGCTGGCGTTGAAATAGCGCAGGCAGAAGGCACCGAAGCCATAGGCCGCACGATAATCGGCGAGCATGCGCTCGATCATCCATTTCGATGCGCCGTAGGGGTTGATCGGCGCGCAGGGGAAATCTTCCGGGAGTTCCTTGGAATCGGCATTGCCGTAGACGGCGCCGGTCGAGGAGAACACGATGCGATGGCAGCCGGCGTTGCGCATCGCCTGCAGCAGTGACAACGTGCCCTGTACGTTGTTGATGTAATATTTCTGCGGGTCGGTCATGGATTCGCCGACGAGGCTGGCGGCCGCGAAATGCATCACGGCGCCGACCTTGTGCTCGGCGAAGGCGCGCGCCAGCGCCGCGCCGTCGAGCAGATCGCCCGTCACGAGCGGCCCGGCGACGAAGCTGCGGTGACCTGTCGAGAGATTGTCATAAACGACGGGCTGATAGCCGGCGGCGGTCAGTGCGCGGCAGGCATGCGAGCCAATATAGCCTGCGCCTCCTGTGACGAGGACAGTCGGTCGATCGGTCATGTCGTATGCTACTCTTCTCTCAGCGATTGAAGGGCCGTTTGCGGCTGAAGAGAAGATAGAGCGCGCGGGGGTTGGTGGTCAAATAGCGCCAGAACAGGCGGCGTGGCTCGAGCCATGTGCGCCAGGCCCATTCGAGTCCGAATTTCTGCATCCATTGCGGCGCGCGGGACCGGCTGCCCGACAAAAAGTTGAATAAGCCGCCGGATGTCTTGATAACGCCAACATTGGTGAGCAGCGGCGTGTATTCCTCGACGAATGCCTGCTCGTTGGGCACGCCGAGCGCGACCCAGAGATAATCGGGGGCGAGCGCGTTGATCTCCTCGACTTTCGCGCGCAGGGCTTCGCCGCGCAGATAGCCGTGGCTGTGTCCGACGATCTTCAGGTTCGGATACAGGCTGCGGACGTTCGCGACCGCCGTGGCGTTCTCGGCCTCGCTGGCGCCGAACATGTAGAAGGTGCGGCCGATCGCTTCGGCCTTGCGCGCGACGACGTGGAACAGGTCCGTGGTCGCGACGCGTTCGGGCAGCGGGAACCAGGATTGCAGCCTTGAAGCCGCCACCAGCGGCTGGCCGTCGGCATTGATCATGTCGGCCGCGCGGAACAGGCGCTCGGTCTGCGGCTCGGTCGAGCAGCGCGCCAGCACCTCGCCATTGGCCGAGGTCAGGTACAGCGGACGGCCGATGCGATTGTCGGGATCGGTGGCCTCGATCATGAAATCGGCGGTCGCTTCCAGGTCGAGCGCGGCCATGCGAAGGCCGCCGACGGTGATCCGCGGCACCTCGGCGGTTGCGGCCCGTCCGTCCAGGTTGACGCGGCGCTCAAGCATATTGTCTGCCTCGCTGGCGCGCTTGGGTTGCGGGGGTGAGCTCGTCGAGCACGACGCCGACGAGCTTGCGCTCGGCGCGGCCGAGCGTGCTCAGGATCTCTTCGAGGCCGTCGTTGATGTCCATGCTGGTCGGCAGCACCGCCACCAGCGCATCGACGTCATCGAGCAGCTTGCGGCCCGCGCTCGCGAGCGGAGTCACCGGCCCGTCGAGGATCACGAGGTCGTAGCCGCCGGCGGACCGCGCCTGCGCGATCGCCTTGCGGATGGCCTCCGTTGCCTTGCCGGCATCACCTTCAGCGGCAGGCAGCACCGAGATGCCGTTGACCGTCTTGATCTCGCGTGCGGCCTTGCTGCCGTTCGAGAGCCAGCCGAGCTTGCTCGGTTCGCTCTTGCCGTTACGGTTGACCTTGTTCGAGAGCGAATGCGCCAGATGGTCGGCGTCGATCATCAGCACGCGGGCGCCGTCGCGCGCGGCTGCGAGCGCGAAATTCAGCGCGGTCACGCTGCGTCCGGTGGTCTCGCCGGGACCGAGCAACGCGACCACCGGCAGCGCCTTGCCTTCGGCGCGTCGGGCCACCGCCGCGCGCATGTCGCGCCAGGCGTTGAGCAGGCTCGTCAGGGGGAAGCCGGGGCGCAGCGTCGGCCAGCCCAGCCGTGTCAGGTCGACGCCGCCGCCGGTGGCGAGAATGGCACCGAGCGTGTGGATGACGTCGGCCTCCTGGAGGCGCGCGATCAGCGGCTTTTCGATCAGGGGTCTTTCGACCATTGAAGGTTGCAGCGGTGGCGCAGCGACTTCCGGCGGAGCCTGCGCAACCTCCGGAGCTCGCGAGACCTGCTGCGGCTGCTCGGTCTCTGGAGTTCGTGCCACCTGCGGCGCTCGCGCAGGATCCGGGGCCGGCGTGCGCTGGGGGCGGGCCGGAGCCGGCGCCGGTGCGGTCGCGCCGGCGAACAACAGCTCGGCCGCGACGAACCAGCCCGACGCAGCGATGGCGCCGAAGATGAAGCCGATCATGGCGAACAGGCTCATGGCCGGCGGGAACGAACGCCGCTGCGGCACGGTGGCCTCGCCGATGACGCGGGCGGCCGAGGTGTTCAGCGTCTCCTGCTCCTCGGTCTCGCGCGAGCGCTTGAGGAAGGATTGATAGACGTCGCGGCTGGCATCGGCCTCGCGCTCGAGCTCGCGCAGGCGGACAGCCGCCTGGCTGAGCTGGACGCTCTGCCGCTTCTGCGCTTCCAGCGCCCGGTTCAGCGACGCCTCGTAATCCCGGGCCCGCGTCAGATCGTTCTTGGCCGACTGGGCGAAGCGATCGATCTCCTCGCTGATGGTGCGCTTGAGATCCTCGACCTGCTTCTCGGTCTGGCGCAGCGCCGGATGGCGCGGGCCGAGCTCGCCGGCCTGCTCCGCATATTTCTTGCGGGCATCGGCATATTGCGCGCGCAGATTGGCGATGGTCGGCGATTGCAGCGCTTCGGGAATTGCGCCGGCATCGGCCGCCGTGCGGCGGCTTGCCTCGATCTGGTCGAGCCGGGCCTGCGCATCCATGGTCGCCGCGCGGGCTGCGGAAAGCCGCTGGTTGCTGGCGGAGAGCTGCTGGTCGGAGATCAGCGAGTCCTGGGTACCGACGAAATTGTTCTGCGCCTTGTAGGTGGCAAGCGCGGTCTCGGCATTGCGCAGCCGCTCGCGCAGCTCCTTCAGCCGGCCGGAGAGATCGTTGGTAGCGCGCCGCGCGGCCGAAGCCTGCGAGTTGCGGGACTCCGTGAGGTACGCGTTGGTCAGCGTGTTGGCGAGCATCGCCGCCTTCGCCGGATCGGTCGACCACACTTCGATGTCGACGATGAAGCTCTTCTCGGTCTTGCGGATCGTGATGTGCCGGTTCAGCGCGTCGAGCGCTGCAAGCTGCACTTCCTTCGTCTCGGCGGCGGAGGGCGCGCGGGGCTGGAGGCCGATCAGGCCGAGCAGCGACGACATCAGGCTCTTGCCGTCGCCGCCGCCGAATTCGGGATCCTTGTCGAGACCCGCCTGCTGGATCACATGGAGCAGCACGCTGTTGGAGGTGATCAGGCGCGCCTGGCTCTCCACCACCATGGACATGCCGGAGACGTCCTGCGCGCGGGGCGTGAGCTCGCGATCGACGAGCTGGAGTTCGCGCGGGTCGACATAGAGCTGGGCAGTGGCGGTGTAGCGGGGTGTCAGGCTCTTGCCGACCGTGACCGCGAGCGTCGCGCCGAGCAGGGCGGCCGCCGCAATCGCGACCTTGCGCCGCCAAAGCAGGTTGACCAGCTCCAGCACGTTGAAGCCGGTCTGGGATATCTGTTGCGGGGCCTCTGGTCTCGCCCGATTGATCGGCTGGTTATAGTCCAGCATGGTCCCCAGCTTTCATTCCAACGGCCGCGGGCTGAGGGGTTACTCTTCGCTTTACGCCACGCACCCGGGATATAGGTGCCCAATCAACGCAACAGGGAAAATTAACCATACTCATTGAGGGACTATTCACCGAAATGGCAAACAAAGCGTTTAAGCGCAGGCCGCCGTTTGACGCGTCGCAGTGACGCCGAGGTCCCTCAGAGATTAACGGTTCGTTACCGCGCGCAACGAGGCCGCGAGACTGCGCGTTGCCCGCGGTGCATTGCGCGCGCATGGTCGTCAGCTTTTCCGCAGGATGACGTGATAATCGCCACGGCGGACGTCGGTGCCGCGCGGGAGCACGGCGTTCAGCACGGCGGCGCCGGCATCGACGAGCGCGGCGAACAGAGGCTTGCGCCGGCGCATCTCGGGATAGCGCGGACTCTCGACCTCACGGCGATAGATCATCTCGAGGCCGTTGGCGGCCGCGAATGCTTCGAGCCGCGGCAGCGTCACCAGCGGATGAAAGAAGGTGGGGAACGGCGGCTCGCCAGGCAGGCCGGCGTCCTTGATGCCGCGGATGTGCCGGTAGAACCAGACGTGGAACCAGTGCGGCGAATATTTGGTGACGACGCCGGACAGCGAGCGCGGATTGGGCGCGCCGATCAGGATCATCCCGCCGCGCTTGAGCGCATCGCGGAAGTTCAGGAGCGCCGCATCGACATGGGGCAGATGTTCGATCACGTTGTAGCAGATGACGAGATCGAAGGTTTCGCTCCCGAAGCTGTAGGTCTGCACATCGCCGAGGATGGCCTCGTCTGCGTAGGTGTTGTTGCGGACCTGGTCCTCGTCGATGTCGACGACGCTGACCTTGCTGCGGCTCAGCAATTCCGGCGGCAGAACGCTGCACGAGCCGCCGCCCGCTTCATAGATGGCGAGCCGGCCCTGTGGCAGCTCGCGGCGCAGCAGGTCGTGAACGGCGAGCAGGCTGTCGCGGGCTTCGCCGGGGACCAGATCATGCAGCGCTTGGACGAGTGTAGTCGCGGGGGCGTCGATCGCCGTGGCTGTCGCGAAATCGATCGTGGCTGGCTTGTTCATATTTTCTGACCGCGCTTGTTCTATTCAAATTTACAGGAAAAATCCCGCATGCCCGAAGAGCAAATCCGATGCCGCGCCGTTTCACCGGTCGCGGTGCTTACGGCCGGGTTAATGCGGATGGGCGTTAACTACGGCATTGTCCATGTTGGCCCGTTCGCAGCGTAGTGGACTGCGAATTGCACTATCATGTTCGCGAGGATTTACAGGAGAAACGCGCGAAAGCGGTTAAGTGCATGTATCCGGGCTGATCGGCGACTTGTTGCCGTCCTACGCTTCCAGGCCGGTCGCTCATTTTGGGACGCATCTGTCCCGCGGTGATGTGCCGTCACAGAACAACGCTGATCCGCGCGGTTGATGCAGGGCTTTTTCAATAAATCTCGGACATCTAGAACGTCATGACGCTGATCCCGACAGACCTTTCCGCCAGCCGGATCTCGGATGCCGTGCGCGATCCCAATCGGGAGATCGCGGCGAGCTCCCGCGTCATCGACCTGTCGGTCGGCATCGTCGTCTGCATTCCCTGCTTCCGCCGCCCGCAGCATCTGCGGCTGACGCTGGACTCGCTCGTGAACCAGCGCACCCCGCGTTCCTTTGCCGTCGTCATGGTCGAGAATGACGCGGCAAAGCGCGAGAGCGCGCCGGTCGCCGCGGAATATCTCGCCGACGGCAGGCTCCAGGGCATCTGCCTCGTCGAGCAGCGGCAGGGCAACTGCCAGGCGATCAACGCCGCGTTCGAGACGGCGCAGGCGCTGTTTCCCGCCGCGACCCGCTTCCTGATGATCGACGACGACGAGATCGCCTCGCCCGACTGGCTCGAGCTGATGGTCCGCACCGCGGAAGCGACCGGCGCCGACGTGGTCGGCGGCCCGGTGCTGCCGGTCTTCGACGACGACAGCAAGCCGTGGCTCGCGCGTCATCCCGCCTTTTGCCCGGCCTATGATTACAGCGGCGCAGTGCCGCTGATCTATGGCTGCGGCAATTGCCTGATCACCCGGGCGGCGTTCGAGCGGTTCGACAAGCCCGCGTTCGATCTGCGCTTCAACTTCCTCGGCGGCGGCGATTGCGATTTCTTCGTGCGGTGCCGCGACGCCGGCATGCTGTTTCACTGGACGGCGGAAGCGGTCATCACCGAGACCGTACCGCAGAGCCGCACCAGCCTCGGTTGGATCGCCAAGCGGGGCTTGCGCATCGGTGCGATCAATTATCGTGTGCAGTACAAGGCCGCGCAGAGCGTGGCGGCGCGGCTGCGTGTGTTCGCGCAGATGCTCGGTCGCCTGCCACTGTCGCTTCTGCGTACGGCGCGTCTGCTGGCGACGTCGAAGGCGGTCGTCGCCATGCATCCTGCGCTGGTCGCGTTCGGTTCCATGCTGGCAGCATTCGGCATCGAGCCGAAGCCCTATAAGGCCTCGAAGATCGTATCCTGACGCTGCAGAGCAGAGTTAGATGCCGAAGCGGGCGAGAGCTGTCCTGGCCGCGGCGCGCGGCAGCGCCTTGAGCGAGCGCCTGCCAACCATTGCGAGATAGCCGAGAGCGTCGCGATATCTGCCGAAACGGACCGCCTGCATCGCTGAATAGGTGACGAGATGAATCTCCGCGGCAAGGCGCAGCCCGGCTGCCGTGCCTTCGGGCAATCTCGCCAGGATCAGGCCGTCGTCGAAGACACGCGCGATCGCCGGGAAGAAATCCTTCGGCGTCCGCACTGCCGCGTTCATGGTGTTGGCCGTGTGCAGGCGATAATCAAGCAGCAGCTTCGGCGCGAACTCGAACTCGCCGATCGCGGCGAGGCGGCACCAGCAATGCCAGTCCTCGCAATACCTGAGCGAGGTGTCGAAGCCGCCGATGGCGCGGAAGGCCTCGGCACGTGCGAGCGCGATGCCGCCATTGACGATGAAGTTGCCGCTGGCGAGCCGTGCCAGCACGTCGCCGGAGGGCTTGCGGCGTCCTTTCAGCAGGCCCCGCCGGCCGATCTGCCGTCCCTCGCTGTCGATGGTGTTGTAGTCGCCGTAGACGAGGACCGCGCGCGGAGCGTCGCGCGCCGTTGCGAGCAGTGCCGCTACCGCGCCGGGGCGCAGGCGGTCGTCGGCGTCGAGGAACAGCAGCCACTCGCCGCTCGCATGTCGCGCGCCGAGATTGCGCGCCGCCGACACGCCGGCGGAGTCGTTGCTCATCAGGTGCAGTCGCGGGTCACGGATGGCGTGAACGATCGCGACGGTCTCGTCGATCGAGCCGTCGTCGACGACGATCACCTCGGTCACCTCCGCCTGCGTCAGCGCGCTGGCGAGGGTTTCGCCGATATAGGCGGCGACGTTCTTGGCGGGAATGACGACGGATACCGACCCGGGCGAGCCGGGTTGCAGCGGGAGACGCGGCGCCACCGCCACGCGTGAGCTGGCCGGCAATTCGAGAACGTCTTCGGCGATAATCAAGCGGCGGCTCGTCTTTAATGATCTGTTAACCGGGGCGCATCTGGCGAGCTGCCAGTGCTCAGCGATCGCAAACTTGGCGGCGGATGATACCCGCATTACCGGCGAATCGTTGCCGACAAGGCCTGCGCGGTGCGGGTTTCGTCGAGTAACGTTAAGTCGTCGGCGTCGAGCCTGCAGAAATATGGAGGAGTGCGACAGGGCCACGCGGCCGCAGAGCTGCGTGCTGGTTGACGGACGGTTAACGGGGATGAGCTAGGAGCTGAAGCTTCGGCTTCACCACCTGCCTTGAGCCATGGATCGCAGCGCCGCTGACACGACCGACGTCGAGGCCCCATCGCTCGGCCACATCGTGCGCGACGGCCTTGCCGGGCTGAATGCCATGCGGGCGGCGCGCTGTCTCGTCGCGATCGCGGCCCTGCTTCTCATCCTGGTGACGTTCGATCCGTTTCCCGATCTGCGCAGCGAGGACGCGGCGACCGTCGTCGGCGGACGCATGGCGCTCACCTACGTCGCCTGGGGCCTGCTGGCTTCGGTCGCGGTGCTGCTCGTCGCGGTCACGGATGCACCCGCGCTGAAGAGCTTGGTGACGCCGCTGCATGTGTGTCTGGTCGGCTGGTTGATGATCAACATCGTCTTCTCCGAGAGCCGCGGCGTCTCGATCCAGCGTTTTGTGCTCGCGGCCAGCGTGACCTCGCTCGCCGTGCTGCTGCCGCTCCTGCCGCCGACGCAGCGCAGCTTCAATTTATGTCTCGGCGCCGCCGCACTCGCACTGCTCGCGCTGTGCTATCTCGGCGTTGTCCTCGCCCCGCAATATTCGATCCACACCGCGCTCGACGTCAGCGAGCCGCAACTCGCCGGCGACTGGCGCGGCAGCTTCGGCCACAAGAACGTGGCTTCGCCTGTCATGACCATCCTGGTCTATGTCGGCATTTACCTGTCCGCCGTCGGCTCGTTCGTGATGGGGCCGGCGATCGCCGCACTCGCCGGCATCTTCCTGATCTTCACCGGCGGCAAGACCTCCTCGGTGCTGTGTCTTGCGATCTACGCGCTGGCGTCGCTGGTCTATGTCACGCGAAGCCTGTGGCTGAAGCGGCTCATCTGCTTCGTGCCGCTGATCGTGATGAACCTGCTGACGGTCGGCAGCGTGCTGAGCCCGGCGCTCGGAGCGATGACGCGGCTGCTTCCGCTCGATCCCACCTTCACCGGCCGTTCCGCCATCTGGGAGTTCGCGCTCGCGGCGGTCGCCGAAAAGCCGATCATCGGCCACGGCTATGCGGCGTTCTGGGACGACGTCTCCGCGCGGCAGACCGCCCAGGGCTCCGAATGGGCGACGTCAGCGGCGCACAGCCACAACTCCTATCTCGACCTCGCGGTCACCATCGGCCTTCCGGGGCTGGCGCTGGTGATCCTCGTCTTCGTGCTTGCACCGCTCGGCAATTTCCAGTCGGCCCAGGCTCACAATCGCAGCGGCGCGCTGGCAAAGCTGTTCCTGACCGTCTGGCTGTTCGGCCTGTACTACGGCGCCACCGAGACCTTCCTGCTCGAACGGCAGAATCCGATCTGGTTCATGTTCGCCCTCGCGGTCGCCGGCCTGCACTTCCTCGCCAGGTTCCAGTGCGTTGACCAGACGGAACCCCAGTGCTGACAGCTTGTCGCAGTCGCGGCGCCGTGGTTGCACGTGCTTAACGATAAGCAGCGACGTCACTTGTGGTCTGCGGCAAAACATAATCTATCTCGAAACATTCAGTAATCATATGTTCTCGGGATGACGTTTCTCAGCGTCGAGCAACCAGATGGTCTTGTGTCCAGCACGTCGGGAATCGCAGTCGATTTCGTGCGTGACTGGCGGCAGGCCGCATCGCGCCTGAGTGCCGGCCATCGCACCGCTTTCCAGCATGGTTACTGGCTCGGTGCCTGGTACGAAGCGTTTGGTGACGTCGCGCCGCTGATCGCCGTGATCTCCGATGTCGCGACCGGCAAGGACCTCGCGGTCGTGCCGATGATCAGCCATGTCAGGCGTGGCATCCGCATCGTCGAATTCGCCGATCTCGGTGTCTCCGACAACAACGCGCCGATCCTGGCGCTCGATGCGGCGCCGATGGATACGATCGGCAGGGCGCTGGTCGAGGCGTTGCGCGCCTTGCCCGACGGCTTCGACCTGCTGCGGCTGAAGAAGATGCCGGCGCAGGTCGGCGGCAGGCCGAACCCGCTGGTGTCGCTCGGCCGCGCCGGATCCTGCTCGGTCAACGGCAACCTCGTGCTCATCGGCGACGACTATGAAGCCTATCGGGCCTCGATCAGGCGTCTGCAAATGCCGCGGTGCTGGCGCGTCTTCAGCCGCCTTGGCAATGCGCGGTTCGAGATCGCCACGGATGCCGGGCGTGCGCGCGAATTCCTCGATGTGATGGACGTGCAGCAGGCGGAGCGGATGAGACAGCTTGGCTCGCCGTTCGTCCTGAACGACGATGTTCACGCCCGATTCTATCGCGAGGTGGCACGCCGGGGTGTCGCTGAAGGCTACGCCGTCATCTCGGCCCTGGTCTGTGACAAGGGCATCGCGGCGACCACGCTCGGCGTCCGCCATGGCGCGACCTATTTCCTGCTGCGCATCAGTCATACCGGCAAAACCTGGGCGAACTTTTCTCCGGGGCTGCTCGTGACCGAGCGCACCATGGCAGCGCTGCATGCGCAGGGCGTGCGCCGCTTCGATCTCAGCGTCGGCAATCAGGACTACAAGCGCCGGCTTGGCGCCGAGCAGGTGCCGTTGACCGATGCCAGCGTGGCGCTGTCCTGGCGCGGACGACCCTTTGCCTGGCGCGATCACGCTGCGCAGGGCCTGCGCCGTCACCCCAGGCTCGCCGCTCTTGCGGCGCGGGCGATGGGCAAGGGGGCGCGCTGACGGGCGTCGCCCGTTTCGCCGTTACTTCGAAAGGCCCACGCGAAAGGCGTCGAGCAACGCGCGTCCTTGCGGCCAGTCGCCGAGCGCGCTCGCGGCATTGATGTGGCCGAGGGCGCCCGCCACGATCAGGCCGGACTGCCAGGCCTGCGCTCGCCGCCGTGTCACCTCGAGCGCTCCATAGGGATCATTCGTGCTCGCGACGATCAGCGAGGGAAAGCGCAGTGGATGGTCCGGCACCGGCTTGAACGCCACGGCCTCCGCGGGAAAATTGCCGCCATCCGGATCGGGCAGGGCGACCAGAAAGGCGCCGGCAATCGCGGACGGGAAGCGCGCGGCCCAATGCGCCACCAGCAGGCAGGCGAGGCTATGGGCGACCAGGACAGGCGGCTTCGCGCAGCGCGCGACCGCGCGCTCCAGGGCCTGCTCCCAGTCGTCGAGATCCGGCTGGTCCCAGCTCGCCGGCTGGAAGCGCGTGAAGCGCGCATCAGTGCGCTCCCACAGCGTCTGCCAATGGGTGTCTCCCGAGCCGCCGAGCCCGGGCAATGTGATGATGTCGTGCATGAACGTCCCGTGATATCTGAGGTGACGTCGCAGTGTGACCGATCGCGGTCCTGCATCACATGGCAAGTCATCGGCGGAATCGACCATCTGCCGATGATCTCAAGGCGGAAGGGAGAGTTTTGTTGGATCGCTTCGGAAGCATCGATGCCAAGGATCTGAAGATCCTCGAGGCGCTGCAGGCCAATGCGCGCGTGCCGCTGTCCGAGCTCGGCCGCTCCGTCGGATTGTCCCAGCCGGCTGTGTCCGAACGCGTCAAGCGGCTCGAGGAAGCCGGCATCATCGAAGGCTACGGCGCCCGGATCAATCCGCGCGCCCTCGGGCTGGGCCTGATGGCGCTGGTGCGCCTGCGCACCTCGCACGAGCACATCAAGACCTGCCTCAAACGGTTCAGCGAGATTCCTCACATCATCGAAGTCCATCGCGTCACCGGCGACGACTGCTTCGTGCTCAAGGTGCTCGTTCCTGCCCCGGAGGACCTCGAGACGATCGTGGATCGCATCGCTGGCTTTGGCGCGGTCACGACCTCGCTGGTGCTGCGGAGCGAACCGGCGCGGCCGATCGGCAAAGACCTCGTCAGGAGGAAAATCGAGCGCAGTTGAGGCGAGGCCACCTCACCGCGCCGTCACAATGCCCGCGATTGCGTAGTTTCCGGTTGTCGCGCACGTTGTGTTATCGTCGCCTTGGTTTCCCGGAGGCGACATGGAAGATCGTTCGGCAAAGTATCGCGCATTCTTTGCGCAGTTGATCTGCACCGCGGCGAAAGCTGCGGATCCGCGTCTTGAGGAGGCCTTCCGGACCGTCAGGCGCGAACCTTTCGTCGGGCCTGGGCCGTGGTCGATTTGTCTCGGCGGTCATCCCTATGTGGTCACGCCTGACGATGATCCCGCCTTCCTCTATCAGAACGCGCTGCTCGCGCTGGATCCGGCGCGCGGCCTCAATATAGGCATGCCAAGTGCACATGCTTATTGGCTCACCGGCTGCGCCGTCAGGGAAGGTGAGATCGTGATCCAGATCGGCGCGGGCAGCGGCTACTACACCGCGATCCTCGCGCATCTTGTCGGCCCCGGGGGCCGCGTTCATGCCTACGAGATCGACGAACGCCTGGCGGGACTTGCGCGCGACAATCTCAAGGATATCGCTCATGTTGACGTGCGCGACCGTTCGGGCATCGCCTCCGATCTGCCGGCTGCGGATGTGATCTATGTTTGCGCGGGCGCGGCGCAGCCGGCTGCGGAATGGCTCGAGGCGCTGCGGCCCGGCGGACGGCTGGTGTTTCCGCTCGCGCCCGAAGGCACGCTCGGCGGCATGTTGATGATCACGCGCCCGGATGACGGCGCGATCTGGCCTGCGAAATTCCTCAGCCGAGCCCAGTTCATCGGCTGTGCGGGATTGCAGGATGAGGATGCAGCCCGGCGACTGGCCGAGGCGTTCGCAAAGGGATGGGAAAGCGTGCAGTCGCTGCGGCGAGACGGCGCTCCCGACGAGACATGCTGGTTTGCCGGCGGGGGCTGGTGGCTGTCGACGGCGCCGGCGCCCATGCCGACGGGGCTAGTTCAGCCTCACGCCGACATCACGCAAGTGTAATGGGGATCGCGTCTCACGATCCCGTGCACCCGGCGCAGTGAAACCGGCCGCGCGAGGCACGAAACAGGCTGCGGCAATACCATCGTCGCGCCAGTGCCTGTGCGGGCTTGCGGATCATCTGCGCGATCAACAAGAGTTCGAAAGCCATTCGTATCGCTTCAGGTGAAATATTCCTTGCACGAAAGATGGGGCGGCATTCCCGAATGAGAATGCCGCCCGTGTCGCATCAGCCATGCAGCTCAGCCATGAAGTTTCCTGGCGGTCTCCGCGATCTGCCGCCCCTGATAGCGCGCGCCGGCGAGCTCGTTGGCGCTGGGCTGGCGGCTGCCGTCGCCGCCGGTGATCGTGGTGGCGCCGTAGGGCGCACCGCCCGTAACCTCGTCGAGCTTCATCTGGCCGGCAAAGCCGTAGTTCAGGCCGACCACGACCATGCCGAAATGCAGCAGGTTGGTGATGATCGAGAACAACGTCGTCTCCTGGCCGCCATGCTGGGTCGCGCTGGAGGTGAAGGCGCCGCCGACCTTGCCGTGCAGCGCGCCCTTGGCCCAGAGCCCGCCGGCCTGGTCCAAGAAGTTCGCCATCTGCGAGGACATGCGGCCGAAGCGGGTGCCGGTGCCGACGATGATCGCGTCGTAATTGGCGAGGTCCTCGACCTTGGCGACCGGCGCTGTCTGGTCGACTTTGTAGTAGGAGGCTTTCGCGACCTCGGCCGGCACCAGCTCGGGCACGCGCTTGATGTCGACGGTGACGCCGGCCTCGCGCGCGCCTTCGGCGACGGCATTGGCCATCGCCTCGATGTGGCCATAAGCGGAATAATAGAGGACGAGAACTTTGGTCATGTGTGGTTTCCGTTGGGATTGCTAAGGTGATTGGTCGTTTGGATCGTTAAGCCGCGTCGACGAGCACGAGCTCGGAGTCTTCGAGCGCGGTGATCTTCAGCCGATCCTCGTCGCGGATCGCAGCGCCATCGCGGGCGTTGATGCGCACGCCGTTGATCTCGACGGCACCCGCCGCGGGCACCAGATAAAGGTGCCGCGACTTCTGCGGCTCGTACTCCGCGCTCTCGCCCGCCTTCAGCGTGGTGGCGAGCACCCGCGCGTCGGCGCGGATCGGCAGTGCGTCGGTGTCGCCTTCGATGCCGCTCGCGATGGTGACGAGCTTGCCGGAGCGGTCGGCCCTCGGGAAAGGCTTTGAGCCCCACGTCGGCTGGCCCCCGCGCGTGGTCGGCTCGATCCAGATCTGGAAGATCCGCGTCTGGGTCGGCTCGAGATTGTACTCGGAGTGGCGGATGCCGCTGCCGGCGCTCATCACCTGCACGTCGCCCGCTTCAGTCCGCCCCTCATTGCCGAGGCTGTCCTGGTGGGTGATCGCGCCCTCGCGCACATAGGTGATGATCTCCATGTTGGCGTGGGGATGGGCGGGAAAGCCGGTGTTCGGAGCGATCTCGTCGTCGTTCCACACCCGCAAGGCGCCATGACCCATGTTGTTCGGGTCATAATGGCTTGCGAAGGAGAAATGGTGCTTGGCTTTGAGCCAGCCGTGGTCGGCGCCGCCGAGCTTTGCGAAAGGTCTGAGTTCGATCATCTTCGTGATTCCCTGGGTTGGACGAGTGGCGCCTTGTTCAGGCGCCGAACCCGCCGTCGACATTGAGCACGGTGCCGGTGACGAAGGAGGCTTCCGGGCTTGCGAGGAAGACCACGCCTGCGGCGACTTCCTCGGGGCGGCCGAAGCGCTGCAGCGCGTGCTGCTTGCGCTGGGCTTCCGCGAAGTCGCGGTCGTCGTCCGGGTTCATGTCGGTGTTGATCGAGCCGGGCTGCACCACGTTGACCGTGATGCCGCGCGGTCCGAGGTCGCGTGCCGCACCCTTGGTGTAGCCGACGACGGCCGCCTTGGTGGCGACGTAGTCGGCAAGGCCCGGGAACGAGGCGCGGTCTGCGAGCATCGAGCCGACGGTGACGATGCGGCCGCCTTCACCCATCAACTGCGAGGCCGCGCGGATCGCCGCGATCACGCCATGCACGTTGACCTGGTCCTGGCGCGCCAGCGCGTCTGTATCTGCATTGGCATCGTCGGTCGCGCCGCCGGCGGCGACGCCGGCATTGTTGACGAGGATGTCGAGATGGCCGAATTCCCTGGCGACATCGTTGACGAGCTGCGTCACATCCTTTGCCGAAGCCTGGTCAGCCCTAAACGCGCGCGCCCTCACGCCCTTCGCCTTCAGTTCGGCGACGACGGCCTCCGCCTTGTCGGGCGAGGCGACATAGCTGATCGCGACATCCGCGCCTTGATCGGCGAGTGCGCGGGCGGAGGCCGCGCCGATGCCGCGCGAGCCGCCGGTGACGAGGTCAACCTTGCCTGAGAGCTTCTTGGTCATTGGATTTCTCCATTCCGTGGGTTTGTGATTGACCCTTGGATAAGCCTCCGCCTGTGGTATAGAAATAGAAACTGTTGAAACGCATTGTTTCCTTAAATACCCCGATTGGATCGGCTCTCATGGCAAAACTCCCCGATTTCGAGGCGCTCGCGATCTTCGCAAAAGTCGTGGAATTACGGTCGTTTGCGGGGGCCGCGAGCGAGCTGACGATGTCCAAGGCGACGGTGTCGAAAGCGGTGACGCGGCTGGAGGAGCGGCTCGGCGCCCGCCTGTTCAACCGCACCTCGCGCCGCCTCGCGCTGACCGATGCCGGCCACAAGCTTGCCGACCGCGCGACGCGCCTGCTCGCCGACGGCGAGGCGGCCGAGAACGAGGCGCTGGCGCAGTCGGTGGCGCCGCGCGGCCTGGTGCGGCTCGCCGTGCCCATGACATTCGGCATCAAGGCCGTGGCGCCGCTGCTGCCGGAGTTCTTCGAGGCCTATCCGGAAGTCTCGGTCGATCTGCATCTGAGCGATGCGACCGTGGATCTGATCGGCGAGGGTTTTGACATGGCGGTGCGGATCGCGCGGCTGCCGGACTCCTCGCTGATCGCGCGCCGGCTGTTCACCATGCCGCGCTTCACGGTGGCCGCGCCGTCCTATCTCAAGCGTCACGGCCGCCCGACGCATCCGATGCATCTGGCCGAGCACAGATGCTTCAGCTACGCCTACATGTCGACGCCCAACATCTGGCACTACACCAATTCGGCCGGCGAGCAGGCGAGCGTGCGTCCGGGTGGCCCGCTTCGTGTCAACAATGGCGAAGCGGTGATGCCGTCATTGATCGCCGGCCTCGGCATCGCAGAGCTGCCCGAATTCATCGTCGGCGAGGCGATCTCCTCCGGCGCCGTCGAAGTGATCCTGAAGGACTGGAAGCAGGCCGAAGGCGCCGTGCATCTGGTGACCCCGCCCGGCGGCCCGCGTCCCGCACGCGTCGAAGCGCTCGGCGATTTCCTCGCGGCAAAGCTGCCGGGCACCTGCAAGCGGCGGCCGAAGAAGGGTTTGAAGATGTCATGACTATGTTTGGTGGGCACGGCGCAAGAGCGCCTTTGCCCACCCTACGAGACCTCGCTAGTCTATCCTAAACGCAGCTATCGTAGGGTGGGCAAAGCGAAGCGTGCCCACGTCTTCGCCTGAGGGGATACCAAGTGTCTCGATATCGGCGCGCACAGGGCAGGATGTTCTTCTTCACCGTTGTGCTCGCTGATCGGTCGAGCACGCTGCTCGTCGATCAAGCTGATCGCCTGAGACGAATCTACCGAACCGTCTTTGAGCGCCAGCCATTCGAGACGGTCGCTATTTGTATCCTGCCCGAGCATCTCCATGCCATTTGGTCGCTTCCGGACCAAGACGTCGATTTTTCATCGCGTTGGAATCTGATCAAAGGCGGCTTTTCGCGAGGATTAGAACCGCAGGAGCGCTCCGCAAGTAAGTTGCTCAAGCGCGAGAAGGGCATCTGGCAGCGCCGCTACTGGGAGCACGCCATTCGCGATGACGCGGATTTGGAGCGGCACGTTGACTACATACATTTCAATCCCGTGAAGCATGGGCTCGTCACCCGGGTGCGCGATTGGTCTCTCAGCAGCTTCCATCGTTATGTGGAGCAGGGGGCCCTTCCGTTGGATTGGGGAGGGGATTTGCGCGACGTCCCGGGGCATTTCGGAGAGTGATCGTGGGCACGGCGCTTCGCGCCTTTGCCCACCCTACGGCATCTCGCTCGTCTATCGATCGCGCAAGCTCTCGTAGGGTGGGCAAAGCGAAGCGTGCCCACGCGTTTTGCCCGAGGGCCCGACTACGACACCTTCACGCCGTTGATCGCGACGATGCGCAGGCTCGGCTTCAGCGTTCCCTCCAGCCGTGTCTTCAGTTCGTGGACACGCGGGTCGGTCGAGTGGGCTGCGCAAACCGCGTATTGATGGACGGATTTCGCCAGGGCCCGCCGCGCTTCCGGCGTTCGCGTCACGTCCGGCTCCGAAAGCCGCAAGACGATCGCGGCGAGATTGACCAGCATCTCGTCCAGAGCGACGTCGATAGTCCGAAGATTGTGCATCACTCCCTCCCGGGAAGGGCAACCCGCAGGTCCGCCGATGCGTTCCGCACCCGGCCGGACATGGTTAAGGCTTCGTAAACGACTTGTTCTTGCCGGCGGCCAAGCTAGGCTGGCCGGAGAAACAAAGAAAATCAGGGGGAGGCTCCACCATGGATCGACGCGATCTCTTGCGCGCCGCTGCTTCATTGCCGCTGCTGCGGGCGGCCTGGCCGGACAAGGCCTTCGCGCAGGCCTATCCGGCGCGCAACATCACCATGATCGTACCGTTCCCGGCCGGCGGCCAGGCCGATCTCGCGGCGCGCCCGGTGGCCATGGCGCTGGAGCGGATCCTCGGCAAGCCCGTCATCGTCGACAATCGTGCCGGCGGCGGCGGTGGATCGGTCGGCAATGCCGCCGCGGCGCGCGCCGAGCCCGACGGCTACACGCTGCTGATGACGCTGTCCTCGCTCGCGGTGCTGCCGGAGGCCGACCGGCTGTTCGACCGTCCCGTCGCCTACGAGGTCTCGCAGTTCATGCCGATCGCGCGCGTGCTGGCCGATCCCACGCTGCTCGCGGTGCCGGCCTCGGCGCCGTGGAAGACGGCGCAGGATTTCATCGAGGATGCGAAGAAGCGGCCGGGCCAGATCACCTACGGCTCGTCCGGTCCTTACGGCACGCTGCATGTGGCGATGGAGATGTTCGCCAGCAGCGCCGGCATCAAGCTGCTCCATGTGCCGTTCCGCGGCGCCGGACCTGCGCTGACCGCGTTGCTCAGCGGCACCGTGCAGGCGATCGCCGCAGCTCCAGGGACGCTGAAGCCGCAGGTCGACGACGGCAAGCTGCGCGTGCTCGGCAATTGCGGCGCCAAGCGCATCGCGAGCTTTCCTGACGTGCCGACCTTCCAGGAGCTCGGCTACAAGGATGTCGAGATGTACATCTGGGCCGGCCTCTTTGCGCAGAGCTCTCTTCCCGCGCCGATTGCGACGCGCCTGCGCGAGGCCATGGCGCAGGTGATGACGAGTCCCGACGTGCTCAAGGCCTTCGAGACATCAGGCAGTCTCGTCGCCTATCAGGACGCGCCGGCCTTCTCCGAATTCGTCGTCGCCGACAGCACGCGGCTGATCGCGGCGGTGAAGAAGATCGGCAAGGTGGAGTAGGTTCCAGCTCCGCCTTCACATTTTGTTGTTGGTTCTGAACCTCCCCGCGTCTCATTGTTTGATGAGAATTCGAGAGACTCGGGAAGGAATCGAAAGATGCGAACAGAGCGGATTGCGCTGGGTGTGGCGCTTGCGATCGGCGGCATCGTCGCGCACAGCGCTGCCTCCGCCCAGGAATATCGCGGAACAATGGAACAGCAGATGGCCTGCACACCGGATGTATGGCGCCTGTGCAGCGACCAGATTCCGGACGTGAGCCGCATCACGGCCTGCTTGCAGCAGAACACGCCGCTGCTCTCAAGCGGCTGTCGCGCCGTGTTCCAGTCCAACAACCAGATGCAGCCGCAGCAGGTGCCGCGCAATCGCGTTGTGCCGCCCCCGCGCTACAATACTCCGCCGCCTCCGCCGCGGCCTTATGACGACGACTGAAGCATGATCCGGAAAAGCGCGCAGCAGCAGGCGCGACGATGCGGTCACCGCTTCGTTCAGCGCTCCCCCTTGCTGTCCGACTGAGGTCGATGTCGGAGCGCTGTCCGCAGGACAACTGCGAAGAGCAGTGCTGCGACTGGCCAATGGAACCAGATCTTGTGCATGCCGGTGAAGACATTGATCAGAATCAGAAAGGCCGACACTGTGAGGGCCGCTGCAACCGGGCGGGGCAGCCTTGCCAGCCCATCCAAGACGGCATGCATCCACGAGGATGGCTCGCACCTGTCGCCAACCTGGAGGTGACCGGCTTCCTCCCGGCGAGTTGGGCTTTCGTCGACTGCGACGCTCCGTCCCTGGCCGGTCCGGCCGCTCATGGTCACCCGATAACTGGTCATGGGCGCAACGTTCTTCATTGGCCGCTGGCCGAGACAGTCGAAGCCAACGGATAATTTGTTGTGCACCTGATCGTAGACGGAGCTCGAGATCACGACGCCGCCGGGCTCCGCGAGTTCTTGCAGCCGAGATGCGATGTTGACCCCGTCGCCATAGATGTCTGTGCCGTCCACCATGACATCGCCGAGGTTGATGCCGATGCGAAACCGCATCGGAGGCGCGTGAGGTGGTGGGTCCGAATCCTGGCTGGAAATTTCCTGCTGAATTTCGACCGCACATTGCACGGCCTCGACGACGCTGGCGAACTCGGCGATGACGGCATCGCCCCAGGTATTCACGATGCGGCCGTCATGACGTTCCACCAATCCCGCAATGGCAGTGCGGTAGCGGCGGAGCGTCTCCAGCGTTCCGGTCTCGTCCGCTTCCATGAGGCGAGAATAGCCGTGCACATCAGCGCACAGGACGGTGGTCAGTCGTCGTTTCACCTTGTCGCGGTCATGGCCCCCATGGTAGCCTCCCTGACCGGCAAATGCATCAGGCAGTCGGGGCCATGGCAGGCATCAAATGCGCTCGATCTGCGCGCCGCGGTCGGTGACGACGCGCCTTAAAGCATGATCCGGAAAAGTGCGAAGCGGTTTTCCGAAAAGATCATGCGTAAACAACAAACTAAAGCGCGATGACGATTCATCCAAATCTCATCGCGCTTTAGCCGCCTTACGGCCTGTGCTCGCAAACATCCACCCATTCAGCCGCGGTCAGCTCGGCCATGCGGTCGGGCGTGATGCGCACGGCACTGTGGGTCGAGCCCGCGGCCGGCACCACCACGTCGAACGCCTTCAGCGACACGTCGCAATAGACTGGCGAACGGGCAGACGCCGCCGACCTCGTGGCCGGTGATGTCGGCGACCTCTTCCAGTCCCAGCATCTTCGGCTTGCCGCCAAACTGCGCCTTCACCTTCTTGTTGTCCATGCGCGAGGTGCCCGCGGCGACGATCAGGATGACGCGCTCGCCGATCCGCAAGGACAGCGTCTTGGCGATCCGCCCGGGCTCGACCCCATAGGCCTCCGCCGCCAGCGTCACGGTGGCAGAGCTGATCGGGGATTCGATGACGGAGATGTCGGGGGCTTTCTCGGCGAAGAAGGCGCGAACGGATTCCAGGCTCATTTACTTCTCACGGGCGGGCGGCGATCCTCAGGCGATCCCTGGCAGCTCGGACAGTGCGCGGACACGATAATCCGGCACAAACCCAAGCTCGTCCATCTGGGTGCGGATCGCCCTAAACATGGTCAGCGGTGCCACGAGTTCGTTCTCGACGCAAGCCAGTGCCATCGCCTCGGGCGTCACCCGTTCGATCCAGGCGACGTTCAGGCCGAAGGACTTTGCGCCCGCCACGTCCCAGGGATTGGAGGAGACGAACAGAACCTCGTCCGGTGCGGTGCCGAGCACCTCGCCGATCAGCTCATAGGCCGCCGGGCTCGGCTTGAAGATCTTCTTTGCATCGACGCTGATGGTGGCATCGAGCAGGCGGTCGAGCCCGGTGTTGCGCGCGAGCGCGTTCAGCATGTCCGGACTGCCGTTGGAGAGGATGGCGAGTTGTCGCGGCTTAAGTGCTGCAAGCGCGCTTGTTGCATCCGGATAGAGATCGAGATGCAGATATTTTTCGATCACGCGCTCGAAGGCCTCGCTGTCATGGGCGAGCCCGAGCACACGCAGCGTATAGGCGAGCGCCTCGCGCGTGACGACGGAAAAATCCTGGTAGCGCTGCATCAGCGAGCGCAGCCAGGTGTATTCGAGCTGCTTGATGCGCCAGATTTGCGTGATGATCTCGCCGTAGCCCGGAAACGCATCCTCGGTGACGTCGGCGACCGACTGGATGTCGTAGAGCGTTCCGTAGGCGTCGAAGACGACGGCTTTGATGCTCATTGGCTGTCCTTCCAGGTCGTTGTGGTCGCAAGAACTCCGATTGGGGAGTGCGCATCATCGTCAGCTTACCAAAGCACAGCGGAAGTGTGCCACTGCAAGTGTGATCGGCGGCTTGTGACCCGATTAAGACATCCTCTTGACAGTCGGGCGATGAAAAACGCGGTCCGTCGGCTGAGCGATCAAAGGCCCATGTACGCCCAAGACGGAGTACCACGATTTTTCCATCGCGATTGGTGGGCCACGAGGTTGTTACCGCCTTGTTGGAAAAGGCAAAAGCGCTCATCCTTGGTTAGGTCAGCTCATTCCGACACAGCATTGATGAAAAGCTGGGAGGGAACATGCGCAAATCTGTTCGTGGTACCTTCGTCGCCGCGCTAGGGCTTGCCTTTATCGGTGCAGCACTCGGACCAATTGCGGCAGAAGAGCCTTACAAGGCTCAACTCGACACGTTGCGCAAATCGCTGGAGAAATACCAGGACTACAAGGTAGCCGTGCGCGACCGCTACCTGTCGACGGTGGGCTGCGTGCATTATTCTGGTGAGAAAATACCCCACCACATGGAGTATGCCAAAGGCGCTATGGGGGTGCACTTTGTCAATCTCACGGTGCGAGGCGCTCCCGATCCGATGAAGCCCAACGTCCTGATCTACGAGCCCGTGGGCAAGGAATTGAAGCTCGTAGCTGTTGAGTGGCTGGTGCCTCTAACGCCAGATACCAAGCAGCATCCCTCTCTCTTCGACCAACCCTTTATGGGCCCGATGGAAGGACATGAGCCGCTCATTCCAAAGGAGTTTGTGCATTATGATCTGCATGCCTGGTTGTTCAAGGACAACCCGCTCGGCATGTTTGCGCCCACCAACCCGAATGTTAGCTGCGAGGGCTATGACTTTTCCCTGCTGGAAACGCCGACCATGATGATGCCGGGCCCATAAGCCAATCGCGAGGTCGGCTTCTGGCCCGCAGTGGAAATTGATTGATCGGTTAGAAAAATCCGGCACTGAGATCCAGCCCATAAGTCAGCGACAGCAGCCACACCAGAAGGGCAGCGCCACAGAACAACGCGGTCTGCTTGAGGACGTTTGCCCGCGATGACGATGCGGGGAATACCCGGACGAAAGCGTCTGCAATCGCTGCAGCGACAGTGGGTCGCATGATGAACTCGCGGATTTGGCTAATGACTTGGGGTGAGCGAGCGTCGTGCTTCACGCTCGAGCTCGCGGTTCTGCTCTCGGCGACGGCGGGCTTCTTCGATCTCCCAGAGAGCCCACACGAAGCAGGCTCCAAGGCAACCGGAAATCAGCATGGGCAAAAATGCCTGCTCGCTAGCGGTCTGGATCACACAATTTCCAATGCAAATAAAATCTTGGCTGCAGCAAGCGATCCGATCAGGGAATGTTGACCGCGGGTAGCGGGCCAGAGGGCCGGATCACCGCTTCGAAGGGGGGCTCTTCCGCGAATGCCACGAGCGCAATCAAAGCGGCGCATGAGAGGACAATGAAGAAGCCGAGCCGCCATCGCCCCTCCGTTCGGTCGTCGTCGGACGTGTCTAGTCGGCGCGCGCCCGTTGCTGTGCGCATCGTCAATCTCCGAATATCGTGACAGTGAGAAGGCCAGTCTTCCCCAGCACCGGCGGTGAATATCGCGCCAGTTGATGAAGCTGAAAACTACCTGGAAAGGTGGCTTGCTGTCCTTTATGCATGCTCGGGCGGATCGCACGCTTCGGGGCAAACATGCATCTCGTCACGGATCTCACCGATCCGCAAAATCAAGAAGTTTACGCACTCTGGGATCAGCTGGCCGACTTCTCCGTTGGCGACAGTGACGCCGCACTGACGCACCTGCTGTCCGCACTGCGCACCATGTTGTCGGCACGCAATGTGCTGTGGGGTGTGCTCGTGCGATTGCCCTCGCCGAAGCGGGCCGATCCCTTGCTCGGCTGGCGTCCGCGCCTGGTCCGCGTGCTAGACCCGATTCCGGTGGTGGCAGCTTCGGTGCAGAAGCAGTACGAGACGCTCTGGTCCAACAAGGTCGACCTGTCTCAGATCCTGTCGATGTCGGGAGATGAGCCGTTCCGCGTCCGTCTGCTGTTCGAAGCACTGCCGCCGGAATGGTTCGCGGGCGAGCACTATCGCCGGCACTATCTGGACGTCGGCTTCGCCGACAGCATTTCCGTGCGGATCGCACTCAACGCCGACGTGAGGATTCGCCTGTTCGTATTTCGCGACGGGCAGTCGCCGCGCTTCACGCCGCAGGACGCTCAGCGTCTGGGTTTCGCGATGCGCGCCTTGCGATGGTTTCACCGGGAGCAACTGCTCAGCCATGGCCTGCTCATCGCCAACGCCCCCCTGACGCCTGCTGAACGCAAGGTGCTGCTCGCGCTGCTCGACGGGCACACGGAAAAGCACATCGCCCAGAAGCTCGACCAAAGTCCGAACACCACGCATTTCCATGTCAAGGCGATCTACGCCAAGTTCGGCGTGAGCAACCGGTCGGCGCTCGCTGCGCTGTGGCTCGGCAAGCTGCGATAGCGAGCAGCCGGCGTCGTCTCAAATCTGGCCCGCGGCTGGGCGCAGCAAGTCTGAGTGAGCGTGAGGGCTTCGGTCATTGGGATCGAAGCCCTCGATGCGCAGCGTCGAAGGCGCGCCTAGATCCCCAGCAGCTTGCGCGCGTTGGCCTTGAGCACCTTCGGCCGGATCTCGTCGCGGATGTCGATCTTGGCAAAATCCGACAGCCAGCGGTCCGGCGTGATCACCGGCCAGTCCGAGCCGAACAGCATCTTGTCCTGCAGGATCGAGTTGATGTAGCGCACCAGGATCGGCGGGAAGTATTTCGGCGACCAGCCCGAGAGGTCGATGTAGACGTTCGGCTTGTGCGTCGCGACCGACAGCGCCTCTTCCTGCCAGGGGAAGGAGGGATGGGCGAGGATGATCTTGAGGTCGGGGAAGTCAGCCGCGACGTCGTCCATGTACATCGGGTTGGAATATTTCAGCCGCATGCCCATGCCGCCCGGCATGCCCGAGCCGACGCCGGTCTGGCCGGTGTGAAACAGCGCGATCGCGCCGCCATTGTTGATCTCTTCGTAGAGCGGATAGGCCATGCGGTCGTTGGCGTAGAAGCCCTGCATGGTCGGATGGAATTTGAAGCCGCGCACGCCGTATTCCTCGATCAGCTTGCGTGCTTCGCGCGCCCCCAGCTTGCCCTTGTGCGGATCGATCGAGACGAACGGGATGAGGACGTCGAGATGGTCGGAGGCGGCCTCGATCATCTCGTAATTGTTGTAGCGGCGGAAGCCGGTCTCGCGCTCGGCGTCGACCGGGAAGATCACCGCGGCGATGTTCTTGGAGCGATAATAGGCCGCGGTCTCCGGCACGGTCGGCGGATGCTTGTTCGGCGACTTGAAGTATTCCGCCATCTGCGCCTGGAAGTCGTCATAGCCGTCATCGGGATGACAGCCGCAGGGCTCCTCGGCATGGGTGTGGATGTCGATGGCGACGACTTTGTCGATGTCAGGCAGCTTCAGCTTCGGCATTGGTTTCCTCCCGAGGGTTGCCAAATTGATTATATGATATAACGAATTTGGCAAGGCGTCGCTGGAGGCAAAACCGCAGCCAGCAAAAGTCGTTGTTGTGCCTGGCCTCTGAGGAGGAGATCGGGCCGATCCGGCCGCTTCTACTGTGCATGGGGTTGTTTTCGCGAAATTGCCGGTTCGGAACCGGGCAGTTAACATTGACATGACCTCCCGCCATGCCTTAAGAACCGCCCCGTCCCGGGCGGTCGGTCCGCCAGCGGGAAAGATCTCATTTTGCCACATTCGCGCGTGCCGAAACGGTAGTGCCGAACACGGCCTTTCGAACGTTCAGGATTCTGCCATGAAGGTCCGTAACTCGCTGAAATCGCTGCGCGGTCGCCATCGCGCCAACCGCCTGGTCCGCCGCAAGGGCCGGGTCTATGTGATCAACAAGGTGCAGCGCCGCTTCAAGGCTCGCCAGGGCTGAGCTGAGCGGCTGATTGCCCTCGCGGTCGCCTTCGCGCGCCCCGCAAGACCACGGTCTCACACGAGTTTGACGCCGCCTTTGCTTTGCAAGGGCGGCTTTGCGCGTTTAGACTTTCACCATGGCAGTGAGATTCCCTTTCGTGCGCACGCTGTGCCTGGCTCTGGTTCTGGGCGCCACGGGCCTCGCTCCGGCCCTGGCACAGCAGATTGAGCCGCCGCCCCCGCCCGGCAAGCAGAAGAAGCTGCCGGAGGCGCCGCCCAAGCTGCCCAAGGTCGACCGCAGCAAGAATCTCGATTTCCTGTTCGGCGCGCTGAAGGCGGCGCCTGATGAGGCCAGCGCCAAGCATGTCGAGGCGCGGATCTGGGCGATCTGGCTGCAGACCCCGAGCGACACCGCGGCGCTCTTGATGTCGCGGGCCAAGACCGCGGTCGATGCGCAGAAGATCGAGATCGCGATCAAGCTGCTGGATTCGGTGATTAAGCTCAGGCCCGATTACATCGAGGCCTGGAACCGCCGCGCCACGCTCCATTACATGCAGAACGATTACGGACGCTCGCTCGCCGACATCCGCGAGGTGCTGATCCGCGAGCCCCGCCATTTCGGCGCGCTCGCAGGGCTCGGTATGATCATGCAGGAGGTCGGCGACGAGAAGCGTGCGCTGGAGGCCTACCGCAAGGCGCTCGCCGTCAATCCGCACCTCGAGAAGATCCCCGATCAGGTCAAGGCGCTGACCGAGAAGGTCGAAGGTCGCGACATCTAGCCGAGAACTCGATCATTTCTTGAGGGATCGCGGCGTCTCCGGATTAACCAAGATCGCATGCGCGGCGTTTTGAGGTCTATTGCCGGCACGGCCACAGGCTTACCTGCATCGCAGGAGCAAAGCCATGAAGCGTTTGATCTTTGCGGGTAGCTTGCTGCTCGCGTCGGGAACGATGAGTCTCGCCGACGGACTGTTCTGGGTGGTCGGCAATCGCGCCACCGGCAGATGCGACATCGTGACCAGCAATCCGGTCATCATCGGCGATATCTGGTTCGGCGACGGTCCCTACAAGTCCAGGGCCGATGCCAAGCTTGCCCGCTCGACGATTCGCGCCTGTCCGGCGCTCGCCCCCGACGAGGAAAAGGCCGAGGACGGTACGAACCAGGGCTAATGCAGGACGCTGCCGCCGCGCTCGGCGAGGCCGCGATCGGCCGCCGCGGCGTAGGCCTTGGCAAGCTCCGCCTCGAGATGCTCGTTGATCAGGAGCAGCGCCCGCACGGCACCGCGCAGGTCGCCGTTGCAGCTCGCCACGATCTCGTCGATCGCAGTATCGTTCGATCTGAAGCTCATCGAAAATCCTCCGGTTCAAACCAGGACAAAATCCTGCCGGTCTTTCCCGCAGCTCCGTGGCTGCGAGGAGGATCGGCGCCCACCCGCGCCTAAATGGCGGAACCGACCGTGGCGATTATATGGAAGCCGCGATGACGGTCGCATGAAGCTGGTCCGAAGCTCGCGTGTCGCAGGGCAACAACATTGATTCCATTTGTTTTTTTATGTTTGGCAATTGTGGACATATCCACAGCCCCTTAATTTCTGTGGAAGTGCCGAAGGGCCCGGGGCGAAACTGCCACGTGCCACGCTCGTAATTGTGAAGTGCCCTGGATCGCCCGGATTCTCTCCATGATCGTGATGTCAGTCGTGACGGCGCTGGTCCTGCTGGCGCTGGTCACGCAAGCCGGTGTCGTCGCCGTGCAGCGCGCCTTTCCGCCGCAGGGCCGCATGATCGAGGTCGACGGCGCAGTGCTTCACGTCGTCGACATCGGCCCGCACGAGGCTGGCCTGCCGATCGTGATGCTGCATGGCGCGAGCTCCAATCTCGAAGCGATGCGGCGTCCGCTCGGCGATCTGCTCGCGAAAAACCATCGCGTCATCCTGGTCGACCGTCCCGGCCACGGCTGGAGCACGCGCGCGCGGCGGCAGGATTCGACGCCGCAGGTTCAGGCGCGGATGATCGACGAGGCGCTTCAAAAGCTCGGAATCGAGCGCGCGGTCTTCGTCGTGCATTCCTGGAGCGGCGCGCTCGGCGCGCGGATCGCACTCGATCATCCGGCCCGTGTCGCCGGCCTCGTGATGCTGGCGCCCGTCACCCATCCCTGGCGCGGCGGCGTCGGGCGCTACAACGAGATCATCGCAACGCCGGTGATCGGCCCGCTGCTCGCCTACACCATCACGCTGCCGCTCGGCTATTTCGTCACTGAGTCCGGCGCGCGCAACGTGTTCTTGCCGCAAGTTATGCCGGATGGTTTCGTGCAGGATTCCGCGACGCCGCTATTGCTGCGCCCGCGCGAATTCGTCGCCAATGCCTATGATCTGGTGACGCTGAAGGAGTCGGTCGCCGCGCAAGTCGCGCGCTATGGCGAGATCAAGGCGCCGGTCACGATCATCGCGGGCGAGCCCGACAAGACTGTGAAAACCGAGATCCACGCGCGCCCCTTCGCAGCATTGGTGCCGAACGCCAAGCTGATCGTGCTGCCTGATCTCGGCCACATGGTGCAGAACGCCGTGCCGGATTTGGTGAAGGCGGAGATCGAGACGATGATCGGAAACATCGTCCCGGCGCAGGCCGTCGCCGATTAAAGCGTTTTCGAGCGAAGGGGATACCGGTTCGCGTGAAGAAACCTGCCAAAACAAAAAGCCGGAGCTTCGGTTCTGATTCGATCAGAACCGAAGCTCCGGCGGTCGCCGTTCGCGCGCTTACTGCTTGATCTTCCCGTCCTTGTCGTACTGCGCGATGAAGGTCCAGAGATTGTTGATCTCGGTCTCGTTCTTGATGCCCGCGAATGCCATCTTGGTGCCGGGGATCTTGGCCTTGGGGTCCTTGATGTATTCCTTGAAGGTCGCTTCGTCCCAGGTGATGCCGGAATTCTTGTTCGCATCCGAATAGCTGTAGTCCGGCGCGGTTCCCGATTTGCGGCCGTTGAGGCCGTTGAGCTCGGGGCCGACCTTGTTCTTGGCGCCTTCGCCGATGGCGTGGCACGCCAGGCACTTGTTGAACGACGTCTTGCCTGCAGCGGCGTCCTGCGCCATCGCTTTGGAAGATATGGCAGTGGACGCTGCGGCCGTCATGGCGAGGGCAACCAGCGCGCCGAAAGTCAGTTTTGTCATAAGGGTGCTCTTCGTCTCTTCCCGGGTCAGATGGAGGGTCGTGGTTTTGGCAGGTCCGATGCAGGTGGACAAGCCGCGAAACTTTGACAGGTTTCCTGATAGCCGACTTGCCCCAGAGAGAACTTGCGCTGCAACAAAGCAATGCGACCTTCGGAGGACCCTACCCAAAGAGGGCAAGACATGATTGATTTGGCGGGACAATTTCCTCCATCGGACGAAGGCTTCGTAATATGGCCATCATGATGCCCGCGAGCGACCAGAAAGTGCTGGCGCGTCGCAGCGAGATCGTCGCCGCCTTGCGCGCGATCGTGCCAGGCGAAGGCGTGATCGACAGTGCCGCCGAGATGCGGGCCTATGAATCCGACGGCCTGACCGCCTATCGGCAGCCGCCGATGGTCGTGGTGCTGCCCGACACGACCGAGCAGGTCTCGCTCGTCCTGAAATATTGTGCCGAGCACGGTATCAAGGTGGTGCCGCGCGGCTCCGGCACGTCGCTATCAGGCGGCGCGCTGCCGCTTGAAGACGGCGTGCTGCTCGGCCTCGGCAAGTTCAAGCGCATCCGCGAGATCGATTTCGACAACCGCGTCGTCGTCACCGAGCCTGGCGTCACCAATCTCGCCATCAGCCAGGCGGTCGCGCATGCCGGCTTCTATTACGCACCCGATCCGTCGTCGCAGATCGCCTGCTCGATCGGCGGCAACGTCGCGGAGAATTCCGGCGGCGTGCACTGCCTGAAATACGGCATGACCACCAACAACGTGCTCGGTTGCGAGATTGTCCTGATGAGCGGTGAGATCCTGCGCATCGGCGGCAAGGGGTGCGAGAACGCCGGCTACGATCTGATGGGCGTCATCACCGGCTCCGAAGGCCTGCTCGGCGTCATCACCGAGATCACGGTGCGCATCCTGCAAAAGCCGGAAACGGCGCGCGCGCTGATGGTCGGCTTTGCGCAGGTCGAGGCCGCCGGCGAATGCGTGGCGCGCATCATCGGCGCCGGCATCATTCCCGGCGGCATGGAAATGATGGACAGGCCCGCGATCCACGCCGCCGAAGCTTTCGTCCATGCCGGCTATCCGCTCGATGTCGAAGCGCTGCTGATCATCGAGCTCGACGGTCCGAAGATCGAGGTCGACGAGCTGATCACGCGGGTCGAGAGCATCGCAAGGGGCTGCGGCTCGGTGACGCTGCAGATCTCCAATTCGGAGGCCGAGCGCAACCTGTTCTGGGCGGGCCGCAAAGCCGCATTCCCCGCCGTCGGCCGCATCTCGCCCGATTATCTCTGCATGGACGGCACCATTCCGCGCGGCGCGCTGCCCAAGGCGCTGGCGCGCATCCGCGAGCTCTCGGAAAAATACCAGCTCGGCTGCGCCAACGTGTTCCACGCCGGCGACGGCAATCTGCACCCGCTGATCCTCTACGATGCCAACAAGCCCGGCGAGATCGAGCGCGCCGAGGCGTTCGGCGCCGACATCCTGCGCGCCTGCGTCGAATTCGGCGGCGTGCTCACCGGGGAGCACGGTGTCGGCATCGAGAAACGCGATCTCATGGGCGACATGTTTACCGAGATCGACCTCAACCAGCAGCAGCGCCTGAAATGCGCCTTCGACGCGCAGGGCCTGCTCAATCCCGGAAAAGTGTTCCCGACCCTGCACCGCTGCGCCGAGCTCGGCCGCATGCATGTCCATGCGGGGAAGCTGGCGTTTCCGGACATTCCGCGGTTCTAGGCGCTCGTGAAAGGAAGGGCCCGCGGTGCGGGCCCTTCTCCGCGAGCCTCACAGCAGCCCGTATTGCGCCCGCTCGCGCTTCGCCAATAGCGGCAGCGCCTGTCCGGCGATGTAGCTCTTGAAATGCGCGCTCTCCTGATGCGCCTTGAAAGCGGCCTCGTCGCGGAACAGCTCGTAGAACAGGAATTGGGCCGGATTGTCCTTCGCCCGCGAGATCAGGAACAGCTTGACGCCGTCCTCGCGCTGCGCCTCCGGCAGGAAACGGTCGAGGATCCCTGCGACCGTGTCGGCCTCGCCGGGCTTCGCCTCCCATTGCGCGACGACCAGCAGGCCGCCGCCGTCGACGGCGTCACTGAGAGATTTCTGCGTGGCATAGTGGTTCATGGTCCTTCCTCCTTGCTGCTGGGCTTGAGATGACGCCGCCGTCCATGGCGAGAGGTAGATCGCCAGCACGGCACCGAAGGCGCGGACGACCGACCTGCGGCTGAACGCTTCGTTGGCGCGCGGCACCAGCCGCTCATCTGTCGATCGCTTCATGTCTGCCTCCATCGGTTGATCGCGACTGCGATCGGCGCAGATTCGTAGCGATGGCCCGCCGGCTTTGGTTCGCCGATGATCGAAGTGTCGATGTCGTGAACGTATCGATGATGATCGAAGCGTCGATGTTGGCGTCCGGCAGGATTCCAATCGCGCGGCGGTGGCCGCTGGCGTCACGCCGCATTTGATTTTGGCGGCGAATTTCGCTACCGCCTTTTCCCGTGGATACGCTCAGGGTCAGAGACGCCAAAGACGTCGAAGAGGTGGTGCGCGCGGCGATTGCCAACGAGCAGCCGCTCGAGATCATCGGCCATGGCTCCAAGCGCAGCATCGGCCACGCCATGGCGACCAACGCCGTGCTCGACGTCTCCGCGCTGAATGCCGTCACCTCCTACGAGCCCAACGAATTGATCGTGACGCTCCAGGCCGGCGCGCCGCTGGCCGACGTGCTGTCGCTGATCGATGCCAAGAACCAGCAATTCGCCTTCGAGCCGATGAACACCGCTCCGCTGCTCGGCACGCCGGTATCAGGCACCATCGGCGGCATGATTGCGGCCGGGCTCGCCGGGCCGCGGCGCATCCGGGCGGGCGGGGCGCGCGATCACCTGCTCGGCGCGCATGCCGTTTCCGGTTTCGGTGACAGCTTCAAGACCGGCGGCAAGGTGGTGAAGAACGTCACCGGCTACGACCTCTGCAAGCTGCTCGCGGGGTCCTGGGGCACGCTGTCGGTGATGACCGAGGTCACGCTCAAGGTGATGCCGAAGCCCGAGGCCGAGCGGACGCTGCTGCTGCGCGGGTTAGATGATGCCGCCGCCAACAAGGCGATGACCGCGGCGCTGGGCTCGCCCTTTGACGTCTCCGGTGCCGCGCACCTGCCGAAATCGGCGTTTCGGGCCAGGACCGACGGGCTTGGCGACATTGCAGGCGAGGGCGAGGCGCTGACCGCACTGCGGCTCGAGGGCATCACCGCCTCCGCCGCCCACCGCGCCGGCTCGCTGCGTGAACTGCTGGCGCCCTTCGGAACCGCAACCCTGATCGAGGACGCGGCGTCGTCCGCGCTATGGGCCACGCTGCGCGACGTCCTGCCGTTTGCGGCCGGCGGCGCGCTGGGCGCTTGGCCGGTCTGGCGGATCGTTTGCCCGCCCGCATCGGGTGCGGCGCTCGGGACGCGATTGGCGCGCGAGACCGGCGGCGACGTGATCTATGATTGGGGCGGCGGATTGATCTGGGCCGCATTGCCGCCGAAGGGCGACGCGCATGCCCCGGTCGTGCGTGCGTGCGCGAATGCGGTTGGGGGGCACGCCACGCTGATCCGGGCGGCCGAGGACGTCAGGCGCGATGTCGATGTGTTCCATCCGCAGGCGCCCGGCATCGCGGCCCTGAGCGAGCGGGTGCGCGCCAGTTTCGATCCGAAGACGATCTTGAACCGGGGACGGTTGACGCGGGGCGCTGCGGCATCATGAAGACCGAATTCTCACTCGCGCAGCTCGCCGACCCCGATATCGCGGAAGCCGACAAGATCCTGCGCGCCTGTGTCCATTGCGGCTTCTGCACTGCAACCTGTCCGACCTATGTGCTGCTCGGCGACGAGCTCGATAGCCCCCGCGGCCGCATCTATCTGATCAAGGAGATGCTGGAGAAGGACCAGACCCCGACGGCGGAGGTGGTCAAGCATGTCGACCGCTGCCTGTCGTGCCTGGCCTGCATGACGACCTGCCCCTCCGGGGTGAATTACATGCACCTCGTCGATCAGGCCCGGGTCAGGATCGAGCAGCGTTATCAGCGGCCGCTGGCCGAGCGGCTGTTGCGCCAGGTTCTGGCCTTTGTCCTGCCGGACCCGCAGCGCTTTCGCTGGAGCATGGTGCTGGCGCGGCTGGCCCGTCCGCTCGCCGTGTTCCTGCCGACGCCGCGGCCCTCGGCGACGCCCGGCCTGATCCAGCGCATCAAGGCGATGCTGGCGCTGGCGCCGAGCCGGCTGCCGTCACCGGGGCCGCTCCCGGGCAGCGTGTTCGCAGCCCTCGGCAAGAAGCGCGGCCGGGTCGCGCTGCTCCAGGGCTGTGCCCAGCAGGTGCTGGCGCCGCGCATCAACCAGGCCGCCATCAGCCTGCTCACTCGCCACGGCATCGAGGTCGTCCTGGTCAGGGACGAGCAGTGCTGCGGCGCGCTGACCCATCACCTCGGCAACGACCACGATGCATTGGCGCGGGCGCGTGCCAACGTCACGGCGTGGAGCGCCGAGGCGGCAGGCGAGGGGCTCGATGCCATCCTGGTGACGACCTCCGGCTGCGGCACGGTCATCAAGGACTATGGCTATCTGCTGCGCGAGGACGCTGCGTTTGCCGCCGATGCTGCGAAGGTGTCCGCGCTCGCCAAGGACATCACCGAGTACGTCGCCGGCCTCAGCCTCGCGACGACCGAGAGAGGCGACAACATCGTCGTCGCCTATCACTCCGCATGTTCGTTGCAGCACGGACAGAAAATCACGGGGCTTCCGAAAGAATTGCTTTCCAAGAATGGATTCGTGGTGAAAGATGTACCCGAGAGCCATTTGTGTTGCGGCTCGGCGGGGACCTACAACATTCTCCAGCCCGAGCTTGCGGGCCGGTTGCGCGATCGCAAGGTCGCCAACATCGCAAGCGTCAAGCCGGACATGATTGCCGCGGGCAATATCGGCTGCATGGTGCAGATTGCCAGTGGCACGTCAGTTCCGGTCGTACACACGATTGAGCTTCTCGATTGGGCTACGGGCGGGTCGCGGCCGGCACTGAACGCGTCGAGCTGAGCTTTCCTCCCGAGGTGACGACTGAAGGCGCCCGATCGACCATTGTTCGGCGGCAACAGGAGGACCACGATGGCGAAAGCGAAGAAGAAGAAAAGCAAGAAGGCCAAAAAGGCCAAGAAGGCTGTAGCGGCGAAGAAGTCTGCCAAGAAGGCGACGAAGAAGAAGGCCGCCAAGAAGTCCGCGAAGAAATCTGCCAAGAAATCTGCAAAGAAGGCCGCCCCGAAGAAAGCTGCCAAGAAGACGGCAAAGAAGGCGGCAGCCAAGAAGGCTGCACCGAAGAAGGCCGCCAAGAAGGCTGCAAAGAAAGCGGCACCGAAGAAGGCGAAGGCAGCTCCCGCGCCGAAGCCGTCAGCGCCGGCGGCAGCTCCGGCTCCCGAGCCTGTCGCCGAGACAAGCTGGGCGATGCCTTCGTCTTCTGCGGAACCGACGCCGGCCGAGGGGCAGGGCTAGGCTGAAGGCCGGGTCCAATGCCCCGGCCATGATCGAACACCGGGAAGGCCGCAGCGGCGACGCTGCGGCCTTTTTGCATCGCCCTGTGAAAGGCGGGTGCTGCCGATTCTTTGGGGAAGGTTGATTCGTTGCGTCGGCACCACGGAGCCAAAGGCATCCGTACTTGCACGGCCCCCTTATGCACTCTGGCGTGCAAATGATGTGGTCGAGAAGCCACACAGGCCCACAACCTTTCCTGGAAACGTTAAAACGCCTAAAAAGTCGGCAGATGCCCGCGCTTTTTGCTTCACCGTTCGCATCCCTCGCTCCAGATTGTCGCAGTAACGCAATTTTGCAGATTGGTCGCATGCCCCGGGGGGCTTCCGGGTGCCGACTGGTAAGTAAGAACGGGTAGATGGGGATCGAAATGAAAAAAGTGGCTTTGTTGGCAACGGCGCTGGCAATGGTGACGACGGGTTCGGCTTTTGCAGCGGACATGGCAGTGAAGGCCAAGAAGGCCCCGCCGGTGGTTGCTTTCGATCCCTGGGATATCGCCTTCGGCGGCGCGATCATGAGCGACTACATCTTCCGCGGTATCACCCAGTCGAACCACAAGCCGTCGGTCGCGGCCTATTTCGAGCCGCGCTACAACGTCACCAAGGACCTGCAGCTCTATGTCGGCGTGGCCGGTGAGAGCATTTCCTTCCCGAACCGCGCGGCGGCCGAGATCGACGTCTACGGCGGTATCCGCCCGACCTTCGGCGCGTTCGCCTTCGACATCGGCGTGTGGGGCTACCTGTATCCGGGCGGCACCTGCTACTTCGGCGGCACCGGCATCGACAACGCCGGCGTCTTCCAGGGCGCCGAGTGCGCCGAGAAGGCCCTGCTCAACACCAACGTGATCAAGAAGGACCTGAGCTTCTTCGAAGTCTACGGCAAGTTCACCTACACCGTGAACGACAACTGGTCGTTCGGCCTGAACGAATACTACACCCCGAGCTATCTGAACTCGGGCGCCTGGGGCAACTACACCTCGATCGTCGGCAAGTATACCGCGCCCAGCACGGTGTTCGGCTCGAGCGGCGTCGGCATGTATGTGTCGGGTGAGTTCGGTCGTCAGTGGCTCGGCACCTCCGACAGCTTCTACGGCGTGCCGGCCTTCCCGAACGGCATCAAATATGCCGACTACAACACCTGGAACATCGGCATCGGCTTCACCTACAAGGTCATGACGCTGGATCTGCGCTACTCGGATACGGACCTGTCGAAGGGTGACTGTAACGCCTTCACCAGCGACTGGTCGGCTCGCGGCAACCTGAGCGCCTCGACCGGCACCTTCGTGACGCCGATCAATCCGTCGGGCGTCGGCTCCAACTGGTGCGGCGCGGCCGGCATCGCCAAGCTGTCGTTCGACCTGACGGCGATGACCAACCTGAAGTAAGTTTCTTCTCGGGACTACTCACGAGGGCGGCAGGGCAACCTGCCGCCCTTTTGCTTTGCGTCGTACTTCTGTGGGAGCGCTCGGCCTGCATGGTTCGAGACGCGCCGGAAGGCGGCGCTCCTCACCAAGAGGGTCTAGAGCATGATCCGGAAAAGTGCGCAGCGGTTTTCCGAAAAGATCATGCTCAAACAGTAACCTAAAGCGCGATGACGATTCATCGCAATCTCATCGGGCTTTAGGATCTTGCCGCGAGGACAGACCTCATCCTGATGGCCCGCCGGAGGCGGGCGTCTCGAAGGATGGCTGCAAAGAAGGTCCTGTCGAGGTCACGGTGGCCTCCGGCCTGGTTGTGCCGCCTCAGCGCGCGGCGGTCGGCTCCGTCTCGGCCAGCGTGCCGGCGGCGTTGCCGAGGACGTGGATCTTGCCGTCCTGCACCATCGCCACCTTGCGAGTGTGGAAGACGTCGAGCGTCGAGCGGTGGCCGATCGAGACGATGGTGGCCTGCGGCAGCTTCTCCGCCAGCAGCCGGTACAGCCGCGCCTCGGACGGCTCGTCCAGCGACGCCGTGGCCTCGTCCAGGAAGAGATAGTCGGGGGCATGCAGCAGGGCGCGGGCGAGCCCGAGGCGCTGCTGCTCGCCCAGCGACAGCGTCCGGTTCCAGTGACCGTCCTCGTCGAGCCGTCCGGCGAGGTTGGGCAGCCCGACCGCGAGCACGGCTTCGCTGATTTGGACGGATGTGAACGCCCCTCCTGGGGCCGGGTAGATGATGGCGTCGCCGAGGCGCCCGATCGGGAAATAGGGGCGCTGCGGCAGCATCATCAGCTTGGCTTTCTCGGGTACCGCCACGGCGCCCTTTCCGAATGGCCATATGCCGGCGATGGCGCGGAATAGCGTCGATTTGCCCGCACCGGAGGGGCCGGTCACCAGCACGCGCTCGGAGGCGCGAAGGTGGAAGCCGTCGGCTGCGACCAGCGGCTCCCCGTTCGGCAGACTGACGAGGAGTTGGCGCAATTCGATCTCGCGCGCGGGTGCCTGCGTGATCCGGATCGAGGCCGGATCGATGGCAAGCGTCTCCGCGCTTCTGATCGACGATTCGAACCCGTCGAGACGCGCGACCACAGCCCGCCACTCCGCCATGGTGCGATAGACCGAGACGAAGAAAGATAGAGCGTCCTGCACCTTGCCGAACGCTTCCGAGATCTGGATCAGCGCGCCGAGCTGAATCTTGTCGGCGAGATAGGCAGGCGTGACGAGCGCGAAAGGAAACACCACTGCGGCCTGGGAGTAGCTTTGCGTGAAGGCGGTCAGCCGCTTGGTCCGGCTCATGATGCCGTACCAATTGCCGACCACGCGACTGAATCGCTCGGACAGCCGCTCACGCTCGGCGCTCTCGCCCTTGAGGAGGGCGATCTGTTCGGAATTTTCGCGCACGCGCACCAGATTGTAGCGGAAATCGGCCTCGAGGCGCTGCTGATGGAAATCCAGATTGACCAGCGGGGAGCCGATCCACTGCGTGAAAGCTGTGCCGAAAATGGCGTAGATCAGTGCAGCCCACACCAGATATCCGGGAATCGCGATCTCGCTGCCGGACAGCAGGAGCGGCGCCGCCGCCGACAAGCCCCACAGGATGATGACGAAAGACGCCAGCGTCACGATCGAGCTCAGCAGCCCGACGCCGATTCCCAGCGTCTGGCTGACGAACAGCTTGACGTCGTCGCTCGTGCGCTGATCGGGGTTGTCGGCCGCATCACCGGCGAGTTGCATGCGATAGTGGTTCGCGTCGTGCATCCAGCTGGAGAGGTATTGGTTCGTCATCCAGTTGCGCCAGCGGATCTGGAGCCATTGGTTGAGATAGAGCTGGTAGACGCCGAGCGCGACGCTGACGGTCGCCAGTACGCAGAACACCAGCATCTCGCGTTTGAAGCCGTCCCAGTTCTTGTCTTGCAGCGCGTTGTAAAAACGGCTGCGCCATTGGTTGAGCAGCACATCGTTTCCGACCAGGGCCAACTCGATCGCGATGACGGCGCCGAGCAGGCCGCGGCCGGCCCATTTGTCCTCGGATCGGAAATACGGGATGGCGATTCGCCAGACGGTCGCGAGCGTGGCGCGGATGTTCTTCACAGAGCTCTGTCTCCTCGAGGGGATGTGCACAAATGCCCTGAGCCAAAGACTTGAGGCAATGGCGGAAACGGGCGCGCTTAGACTAAAGTCGCAAGTTCTGCAAATTGCGTTGGATTGTCGCAGCCTGCAACCCTAGCATGGGCGCGATGGCGCGGGGCGGGGTGCCCCGGGATTTCGCGAGCTTGTGAGCGGAGGGGAACCGCCGCATTCGCGAGGAATTCGCGTCCAATTCGGGGTTATCGCTTCCAGCGAAAAGCAGGCTCGGCTCTCCACGCGGGCCGTCTGCCGCAAACATGCGTGGGGAGGAAGACCATGTGGAATCAAGTCTATGATCCGCTGAACAGCCCGGTGCTGTCGACGATCGCGGCGGCCGTGCCCGTCGTCACGCTGCTGGTCCTGATCGCGAGCGGCCGCGTTCAGGCTCACATCGCGGCCGTCATCGCCGTGATCGTGACCAACCTGATCACCATTCGGGTGTTTGGCATGCCCACGGGCATGTCGATCCGCGCTTCGGTGCTGGGCATCGTCACCGGCTTCTTCCCGATCGGCTGGATCGTCCTCAACGTCATCTTCCTCTACCAGGTGACGGTGAGCACCGGGCGCTTCGAATTGCTCAAGCGCGCCATCGGCGGCGTCACCGAGGACCGGCGGCTGCAGCTGCTGCTGATCGCGTTCTCGTTCGGCGCGTTCTTCGAGGGCGCCTCGGGCTTCGGCACGCCGGTCGCGATCACCGGCGCCGTGCTGATCGGCCTCGGCTTCTCGCCGCTCGCAGCTTCCGGCCTGTCGCTGATCGCCAACACCGCGCCGGTCGCCTATGGCGCGCTCGGCACGCCGATCCAGGGCCTTGCCTCGGTCACCGGGCTCGATCCCTACATCCTCGGCGCGATGGTCGGCCGGCAATTGCCGTTCTTCTCGCTGATCGTCCCCTTCTGGGTGGTGTGGGCCTTCGCGGGCTGGCGGGGCATGAAGGACGTCTGGCCGGCCATCCTCGTCACCGGCGTGTCGTTCGCGGTCCCGCAATTCGTGATCTCGAACTTCATCAATCCGTGGATCGTCGACATCGGGGCGTCGCTGATCTCGATGGGGGCGCTGATCCTGTTCCTGAAGGTGTGGCAGCCGAAGCAGCTCTGGTTGTCGCCGGAGCTGCGCGGGCACGATGAATCGGCGGCGACCATGGCGCCGGCGAAGCCGCTCGACAAAACCCCGCTCACGCAAGCGGAGCTCTGGAGCGCGCTGCTGCCGTGGATCATCGTCTGCATCGTGATGCTGATCTGGGGCAATGGTGCGTTCAAGACTTGGGCGAACTCGATCTTCGTCTGGAACTATCCTGTGCCCGAGCTGCACCAGATGATCAACAAGATGCCGCCGGTGGCGCCGGCGCCGACCAAGGAAGCCGCGGTGTTCGGCTTCACCTATCTCTCGTTCACCGGCACCGGCATGCTGATCGCGGCGATCATCTCGGGCTTCCTGATGGGCGTCGGTCCCGGACGGTTACTGACCGAGTACGGCCGCACCATCCGCCTGTGCGCGATCTCGCTGATCACGATCTCGGCGATGCTCGCGATCGGCACGCTGACGCGGCTGTCCGGCGTCGACGCCACGCTCGGTCTCGCCTTCGCCGCGACCGGCGTGCTCTATCCCTTCTTCGGCACGCTGCTCGGCTGGCTGGGTGTGGCGCTGACGGGATCGGATACGTCGTCGAACATCCTGTTCGGCAACCTCCAGAAGATCACCTCCGAGCAGCTCGGCCTGTCGCCGATCCTGATGGCTGCTGCGAACTCCTCCGGCGGCGTGATGGGCAAAATGATCGACGCGCAGTCGATCGTGGTCGCCTCCACCGCCACCAACTGGTACGGCCACGAGGGCACCATCCTGCGCTTCGTGTTCTGGCACTCGATCGTGCTGGCCTGTCTGGTCGGTGTGCTCGTGACGTTGCAGGCCTATGTCTGGCCGTTCACGGCAATGGTCCTGAAGTAGCAATCGGCGTCTCGCTTCGACGCAAATCCCCGCGAGGTTCGCCCCCGCGGGGATTTTTGCATCCTGCGCAGGCGAACCTTCTCAATGACGCCGCCGTCTTATAGAAGGTGCGGCAAATCAGGTCGGTCGAGAGGTGTCATGGTTTCGCTCAGGCAGATGGTGTGCGCTGTGGTTGCAATGCTCGCGATGTCCACGCTCGCGCGCGCCGAGGAGGGTTTTCCGTTCGGCACCGAGATGACGCTGGAGGCGTTGCCGCAAGCAGGCTCGAAGCGGATTCCGAACATCGAGATCGGCGACAATGGCGAGGTCGTGCTCGAGCTCTGGTGCAAGGGCGGCAAGGGCCAGTTCTCGGTCGCCGGCAACACAGTGATCTTCGTCCCCGGCCAGATCCAGGACCGGTCCTGTCCGCCGGCCAGGGCCCAGGCCGACGATGAGCTGGTCGCAGCGCTCGGCAGCATCGAGACCTGGAAACGCCAGGGCGACGTGCTGACGCTGATCGGCCCCAAGCCGCTGCGCTTTCGCGTGAACGGGAATTGACCGTCAGGTCATTCCGGGGCGCGCGAAGCGCGAACCCGGAATCTCGAGATTCCGGGTTCGACGCTGACGCGTCGCCCCGGAATGACTACGCCTACTTCCACACCGACTTGTCCGCGTCCCAGCGCTGGCCCTTCAACTCCTTGGCGAGCGCCTCGACCGAGCCGTTGTCGTCGGGCAGATCGCCTTCCTCGTCGGCCGAAGCGTCGTCCGAGAGGTTGAGCTTGGCACCGCTGCTCTCGTCGCTGGTCGTGGTCGCGGGGCTGCCGATCCAGAGCATCAGCTTGTCGGTGCTGCCCGGCTTGTCGGGCGAGACGAGCCCTGCGACCTCGATCGTGTCGGTGAGCTCGAGCGCCGGATGATCCTGGTTCGGCCGCTTGAACACCAGCTTGAGCTTGCCGGTCGCCGGGTTGAAGCTTTGCGACACCGGCTTTGCCGCGAGCGTCCTGCTCAGCACGCCGGCAACGGCGGCCGCGAGCTTGTCGCGGTTGATCTTGTCGCCGTCGCGCCAGTCGGCGGCGGGGAAACGGATGGTGCGGTCCATCTCGGTCATGCCCGCGGTCCAGCCTGCCGCGGTGACGCCCGGCATCGCCTTGAATTTTGCCAGCAGCGCGGCTGCTCGCTCCGGGTCGACCGACATGTTGATGGTCTGCTCGCCGGCGCGCAGCGCGTCGCAGCCGACATTGAGGCTCGCCAGCGTCACCTCGACCGCCTGGCCCTTCAGGCTCTTCAGGAACTCGGTCGCCGCGTCCAGCTTGACCTTCACCGCGATCGCCTCGGGCGAGACGTCGGTGAAATCCTTCGGCTGCGACGTGATGCCGTCATCGGAGGTCTGGTTGTCCTGAAACTCCCTCTCGCTGAGATCGGAATTGTCGGGCGAGGTGACCTCGGTCACGGCCTGGCCGATGCTGATCTGGCCGCGGAATTCGAACGTGTCTCCGCTCTGCTTGCGCTGCAGCTTGACGCTGACGGGCGACTTCTCACTGATGCTCTGCGTCGTGCCGGTCAGCGTCTGGCCGGCGACCTGGAGATTGACGACGAAGCGGTCCTTGCGCTCGGAATTCTTCGCGACGGGGTAACAGACGTCGAGCACGGCCGCGGTGACCGTCTTGCCCTGCCGCGTCTCCTTCAGGATCACGTCGGCATTGCCGTCCATCAGCCCGTCGATCGAGGTGAAATAGCGCGTCTCGGTTCCGCCCGGCGCCGTGGCCTTGGGCGACAATTTCATCTGGGCGGAGGCGACTTCGGGCGAGACGGCGAGCAGAGCCGCCAGAAGGGCAGTCGAACAAACCAGGAGCGCGCGCATCGACGAAATCCTCGGGCAGTGGGGCATGATCCGGAAAAGTGTGAAGCGGTTTTCCGAGCGGATCATGCCCAAACAATCAGAATCGGCGCCACCGTAGTGGGTTTTGGCCGCCGGTTGAATCGGAAAAGCTTGGGGCAACGTCGGCAAAAAGAAGGCCGCCCGGAGGCGGCCTTCGTTGGTGGTGTAAGATCAGGATGGGCTCAGAAGCCGCCCATGCCGCCGCCGGCGGGCATCGCGGGCGGAGCGTCCTTCTTCGGCAGCTCGGCGACCATGGCTTCGGTGGTCACCAAGAGGCCGGCCACGGAGGAAGCGTCCTGCAGCGCGGTGCGCACCACCTTGGCGGGGTCGATGATGCCCTTCTCGACCATGTCGACATAGTCCTCGTTCTGGGCGTCGAAGCCGAAGGTCTCGGACTTGTTCTCCAGGATCTTGCCGACCACGATCGAGCCTTCCACGCCGGCGTTCTCGGAGATCTGGCGGATCGGGGCTTCCAGCGCCTTCAGCACGATGTTGATGCCGGCCTGGACGTCGTCATTGGCGTTGGACAGACGGCCCACCGCCTTCTTGGCGCGCAGCAGCGCGACGCCGCCGCCGGGGACGATGCCTTCCTGCACCGCGGCGCGGGTGGCGTTGAGCGCGTCCTCGACGCGGTCCTTCTTCTCCTTGACCTCGATCTCGGTGGCGCCGCCGACGCGGATCACCGCGACGCCGCCGGCGAGCTTGGCGAGGCGCTCCTGCAGCTTCTCGCGGTCGTAGTCCGAGGTGGTCTCCTCGATCTGCGCCTTGATCTGGCCGACGCGGGCCTCGATGTCGGGCTTCTTGCCGGCGCCGTTGACGATCGTGGTGTTCTCCTTGTCGATCACCACCTTCTTGGCGCGGCCGAGCATCTTCACCGTGACGTTCTCGAGCTTGATGCCGAGCTCCTCGGAGATCAGCTGGCCGCCGGTGAGGATCGCGATGTCCTCGAGCATGGCCTTGCGGCGGTCACCGAAGCCCGGCGCCTTCACGGCGGCAACCTTGAGGCCGCCGCGCAGGCGGTTGACGACCAGGGTGGCCAGCGCCTCGCCCTCGACGTCCTCGGCGATGATGACGAGCGGCTTGCCCGACTGCACCACGGCTTCGAGCACCGGCAGCATGGCCTGCAGGCCCGACAGCTTCTTCTCGTGCAGGAGGATGTAGGCGTCCTCGAGCTCGGCGGTCATCTTCTCGGCGTTGGTGACGAAGTAGGGGCTGAGATAGCCGCGATCGAACTTCATGCCCTCGACGATGTCGACCTCGGTGTCGAGCGACTTGTTCTCCTCGACGGTGATGACGCCCTCGTTGCCGACCTTCTGCATCGCCTGGGCGATCATCTTGCCGATGGCGGCATCGCCGTTGGCCGAGATGGTGCCGACCTGGGCGACCTCGGAGGAGGCGGCAACCGGCTTGGCGCGCTTCTCGATGTCCTTGACGACCGCGGCCACCGCGGTGTCGATGCCGCGCTTGAGGTCCATCGGGTTCATGCCGGCGGCAACCGCCTTGGCGCCTTCGCGCACGATGGCCTGGGCCAGCACGGTCGCGGTGGTGGTGCCGTCGCCGGCGAGGTCGTTGGTCTTGGAGGCGACCTCACGCACCATCTGGGCGCCCATGTTCTCGAACTTGTCCTCGAGCTCGATCTCCTTGGCGACGGTGACGCCGTCCTTGGTGATGCGGGGCGCGCCGAAGCTCTTCTCGATGACGACGTTGCGGCCCTTCGGGCCGAGCGTCACCTTGACGGCGTTGGCGAGAATGTCGACGCCGCGCAGCATGCGATCGCGCGCGTCTCCGGAAAACTTGACGTCTTTGGCAGCCATGGTCTGCAATCCCTCGTGTTTCGTAATGTGTCTTGTTTGGTGCTGTGCGGCGGAATGATGGATGCCCGGACCTCCGCGATCCGGGCATGACATTCAGCGGCCGTTCAGGCGGATGGCCTTAGGCCAGAACGCCCATGATGTCCGACTCCTTCATGATCAGGAGCTCTTCGTTGTCGATCTTGACCTCGGTGCCCGACCACTTGCCGAACAGCACGCGGTCGCCGACCTTGAGGTCGATCGGAATCAGCTTGCCCGTCTCGTCGCGGCCGCCCGGGCCGACGGCGACAATCTCGCCCTGGGACGGCTTTTCCTTGGCGGTGTCCGGAATGATAATGCCGCCCTTGGTCTTTTCCTCGGCGTCGATACGTTTGACCACGACACGGTCATGCAGCGGACGAAATTTGGATTTAGCCATGACGTTTCCCTTTGGAGGCTCGCTTCGGAAGTAAGTGGAAGTGGGTGGGGCGGCGCTGCCATTCCCCCTCGTCCCGAGGATCGAACGGCGCGCTTAGCAATCGGGCTTTCCGAGTGCTAATAGTGCGCCCGGGAATATGGCTTGGCCGCGATCCTGTCAAGCAAAGGTGGTTAAGCGATTGGTGAGGCGGATATAGGATGGTGGCATTGGAAACTTGTTCGGGGCGCCGGCGTGTCAAAGGACGTCATTGCTCCGGCAGCGGTTTTGCGCTTGGCTGCGGGAGGGGTGCGGCCATGGTCTTGTTCGGGGGAATGCCATGATCAGTTCAGCTCGCGCGCGCACGGTTGCCAATCTGGCGGCCGCTTCTGGCTTGGCGCTGCTGCTTGGCGCCTGCGGCGGCGGTATGAGCCTGCCGTCCTTCTCATCGTCGCCGCCGCCGCCCGAGGCGGAGCCCGGCGTCGCTCCGGAAATGCCGGCGACCATCCGCGCCGACGAGATCGTCGGCCGCTGGGGTCTTGCCTCGTTCCAGAACCCGGCCGACCGCGCCCGCACCGAGGCCGCGGCGAGGTCCCAGTGCAAGAATCCTTACGTGATCACCGCCGGCTCCTCCGGCGGCGTGATCATGCATCTGGCCGACCAGGCGACGCCGCAGGAGCTGCGGCTGAAGGGCTCGCCCAGCGGCAAGAACTATATCGGGCCGGCGGGTCCGACCCCTGGCGACCAGGACCGCGAGATCGTCTCCTTCGACGGCCGTGTCCTGATCACCCGCTTCATCGACAAGGACGCCGCCACCCGCTACGGCAACATGGTCTACGTCCGCTGCGCGCCGAGGGCGTGATTTTCTGATTGTCGTTCCGGGGCGGTCCGCAGGACCGAACCCGGAACCTCGAGATTCTCAGGTGCGCAAGTGCGCACCATAGTTCACGCTTCGCGTGCCCCGGAATGACAATGTGAGTCCCAAAACAAAAACGCCGGCCTCAAGGGCCGGCGTTTTGCTGTTTCCTATGCCGCGTCCGCTCAGTCGAACAGCGCGTCGATGTCGTCCTGCGAGGCGTGGCCGACGTCGCCGGCGAGCTTGGGGCCGTTGAGGAGCTTCTCGTCCTCGCTGCGCTGGTCGACCGGCGCCGGCACATGGGCCTTGATCGCGTCGACGCCGCCCCAGATCTCCATCATCGCATTGATGTGCTGCTCGATGAACTTCATCGTGCTCATGACCTTGCTGATGCGCTGGCCGGTCAGGTCCTGGAAGTTGCAGGCTTCGAAAATCGAGATGACGCGTTCCTGGATGTCGTCGGCGAGCCGCTTCTGCTGGTCGGCCGAGTCCACCTTGGACATCGCGCTGGCGGCCTGGTCGATCGACTCGGCCGCTTCGAGGATCTGCTGGGTCGCCTGCTCGGTGCCGCCGACCACCGCGCCGAGCTCGCCATTGACCTTGGCCATCTCGCCGCCGTCGAAGCTCTTGCCGTGCAGGGTCGCGATCTCGCGCTTGGTGCGGTCGATGGCGTCGTGGATGAGGTCGAGCTCGACCTTCAGCTTCTCGCACTGCTCGATCTGCGCCCGGTAGGTCTCGAGCATGGTGCGCGCTTCGGACAGCTCATGCGCCGTCGACGCGTCGATCGCCGCCATCGCGGCGCTGCCGGACAGCGGGGCAGCCGTGATGCCCTTCGCCATCTGGGCGCGGATCGCGCGCAACTCGGCCATGATCTCGCTGTGCATCGGCCCTGCCTCTTCAGTTACGTCTAGAATGGGCATCTCGCCACCGGCGATATCCTCGACACGAAAACGTTTGCGGTGAACAGCCATCAGGACACTCCCCCCACCTCACTCACGCGTCTTTTTAGGCAGAAGCGATTTAACACGAAGTTCACAGCAGGAACTGTCGTTGCGGCTGTGCGCGACGGCGCGCAAAGAAGCGATTAACCATCACCGCACCGCGTTCATCGAAAATAAACGCTGATCGCCAAATTGCGGGCCCGCTCGCGACGTGGTGAATCGAAACGCCGCTTCTGTTTACCAAACAAAACGGCTTTTGCTTTTTATTGACCACGTCGCGGGCGCGGATCAGCCATCAGCCCTGCACGACGCATGTGATCTAGACGAAACAGTACAGAGTACGTCGATGTTCAAGAAAATGTCTGTCGCGCTGCTCGGCAGCGCTTGCACCTTCATTGCCGGCACCAGCGGCGCCGGCGCCTTCGACAACACGGTGCCGAACGATCCGCCCGCGGTGATCTATCAGCCGCGCGTGCCGCCGGCGCCGGTACGCGTCGCCTCCAATGCGAACATGGGCGGCGGCTTCATCGAGTTTCTGTTCGGCGACGGTCCGGGCCGCGGCCCCGCCTATGCGCCGGAGCGCCCGGTATATCAGCAGCAGCCCGGCTACTACGATCAGCGCCGCCTGCCGCCGATGGGCGAGCCGCAGATGCAAGGTGGATATCAGCAAGGCGCAAGTCTGCAGCAGGAGATGGTCGACCCGCGGCAGCGCCCGTTCGATCCGAGATTCGAGAAACAGCTTGTTGACTATAGCGGCAAGGAAGGCGCCGGCACGATCGTGGTCGATACGCCCAACAAGTTCCTCTATCTCGTCGAGGGCAACGGCAAGGCGATGCGCTACGGCATCGGCGTCGGGCGTCCCGGCTTCACCTGGTCGGGCGTGAAGTCGATCACGGCCAAGCGCGAATGGCCGGACTGGACCCCGCCCGCGGAAATGATCGCGCGCCGGCCCGATCTGCCCCGCCACATGGAAGGCGGCCCGGAAAATCCGCTCGGCGCGCGTGCGATGTATCTCGGCTCCACGCTCTACCGCATCCACGGCTCCAACGAGCCCTGGACCATCGGCACCAACGTCTCCTCCGGCTGCATCCGCATGCGCAACGAGGACGTCATCGACCTCTACGGCCGCGTCAATGTCGGCACCAAGGTCGTGGTGATGTAGCCAAGCGCTCGCTGCTCACCCTCTCTCCTTGCAAGGGGAGAAGGGAAGGGGCCAGCGCCAGACGATTCAAATGAAAACGGCCGCCTCCTCGGCGGCCGTTCTTGTTTGCAATGTTATGGAGCAGCCTCACGCGTAGTCGCTGCCGCCGTCGTCGTCGCCGAAATCGCTGTCGTCGGCCATGTCCGTATTGTCGTCGTGATCGTCGTCGTAGTTCTGGTCGTTGTTGTCACGATCGTTCGAGGCCTGGTCGACGAAGCCTTGGCGGGAGTCGCGGTTAGAGCCGATGTCGTTAAGTCCGGCATCGCGCGCAAGCGAGCCGCCGGACTGGTCACTGCCGCCCCAAGGGCTTCCACCAGAGCTGCGGTCGCCGAGCGCGTTGGTGTCGCCGAAGGCCTGCTGGTGCGAGCCGCCCATCATGCCGCGGATGCTCGAGAGCAGCAGCGAGCCGCCGACCACGCCGGCTGCGGCCGCCGCCGCCGTGCCGAGGAACGAGCCGCCGCCACCGCCGGCCGGCGGGGCGCCGTAACCTTGTCCCGGAGCCTGGCCGTAAGGCGGCTGGCCGTAGCCCGGCTGGGACTGCTGCATCGCCTGGCCGGTGTTCCAGACCGGCCGCTGCTCACGCGGCGGCACGTTCGGAACCGAGCCACGCGACGGGCTCGACCCGAACAGCGAGTCGCGCATGGTATCGAGGAAGCCGCCGGACTGGGCCGGCTCGGGCGCATGGGCCGCTTCCAGTTCCTGGATGCGGGTATTGGCGCGCTTCAGCGCTTCATCCTGTAGCAGCACGGTCTGCACCAGCGCGTAGACCGCGCTGGGCGCCTTGCGCAGGCCGTCGGAGATCGCGGCGATCGCGTCGGGATCGCGCGGGGCATTTTCCAGCTTTGAAAGCCGGTCGAAAAGGTCGTCGACGAGCTGGCGTTCCTGCGGCGTCATGATCTGTCTCCTTCGCGCAAAACCAAGCGCGCAGGAGATGTAGGGTTCCATTGTGGCCCCAACAGTGCCGGCCGGATTAAATTTCGGTATGCGACAAGCTGCCCCTTAGCTGTCCCTTGGCCGCTTTTCGCCGGTTTCATCCCAGTGTCACGTTGGTGTCCGCCAGCAGGCGCGCGAAGGCATCGCTCTTGAGATAGGCGTGCTCGCGCTCGCGGACGTCGGTCATCGGATCGTGGCTGGTGAGGATGTCGTCGACGAAGCCGGGATGGCACATCACGAGGCCGCCATCCGGCAGGCCGTCCAGAAACTGCCGCATCAGCTCGCCGAAATCGGCGGCGCGCGTGAAGTCGTAGGCACCGGCAAAGCCGGGATTGAAGCCGAGACCGGCGCCGCCGGCGCGGCGGCGGAATTGCGCGCTGAGGATGTCGAGCACCATGGCTTTGGGCGAGGCCAGCCGCTGTGCCAGTGGCAGGTTGCGGCCGCCCTGGCGCACCCACGCCTGTGGCGCAGCCTCAGCGACCGCATCGACAAAGCCGTCGCGCACCTGCGGATAGAGCTGCACATGCTGATGGCCGTCGACGAAATCAGGCGCGCGGCCGAAGGCGTCCACGAAGGCCGCGAGCTGCGCCTTCACCTCGGCGCGAAAGAATTCGCGGTCGAGCCGCCGTGCAAGGCCGGCGCGCAACAGCTTCGGAAAGGGCATGAACATGTCGCCGTCGAGGGGACGGAAATGCATGGTGAGCGGCCGGAACGGCGCCGACAGCGTGACGTGCAATCCGATCGCGCAGCGCGGGCTCGCTTTGGCCGAGGCCTGCAGCGCTTCGGCCTCGCTGCGCTCGATCGCAGCTCCCACCATCATCACCGACGTGGCGTTGAGACGCCCGCGTTCGATCAGGTCGCGGATGGCGCGGTTGACGCCCGGGCTGATGCCGTAATCGTCGGCGCAGAGCCAGATTCGCCGCGGGCTCGCGGCGCTGCTCATTCGGCCGCCGTCCTGCTCGAGGCGTCTTGGCTTGAAGCGTCCTGGGTTGAAGCGTCCTGGGCCTTGCCGGCCTCGAAATGCTTCTGGCTGTGCTCGGCGACGAAGTAGATCGGGCGCGCCTTCAGCTCGGAAAGGATCTTGCCGATATATTCGCCGACGATGCCGATCATGATGAGCTGGACGCCGCCGATGGTCATCAGGCCGACCACGAGCGAGGGATAGCCGGGCACCTGCTTGCCGGTGGTCCAGACCTCCCAGAGGATCGACAGGCCGAACAGGAAGGCGCCGCCGGCGAGCACCACGCCGAGCAGGCTGGCGAAACGCAGCGGCGCCACCGAGAACGAGGTCAGGCCCTCGATGGACAGACCGAGCAATCGCGCGGCGTTGAAGGTGGTGACGCCATGGGCGCGTGCCGCCGGTTCGTAGTCGACGCGGATCTGGCGGAAGCCGATCCAGCTGGCGAGGCCCTTGAAGAAACGGTTGCGCTCGGGCAGCTGCCTGAGCGCTGCGACCGCGCGCGGCGACAGCAGGCGGAAGTCGCCGGCGTCCTCGGGGATCTTCTGGCGCGCGCCCCAATTGATCAGCGCGTAGAAACCGTGCACGGCGAGCCGGCGCAGGAAGGGTTCGTTGTCGCGATGCGCCTTGGCGGTATAGACGACGTCATAGCCGTCATCGATCCAGTGCCGTACCAGCTGCTCGACCAGGGCCGGCGGGTGCTGGCCGTCGCCGTCCATGAACATCACGGCGCCGAGGCGGGCGTGGTCGAGGCCGGCCATCAGCGCCGCCTCCTTGCCGAAATTGCGCGACAGCGACACCACCTGGACGTCGATGGCGTCGGCCGGCAGGTTGCGTGCGATCGACAGCGTCGCGTCCGCGCTGCCGTCGTCGACATAGACGACCTCGCAACCGAGGCGGTGGCGCTCGCGCAAGGTTTTTGCGAGCTCGCAGATGCGCTGATGCAGCGCGGCGAGACCCGCCGCCTCGTTATAGACGGGGACGACAATCGACAATCCCTTCGCGGCGGAGTTCGCCGCGGTGGTCGTCAGGGCGGAAACGTCAGAGCCCAGCGTCATCGATTAGGGTTCCAAAGGCGATCAAGGTCATCTCAACAGCATATGATAGCTGCCGTTAGCTGTCGCTACGCTGAACGGACCTGGGGCTCACCGCCGCAGGAACGCCTCGAGCTTGGCGAACAGCGGGTTCTGCTGGTCGAACACGTAGTCGAGCGAGACCACCGAGACGGTCTCGGCGCCGTGCTCGCGCAGGAAGCTCGCCAGCGCATAGAGCTGCCCCGGTGGGCAGTGCAGCGTCAGCATGCCGGACGAGGTCGGCCCGCCAAATGGGGCCTCGACGCCGAACCGGCTGTGGGCTTCGCCGAGCAGGGCGGCGTCGCACTGCCGGAAGCGGGTGCGGACCTCGCGGTATTTGTTGGCGCGCGCCCTTGCTGCGATGTGATCGAGGATGACTCGCGCGGTCTCGCGCGCCTGCGGCGACCAGTCGGCTTCCCGGGAGGCGACCAGATTGGCCTGGCTGCGCAGGATCACGCCGTCGTCGAGCACGCGGAGGCCGTTGGCGGCGAGCGTCGCGCCCGTGGTGGTGATGTCGACGATCAGTTCGGCGCTGCCGGCCGCCGGCGCGCCTTCGGTTGCGCCCGCGCTCTCGACGATGCGGTAATCGGTGATGCCGTGGCTCTGGAAGAACGCGCGGGTGAGGTTGACGAACTTGGTCGCCACCCGCATGCGCATGTGATGCTGCTCGCGGAAGCCGGTGGTGACGTCGTCGAGATCGGCCATGGTGCGGACGTCGATCCAGGCCTGCGGCACCGCGACCACGACGTCGGCATAGCCGAAGCCGAGCCCCTCGATCAGGGACACGCGCTTGTCGGCATCGGCAATGTTCTCGCGCACCAGGTCTTCACCGGTGACGCCGAGATGGGCGAAGCCGCGCGACAGCTGCGATGCGATCTCGCTCGCCGAGAGATAGGCGACCTCGACATTGTCCAGCCCTGCGATGGTGCCGCGATAGTCGCGGGCGCCGCCGGCCTTCGACAGCTTGAGGCCGGCACGGGCAAAGAAGCCTTCGGCGTTTTCCTGCAGGCGGCCCTTGGAGGGAACGGCCAGAACGAATGGCGCGCTCATGACTTAAGCTCCCACCTTGCGGCCGATCCGGTTCAGCGCGTCCACCCAGACCGAGAAGCCGACCGCGGCGATCGGCTCGCTCGATCCGAGCTGGGTCATCAGCCCGTCATAGCGGCCGCCGGCGACCAGCGGCTCGGCGCCGTTGCCCCTGTGATGCAGCTCGAATTCGAAGCCGGTGTAATAGTCGAGGCCGCGCCCGAACGCGGTCGAAAAGCGCGTCTGCTTCACGTCGATGCCGCGCGCGGCCATGAAGCCGACCCGGCTCTCGAACTGGTCGATCGCAGCAGCAAGATCGAGCTTCGCGTCAGTCGTCAGCGCGCGCAGCTTGGCGATGGCATCGTCCGGATTGCCCGCGATCGACAGGAAGCGCTTGAGCACGGCGATGGCCTCGCGCGGCAGCGCGCCGCCCTTCAGCGTCGATTGCTCGAGGAAACGGTCGGCGATCTCGGCCGTGGTGCGGCCGCCGACATTGGTGGTGCCGGCGATCGACATCAGATCGGTGACGAAGGCGAGCGCCGCCTTGCGGTCGGAGCCGGCGAGGGCCGCCAGCACGCCCTCATATTCGCTGCGCGTCGCGGTGGCCGCGGCCGCCAGCCGCTCGAGATCCTGCTCGAGGCTGATCTTGCGGTTGAAATCCTTGACCAGGCGGCGGCGCCAGACCGGATAAAGGTTGAGCGCGTCGAGCAGCGCGTTGAACAGCGCGACGTCGCCGGTGCGGATCTCGACGTCGCGGACACCGAAGGCGGCCGTCGCCTCCAGGGCCAGCGCCAGCATCTCGGCGTCGGCCGCGGCGCGGTCCTGACGGCCGAACGATTCGATGCCGGCCTGCAGGAATTCGCTGGCCTGGCCGCTGCGGTAGCGGAACACCGGTCCGAGATAGCTGAACCCGGCCGGCTGGCCGGCCCGGCCCGAGGCGAGATAGTCGCGGGCGACGGGAATGGTCAGGTCCGGGCGCAGGCAGAGCTCTTCGCCGGACAGGTCGCTCGTCAGGTACAGGCTCTTGCGGATGTCCTCGCCGGACAGATCCAGGAACGGCTCGGCCGGCTGCAGGATCGCGGGCTCGGCCCTGACATAGCCGGCCTGCGCGAACGACAAGAGCAGCGTATCCGCCCAGGCGGCGGAGCCGGCAGCATTTGAGGTGGCAGTCGCAGTCATCTCAGGGTCCATCGTCCCGGCGGAACCGGGCAGGGCAAGGGGGAGGCGAATTGGCGCAGCCCTTAGCATGGCCCGACAGCGGTTTCGACCTCCAAAGGATCAATCGCTTAACAGGCGGGCAATGCGAGGGATCAGGCGGTTCCGCCGCCCCAATCGCCCAGCACCGCCTGCACCAGCGCCAGTGCAGCCACGGCGGCGGTGTCGGCCCGCATGATGCGGGGGCCGAGCGCCAGCCGCAGGATCGTGGGCTGCCGCAGCAGCAGCGCCCGTTCTTCCTCGGCAAAACCGCCTTCGGGGCCGATCAGCACGTCGATACCTTGCCCGGCCTCACGCGCGCCTTGCAGGCTCTGAACGGGGTTTTGGACCTCTGCCGCCTCATCGCAGAAGATCAGCAGCCGGTCGGCAGGGCGCTGGCTGAGGTACCGGTCCAGCGGCACCGGCTCGGCCACAGTGGCGATGCTCAGGATCCCGCATTGCTCCGCCGCCTCGACCACATTGGCGCGCATCCGCTCGGTGTTGACGCGGGAAGCCTGGGTGAACCGGGTCAGGACCGGCTGCAGGCTGGCGGCGCCCATCTCGATGGCCTTCTGGACCATATAGTCGAGCCGGGCATGCTTGAGCGGAGCGAAGACATAAGTGAGGTCGGCCAGCCGGTCCTGAGGCCGGGTCTGCTGGAGGATGACGAGGCCGTCGGGCCGCTTGCGGCCTTCGATCGCGGCCTGCCACTCGCCGTCGCGGCCGTTGAAGGCCAGGACCTCGGCCCCGGCGGCCAGCCGCAGCACATTGCCGAGATAATTGCTCTGGTCGCGGTCGAGCGGGACCCTGGCATCCTGGGCGAGGGGGGCATCGACGAACAGGCGGGGGGCGCGAAAATCGTGGGATGGCATCGTTCAAAGGTCCAATTTGGGGCCGTTCTTAACCGAAACCAGTCGTTTTGGGGGTAAATATCGCCGAATCGGTGCGTCCCCGCGCCGCGCTCTTGCCCTATTCGGCGGGTTGTTAAGCGTCGGCGGGAATCGTAAAAACACGAACACGCTGGGTGCGCTTCAATTGGGAAGACGCCGAACCCCGTAAGCTCCTGCCGGAGAGACTGCCTTGATGATCCGTCATCTGATGGTTCCGATCACTGCCGCCATGGTCACCATGGGTGCCGCGGGCGCCTATGCGCAGAGCGCCTTCCCGGCGCCGCTGCCGAACCAGGCCGCGAGCAGCTCGGCGTTTCCGCCCGTGAACGGCTCGGCGCCGACCGCCTCCGTCGGCACGGCGCCGCAATCCTCGTTTCCGGTGAACGGCGCAGCGCCGATCGGCGGCGCCGGCGCTTTCAGTGCGGCCCCGCCGACGCAGGGCCCGGGTGAGGACTGCATGAAGGCGTTCATGCCCCTGCGCGAGGAGGCCGAGAAGCGCGGCAAGGCGATCAAGGCGGCGAGCGACCGTCACGCGCCGCCGGACGAGGCCTGCAAGCTGATCCGCAATTTCAGCCAGGCCGAGTCGAAGATGATCAAGTACATCGAGGCCAATGCCTCGAAGTGCGGAATCCCGCCGCAGGTCGGCGCGCAGATGAAGGACGGCCACAAGAACACCGAGGCCATGCAGACCAAGGTCTGCAACGTCGCGCAGCAGATGCAGAACCAGCCGCGCGGTCCGGCCGGTCCGTCGCTGAGCGAGGTGCTGGGTTCGGGCTCGGCGCCCGAGGCCAATGCCGGCAAGAAGGGCGGCAGCACGTTCGATACGCTCAACGGCAACGTCCTGACCCGATGAGTGATACATCCGCCCGCGTTGCCGACTCCACCGGCAACTGGGTCGATACGCTCGCGCCGCATTGGGCGCGGCCTTACTTGCGCGTGTCGCGCTTCGATCGTCCGATCGGCTCCTGGCTGCTGCTGATGCCGTGCTGGTGGTCGGCGGCGCTCGCCGCCGGCATCGCGCATGATATCAGCCGCCTGCCGCTCACCATCGTGCTGTTCTTCATCGGCGCCTTCGTGATGCGTGGCGCGGGCTGCACCTGGAACGACATCACCGACCGCGACCTCGACGCCAAGGTCGAGCGCACCCGCTCGCGGCCGCTGCCCGCGGGGCAGATCACCGTGAAGCAGGCGCTGGCCTTCATGGTCGCGCAGGCCGTGATCGGTCTCGTCGTGCTGCTCCAGTTCAACCGTTTTGCCGTCGCGACCGGCATCGCCTCGCTCGCGGTCGTCGCCATCTATCCCTTCATGAAGCGTGTCACCTGGTGGCCGCAGGTCTTCCTCGGGCTTGCCTTCTCCTGGGGCGCGCTGATGGGCTTTGCCGTCATCCTCGGACGCATCGACCTCACCGCGCTGGTGCTCTATGCGGGGTCGATCGCCTGGGTGATCGGCTATGACACGATCTATGCGCATCAGGACGCCGAGGACGACGCGCTGATCGGCGTCAAGTCCACTGCGCGTTTGTTCGGCGCGCATACGCGTCAGGCGCTGATCCTGTTCTATGGGCTTGCGGTGGTGCTGATCGGCGTCGCGTTGGCCTCCGGCGATGTGCGCTGGCCGGCCTGGCTTGGGCTTGCGGCCTTTGCCGCGCATCTGGCGTCGCAGATCGTGCGCTTGAGGATCGCTGATGGCGCGCTCTGCCTGCGCCTGTTCAAATCGAACCGGGATGCAGGGCTGCTACTGTTTGCGGGATTGCTCGCGGACGCCGTGATGCGGGCGGCGTGACTCGTAGGGTGGGTTAGCGAAGCGTAACCCACCACTGTCTCTCTCCACGGAAACAGAAGAGGTGGGTTACGCCTACGGCTAACCCACCCTACGGCACCTTTAGTTCCTCGCGATGATCTCGCGTTCGCCCTGATGAACGGCCAGCTCGCGCACCATGCCGGTGCGGCGGCGCATCAAGAATTTCGGACGGCGGGCGCGGATCGCATTGGCGCGGCGGCGGCGGGCTGCGGGCTTGCGCGCACCTTCGTCGAGTTGCGGAAGCGCAAAAATCTCGCTCCAGATCGCCCAGGCCTCGGTGAGCTCATCGGCTTCGGCACCGACCAGCAGCGGAACGGAGAGCGAGGGGTCGCGATGGACGAGGACGAGCGCCTGCGCCTCGTCATTGCCGCGCAGCGCGACGCCGGTGAAATCGCTGACGCGGACGTTGATCGCCATCTGCATGCCGCGGACGGCACGGCGCAGCACGACACGCTCGCGATGAAGCTCGATCTGCCTGGTGTATCCGTCGGCGCGCGGATCATGCGCGTCGAAGCGGACCGGAAGGGAAAGGGGGTCGAGCCGCAAGCTGCGGCTCGACCCGGCGGGAGCGACCCCGCATGCTGATGTTTGACGCCTCACGGCTTTCGTTCTCCCCGCCAGGATTATGTTCCCGGTCGATGCGAGGACCTTAGCGCGGCCCTTTCCGAAACCGCTTAAAAAGGCTGGTTAACCCAGCGTCACCGCGGCTCATGATTGACAATACCTTGGCGCGCATGATTGACGAGACGTTGCGCCAACGAAGCGAATCTGAGCTTTTTGCGGGCTGAAAATGCTTGAAGTCCGCACCATTTGGGCACATCTGGTGGGTTCGGCCGTCCCGAGCCCCGACCTCCGCCCCAACAGGATTTCGTTTGTGAACCCTTCACCAAGCTCGACGCTTTCGCCCCAGGATTCTTCCAAGGCCAATCGCGACCTGTTCGATCAGTCCGCGCTGTCCGATCTCGCACAGCGGCTGGTGGAGGCGGCCAAACGCGCAGGCGCCGATGCGGCCGATGCGGTCGCGGTGCGCGGCATCTCGCAAGGGGTCGAGGTGCGCGACGGCCGTGTGGAGGAATCCGAGCGGTCCGAGGGTGACGATGTCGGCCTGCGCGTGCTGGTCGGCCAGCGCCAGGCGGTGGTCTCGACCAACGACGTCAGCGGCGATGCCGTGACCAAGCTTGCCGAACGCGCGGTGGCGATGGCGAAGGTTGCGCCATCAGACAAATATGTCGGCCTCGCCGATCCCGCGCTGCTGGCGCGCGACTTCCCCGATCTCGATCTGCTCGATCCCGATGTGCCCGCGACCAGCGAGCTCGAGCGCCGTGCGCTCGCCGCTGAAGCTGCCGCACTCGCAGTGAAGGGAGTCACAAAATCCGGCGGCGCCTCGGCCTCCGCCGGCATGGGCGGCATGGTGCTCGTCACCTCGACCGGCTTCCACGGCTCCTACCTGCGCTCCAGCCAGGGCATCTCGGCCACCGCGATATCAGGCGAAGGCACCGGCATGGAGCGCGACTACGATTTCACCTCCGCGCCGCACGGCGCGGATCTGCTGTCGCCGGAAACCGTCGGCCGTTCCGCCGGCGAGCGCACCGTGGCGCGCTACAATCCGCGCAAGGTCGAGACCTGCAAGGTGCCCGTGGTGTTCGACCCGCGCGTTGCCGGCTCGCTGGTCGGCCACGTCGTCGGCGCCATCAACGGCGCCTCGATCGCGCGCAAGACCAGCTTCCTCAAGGACAAGCTCGGCCAGCAGCTCTTTGCCAAGAACATCCGCATCATCGACGATCCCCTGCGCAAGCGCGGCCTGCGCTCGCAGACTTTCGATGCCGAAGGCGTCGCGGTGAAGAAAATCGCCCTCGTCGACGAAGGCGTGCTGACGACCTGGCTGCTCGACTGCGCCACCGCGCGCGAGCTTGGGCTCGCCACCACCGGCCACGCCCATCGCGGCGTCTCGTCCTCGCCCTCGCCGGGGCCGTACAATCTGCATCTCGAAGCCGGCACGCCGACGCCGGCCGAGCTGATCTCCGACATCAAGCAGGGCTTCTACGTCACCGACCTGATCGGCTCCGGCGTCAACGGTGTCACCGGCGATTACAGCCGCGGCGCCTCCGGCTTCTGGATCGAGAACGGCGAGATCACCTATCCCGTCAGCGAGGTCACGATCGCCGGCCATCTGTTCGAGATATTCAAGTCGATGCAGCCGGCGAACAATCTGGAGTTCCGGTACGGCATCAATGCGCCGACGGTGCGCATCGAGGGCTTGACGCTTGGCGGACGCTGACGCGAACTCCCTCGACGAAACCATCCTGACCCGCGATGCGGCGCTGCTCAAGGACACGGTGCGGGAGGCGGGTGCGCTCGCGCAGTCGATGTTCCGCACCGAGCTGAAGAAGTGGATCAAGGGCGTCTCCTCGCCGGTGTCGGAGGCCGACATCGCCGTCAACGACCTGCTCGAAGCGCGCCTGCGCGCCGCCACGCCGGACTACGGCTGGCTCTCCGAGGAGAGCGCCGACGACGCCACGCGGCTGTCGCGCCGGCTGACATGGGTGGTCGATCCCATCGACGGCACGCGCAACTATCTCAATGGCCATGACGAATGGTGCGTCAGCGTCGCGCTGGTCGAGGGCGCCACGCCCGTGCTCGCCGCGGTGTTCGCGCCGTCCAGCGACGAGTTCTTCTTTGCGGTCCGAGGGCAAGGCACGACACTCAACGGCAGAGCCGTGCAGGCTACTGCCGGATCCGAGCTCGACTTCTCGCGCGTGGCCGGGCCAAAACCCCTGGTCGAGCGCCTGAAGCCCTCGCTCGGCGAGATCAAGCTGCACCGGCGAATCGGCTCGCTCGCACTCCGGCTCTGCCGGGTCGCCCATGGCGCGCTGGATGCGGCTTTTGCGGGCGGCAACAGCCATGATTGGGACCTTGCGGCGGCCGATTTGATCGTGCAGGAAGCGGATGGTAGGATGAGCGACCTCTCCGGAGATCCCATCCTCTATAACCGCCGGGAAGTGGCCCACGGGGTGCTGGTGGCAGCGGGACGCGATCGTCATGCGAGCATTGTCGCGCATTTTCGAGACCGTCCCTTGCCCTGAAGCGCTTTCGCGTGCCTGTCGACCACTGCTTTGCCGGGCAGCCCGTTAGAAAGAGAACCCATGCCAGATAGTGCCCCGCAACAACTGCTTCACCTCGTCATCGGCGGAGAGCTCGTCGATCTCGAGCACAACACCTTCAAGAACCTGGACGACGTCGAGATCGTCGGCCTCTATCCGAACTATGCGACGGCGCACGCCGCCTGGCGCGCCAAGGCGCAGAGCACGGTCGACAATGCGCAGATGCGCTATTTCATCGTCCATCTCCACCGGCTGCTCGACCCCAATCAAGAACCGGCGCGTTGAAAAAACTGCTTCGCAATACGCTGCGAAGCAGCTTCGTTCAGCGTGCCGTCGGGGTCCTGGCGGCCGAATATCTGCGCCTTGTCTGGCGGACCAACAAGTTCACGTTCGATCCGCCCGACGTCTATGACATCGTCGAGCCGCAGATCCCCGCGATCTTCGCCTTCTGGCACGGCCAGCACTTCCTCACCCCCTTCATCAAGAACAAGGACTGGTACAAGGCCAGGGTCCTGATCTCGCGGCATCGCGACGGCGAGTTCAATGCCATCGCCGCCGAGCGGCTCGGCATCGGCACGATCAGAGGTTCCGGCGATCACGGCGGGGCTTTCCACCGCAAAGGTGGTGTCGGCGCCTTCAAGGAAATGGTGCGGACGCTCCAGGACGGTTGTAATGTCGCGCTGACCGCCGATGTCCCCAAGCGCTCGCGCGTGGCCGGGCTCGGCATCATCATGCTGGCACGGGAATCGGGGCGGCCGATCATGCCTTTTGCGATGGCCACGAGCCGCTTCATCCGGCTGAAGAACTGGGACCGCACCACCATCAATTTGCCATTCGGGCGAGGCGCATTGGTCGGCATCAAGGAAATCCACGTTCCCGCAGATGCCGACGCCGCCATGATGGAGACGCTGCGGCAGGAGCTGGAGGACACGCTGAACGAGGCGACCCGGCGCGCCTACGCGCAGCTCGGCCGCCCGGGACCGGAAGATGCCTAAATCGCTGCCCATTGCGCTGCCGATCACGCTGCGGATGTATCGGCGCCTGGCCTCCGGCCTGGTGCCGCTCGCGCCTGCGCTGATCAAGCGGCGGCTGAAGCAGGGCAAGGAAGACCCCGCGCGGGTCGGTGAGCGGCGCGGCCTGTCCCGCGACGTGCGGCCGCACGGCCCGCTGGTCTGGATCCACGGCGCCAGCGTCGGCGAGGTGCTGGCCGCCGCCGCCCTGATCGAGCGCCTGCGCGATCTCAATTTGCGCATCCTGCTTACGTCAGGCACGGTCACCTCGGCGGCGGTCGTCGCAAAACGCTTTCCGCCCGACGTGATCCATCAATACGTGCCGTATGATTCCCCGCGCTATGTCGCGCGCTTCCTCGACCACTGGAAGCCGTCGCTCGCGCTGTTCATCGAATCCGATTTGTGGCCGAACCTGATCCTGGCGGGCGCTGCGCGCCGGGTGCCGATGGTGCTGATCAACGGGCGGATGTCGCCGCGCTCCTTCCCGCGCTGGCGCCGGATGCACGGCACCATCTCGGCGCTGCTGTCGCGGTTCGACATTTGTCTGGCGCAGTCCAGGACCGATGCCGAGCGCTTCTCCGCGCTCGGTGGCCGCGACGTCGTCACGACGGGGAATCTCAAGCTCGACGTGCCCGCACCGCCGGCCGATCCCGCCAAGCTCGAACGGCTGATGGCGATGACGCGCGGGCGGCCGATCATCGTCGCCGCCTCGACCCATCCGGGCGAGGACGAGATGCTGGTCGCCGCGCATCGCAGCCTCGTCGGCTTCTTCCCGCAGCTTCTGACCGTGATCGTGCCCCGCCATCCCGACCGCGGCTCCTCGATCGCAGGCCTCGTCACGGCGTCGGGCCTCAAGCCTGCCCTGCGCTCGCGCGAGGAGCTGCCGACGGCCGCGACCGACATCTACGTCGCCGACACCATGGGCGAGCTCGGCCTGTTCTACCGCCTCTCGCCGATCGTGTTCATGGGCGGATCGCTGATCCGCCACGGCGGGCAGAATCCGATCGAGGCGATCAAGCTCGGGGCGGCGATCGTCCATGGCCCGCACGTCTTCAACTTCACCGACGTCTACGAGGCGCTCGATGCGAGCGGCGGCGCGCGCCAGGCCGACACGCCGGAAGCGCTGGTCAAGCAGCTCGGCCAGCTGCTGGCCGATCCCACGTTGCGTGACAAGATGCAGCAGGCAGGTGCCGGCGTCGTCGAGCAACTCGGCGGCGCGCTCAACCGCACCATGACTGCGCTCGAGCCCTATCTGCTGCAATTGCGGATCGAGATGGGAGCCGCCAATGCGTGAGCCGGCCTTCTGGTACCGGCCACGTTCCCTTCAGTCGCACGTGCTATGGCCGCTCGGTGCGCTCTACGGCGCGATCACCGAACGGCGCATGCTGCGCACGGGCTTTGACGCCGGCATCCCCGTGATCTGCGTCGGCAACTACCATGTCGGCGGCGCCGGCAAGACGCCGACCGTGCTGGCGCTGACCAAGCTTTTGCGCGAGCTCGGCGAGACGCCTGTCGTGCTCAGCCGCGGCTATGGCGGACGCCTGAAGGGCCCTGTCATGGTCGATCGGATGCGTCACACCGCAGCTGATGTCGGCGACGAGCCCTTGATGATGGCGCGCGACGTTCCTGTCGCCGTTGCGCGCGACCGCCTCGACGGCGTGGCGGTGGCGAAGTCGCAAGGCGCCACCTTGGTCCTGCTGGACGACGGCTTCCAGAACCCGCGCCTGCTGAAAGATGCTTCGCTGATCGTGATCGACAGCGAGCGCGGTCTCGGCAATGGCGAGGTGTTTCCGGCCGGCCCCCTGCGCGCGCCGCTGCAGGCGCAGCTCGCGCGCACCGACGCGCTGGTGCTGATCGGCGACGGCCGCGCCGCGAACGATGTCGCGGCCGAGCTCGCCAAGCGCAACAAGCCCGAGCTGCGCGCGCGGTTGAAGCCGGATGCGGCTTCGCTCGCGCAGCTGCTCGGCAAGCGGGTCTTCGCTTTCGCCGGCATCGGCGATCCCGCGCGCTTCTTCCGCACATTGCAGGGCAGTGGCATCGATGTCGCGCGCACGCGTCGCTTCGACGATCATCACATGTTCTCGCGCGAGGAGCTCGCCGCGCTCGCGGCGGAAGCACAGCGCGAGCAACTGACGCTGGTGACGACGGAAAAGGATCTTGCCCGCCTGCATGGCAGCGAAGGCGTGCCCGCCGGCATCGTGCCGTTCGCCGTCCAGCTCGAATTCGACGACCCGGCCAAGCTGCGGCAGTTGATCAGCGATCATCTCTACAAGGCGCGCGAGCGGCGGTTCTCCAGACGCTGATCTCGTCGGGTGGGCACGCGTCGCTTTGCCCATTCTACGGCGCTGCCTTGTTGGGTGCCGCGACCATCGGCCGTGCCATGGTCCGACGGAACGTGCTTGCCTGCAAAGCCGGTCACGATCCGTGATCGCGGTTCAGCAGTCAGTCGTGCTCACCACGCCCCAACGACCATCAATCCGATGATGGTCAGGCACGAGGCGCAGGTCACCATGACGGTATAGCATTCGGGCGTGTTCATCGCTGCCATCCAAACTGATGCCAATTGCCTGGTCACTGCGACGCGGAAGAGATTGCCGGTTTGGGTCGCTTCAATTCGGCGCGCCGCGGCCGGCCTTGCGATGTGCCGCTTTCTCGTCGTCACTTTGATCCGAAAGAAGGTAGTCCGCTTCGAGCGCTTCAAAGCGTTCAGCTGCGATCAGAAGCTGTTTGCGCATTTCGGCGAGGCGGGCGCGGCAATATTCGCGATAGAGCAAGTCCAGTATGATGGGCATGATCACCCCCATCGATTGACTTTGGAATTTACAGATATTCCACCGCGGATTTTCGAGGTGATCGTAGCCCGTCAGATGGCTCTTCGATATGAGCCCGTTCACAGACTGCGCCAATTCCAAAGCTCGACGGCCGTTTGGTTGACTTGATTGTCTGCGCGATAAAAAGAACAGGGCTAATTACCTAACACGCAGTTTAGCAGCGCTCTGTTTCAGCAAGACTTCGTCGAACAACTTAAGGACGCCGGACTGCGACGAAAAATCCAACCACAAAGCGAAATTACTAACTACGAAGCGCAAGTACTATTCGATGCAACGCGGATTGAATGACGGAAATCATTTCGGCTGTGGGGCCGCGATTCAAGTGCACGTGCACATCGTCTCCATCCCCCAGGTCGTGCGAGAAGTTGCGCGCGCGTGTTGCGCTGGCAGGATGGTTGCACTCTCCCATCCTTGCAGACATTCGTCCTGTTCACGACCTCAACTCGGAAAGCATGCCCGAGCGGTCAGCGTCACTGGAGAGAGGTTGAGAACCTGCGGAAACGTAAATGCATAATTCGCACTTACCTCGTTACCGCATGCCGAAGTGGAAAAGGTGAACGTCTCCGCAGGGAGCGTGAGGCCGTACGCCTGCTGGGCAGCATAGCTCGTGATGGCGCTGCTGCTTGGGCAGAGCGTGCTGTTGACGGTTGCGCAACGCGCCGCCATTTCGCTCCCGTGCTGGATCCCCAGCTGAGTCCAGAACAGCAGCCCGAATTCGATGATGCCAAATATGAACAGGAAGAACACCGGAGCGGTCAGCGCAAATTCCAGCGCTGACGCGCCCCGATTGTCTTGCCATGGTGCCGCGAGTTTCACTGCAGCCTCGCAGTGGACTGTACGCTATAAGTGTATGTCGCCGCCACGATCTGGTAATCGATCAGCGTAGAGTACGTCGCTCGCGCCGAGACGGTCGTGTATGTTCCAGCCTGCGCGCCGCCGGGGCAGGCGGTCCCGCAAGTGACGGCGCTCACTCCCGCGCTCGTTGGACATCCGCAAAATTGGACCGGCGCAGGTGAAGCAGTGATGTTTGTGGCGTTGGTGGCGCTTGTTACGGCGGTGGAAATGCCACTCTCGTTGAAGCCGCGCGCGATTGCGTATTGTGCGCCCGCTTGTGCTGCATTTTCGACCTGCATCTTGCGATAGAGGGCAAGCCCGATGTCCGTCACCGAAACGGCCATCAGAGCCAACACCGGGATCAGGATGCCGAATTCGGCGGCCGCGACGCCCCTCTTGTCGTGGACAGCGGCGCGGACGTGCCCCGTCAGCGAATGAAGCAGTCGACGGTGGCGCTTCGATGAGACGTTCTGACTTTGCATGGGTCCAAACCTCATTCAATGAGCTGCGCGGTTTGCGAACCTATCGTCGCGGTGCCGAGCGCGGTGCAATCGACCTGGAGATTCGACGTGCCGCTGAATGTCAGCGTGTCCGCGATGATCTTGGTGCAGGATGTGCTCGTGCCGTTGCCGCCACTGAAGCTGAGGTTCGCCTTTGGCAGGTAGATGGCGCCGCCGAAGTTCTGAGTACTGCCGCCGGTGAGATTGAAGGCAGTTCCGGCAGGCATATTGCGGTCGCCGTACATGACGATGCCTTTCGTGGAGCCGCTGGTCGGTGCAGTCAGGTTGACGGTCGCGTTGCTGCCGATTGAAGCGGTGCCCCAGTCGCTTCCCGAGCCCGTAAACACGAGGGTCACGCCGCTGCCCGTGATCGTGGCATTTCCGGCGACGCTCAAGCTCGCCCCGTCCAGATAATAGATGCCCGGACTAAGGTTCAGGGTTGCGCCGGCATTGACCGTAATGCTGCCCATGTAGCAGCCGGGGTCGAGCGAGTTTGTTTTTCCATTGGCGTTGACCGTAATCTTGGCGTTGGTGCAACTCGGCCTCGCGGGAGGAGAGACGTTGGCGTACGGATCGGCGACGGGCAGTATGTGCGTCCTGATACCGTTGGTCGCCGTGATGCTGCTCGCGCCCGAGACGTCGCCGACCACTCCGACCTGATTTGCTGCGACCGAGGCGCTGCCGGCGACGTTGAGCGAGGGGCTCGCACCCGAGTTGCTGTAAAGATTGCACTTGATAAGGTTGAGCTGGTTGCTGCCGGTGACGTTGACAGCGGGACTTGCGCTTGAGTTGAGCGCAAGTACGCAGCCTGTCCCGGAATTGGGCAGGGCGACAGAGCGGGCGGTTATCTGTACAGGATCCGAGCCGAACAAGGCCGACAGCAACCGCTGTTGCGGTTGACTCACGATGACTTCGATTGCCTGCGAATTCGATGCATGATTGCCGGTTTTCGGTGGCTGGTTCACCGTCACCGTGACGTTGTTCGCCCCGTTGGCGTAACCGTAGTTTGCCGTAACCGCTCTGGCTTCGGACAAGAAGTCGGTCCCGGCACTCGCCGCAGTCGCGGCACTCACCGCGCCAGAGTCAGCCGCGCTCTGCATATTCTTGTGCTTGTAGTACCACCATCCGACTTCGGTGCCGAGGCCCGCGGTGCCGACCAGGACCGGCATCAGCAGCGCCGAAACGATCACATAGCTGCCGGACTGATCTCGGGCAAATCGCCGAAGCAGGCTGACCGTTCGCTCCCGGCGCCGGGCATGTCCCTCTGGACACAATGTTGCATCCAACGAACGGTTGCAAAGTCTCCGGCGGTCCATGCGTTACCTGCCTGCTTGCCACTTTTTCCCAGAAAATGGTGATGCCGACCGACTTAAAGCTGGCTCAACGGGAGCGAGACAAATTTAGACATCGGCCGACATTCAGCCGACGTTCATGGCCGCGCCCCTATCGATACACCTCCGATCAGGAGAATTCGATGAAACTGCGGTCCGCAATCGTTGCCGCTGGCCTTATGTGTCTGCCGGTTTTGCCCGCCCTGGCTCAGACTTCCTCGCAGCCCTCTGCCGCCGCTCCGGCGGGCACCGTGCCCGTTCCCGCGGCCAAGCGCGTCACCTGTCTTGCCACGACGCAAAATCTCAAAGGCCAGGACAAGCGCGACCAGATGCAGCTGTGCATGGCGCAGGCGCGGGTCGATTGCCTGAAGCAGGCGATCGATCAGAAGGTGATCGGGGAGCCCAGGAAGAGTTTCATCAAGACGTGCGTAGGCGGAGATGGTCCAGAGCCGCAATAGCAGAACGATGCCACAAGCGCGGTATCGTAGGGTGGGCAAAGCGACTTGTCCGCCGAAGCTCGGAGAGCGAAGGCGGAAGCGTGCCCACGTTGGTTGTCGCGGTCTTGGAGAGATGGTGGGTACGGCGCTTTGCGCCTTTGCCCACCCTACGAGGTCTGCGAGATCACGACTGCTTCAGCGCGCCGGGGAAATGCCGCTGCAGCACCGCGGCGGGCGTGGCGTAGGCCTCCTGCAGGTCCACGCTCCAGTACTTCAGTTCGTCGAGCGGGATCCGCGTGTCGGTGATGGCGCAACGCACGAATGTCCCCGGCGAGATCACGCGGAAATCGCCGTCGAGATATTGCACCTGCGCTTCGCCATGGCCGGAAGAGCCGAACTTGTTCAGCACGGTCGAAAGTCTCCGTGGAAGGCCCGTAAGGGCACGATGTGTTGGACGGGATGTAGCATAGATAGGGTGGCTTGTCCGCCCGTTAAACCCACCGGTTTGTGATGTTTTGCCGCCGTTTACGCATGGTACTGCTTCGGGCGAAGGATCGTCCCGCCGCTCGCGGCCGGCACCTGATACGGCAGAGTCCGATGCGCCTTCGACTGATCGCCCTGTTCCTGATGCTCCTGATACCGGCTGCGCACGCGGCGCCGGCACCCGCGCCGCATCAGGTCGAGATTCCTCTGGCGTCCGGAGTGCTGCATGCGCAGCTCTACAAGCCCGAGGGAGAGGGGCCGTTTCCGACCGTGATCGCGCTGCATGGCTGCGGCGGCCTCGGCGGCCATTCCGATCCCGTGCTGCCGCGCTATCGCGACTGGGCCGAGCGCCTGCTCAAGGCGGGCAACGCCGTGCTGATGCCCGACAGCTACGGCTCGCGCGAGCTCGGTCCGCAGTGTCGCGTCAAGGAGAGTCACGTCAAGGCGCGGCGCGAGCGCGTCGCCGACATCGCGGCCTCGCGCGCCTGGCTGATGAAGCAGGCCTGGGTGGCGCGCGACCGCATCAGCCTGATGGGCTGGGCCAACGGCGCCAGCGCACTGCTCTGGGCGGTGCGTCCGCAGAGCACGGCGCGCGATCAGGGGCCGGATTTCCGCGCCGCGATTGCGTTCTATCCGGATTGCCGGATCTCGGCGGGTTTAGGATGGAGCGCGCGGGTGCCGACCCTCGTGCTGATCGGCGCCGATGACGACGTCTCCTCGCCGCCGGCCTGCCGCCAGATGGTCGACGGCGCGCGCGGCCGCAGCGCGCTCGCGCGCATCGTGGTCTACCCCGGCGCCTATCACGATTTCGATCGCGCCAACACGCCGCTGCACGCGGCCAGCGGCAGCAGCGACGCCACCGCGCCCGAGCACGGCCATCTCGGCACGGATGCCGATGCGCGCGCGGAGTCGCAGAAGGAAGTCGCGCAATGGCTGGCGCGGTGAGCGCACTGCCGTAGCCCGGATGGAGCGCAGCGAAATCCGGGACAGTCGAAGTTGCAGCTCGACCCCGGATTACGCTGCGCTCCATCCGGGCTACGGACTTTGTCCCGCCGTAGCTCGACAGAGCGAAGGCGGAAGCGGGGCCGCCCGGGGAACAACGTCTGGCGGACAGCCCCGCATCGACCACCGCCCTGCACGGAAAATGGCCGACCGTGAATCTACGGAGCGCGCATGGCCGTGGTTTCAGCCTGTGGACGTGCCATCATTCGACCACGATGTCGATTAAACGCATCTCACATGCGCAACCGCATCACGCTCTTCGCCTCCGCCCTGATCGTCTTCACTGTCGCGATCTTCCTGTACGAAGCCCACGCCGGCGCCCCACAGCTGGCGCCGGAACATTGCGGCTTCTGGACCACGATGGACGCGGGATTGTCCTGCCGCTGAGAGCCGGTGTCGGTCACCAAGCCCTCGACCGTCGTCCCGGCGAAGGCCGGGACCCATACCGCGTGATCTATCAATTGCGGACGGTCGGAGTACCGAACGACGAGTCTTCGCCAAACTCCTTCCTGTGGTTATGGGTCCCGGCCTTCGCCGGGACGACAGCGAGAATGTTGTACGCGTGTCTCCACACATTCACTGTCATCGCCCGGCTTGACCGGGCGATCCAGTACGCCGAGGCGTCTGTGATTCATCGAGAAGCGGCGGCGTACTGGATTCCCCGCTTTCGCGGGGAATGACACCGAGGGCCGAGCGCCGCCCTCCCGCCTCAGAACAAGCTGCCCTGATCCACCGGCTTGCCCACGCGCTTCGGCGCTGGCTTTGTCTCCTGCGCGGCTGGCTTCGCTTGCGCCGGCGCGCGCTTTGCCGCTGGCGCAGGGCGATCCGCATCGGCGGTCGCGCCGACACGGCCGTCGGCAAACTCGATCTCGACGCGCGCGCCGGGGCCGATCGCGTCCGCCGCATGCACGGGATGGCCGGCCTCATCGCGCACCAGGGCAAAGCCGCGCGCGAGCACGCTGCGATAGGACAGAGCGGAGAGCAGCTTGCCGCTGTTCTCGACGCGGGCCTCCAGCCGCTGCAGCAGCGTGACGAGCGCGCGGCCGGCGCGCTCGGCAAGCCGATGCGTGCGCTCGCGCTGGCGGGCAATCGCGTTGCGCTGCGCCTGCGCATTGGAAAGCTTTGAGGCGCGCAGACGCACCTCCAGCCCGGCAAAGCGGTCGCGCCGCTGTCGCAGCAGCGATCGCGCGGACAGGCCGAGCCGCTCGCCGCACACGGTGAGGCGGTGATCGGCCTGGGAGATCTGGCCGTGCAGCACCCGCAGCGTCAGCTTTGAGCTGGCCGCGGTGAACCTGCGGAAATGCGCATGCGTGTTGGCCTTGAGGCAACGCGGCAGGGCGCTGCCTGCCGAATCCAGCCGCTGCCGCGGGATCGCGAGCAGATCGCCCGCGGCCGGCAATGCGCGCGCTGCGGCGCGCAGCTCGCTGCGGCGGCTCTCCTGCGCGCGTTGCCAATAGGCGCGGGTGCGGCGCCCGAGATCGGCGACCTCGACGAACAATTCGCTGCGCACGGGGACGGCCATCTCGGCGGCCGCGGTCGGCGTCGGCGCGCGCTTGTCGGCGACGAAATCAATCAGCGTGATGTCGGTCTCGTGTCCGACCGCCGAGATCAGCGGGATCATGCTCTCGGCCGCCGCCCGCACCACGATCTCCTCGTTGAACGACCAGAGATCCTCCAGCGAGCCGCCGCCGCGCGCGACGATCAGCACGTCGGGGCGCGGAATCTTGCCACCTTCAGGCAGCGCGTTGAAGCCGCGGATCGCGGCCGCGACCTGCTCGGCCGAGCCTTCGCCCTGCACCTTGACCGGCCACACCAGCACGCGGCGGGGAAAGCGGTCCTCGAGCCGATGCAGGATGTCGCGGATGACCGCGCCGGTCGGCGAGGTCACGACGCCGATCACCTCCGGCAGCCAGGGCAGCAGCTGCTTGCGCGCCTCGTCGAACAGGCCTTCCGCCGCGAGCTTCTTCTTGCGTTCCTCCATCAGCGCCATCAGCGCGCCGATGCCGGCCGGCTCCAGCGCCTCGATCACGATCTGGTATTTCGAGGAGCCCGGATAGGTCGTGAGCTTGCCGGTGGCGATCACCTCGAGCCCCTCCTGGGGCTTGAAGCGCATGCGGCCGTGCACGCCCTTCCAGATCACGGCCTCGATCTTGGCGCTCTCGTCCTTGAGTGCGAAATAGCAATGGCCGGAGGAGTGGGCACCACGGAATCCCGATATCTCGCCGCGGACCCGGACGTGGCCATAGGTGTCCTCCACCGTCCGCTTCAGGGACTGTGAAAGCTCGGAGACGGTGAATTCGAACGCGTTGTTCAGTTGTTCCGCAGGCGGCATCGGCAAACGATTCGGCATTTTGGGGTCAGACCCGACGTTAAGGATTTTCGCCGCGCGGCGCCAATCCGGGGATTGAATGGGAGAGTACTCTGTATTATAGAGTTCTCTATCGAGGATGAATTGGGTGAGAGTTGGCCATGCCGATGCAGTTGCTGCGAGGTGCTCTGGGCTTGCTGAAATGGGGGCTGTGCGCGGTCGGCGCCGTGGCGCTCCTCCTGACCGCCCTGATCGCGCCGCCGCTCGAGCGGCCCGCCGAGATGCGCTCTGTCTCGGACTCCGCCAAAGGCATCGATTGGTCCACGCTGCCGCCGCTCGAGCGCTTCCAGGCCCGCGACGGCACCTGGCTCGGCTTCCGCCACTACGCGCCGAAGGGGGCGGCCACGGATCGCGGCGCCATCTTCATCCATGGCTCCTCGGCCTCGTCCGCTACCGTCAATCACGCGCTGACGGACGCGCTCGCCGCGCGCGGCGTCGAGACCTGGGCGCTCGACATGCGCGGTCACGGCGCCTCGGGCACCCGCGGCGACATCGGCTATGTCGGTCAACTCGAGGACGATCTCGTCGATTTCGTCGCCCACGTGCGCAAGTCCGCACCTGATTTGCCGCTGACCCTGATCGGTCATTCCGCGGGTGCCGGCTTCTCGCTGCGTGTGGCCGCGACGCCGATCATGCAGGACCTGTTCGTCCGCACCGTGCTGATCGCGCCCTATCTCGGCTACGACGCACCGACCAATAGACCGAATTCCGGTGGCTGGGCCAATCCCGACATCCCGCGCCTTCTTGGTCTCGCCGCGCTGCGCAAGCTCGGCATCGACTGTTGCTCGCAACTCCCGGTGCTGGCGTTCGCTGTGCCGCCGAATTCCGAGCGTATTCTGGTGCCGACCTATTCCGACCGCCTGATGCGCAATTTTGCCACGCGCGGCTATCGGCTCGACCTGCCGGCCGTGACGCATCCGATGACCATCTTCGGCGCCGCCGACGACGAGATGATGATCTCGGACAAATATGCCGAGGCCGTGCAGGCGGTGAAGCCGTCCGTCGACGTCAAGGTCATCGAGGGCGTCAATCACATGGGCATGGTCACCAACCCGAAAGCGATCTCCGCGATCGCCGAGGACGTCGCTACGCGCGGGGCAGGGCAGTCATGATCGACAGCAAGCAGGCCACAGATGCACTGGCTGACATCGACGATACCGTCCGCCGCGTGCGGCAATCGCTGATCTACCAGCTCTCCGGTCTCATCATGTTGATGTGGGGCGGTCTGGTTTTCGCCGGGAACGTCCTGAGCTGGCTCTGGCCGCGCTATGGCCTCTATATCTGGGTCGGCGTCTACGTCTTCGCGACTCTCGGGCTGTTCGCCCTCAGCGCCTACAATTATGCACAATCCCGCATCCGTACCTTCGATCACCGCTATCTGCTGACGTTCCTGTTCATCATTGCATTCGGCATCTTCTGCTGCGTGTTCGGCCAATTCACGCCGCGTCAGCAGACGACGTTCTGGCCGGTCTACATCATGATGTTCTACATGTTGGCAGGCGTGTGGTTCGGCACGGCCTTCATCGTGATTGGCGCCGTGATCATCGCGCTGACGCTGATCGGATATGTCTACATCCCCGGAATGCCGTTCCTGCTGTGGATGGCGGTCGTCAACGGCGGCGGGTTGTTCGTCGGCGGCCTCTGGATGCGTCGGAGCTAGAAGTGGCAGGGCTCGACGACATCATCCACCAGCCGTTGCGGCTCAAGATCATGGCGGCGCTGAACGCGCTGCCTGCGGAGGTCGGGCTGGAATTCGCCCGCCTGAAGAAGCTCACCGGCGCGACCGACGGCAATCTCGGCGCCCATATCGAGACCCTGGCCAAGGCCGGCTACGTCTCGGTCGACAAGGCCTTCGTCGGCAAGAAGCCGCAGACCACGGTCACCGCGACCGCAACCGGCCGAGGCGCCTTCGCGCGGCATGTGGCGACCTTGCAGGAGATCATCGCGGGGAAGCAGGTCTGACTTACCCTCCCCTGGAGGGGGAGGGTCGATCGCGCGCAGCGCGAGCGGGGTGGGGTGATCTCTCCCCACGGGCAGTATCGCGTGCGGAGAGACCGTCACCCCACCCCGCTACGCATTCCGCTTCGCTACATGCGTAGCGACCCTCCCCCTCCAGGGGAGGGTAAGATCGGCTGCACGCCGCGCCCCGGAATGACGGGGAATGGGAAGCCACACCCCCTTGAGACCCGGCCCGATTCGTGCGACCTCCGCCCCCAGCAAACCCCTTATTTCTGAGCCCTCGATGCACATTCTCCTGCTCGGTTCCGGCGGCCGCGAACATGCCCTCGCATGGAAGATCGCGGCCTCCCCCCTGGTCACGAAATTCTGGTGCGCGCCCGGCAATGCCGGCATCGCGCGCGAGGCCGAATGCGTGGCGCTCGATATCGCCGACCACGCCGCCGTGATCGACTTCTGCAAGAACAACGCGGTCGAGCTCGTGGTGGTCGGCCCGGAGACGCCGCTGGCGGCCGGCATCGTCGACGACCTCACCGCAGCCGGCATCAAGGCGTTCGGGCCGAGCAGGATCCCCGCCCAGCTCGAAAGCTCCAAGGGCTTCACCAAGGCGCTGTGCACCGAATTCGGCATTCCGACCGGCGCCTACAAGCGCTTCACCAACGCCAATGACGCGCGCGCCTATGTCCAGAGCCAGGGCGCGCCGATCGTCGTCAAGGCCGACGGCCTCGCCGCCGGCAAGGGCGTCGTCGTCGCCAAGACCGTGCGCGAGGCGGAAGACGCCATCGCCATGATGTTCGAGGGCGCCTTTGGCGAGGCCGGCGCCGAGGTCGTGATCGAGGAGTTTCTGCCCGGCCGCGAGATCAGCTTCTTCGCGCTATGCGACGGCGAGACCGCGATCCCGCTGGCGTCCGCGCAGGACCACAAGCGCGTGTTCGACCACGACGTCGGTCCCAACACCGGCGGCATGGGCGCCTATTCGCCGACGCCGCTGGTGACGCCCGCGATCCACGACGCGATCATGGCCAAGATCATCCTGCCGACCGTTGCCGGCATGAAGCAGCGCGGCACGCCGTTCCGCGGCATTCTCTATGCCGGCATCATGCTGACGACGCAGGGCCCAAAGCTGTTCGAGTTCAACGTTCGCTTCGGCGATCCCGAGTGCCAGGTGCTGATGCTGCGCATGATGTCGGACATCGTGCCGGCGTTCATCGCCGCCTGCGACGGGGAGCTGAAGCATTTCGATCTGCGCTGGCATCCGGAATCCGCGATCACCGTGGTGATGGCGGCCAAGGGCTATCCCGGCGACTACCAGAAGGGCACGCGGATCGAGGGGCTCGATGATGCCGCGAAGGTCGACACCGTCGAGATCTTCCACGCCGGAACTGTCGCGAAGGACGGCGCGATCCTTGCCAATGGCGGCCGCGTGCTGAACGTCTGCGCGCTGGGCAAGACCGTGACCGAGGCGCAGGCGCGCGCCTATCAGGCCGTCGACCGCATCAACTGGCCGGACGGCTTCTGCCGCCGCGACATCGGCTGGCAGGCGGTGGAAGCGGAGAAGGCCAAGGGCTGACAGCGGTTTTTCCGCTGCGCGCGCAAAAACCTTGCGCCATCGCGCCGCCACATCGACATTCCAGAAATGCGTAGTCGGCTGTTGGACTTAGCGTCCTTCGCCGAGGACGCGTGCTACTGTGCATGGGGTTGTTTTCGACATTTTTTTGTTGGGAGCAGCTCTCAGGACTGACCAGACAAGGATGCAGAAAGATGTCCGATCTCGCCGACCTCTATCCCGGCTTCGCCTCCGAATGGATCAACACCTCCTTCGGCCGCATCTTCGCCCGCGTCGGCGGCAAGGGCCCGCCGCTGCTGCTGCTGCACGGCTTCTCCGAGACCAACGTGATGTGGCACCGCGTCGCGCCGCAGCTTGCCGACAAGTTCACGCTGATCATCGCAGACCTGCCGGGCTATGGTTGGTCCGACATGCCCGAGAGCGATGCGCTGCACATGCCCTACAGCAAGCGCGCGATGGCGAAAGCCATGGTCGAGGCGATGGAGCAGCTCGGCCACGTGCACTTCGCGCTCGCCGGCCACGACCGCGGCGGCCGCGTCTCCTATCGCTTGGCGCTCGACCATCCCGGTCGGCTATCAAAACTCGCCGTGCTCGATATCCTGCCGACCTATAATTACTGGGAGCGGATGAACCGCGCCTATGCGCTGAAGATCTATCACTGGACCTTCCTGGCCCAGCCTGCGCCGTTGCCGGAGACGCTGATATCGAGCAATGGCGAGTTCTTCCTGCGCTTCAAGATGGCGAGCCAGACCAAGTCGAAGACGCTGGATGCGATCGACGAGCGCGCGCTCGAGCACTACATGGCCCCGTTCCGCGATCCCGCCCGCGTGCACGCGATGTGCGAGGACTACCGCGCCGGCGCCTATTTCGACTACGACCTCGACAAGGCCGATTTCGAGGCCGGCAAGAAGATCACGGTGCCGATGCTGGCGCTGTGGGGCAATGCCGGCGTGGCCCAGGCCGCCGCCACGCCGCTGGACACGTGGAAGCAATGGGCGACGAACGTTGACGGCGTGCCGGTCGATTCAGGGCACTTCCTCACGGAGGAGAACCCCGATGTCACCGCGAAGGCGCTGCGCGAGTTCTTCTCCGCGGGTTAACGCCGCTCCCGGAAGAACTCCTTGAGCAGCCGCGCCGCCTCGCTCTCGCCGACGCCGGAATAGACATCCGGCGCGTGGTGGCAGGTCGGCGAGGCAAAGAACCGCACGCCTGACTCGACCGCGCCGCCCTTAGGGTCGGCCGCGCCGTAATAGAGCCGCCTGACCCTTGCAAACGAGATCGCGCCCGCACACATGGTGCAGGGCTCCAGCGTCACGTAGAGGTCGCAGTCGACGAGGCGCTCGCTGCCGATCTTCTTCGCGGCTTCGCGCAGCGCGACGATCTCGGCATGGGCGGTGGGGTCGTGGTCGGTCAGCGTCCGGTTCGCCGCGGTGGCGACGACCTCGTTATCGCGGACCACCACGCATCCGATCGGAACTTCGCCCGCTTTTCCGGCATTTTCGGCCGCCAGAAGCGCCAAATCCATGAAAGAGGGGGCTTTCAAGCCTCGTATCATCGCCAGAAACCTGCTAGTAGCTCCGCCTTCAGCAAGAGTGAATACCGGTTTTGCCTGAGCATGCGGCTCGGAACGAGCGCGCACACTGCTTTCTGGCCACCCCTGAGTGAGATTATTCATGCCTCGCGACAGCGACAAAGACAACGATTCCCGCGGCCGGCGAGGCCCCTCCAGGGGACCGTCGAAGGGCCGTAGCGGCAAGCCGCGCGGTCCCGAGAAGAAATTCGCCAAGCGCGGCTTCGAGGGCAAGGGCGACCGCGACAGCCGTCCGCCCCGCGAGGGTCGTGAGGGCCGCCCCTTCCGCCGTCGCGAGGACGGCGATGCCCCGCGCCGCGATTTTTCTGACCGTCCGCGCTTCAAGCGCGACGACCGCGGCGGTGAGGAACGCAGCTTCAAGCCGCGTGGCGACCGTCCGTTCTCCGATCGCTCCTCGCGCGACGGCGAGAAGCGGCCGTTCAAGCCGCGCGGTGATCGCCCGTCCTATGGACGCGACGATCGTCCGCCGCGCAGGGATCGTGACGATGCCCGCCCCGCCGGCCGGACCGGTGACAGAAAGTTTGGCGACAACAAGCCCTATGCGCCGCGCGGCGACCGCCCGGAGCGCAAGTTCGACGGCGAGCGGAAGTTTTCGCGCGGCGGCGACCGCGGGCCGCGCGAGGATCGTGGCGAGCGCAGCTTCAAGCCGCGTGGAGACCGCCCGAATTTCGATCGCGGTGATCGCGCGCCTCGCGGCGAGCGTCCCGAACGCAAATTCGAGGACCGGAAGTTTTCGCGTGGCGGTGGGGATCGTGGGCCGCGCAAGGATTTCGGCGGCCGCGATCGCGGCGACGAAAAGCCCTGGCAGAAGCGCGATGATCGCCGCGAGGGCGGACGCGGCGAGGACCGTCCGCGCTTCTCGCGTTCGCGCGATGACCGCGCATCTGGCGATCGTCCGTTCCGCGATCGTCCGAAATTCGATCGGCCGCGTGATCGTGACAGCGAACGTGGTGACCGTCCGAAATTCGATCGTCCTCGCGAGCGCTCCGAGGGTCGCTCCGACTGGCACGAGCATCCGCGCAGCGAAGGCCGTTTCCGCGATCGTCCGCGCCGCGACAATGAGGACGACAGCAGGATCTTCGAGAAGCGTCCCGCCTTCGGCGGCCGCGGCGCCTATCGCGAGCGGGATCGGGATTTCGAGGGCCGTCCGCGCCGTGAGGAAGCGCCGAAGCCGAAGAAGGCCGGCGAGCGCATCGCCAAGGCGCTGGCGCGTGCGGGGCTCGCCTCGCGCCGCGACGCCGAGGAAATGGTCACGCAGGGCCGCGTCACCGTCAACGGCCGCGTCATCAACTCGCCGGCGCTCGACATCACGCCGAACGACGTCGTCCTGGTCGACGGCAAGCCGTTGCCGCCGCGCGAGCGCACGCGGCTGTTCCTCTATCACAAGCCGCGCGGCCTGATGACGACGCATGACGATCCCGAGGGTCGTCCGACCGTGTTCGACAATCTGCCCGAAGGCCTGCCGCGCCTGATCAGTGTCGGCCGGCTCGACTTCAACACCGAGGGCCTCTTGCTGCTCACCAATGACGGCGGCCTCGCGCGCACGCTCGAGCTGCCGGACACCGGCTGGCTGCGCCGCTACCGCGTCCGCGCCCATGGCGACGTCACCCAGGCGCAGCTCGATGAGCTCAAGAGCGGCATCGAGGTCGAGGGCGTCAAATACGGTCCGATCGAGGCGACGCTCGAGCGCGACCAGGGCGCCAATGTCTGGCTGGTGTTCGCGATCCGCGAAGGCAAGAACCGCGAGGTGCGCAACGTCTGCGCCCATCTCGGGCTCGAGGTGAACCGGCTGATCCGCGTCTCCTACGGCCCGTTCCAGCTCGGCGAGATCCCCGAAGGCCAGGTCGACGAGATCAAGTCGCGCGTGCTGCGCGAGCAGCTCGGCGACAAGGTGATCGAGAAATCGGGCGCCGAGTTCGACGTGCCCACAAAATCCGCCGGGCACGGTGACGATGCGCCGAAGACGCCGATGAAGCGTGCCGTCATCAACGACCGCAAGGGCCGCCGCGTGCTGGTGCAGCGCACCGGCAGTGAGGAGGCGCGTGAGCGCAACGAGATGGAGGCGAACGGCTACGGCCCGCCGCGCCGTCCCAAGCGTGGTTATCACGGCAAGCGCGACCTGACGCCGCGGGAGGACTAGCTTGCGCGTCGTCGGCGGCAGGTTGAAGGGGCGCAATCTCGCCTCACCGTCCTCGCGCGACATCCGCCCGACGGCGGACCGCCTGCGCGAGTCCGTGTTCAACATCCTCGTGCACGCCTATGACGATCCGATTCAAGATGCGCGCGTGCTCGATCTCTTCGCCGGCACCGGCGCGCTCGGCATCGAGGCGTCGTCGCGCGGCGCGAAGTTCACGCTGTTCGTGGACAATGGCGCGGAGGCGCGGGCGCTGCTGCGGAACAATGTCGAGTCGCTGGGTCTCGGCGGTGTGACAAAAGTCTATCGCCGCGATGCGACCGATCTCGGGCCCGCGCACCCCGTCGAGCCGTTCTCGCTGGTGTTCCTCGATCCGCCCTATGGCAAAGGTTTTGCGGAGAAGGCGCTGGCAAGCCTGCGCGACGGCGGCTGGCTGACACCAGACGCGCTGTTGGTGGTGGAAGAGGCCAAGGCCGCGCAGTTCGTGACGCCGGAGGGATACGAGGAATTGGAGCGGCGCGCTTATGACGATACGGAGTTCGTGTTCTTGAAGAGGCCGTAGTCTCGCTGCCGTAGGGTGGGTTAGCCGAAGGCGTAACCCACCACGTCTGTTTCCGCGCAAAAAGAAGAGGTGGGTTACGCCGAGCAGATGCGCTTCGCGCATCTGCAGGGCTAACCCACCCTACGGCGTCAAGGCGCCTTCACCGCCGCCCGAACAGCTTCTCCACATCGCTCAGCTTCAGCTCGACATAGGTCGGCCGGCCGTGGTTGCACTGGCCGGAGTTCGGCGTCTCCTCCATCTCGCGGAGCAGGGCGTTCATCTCCTCGGGCCGCAGCCGGCGGCCGGCGCGCACCGAGCCATGGCAGGCCATGGTGGCAGCGACGTGCATCAGGCGGCGTTCGAGAGGGAGCGCCTCGTCCCATTCGGCCATGTGCTCGGAGAGATCGCGGAGCAAGCCGCCCGCATTGGTCTTGCCGAGCAGCGAGGGCGTCTCGCGCACCGCGACCGCGCCGGGGCCGAAGGATTCGATGGCAAGGCCGAACGAAGCCAGCTCCTCGCTGCGCTCGAGTAGCCGCTCCACCGTCGCTTCGTCCATCTCGACGATCTCGGGGATCAGGAGGATCTGCCGCTGCACGCCGTTTGCGGCGAGCGAGGCCTTCAGCCGCTCGTAGACGATGCGCTCATGCGCTGCGTGCTGGTCGACGATGATGAGGCCGTCGCGGGTCTGCGAGACGATGTAGGTCTCGTGGATCTGCGTGCGCGCCGCGCCGAGCGGGCGGTCGACGAGGTCAGCCACCGGCTGCGTCTCGATCCGCACGTCGGCGCTGGGCGCGCCGACGTCAAACGCGGCCTGTACGCGCTCGGCGAAGGCGGGCGTGGCCGCGCCTTCGAAAGACGGCATCGGCGCGACCGGAGCGGATGGTGAGGCGCGCCAATCCCAACTCGCCGGACGCGGCGGTGTGAACGCGGGCCGGAACGAGGACAGCGCGCTCTCGCCGCTGTTGGCGGCGGTGCGGCGGCCCTCGCGTGCGAGCGCCTCCTTCAATCCGTGCACGATCAGGGCGCGCACGAGGCCGGCATTGCGGAAGCGCACCTCGGTCTTGGCCGGGTGCACGTTGGCGTCGACCTCGCGCGGGTCGAGCGTGACGAACAGCGCCAGCACCGGATGGCGGTCGCGCGGCAGATAGTCGGAATAGGCCGCGCGCACAGCACCCAGGATCAGCTTGTCGCGCACCGGGCGGCCGTTGACGAAGAGATATTGACCGAGCGCATTGGCCTTGGTCAGCGCGGGAGCCGCGGCATAGCCGGCGACGACGACGCCTTCGCGCTCGGCATGGACCTCGATGGCGTGGCTGCGGAATTCAGCGCCGAGGATATCGCCGAGCCGCGTCAGGCGACCGGCGGCGCCGGGTAGCGCGGCGGCCCAGGTCACCGGCGCGCGCTCCTCGCCCGCCAGCGTGAAGGCGACGTCGGGCCGCGCCATGGCAAGGCGCCGCACCACCTCGCGGATGGCTTCCGCCTCGGTGCGGTCGGTCTTCAAAAACTTCAGCCGCGCCGGCGTCGCATAGAAGAGGTCGTTCACCTCGACCCGCGTGCCATGCGCCAGGGCCGCCGGCATGATCTCGGATTTCTCGCCGCCCTCGACGCTGAGCGCCCAGGCATGCGGCTCGCTGGCGTGCCGCGTGGTGATCGAGAGACGCGCGACCGAGCCGATCGAGGGCAGCGCCTCGCCGCGGAACCCGAGGGTGCGGATCTGGAGCAGATCCTCGTCGTCGAGCTTGGAGGTGGCATGGCGCTCGACGGCGAGCGACAGGTCCTTCGCGGTCATGCCGCTGCCGTCGTCGGTGATGCCGATCCGCCGCCGCCCGCCGCCATCGGTGAAGACGTCGATCCGGCTCGCGCCGGCATCGATGGCGTTCTCGACCAGCTCCTTGACCACGCTCGCGGGCCGCTCGACCACCTCGCCGGCGGCGATGCGGTTGACGACCTGTTCTGGAAGCTGGCGGACGGGCATGAGGCTTACGATCTGGATTCGCTGACGGCGCTATTCTAGGCCGTGTTGCGTCAAAAGCATGTGTTGGGCAACAGAGTCGTGGCCGCCTGGGGAAGAGGGTTGCCTATCACATTGAAGACATTGGGCGTTCGAGAAAATCGCGCAACCGGGACGGACGGAGGTTCGGATACCGTCCTGATTGTGGGGTGCCGGGCTGCGGTGTAGCATCGTGAAAAAATGGCAACAGGACGGGAGGACGCCATGTGCCATCTCTTCGCGCACCAGCCCCAACGAGACTACGAATCCCAGACCCGCTCTTTGCGGATCGGCGGGCACTGCACCTCGATCCGGCTCGAGATGGCATTCTGGGACACGCTGGAGGAGATCGCGGCCAAGGAGAGCATGAGCCTCGGCAAGTTCCTGACCACGCTCTACAACGAGGTGCTCGACCACCACGGCGAGGTCAACAATTTCGCTTCGCTCTTGCGCTGCTCGTGTTTGATCTACCGCTCCCGGAGCGTCACGCCGGTCCAGGATTTCAAGGCAACCGTTGCGCCCATTCTCGACGCGGCCGAGTAGCTGTCCCAGGTCCGTAGCCCGGATGGAGCGCAGCGCAATCCGGGATTCGTGCCACAAGCGGCGGCGGCCCCGGATTACGCTGCGCTCCATCCGGGCTACGCGACTCCATCCACACCGTCATTGCGAGGAGCCCTTGCGACGAAGCAATCCAGAGTCTTTCGGCAGAGACATTTCTGGATTGCTTCGCTCCGCTCGCAATGACGCGGGAGAGAGCAGGGCTCAAATCTCCTTCTTCTGCATTGCCCCTGCAATGTAGTCCGCCTGCCGGATCGCCAGCGCGACGATGGTCAGCGTCGGGTTGCAGGCCGCGCCGCTGGTGAACTGGCTGCCGTCGGAGACGAACAGGTTCTTGACGTCGTGGCTCTGCCCGAACTTGTTGACCACGCCGTCGCGCGGCTTCTCGCTCATCCTGTTGGTGCCGAGATTGTGCGTGCTCGGATAGGGCGGCGTCGGATAGGTCACGGTGGCGCCGACGGCGTCGTAGACGGCGGCGCCCTGCTTGTAGGCATGCGCGCGCATCGCGACGTCGTTGGGATGATCGTCGAAATGCACGCTCGCGACCGGCTGGCCGAACTTGTCCTTCACGACGGGGTCGAGCGTGATGCGGTTGGTCTCCTGCGGCATGTCCTCACCGACCAGCCACATGCCGGCCATCCTGGGATAGCCGTCGAGCGCTGACGTGAACGATCGGCCCCAGGCGCCGGGATTGAGGAACGCCGCCATGAAGGGCAGGCCGATCGACAGCGTCTCCATCTCGTAGCCGCCGACGAAGCCACGCTTCGGGTTGTTGACCGACTCGTCGCGGATGATGCCGGCCATGGTGGTGCCGCGATACATGTGCACCGACCTCTCGAACACGGCATAGACGCTGCCGGTCATGTGCCGCATGTAGTTGCGGCCGACCTGGCCCGACGAGTTCGCCAGACCGTCAGGGAACATGGTCGAGGCGCTGTTGAGCAGCAGCCGGGGGCTCTCGATCGAGTTGCCGGCGACCGCGACGATGCGCGCCTTCTGGCGCTGCATGGCGCCGGTCTCGTCCGCGTAGACGACGCCGGTGACCTTGCCGCTGGCGTCATGCTCGATCTTGACCGCCATGCTGCTGGGTCTGACTTCGAGATTGCCGGTCGCCTCGCCCTTCGGGATCTCGGTGTAGAGCGTCGACCATTTCGCGCCGGACTTGCAGCCCTGGAAGCAGAAGCCGATCTGCTGGCAGGAGCCGCGCCCGTCGCGCGGCTGGCTGTTGATGGCCATGTTGCCGGTGTGCACGGTCTTGTAGCCGAGCTTCCTGGCGCCGGCCTCCAGAACCTTGAAGTTGTTGTTGCCGGGAAGTCCTGGAATGCCGTTGGTGCGGGTCACGCCCATCTTGTTCTCGGCCTTGGCGTACCACGGCTCCATCTCCGCGAGCGTCATCGGCCAGTCCAGGAGATTGGCGCCGGGAATGTTGCCATAGGCGCTCTTCACCCGGAACTCGTGCTCGTCGAAGCGCAGCGAGGCACCGGCCCAATGTGTCGTGGAGCCGCCGACCGCCTTGACGATCCAGGCAGGCAGGCCCGAAAAATCCTTGGCGACGCGCCACGTGCCGGATGTGGTGCGGGCATCGGTCCAGGCGAGCTGGGAAAAACTCTCCCACTCGTCGTTGACGAAGTCCTGGTTCTCGATGCGGGGACCTGCTTCCAGGATGACAACCTTGACACCCTTTTGCGCGAGCTCGTTGCCCAGCGTGCCGCCGCCGGCACCGGAGCCGACAATCACCACAACGCTGGAGTCGTTCAGATCGAATTTTGCCATATGCGTTCTCCTGAACCGTTGGGTGAGCTTAAGCCTTCGGCAGCCAGTCGATGTCGGCGAAGCCGCGGTTGATGTAGCCGCCATGCTCGGCGGAGGAGCCCTCGTAGCCGAAGCGCGGCCAGACCTCTTTCTGATTGTAGAGCGAGACGACGAGGTCGCCGCGCACCTTCTGGAAGAAGTCGCTTCCCTCGATCTCCTTCAGCAGCACTACGCGGTCGGCTTCCCAGGGCACCTCGGCATAAGCGAGCTTGTGGCGATCGCGCGCGTTCTGATCGAGCCGGCTGATGCCGTCGCTGATCAGCGCTTTGATGGCGGGATCCTTCGCCGCCTTGCCGTCCCACGGCTTGATCGCGGTGATGTAGTAGCTGTCGCCAAGGACATCGTGCGGATAGATGTCGCGCGCGACCTTCAGCAGCGTCTTCATGGTCGCGGGCGAGAGCGCGCTCGCATCATCGGCCCAGGCGCCTTCGATGCTGACGGCGACGCTGGTCGCGACCGTTACGACCGGCACGGCGGTCGCCGCGCCCTTGAGAAAGACGCGGCGGCTGTGCTTGCTTCGACGATCGACTTCTCTCATGGCATTCCTCCGTGGATTTTTATGATTTGGATTTTTGTGATGTGATCAGCCGAAGCGTCCGCCCCGCTGGATCACCTCGATCTTGTAGCCGTCGGGATCGCTGACGAAGAAGAAGCGCGCCAGCGTTCGGCCGTCATGCTTGAAGTCGCGCAGGGGTCCCGGTGCGAGCTTCTCGCGCTCGAAGCGGGCATGCTCGGCATCGAGGTCCTCGACCACCACGGCGAGATGCCCATAGCCGTCGCCGAGCGCGTACGGCTCCTTGCGATCGAAATTCACCGTCAGCTCCACCTCGAAAGGCGAGGAGGGGTGACGCAGATAGATCAGGGCAAAGTCGGAAAACTTCAGATGGTCGGCGACCTCCAGGCCAAAGGCGCGCCCGTAGAAGTCGAGCGAGCGCGCTTCGTCGAGCACGCGGATCATGGAATGGACTGGCTTTGCCATTCAGTTCTGCTCCTTGAGAAAGGCGATGATGGCGGCGCGAGTCTCCGGCTTGGCTTGCCGGTACACCATGGTCACGCCGGGAATGACAGCTTGAGGATTGCTCAGCCAGGCATCGAGCCGGGTCTCGTCCCAGGCAAAGTCCGCTTTCGACATCGCCTCCGAGTATTTGAAGCCTTCGGCCTTGCCGGCGGGCCGGCCGACGACCTTGACCAGGGGCGGACCCTGCCGCATCGGCTCCGACAGGCTCAAGGTGTGGCACACCGCGCATTGCTGCTTGAACAAGGTGGCACCATCCGGCGGCTTTGCGGCTGGCAACGGCATCTGCGCATCCGCAATCCGCACCACCAGCACCATCGCGGTGCACAATCCCAGCACGACCACGCGCATCGCCAAGAATCCGCCCATCTGCATCAACGAGGGCAAACACTAGGCGCGGCCAAACATGCGGTGGTAGTAGCGGGCTGTTTCGCCGCGCGCGTCGATGCTTGTGGCGTGTGGTGTTCCGCGCTGCCTTATATGCGGAGCACAATTCCGCGAAACCGCCGCGAAAACCCTAAACGATCACCACACGACGCGGCTTGCATCACCAACGCGCCGTTCGAACTCTCTACGCGATGAACCGGTCCGGTGCAGGCGAACGGCGCAGAAGGCAGCCGATCCGTTCATCGCGAAAAAATCCAGGAGATAATGGATGAAGTTGGTGAAGACCTCTGCAATCGCATGCGCTCTCGCGGCCCTCATTGCGACGCCCGTTCTCGCGCAAGGGACGTCGTCGGGCGCCAGGCCTGGCGGCACCGTGCAAAGCAAGCCCATGCAGGGCGGCGCGGCAGTCGGCGAAGATGAGGAGATGAATGCTCAGCCGGGCGCAGCGGGCGAGAAGGCCGGCATGAAGTCAACCAAGTCGACCCGAGGCGCGGTCGGCACCACGGGCAGCGCTGCGCGCAAGGGAACGGCCGACGATGCCGCGACGGGCGGCGCAGCCCCGTCCAAGCGTTACTAGTCAGCGGGTAAACCGGCAAAACTCCGGTCGCCTTGCGGCCGGAGTTTTTTGCCGCGCCTGTTAGTCGTCGAAGCGGCCGCCGCGTCCGGCCTTGACGTCACTGCGGCGCTTCTTGCCTTCGAGCCGGCGCTGCTTGGAGGCGAAGGTCGGCCGCGTTGCGCGCCGCGGCGTCGGCCGCACCATAGCCTCCTTGAGGATCTCGACGAGGCGGTCGATAGCGTCCTGGCGGTTGCGCTCCTGGGTGCGGAAGCGCTGGGCATGGATCACGATGACGCCGTCCTTGGTCATGCGCTGGCCGGCGATGCGGGCGAGGCGCAGCGCCGCATCTTCGGGCAGGGTCAGCTTGCGCGTGTCGAAGCGCAACTGGGCCGAGGTCGCGACCTTGTTGACGTTCTGCCCGCCAGGCCCGGAGGCGCGGACGAAGCCGATCTCGATGTCGTCCTCGTCGATGACGAGATCGCGGGATATCCGCAGCATGATGGCACCATTCGTGATGCCCGGACATATCGCGGACGTCCATGTTCGGCAATGGCGCTCCCAGCGAAATGCAAATGGCCGGGGCGAGCCCGGCCATTCACGAAGGCTATAGAGAAGAGATCAGTTCGACTTGGGCGCCGTGGCCGCGGGCTGCGCGGCGGCCTGCGGGGCGCGGCCGACGACGACCGTCAGCAGGCCCTGGCCCCAGAGCCGCTTGGCGGCCGCCTTGGCGTCGTCCAGCGTCACCGCATCGACGATGGCATTGCGCCTTTCGATGTAGTCGATCGGCAGCTTGTCCTGCTGGTACTGCAGCAGCGCCTGCGCCAGCTTGGAGGAGGTGTCGAGCGCCAGCATCTGCGAGCCCTTGAGGTAGGATTTGGCCTCGTCGAGCTCCTTCTGCGTCGGGCCCTCCTCGGCGATGCGGCGCACCTCCTTCTCGATGGCGTCGATGGTGTCGCCGGCGCGGTCGGCGCGGGTGCCGGTATTGCCGATGAAGACCGCCGAATGCTCCATCCACAACAGGGATTCGAACACCGAATAGGCGAGGCCCCGCTTCTCGCGGACCTCGCGATAGAGCCGCGAGGACAGTCCGCCGCCGCCCAGGATGTGGTTGACGACATAGGCCGCCATGAAGTTGGGGTCGCTGCGCTTCACGCCGGGGCCGCCGAAGGTGATCACGGTCTGCGGCACGTCGAGCGGCACGAAGGCGCGCTGCGGCGGCTTGGCCGCGTCGACGTCGGGCACCGGCACGAGATTGGCCTTGGCAGGCAGGCTGCCGAACGTGTGGTCGAGCAGCTTGCCGAGCGTCGCCGGATCGACGTCGCCGACAACAGCGACTTTCAGCCCGTCCCTGGCGAGCACGCGGCCGACATAATCCTTGAGGTCGGCGACCGTGATGGTCGGCACGCTGTCCAGCGTGCCGTTGCTCTGCCGGCCATAGGGATGATCGCCGAAGGCGACCTCCAGGAACTTGCGGCTCGCCAGTGATGACGGATTGGTGGTCTCGCGACGCAGGCCGGAGAGAACCTGGGAGCGGATGCGCTCGACGTCGACCGCGTCGAAATGCGGCGAGGTCAACGCCATCCTGAGCAGGTCGAAGGCCTCGTCCTTGTTGTCGCGCAGCATGCGCAGGCTGCCGCGGAAGCTGTCGCGGCTGGCGCTGAAGGAGAGCTCGATGGCGCGGCGGTCGAGCCGCTCGTGGAAGGTCTTGGAGTCGAGATCGCCGGAGCCCTCGTCGAGCAGGTCGCCGACCAGATTGGCGACGCCCGACTTGTCCTTGGGATCCTGGGACGAGCCGCCGGCAAAGGAATATTCCATGGCGATCAGCGGCACGGTCGCGTCCTGCACGAACCAGGCCTCGATGCCGCCGGGCGAAACCAGGCGCTGGATCTTTGCGGCCGCCTGCGACGGCGAGATCGTGGCGAGCGCGAGCGCCGCGCCGGTGGCGAGGGACAGTGCGAAGTGTCTTGCGCGAAGGAAGGGATAGGTCACGAACGCTTCTCCTCGCGCTTGGCGGCTGCAGTGTCCTTGATCAGATAGCCCGTCACCGAGCGCTTCTTCTCGAGCCATTTCTGCGCGACGGCGCGCACTTGCTCGGCGGTGACCGCGCGAATGCGGTCGGGCCAGCTCCTGATGTCCTCGATCGACAGGCCCGTGGTCAGCGCGCCGCCATACCAGCGCGCCAGCACGGCCTGATTGTCCTGGGCGTAGATCGCCTCGGCAATGAGCTGGGTCTTCACGCGCTCCAGATCCTCGGCGCGGATCGGGTTCTGCGCGATGTCGGCAATGACGCCGTCGACCGCCTGCTCGACCTCGGCGAAGCTGACGCCGGGTTTGGGCGCGGCCGAGATCGCGAACTGGGTCGGGTCGAGCGAGATGCTCGAATAGCTGGCGCTGGCGGAGACCGCGAGCGGCTTGTCGACGACGAGGGCGCGGTAGAGGTAGGAATTGCTGCCGCTGCCCATCAGCTGCGCCAGCACGTCGAGGGCCGCGCTCTCGCCGACTGCGGCCGTGGTTGCGGAAGGAACCAGATAATAGCGGCGCAGGCTCGGCTGCTCGACGCGCGGGTCGGCCAGCGTGACGGTGCGCGGGGCGGCCGGCTCCGGCTCCTGCGGGCGGACACGGCGGGCCGGGATCGCGGGCTGGGCCGGGATGGAGCCGAAATTGCGCTCGACCAGCGGGCGAATGTCGGCGGCCTCGACGTCGCCGGCGATCACTAGGATCGCGTTGTTCGGCGCGTAGAAGCGGCGGTAGAAGGCCAGCGCATCCTCGCGATCGAGCTTCTCGATCTCCTGGTGCCAACCGATCACCGGCCGGCCATAGGGATGATTGAGATAGAGCGCGGCCATGATCTGCTCGTTGAGCCGCGCCTCGGGATTGTTGGCGACGCGCATGTTGTACTCTTCGAGCACCACGTCGCGTTCGGGCAGCACGTTCTCGTCCTTGAGGATCAGGCCGGTCATGCGATCGGCCTCGAACTCCATCATGGTCGGCAGCTGCTCTTTCGGCACCCGCTGGTAATAGTTGGTGTAGTCGACCGACGTCGAGGCGTTCTCGTTGCCGCCGACGCGAAGCACGGTCTGGGAGAATTCGCCGACCGGATGCTTCGAGGTCCCCTTGAACATCAGGTGCTCGAGGAAATGCGCGAGCCCGGATTTGCCCGGCGTCTCGTCGGCCGAGCCGACCTTGTACCAGATCATCTCGGTGACCACGGGCGTGCGGTGGTCCGGAATGACCACGACCTGCATGCCATTGCTGAGCGTGAAGCTGGCGGGTGGTGCCGATGTCACCGTGGTCTGGGCAACGGCGGGGCCGGCCGACAGGACACTGGTCGAAAGCAGCACGGCAAGGAGGCAGGCAGCCGATCGGTTAGCGGACATCATGATCCTTATGACAGGCCGAGCCCGGATGTCCGGCTCGGAGGGCACGGCATGGTATACCGTGCGGCTGAGGCTTCGCGTCACGAAGCAGAGAACTCAACGCTTAGGCAAGTTACTGATAGGCAATTTATAGACCGCGTCCGGCGTGCAGCCGCCGCCGGCGCCGGATTGGCGTCTATCGGGATGTTGCGACGGACGAGGAACGCTATTGTTCCTTGTCCTTGCCCGACATGATGTCGAAATAGGTCCGCCGCGACTTGTCCGGCCCGGCGCCATAGGCGTAGTTCGGCGACGGCGTCTGGTAGCCCGGCGGCGGCTCGACCAGCGACTGGCGCGGCGGCTCCGACTCGAACTTCTTTTCCTCGGAGCCGTTGCCGCCCTTCATCATGTTCCACAGACCGCCGGAGAAACCGAGCTGGGCGGGGCTGAGCGAGGGGTTGCCGTTGGTGCCCGGCTGGATCGGATCGTTGCTCGTGCGCTCCGGGGCGGCGACCTGGCCGGCCTTCATCTCGGCGGGCGTCAGCGGCCGGGCGGCCTGCCAGCTCTCCGTCGCCTTGACGGCCTTTTTCCGCTGGGCGATCGCTTCCTTGCGGCGCTTCTCGTCAGGGTCCTTCGGCCAGTTCGGCGCGTTCTTGGCTTCGGTTCCGGCGGGCGGCGGCAGGTCGAGCTTGGGCGGCACCACCAGCGGCGAGCGCTCGCGGTACTCGATACCCTTCTTCTCCATGCTCTTGGCGCCGATGCCGGACATCAGGTTGTCGATGAGCTTCTCTTCGAAGGTCATGTCATCGTCATCGTCGCCGTCGTCGCCGGCGCGGGCCGCGCCTGCCGACATGACGAGACCGATGCCGACCGCGACGGCGGATAATTTCAATGCCCGCCAGAACCCCAACCGGGCATCGCGAACCATCGAACCGCTGGTCTTCGAGCTGCGCATCACTGTACCTGTTCCAAATTGTGGCAGTTTGCCGCTCGCTCGCGGCTTAAACCCTCGCAAAAGCAAGGTTCCACGTGCCGGTCGTATCGGCCGGGATCAGGGCGCTTTTGCGGCGGGTACCCCCAGGAAGGAATCATACAATAGCGCCGCCACCCCAGCAACGATGGCCACGTCCGCGAGGTTAAACACGTACCAATTATAGGTATTTCCACCGATTTCGATGTGAAACAGGGCGAAATCGACCACCGCGCCATAGGCCAGGCGGTCGATGCCGTTGCCGATGGCGCCCCCGATGATCAGCCCGAGCGCGATCGTGGCGAGCACGGTGTGCGACCGGGCCATCCAGATCGCCAGCGCGACCACCGCAATGGCCTTGACCGCCATCAGCGCGATCTGCGCCGCCTGGCCGTCGTTCTGGAGCCAGCCGAAGCTGATGCCGATGTTCCAGGCCAACACCAGGTCGAAGAACGGCGTCACCTTCACCACGCCGAGCCGGGCGAGGTCGAACACGTTGAGCAGCCAGAGCTTTGAGGCCTGGTCGAGGATGACCGTGACCACGGCCGTGATGATGCCGGCGCGGAGGGGGGTCATGCCAATGCCGTCGCCACATTGTCCGCCGTCGTCCTGGCGAAGGCCAGGACCCATAACCCCAGGCGGTCGTTGTTTGAGGGACTCGTGGTCATCAGCCTTCGTTGCAACTTGCGACGGTGGTTATGGGTCCTGGCTTTCGCCAGGACGACGCTAGATCAAACCCCAACCCCCAGCGCCTTCCATTCGCGCAGCGCCTTCGCGTCGCGCGGGGTGACGTCGGGATATTCGGGGTCTTCGCCGACCGTCGGCGAGATCTTCCAGGAGCGGGCGCATTTGGTGCCGACCGCCTTCTCGACCACGACGGCAACGCCGGGCACCGCATCGAGACGGAACGCCGATGCCGGCGCCTCGCCCTCACGCACCTCGTAGTTCGAGGTGATGCAGACCTCCGCCAGATCGGTGTCGAACAGCGTCATCAGCACGTTCCGGTCGGCGACATAGATCACCGGCGACGCCTCGAGCGAGGAGCCGATGTTCTTGGCGGCGCGTTCGAGCTCGAGCGCGCCGGTGACGACGCGGCGGACGTCGCGGATGATCTCCCATTTCGCGGCGAGCCTGTCGTCGAGGAATGCGTCCATTGCATCGGGGAAAACCGTAAGATGCACCGACGGTTCGGCCTGCGGCCTGTACATCCGCCAGGCCTCCTCGGCGGTGAAGCTCAGAATCGGAGCGAGCCACTTCAGGACGGACTCGCACAACAGATCGATCGTCGTCAGCGCCGCCCTGCGCGCCGGCGAGGACGGCGGATCGCAATACAGCGTATCCTTGCGGATGTCGAAGTAGAAGGCCGACAACTCGCTGTTCAGGAAAGCGGAGAGCGTGGCGACGACGGTCTTGTAGTCGAACACCGCGTAAGCCGAGCGGATGACGGCGGCCCGCTTGGCAAGCTCGTGCAGCATCAGCCGTTCGAGCTCTGGCATCTCGGCATGAGCGACTTTCTCGCTCGCCTTGAAATGATGCAGCGTTCCGAGCATCCAGCGGACCGTGTTGCGCAGCTTGCGATAGGTCTCGATGGTGTTCTTCAGGATCTCCGGGCCGATGCGCTGGTCGTCCGCGTAGTCGGTAGCGCAGACCCAGAGGCGCAGGATGTCCGCGCCCGAATCCTTGATCACCTTCTGCGGCTCGACGGTGTTGCCGATCGACTTCGACATCTTGCGGCCGTTCTCGTCGAGCGTGAAACCGTGAGTCAGCACGATGTCGTAGGGTGCGCGGCCGCGCGTGCCGGCGCTTTCCAGCAGCGAGGAGTGAAACCAGCCGCGATGCTGGTCGCTGCCTTCGAGATACATCACGGTGTCGTTGCCGCCGTCGACCTTGCGGACGATGTTGCCGAGCTGCGGGAAGTTCTGGCGGTCCTCGAGCACGAAGGCGTGCGTGGAGCCGGAATCGAACCAGACGTCGCAGATGTCGTCGACCTTCTTCCAGTCCTCACTAGCGCGCGATCCCAGGAAGCGCTCGCGGGCGCCGTCCATGTACCAGGCATCGGCGCCTTCCTCCATGAAGGCTTCGGTGATGCGCTGGTTGACGATCTCGTCCTGCAGGATCTCGGCCGAGCCGTCCGCCTTCTCGCGCACGAACACGGCGATCGGCACGCCCCAGGCGCGCTGGCGCGAGATCACCCAGTCCGGACGGTTGGCGATCATGCCGTTGATGCGGTTCTCGCCCGACGGCGGCACCCATTGCGTGACCGAGATCGCATGCAGCGCGCGGGCGCGCAGCGTGTCGCCCTTCTTCGCCTGGCCGTCCTCGCTGATGTCCTTGTCCATCGCGATGAACCATTGCGGCGTGTTGCGGAAGATCACCGGCTTCTTCGAGCGCCAGGAATGCGGATATTGGTGCTTGAGGCGGCCGCGCGCGAGCAGCTTGCCGCGCTCGATCAGGGCCTGGATCACGGCCTCGTTGGCATCGCCCTTCTCGCCCTTGTCGTTGAGCACGCGCTTGCCGGTGAAGCCGGGGGCCTGCGCGGTGTAGGCGCCGTTCTCGTCGACGGTGTAGGGGATCGCGGTCGGGATGCCGCGCGCATCGAGCTCGCGGGTGTTGGCCGTCCAGACGTCGAAGTCCTCGCGGCCGTGGCTCGGCGCGGTGTGCACGAAGCCGGTACCGGTGTCGTCGGTGACATGCTCGCCGGCGAGGAGCGGCACGATGAACTCGTAACCGCCGCCGAGGCCACGCAAGGGGTGGGCGCATTCGACGGCATCCAGCGTGTCGCCGGGAATGTCGCGCACCTTCTCGTAAGCCGTGACGCGCGCCTGCTTGAACACGTCCGCGGCCAGCGCCTCGGCCAGGATCAGGAGATCGCCGTTCCTGGCCCAATTGTCCGCCGGTGCATCCGTCACCTTGTAGAGGCCGTAGGCGATCTTCGGCGAGAACGAGATGGCGCGGTTGCCGGGCAGCGTCCACGGCGTGGTGGTCCAGATCACGACGCTGGCGGAAGCCAGCACGCCGTGAGCCGGCGAGGTCACCGGGAATTTCACCCAGACCATGTCGGAGGTGTAGTCCTCGTACTCGACCTCGGCCTCGGCCAGCGCAGTCTTCTCGACCACGCTCCACATCACCGGCTTGGAGCCGCGATAGAGCGTGCCGTTGGCGGCGAACTTCATCAGCTCGCGCGCGATCTGCGCTTCGGCCGGATAGCTCATCGTCTGGTAGGGATGATCCCAGTCGCCGATGATGCCGAGCCGCTTGAACTCCTCGCGCTGCACGTTGATCCAGTGCGTCGCATAGGCGCGGCACTCCTTCCGGAATGCCACCATCGCGGTGGAGTCGCGGAAGTCGGGCTTCTGCTTGCCCTTCTTGCGGTAGTTCTCCTCCTCGATCTTCCATTCGATCGGCAGGCCGTGGCAGTCCCAGCCCGGCACGTAATTGGAGTCGAAACCGAGCATCTGCTGGCTCTTGGTCACGACGTCCTTGAGGATCTTGTTCAGCGCGTGCCCGATATGGATGTTGCCGTTGGCGTAGGGCGGGCCGTCATGCAGCACGAATTTGGCGCGGCCCTCGGCTTCCTTGCGCAGCCTGTCGTAGAGGCCGATGTCGTTCCAGTATTTCAGGATCTCCGGCTCGCGCTGCGGCAGGCCGGCGCGCATCGGGAATTCGGTCTGCGGCAGGAACAGGGTTTTGGAATAGTCGTTGGCTTCGGTCTTTTGGGACTTTTGCGGCTTTTCGGACATGAGGATGACTGGCTCGGAAGGGCGCGGAAACGGATGGCGACTTGGAATCGCGGGGGTGAAACGACGAAATCCCGGTCTTGCGCCGAGCCGAAAGCTCAGGCGGAAGCCGGGCCGCTAATCCCTATGATGCGCCGCGCAAACATGGGCTCTCCATAGCAGGGGGCCAAGGGAAGCGCAAAGGTCCGAAGCGCAAAGGTCCGGCGGGCCGGTTTCGGCCTCAATCGATCGTGCCGAGCCGCGGAAACGCGTCCGGGGCGGCGGCCAGGATCGTGCGGGCGCGGGCGGAATCGTCGTCCATCTGGCGGATCAGGGCCTCCAGACCGTCGAATTTCAGCTCCTCGCGGATGAAGCCAATGAAGGCGCAGTCGAGCGTCTGTCCGTAGAGGTCGCCCTTGAAGTCGAACAGGAAGATTTCGAGCAGCGGAGCGCCATTATCAAAGGTCGGGCGACGGCCGAAGCTGGCCACCCCGTCCAGCCGCTCAGGCCCGCGGCCGACCCGAACCGCGTAGATGCCGTGCTTGAGGCCGCAATTGGCGTCCAGGCGGATGTTGGCAGTGGGGTAACCGAGGTCGCGGCCGCGCTTCTCGCCGTGGATCACCTCGCCGGTGATGAACCAGGGCGCGCCCAGCATGGTCGTGGCTTCGTCGAGCTGGCCTTCGGCGAGCGCGATCCGGATCGCGCTGGAGGAGACCGGCCGCTCGTCGATATCGACATGGGGCTGCACATCGACCTCGATGCCGAGCCGGGGCGCTTCGTTGACCAGGAGGCTCGGCGAGCCGACCCGCCCCTTGCCGAAATGGAAGTCGTAGCCGACCGCGATGCCGCTGACGCCGAGACGTCCGATCAGGTCTTGGTGAATGAAATCTTGCGCGCTGGTGCCGGCCCTTGCCTTGTCGAAGGTCATGACCACGGCGCCGGCGAGCCCGGTGCCGGCCAGAAGCCGCAGCTTGGCCCGCTCGTCCGTCAGGCGGAATTGCGGGGTGTTGGGGCTGAAAAACCGCCGCGGGTGCGGCTCGAAGGTCAATGCCAGCGCAGGGCGGCCATGCGTCCGGCCCATTTCCAGGGCGGCCGCGATCACGGCCCGGTGGCCGAGATGGACCCCGTCGAAATTGCCCATGGCGACCACGGCGCCCCTGGAAATCAAGGAATCCGGCGTGGTGTCGCGAATAACTGTAAATTGCGGGGCCATCAGGGGAATTTCTCGAACCGGCGGGACCGGCCGGGACCGTGGCTTGAGCCGCCCGATGAAGTCAAGCGGGGGAGGGGGCCCGCATTGAACAGGATTTCAATTCTTCGGGGGCGGCCCCAGTTAACGCGCTGTTTAAAGCCTTGGTGCTAGTCCTTGGAACGTGGAACTGGACGGGCCTCCCGCCTGGCAGGTCCGATCGTAATATTCCTGGGTTTGCGTTGGGGGAGTCGAGATGGCGGTTGATTTGTCGATGTCGGTTCTGGTGGTTGATGACTACAGCACCATGATCCGAATCATCAGGAATCTGCTGAAGCAGCTTGGCTTCGAGAATATCGATGATGCCAGCGACGGTTCGGCGGCGCTGAACAAGATGCGCGGCAAGAAGTACGGGCTCGTGATCTCCGACTGGAACATGGAGCCGATGACGGGTTACGACCTGCTGCGCGAAGTGCGCGCGGATCCGAACCTCGCCACCACGCCCTTCATCATGATCACGGCGGAATCGAAGACCGAGAACGTGATCGCGGCCAAGAAGGCCGGCGTGAACAATTACATCGTCAAGCCGTTCAATGCGGCGACGCTGAAGACCAAGATCGAGGCGGTCTTCCCGGACATGGCGAGCGCGTAAGCGCGCCAGAGCTTTCGGCTGAATTCGCAAGGCCCGGGCGCGTCCCGGGCTTTCTGCGTTGGGTCCGTCATTCCGGGGCGGTGCGCTGTACCGAACTATGGTGCGATTGCGCACCTGAGAATCTCTAGATCCGGGTCTGGTCCTTCGGACCAGACCGGGATGACGGCTATGTCGTCACCACTTCAATTCGCGCATCAGCGCCTTCGGCGGGTGGCCGAACAATTCCATCACCGAATTCGGGTCGAGCTGGTCGAGGCCTTCGAACTCCTCGGCATGGATGCCGCGGGTGACGAACAGGCAGTCGATGCCGAATTCGCGCGCGCCGGTCAGGTCGGTACGAACGGAATCGCCGATCGCCAGCACCTTCTTGCGGTCGATCATGTGGCCCTGGCGTTCGCCGGCCAGCCGCATGGCGCGCTCGTAGATCGGGCGGTGCGGCTTGCCGTAGAAGATCACCTCGCCGCCGAGCTCGCGGTACAGTTCCGCGATCGCACCGGCGCAATAGATCAGGCGGTCGCCGCGCTCCACCACGATGTCGGGATTGGCGCAGACCAGCGTCAGATTGCGCTCGCGCGCCTTGAGCATCATGCCGCGATAGTCTTCGGCGGTCTCGGTCTCGTCGTCATAGAGGCCGGTGCAGACGATGTAGTCGGCTTCTTCCAGCGGCGCGGTCGTTGCGTCGAGGCCGCGGTAGATCGAATTGTCACGCTCGGGGCCAAGCCAGAACATCTTGCGACCGGGATGCTCGGCGACGTAGAGCCGGGTCAGGTCGCCCGATGACACGATCGCGTCATAGGTCTCGTCGGCGACACCGAGCTTGCGCAATTGCCGCTGCACGGAGGCGGCCGGGCGCGGCGCGTTGGTGATCAGGATCACCGTACCGCCGCGGCTGCGATAGGTGTGCAGCGCCTCGCAGGCCTCCGGGAAGGACTCCAGGCCGTTATGGACCACGCCCCAGATGTCGCTGAGCACGACGTCGACCCCGCCCACGAGCTCGCGCAGGCTTTCGGCAAAATGCAGCGTGGTCATGATGCGTGCGGCCGATCAGATGCGGCGCGCGAGCGCCGCGTTACCGGTGAGGCGCTGGGGCGGAGGCGCCGAAGAGGTCGCGCCTGAGCTTTGTGTGCCGGAGCCATTGGGTCCCTGAGTGTCCTGCGCCTGGTTCGGCGAGGCCCCGCCGGTAGCAGATGCCCCCTCCGGCCGCAATGGCCGGGGCGGTGCAAACAGGAACCCCTGGCCGAACCGTACGTCATAATCGAGCAGATCGACCACGGCGCGCTCGCCCTCGATCCGTTCGGCGATCAGGTCGATGCCGAAGCGGCCGAGCAGGTCGGAGAGGTCGGACGGGTGGATGTCGGAGGTCGAGGCCTGCCTGGGGTCGAGCAGCAGCGTGGCCGGCACCTTGATGAAGCGCACGCCACGGTCGGCGAGCTCGCGCGGCTCGATCCTGAGATCCGTGACATGGTCGATCGAGAAGCGGAAGCCGCGCTGGGCCAGCGCGGCGAGGTTCTCGGTCTCGACCGGACCGAGATTGCGGAAGGTCGACTGTTTGAACTCCAGCACCAGCGACGGCGCCAGCGCCCGGTTGGCTTCCAGGAAGTCGAGGCATTGCGCGAAGGTCGTGGAATTGCCGAGCGTGGAAGCCGCGACGTTGCAGAACACGCCGACGTCCTTGTTGCGCACCATCAGGCGCCGCAGCACCTGCACACAGCGCAGCATCACCATGTTGTCGATGCGCCCGATCAGCCCCGAGGCCTCGGCGATGCTGATGAAATCCTCGGCGGCGATCAGCTGGTCTCGCTCGTCGCGCACCCGCGTCACGGCTTCGTAGAACCGCACCTTGCGCTGCGGCAGCGTCACCATCGGCTGGAGGAAGATGTCGATGCGGTTCTCGTCGATCGCGTTGCGCAGCGTCGCCAGCAATTGGGTCTGGTTGCGCCCGTTGGTGGTTTGGACCGCATTGGCGGTCTGGGCCTGAACCGCCGGCCGCGGCTGCACAGCCGCAGGCGCGGGGGGAAGCGGCGGCGGCGCGGCGGGTCGCTCCTCGAACGGCTCGATCAGGTCGATCGGTGCTTCCGGCTCCGGTCGTGCCGCCGGCGCCGCCGCAGGTCCAGGCGCGGCACCCGCCAGCAGGTCCTCATGCGCCGATACGGTGGAAGCGAGCTGCTTGACCAGACCGCCGAGCTCGTTGATCTCGCCGACCACCGACTGGATGCGGTCGGAATTGGTCGAGTTGGACGAGGCGATGCGCCCCTCCATCGCCGCCAGTCGGCGGCCGAACTCGGCCACCTGACGGGCGAGGTCGGCGGTGCCGCGCGACAGGTCCGCGATCTGGCCGCCGACGTCGCTGCGGTCGCGCAACCGCATCGACACCGCGTTGTAGAGGATGAGGAAGGTCAGTGCGGTCAGCGCCACGATCGCGGATTCGGTTCCGCTGATGCCGGCGACAGCGTAGAGCACAAGGCCGAGCGAAGCCGCGACCAGAACCATGCAGATGGCGATGAAGATCGTCGAAATGCGAATCATGCCGCGCGTTACGCCTCAAGAGCTGATGCCTCACCCGGGAAAACACGGGTCACTGTGCGAACCCGTCACGCCTCATGCTCCCCCAAGCCGCATGAGCTTAACATCATTGTTGATTCGAGGGGATAGCGGGCTGTTCGGGCTTCAGGTGAGGCCAGCCCGGCGAAAGCCTTCGAGGTAGCGCTCGCGGTCATTGGCGAGCTTGATCGGCATGAACTCGGCGATCCAGGCGAGCGAGACGTTCGGCTGGGCACGGCGCAGTTCCTTCAACGCAGCGGCGGCGATCTCGCGATGCCCGGCCATGCCGGCGGCCGCGGTCAGCACCCGGTGCGCCCCGACGAAGTCGCTGCGCTGGCGCAAGGCCTCCTGCGCCAGGCGGATGGCCTCCTCGTCGTCGCCGCCGAGGAAACGCGCATAGGCGGCGATGCCGAAATAGACCGGGGCATAGGGGTCGCGCGGGCTGAGACGGATCGCCCGCCGCGCCGCCTCGTCGGCCTCCTGCCAGCGACCGCAATAGCCCAGCGCCAGGCCATGATAGCCCTGCGCCAGTGCGAAGTTCGGATTGAGCCGTAGCGCCGTCTCGAACTCGGCCAGCGAGTCCTCGAACCGTCGCGCGAACAGATGGACGTGGCCGAGCGCGTTGTGGGCCCAGGCATCCTCGTCGTCGGCGCGGATCGCGGCACGTGCCGCGCGCTCGGCGGTGGGTATCGCGATGGCCATGTCCATCCAGCCCATATGCGCCGTGAACATGTAGCTGGTGCCGAGCAGGCCGAGCGCCTTGCCGTAGCCGGGGTCGAGCGCGATGGCCTTTTCGAGCAGGGCCTGGGCCACCACGTGATCCTGCCGCGTCACCCGCCAATAGTGCGAGAGCGCGCGCATGACGAGGTCCCAGGCGTCCATGCTGTCGGGCGGCTTGCGCTGGGCGCGAAAATTCTCCGCGGCATAGAGCTGCGGCTCGATCGCGGCGACGATCGCCTCGGTGATCTCGTCCTGGACGGCGAAGACGTCGGCGAGCTCGCGGTCGTAGCGTTCGGCCCAGAGATGGCTGCCGGTGGCGACGTCGTTGAGCTGCGCCGTGATGCGGACGCGCTCGCCATCCTTGCGGACGCCGCCCTCGACGACGTAGCGCACGCCGAGCTCGTCGGCGACCTGCCGCAAATGAACCGTGCGGCCCTTGTAGATGAAGGAGGAGTTGCGAGCGATGACGAAGAACCAGCGCAGCTTCGACAGCGCGGTGATGATGTCCTCGCTGATGCCGTCGGAGAAATAATCCTGCTCGGCCTCGCCGCTCATGTTGGTGAAGGGCAGCACCGCGATCGCGGGGCGATCGGGCAGGGGCAGGCCCGTCGGCGGCGGCGCGGGCGCCTCGTCTGTCCCGGCTGGTCCGGCGGCGCGGGCCAGCTCGGTCACCGCGCCGACGAACCGCACGCCCTTGCGCGCGACGGTGCGGATCAGTCGCTGCTCCTCGCCATTGTCGCCGATCGCGCGGCGCGCGGCGTTGATCCGGCTGGTCAGTGTCGATTCCGAGACGACGCGGCCGTTCCAGATCGCATCGAGCAGATTGTCCCGCGTCACCACGCGATCGCGGTTGCGGACGAGGTAGGTCAGGAGATCGAACACCTGGGGTTCGAGCGCGACGAGCGTGTCCGCGTGCCGCAATTCGCGGCGCTCGGGGTCGAGCAGGAAATTCTCGAACTGAAATGTCACAGTTCCCCCTCGGCTCCCGTTCGGAAATCAAGCCGCTCTCAGCGTAAAATAACGCCGCTCTCAAGGCCAGCGAGCCGCATGCGCCCTATCGTCCCGGCGTTTTCAACCGCAGGAGATTGCCATGTCGACATCCGCCGCGCTCAAGCCAACCGCAGCCCAACCCGATCTTGCCGCCGTCAAGCAGCGCCAGCACGGCGCCTGGTCGTCGGGCGACTATGCCGTCGTCGGCACCACCTTGCAGATCGTCGGCGAACAGCTCTGTGAGGCACTCGACATACGCGCCGGCAGCAAGGTGCTGGACGTCGCCGCCGGCAACGGCAATGCGACTCTGGCCGCGGCGCGGCGCTGGTGTGACGTCACGTCCACCGACTACGTGCCGGCGCTGCTCAAGCGCGGGCGTGAGCGCGCGGCGGCCGAACATCTCATGATCGAGTTCCGCGAAGCGGATGCCGAAGCGCTGCCGTTTGCCGACGCCAGCTACGACGTCGTGCTCTCGACCTTCGGCGTGATGTTCACGCCGGACCAGGACAAGGCGGCCGCCGAGCTCGCGCGGGTCTGCAAATCCGGCGGCAAGATCGGCCTCGCCAACTGGACGCCGCAGGGTTTCATCGGCCAGCTGTTCAAGACCATCGGCAAGCATCTGCCGCCGCCGGCGGGCGTGAAGTCGCCGGCATTATGGGGCACACGGGCGCGGCTTGAAGAGATGTTCGCTGGCCAGGCGTCCGAGATCGCCGCCGAGCCGCGCATGTTCGTGTTCCGCTATCGCTCGCCGGAGCACTGGCTCGAGATCTTCAAGACCTTCTACGGACCTACGCTGAAGGCGTTTGCCGCGCTCGACGCGGACGGCCAGGCGGCGCTGAAGCGCGATCTGCTGGCGCTGCTCGGCGAGTTCAACCATGCCGACGACGGCACCATCGTCGTGCACAGCGAATATCTGGAAGCCGTGATCACCCGGCGTTGATACACGCCAGATGCGGTCGGGCTGGCTGCCGGCCTGACCGCCATCGGTCGAGTCGATCAGAATGGCGCGGTGGCGCCAACCGTATCGGCCGAGACCGCTTCGCGGGTGCCAAGCGGCTTGGGGCGACCGGTCGTCGTGTCCCGCAGGGTCTGCCGTTCGATCTCCGAGTTCAGCTCGGCGCCGAACATGATGACGATCGCCGACATCCACATCCACATCATCAGGCCGATCGCCGCGCCGAGCGAGCCGTAGGTCGCGTTGTAATTGGCGAATTCAGAGAGATACAAGGACAGCAGCGCCGAGCCGGCGATCCAGAGGATGGCGGCCGTCACCGCGCCGAGGCTCAGCCATTGCCAGCGAGGCGAATCGCGACTGGGCGCGAAGCGGTAGAGGATCGCGAGCGCCACCAGCAGGATCAGGAACAGCAGCGGCCATCGCGCTAAGGCCACGATCAGCTTGCTCTCGGGCGCCATGCCGAGATGGTTGAGTGCGAGCGGGAAGGCGACGACGGCCCCCACCATCAGCAGCAGCGCCACGATGCCGCCGACGGTGAAGGCCAGCGACACCATGTTGAGCTCGATGAAGCTGCGCTTCTCGCGCTCCTCATAGGCGACATTGAGGGCATCGAAGATCGCCTTGACCCCCGCATTGGCGCTCCAGATCGCAAGCAGAAGGCCGAGCAGGAAGGTGGCCCCGAGCGTCGTATTGCCATGCGACACCACGCGCGCGACCTGCTCCTCGACGATCTGGAATGAACCCTCCGGCAGCATGGTCGCGAGCGTCTGCAGATTGGCGCTGATCGTCGAGGGATCGGCGAACAGGCCGTAAGAGGAGACAAGTGCGGTGACGGCCGGGAAGATCGCGAGCAGCCCGAAGAACACGACGCCGCCGGCTGTGGCGAGCAGGCGATCCTCGTCGATGCGCTGATAGGTACGCCAGAAAATATCCTTCCAGCCCGCCCACGGGATCGCGAACGGGCTCTTCGCATGACGTCCGCGGCCGGGCTGCATGGCCGCGCCCGCCGGGTGGGTTTCCGGTGAATTCGCCTCTTGCTTGCGGTGGTCCGGCGGAGGTCCCGGCCGGATCGGGCCGGAGTCCTGGAAGTAGCGTTCCGCGGTCAGCACGAAGACGGCGGTGGCTGCCACCAGCAGCCAGCTGTCGATTGACTCGGAGCGCCGCACCAGCATGTCACGTCTCCAGCCTTTGCCCGTGGCGTCGCCGGCGCGCCGCCGTCACGCCCAGCAGCCCGACCGCTGCGAGCATCAGGCCAAGCTGCACGGGCCGGTTGGTGCGAGCCGGCCGGCTCCGGTTGCCATGGCCGCGTTCACCCGGCGCGAGCGGCGCCAATGGAATCGTCGTCGCCACCTCCTTCACGGCCTCCTTGACCGTTCCGCGCGGGATCCGAGGCGTCGCGACCGCCACGCGCAGACGGCTCGCGAGCGGCACAATCGGCTTGGGCTTGCGCCTCATCTGCGCCATCGCCACCCCGGCACAGACCGCGGCCAGCATGAGCAGCACTGCGCCGACGGCACCAAAACCCCAGAACTGCCCGGAGGTGATGGCGATCCAGCGATACAGGGCGATCAGCCCGACGAAGAATGCCGCGACAACGAACAGGCCCGCGACTGCGAACAGGCCACCGGCCACCGCGTAGGATGTCACCTTGCCGGTGGCTTGGCTGGTCTGGTCACGCAGATAGGATTGAGCAGCCCGTTTGACGTGATTGAGCTTGAGCGCCACACCGGCGCGCAGCAATTCGCCCGATGGCGCGAGCATACGGACATCCTCCGAGAGCGAGACAATGCATCGGGGGATGAACGTGGCCGAATTTGACTTGTTCCGTCGAAGTCGCGCGGCCGTGGCGGATCAGCCGAGATCGGCGGCCGAAATCCAGAACACCTCGCCCTCGGAGTCCTCGGTGTCCAGCCATAGCAGCGGCAGTTCCGGGAAGGCCTCGTCGACCAATTCGCGGCCGCGGCCGATCTCGCAGATCAGTCCGCCGCCGGGCGTCAGATGATCGGGCGCATCGCGCAGGATCTTCCGCACCACGTCGAGACCATCGGCGCCGCCGTCGAAGGCGAGTTTTGGCTCGGCCCGGCACTCCGGCGGCAATGCCGCCATGCCTTCTGCATCGACGTAGGGCGGGTTGGTGATGATCAGGTCATATCGCGCATCGCCGAGCGGGGCGAACAGGTCGCCGCGATGGAGCGTGATCCGGTCCTCGAGCCCGTAGTCCTCGACATTGCGCGCGGCGACCTCGATCGCGCCCTTGGAGATGTCGACGGCATCGACCGCAGCGTTCGGGAAGTGATGCGCGGCGAGGATCGCAAGACATCCCGATCCCGTGCAGAGATCGAGCACGCGCTCGACGGCAGTGGGGTCGTCGATCAGCGAGCCGGGGCCGCCCTCGTCGCCGAAATGCGAATCCAGGAGCTCGCCGATGAAGGAGCGCGGAACGATGACGCGCTCGTCGACATAGAAGGGCAGGCCGCGCATGTAGATCTTGTTGACGAGATAGGCGGCCGGTTTGCGCGTGGTGACGCGCTGGTGGATGAGGTCGAGGAGGGTCTTGCCTTCCGCGACGGTGACGCGCGCGTGGGCAAAGCCCTCGAACTGGTCGGGCGTGAGATGCAGCGCCTCAGAGACCAGGAAAACGGCTTCCGCGACCGGGTCGGTCGTGCCATGGGCAAAGGCGAGCTTCGCCTCGACAAAGCGGCTCACCGCATAGCGGACGAAGTCGAGCAGCGTGAGAAGCTCGCCGGGCCCCACTTTCGCAAGCTTCGGCGCGGCGCGGCCGCGCGCAGTCTTTTTCGCAGTTTTTGCCATCAGGATTTGGTCCAGCGTGCGGCGGCCTCGTCGTCACGGGCCTGGGCCTCGACCCAGCCGGTGCCGGTGGCGCTCTCTTCCTTCTTCCAGAACGGGGCGCTGGTCTTGAGGTAATCCATCAGGAACTCGGCCGCCTGGAATGCGGCCTGGCGATGCTGCGAGGCGGTGAGCACCAGCACGATGTTCTGGCCGGGCATGAAGCGACCGACGCGGTGGATCACCGTGACGCCGTTGAGTGGCCAGCGCGAAATGGCCTCGTCGGCATGGCGCCTGATCTCTTCCTCGGCCATGCCGGGATAGTGCTCGAGCGTGAGCGCGGCGATCCTGGCGCTGTCGTCGTCGGCGCGGCAGATGCCGGAGAAGCTCACGACCGCGCCGATGTCGGTGCGGCTCTTGGTCAGGACCGCGATCTCGCGCGCGATGTCGAAATCGTCTTCCTGGATACGGATGGTGACGGGGCAGCTCATGAGCCTAACCGCCGGTCATCGGCGGGAAGAACGCGATCTCGCGGGCGCCCGCGATCGCGGCGTCCGACTTGACGTGGGCATGGTCGATTGCGGTGCGGATCACCTTCGGCTTCTCGAACGCATACGCATAGGCCTCGCTCCGGCCGGACAGCCAGGCGATCAGCTCCTCCACGGTGCGCACGGTCGCCGGCGGCTCGATGGTCTCCTCGGCCTTGCCGACGCGCTCGCGCACCCAGGCAAAATACTTCACCTTCATCCCTCATCCTCCTTGATGAGGTGATGGATGCCGGCGCGGAAATAGTCGTAGCCGGTGTAGATGGTCAGGATCGCCGAGGCCCACAGCAGCGCCAGTCCGATCATCGAGACGACGGGCACCACCTCGTCGCCGGCAGGTCCCGCGAGCAGGAAGCCGATGGCGACCAGCTGGACCGTGGTCTTCCACTTCGCAAGCTTGGTCACGGGCACGCTGACGCGGAGCGCGGCGAGGTATTCGCGCAGACCCGAGACCAGGATCTCGCGGCACAGGATCACGATGGCGGCCCACAACGACCAGCCGTGGATGATGCCGTCGGCGGCCAGCATCAGCAGGCAGGAGGCGACCAGCAGCTTGTCGGCGATCGGGTCGAGCATCCGGCCGAACGCCGATTGCTGATTCCAGATCCGCGCGTAATAGCCGTCGAGGTAATCGGTGACCGCGGCCGCGATGAAGATGGCGACCGCGAGCCAGCGCAGCCAGAGCGGCTGATCCAGAATCGACTGCGCATAGATGCATCCGACCACGACCGGGATCGCGGCGATCCGGCCATAGGTCAGGATGTTGGGGAGGGACATCGCGCGGCTGGTTGTCCCTCGTGTCGTGGCGATGTTCATCCGTCCTACCAATACCGCTCAAGGCTGAAGGTCAACCGTCCCGCTCACAAATGCGATGCCGGATGCGACGCCCTTATGACCGCGGTCCCCCTTTAGTTCACCCCGGCTGGGGATGGAAATACTCGAAAATCCTGCGGGCGCTTTCGGCGCTCACCCCCGGAACCTTGCCGAGATCGGCGATCGAGGCCCGTTCGATCTCCTTCAGGGTTCCGAAATGGTGCAGCAAGGCACGTTTGCGTGACGGGCCGATGCCCGGAATCTCCTGCAAACCGGCCTCGCGGATGTCCTTCTTGCGCAGCTTGCGGTGCGAGCCGATGACGAAGCGGTGGGCCTCGTCGCGCAGGCGCTGGATGAAATAGAGCACGGGATCGCGCGGCTCCAGCTTGATCGCCTCGCGATCCGGCATGAACAGGGTCTCGCGCCCGGCATCCCGGTCCGGCCCCTTGGCGACCGACATCAGCGACACCTGGGTCAGGCCGAGATTGGCAAAGATCTCGCGCACCGCATTGAGCTGGCCGCGGCCGCCGTCGATGATCACGAGGTCGGGCCATTGCGGGAAGTCATCATCCTTGACCTTGGCGCCCTCCTCGGGCGGATTGATCAGGCGCTTGAAGCGGCGCTCCAGCACCTCGCGCATCATGGCGAAGTCGTCCCCCGGCGTGATCCCTTCCGACTTGATGTTGAACTTGCGGTACTGGTTCTTCACGAAGCCGTCGGGGCCGGCGACGATCATGGCGCCGACCGCATTGGTGCCCTGGATGTGGCTGTTGTCGTAGACCTCGATGCGCTTGGGCGCATGCGGCAGGCTGAGCGTCGCGGCCATGGCGTCGAGCAGGCGGCTCTGCGTCGCGGTGTCCGCGAGCTTGCGGCCGAGCGCCTCGCGCGCATTGGTCAGCGCGTGGGCGACGAGCTCCTTCTTCTCGCCGCGCTTGGGAGCGGTGACCTCGACCTTGTGGCCGGCCTTGATCGAGAGCGCGTTGGCGAGCAGCTCGCTCTCCTCGATCTCGTGCGAGAGCAGGATGTTTTTCGGCGGCGGCTTGTCGTCGTAGAACTGGGCCAGGAAGGATCCCAGCACTTCCTCCGGCGTGAAGGTCTTCTCCGCGCGCGGGAAATAGGCGCGATTGCCCCAGTTCTGGCCGGTGCGGAAGAAGAACACCTCGACGCAGGAGAAGCCGCCCTCCTGGTGGATGGCGAACACGTCGGCTTCCTCGACCGTGCGCGGATTGATGCCCTGCTGCGACTGGATCGCCGACAGCGCGGCGAGGCGGTCGCGGTACAGCGCGGCGCGCTCGAACTCGAGCTCGCCCGAGGCCTTCTCCATCTCGCCGGCGAGCTCCTGCTTCACCGCGTGGCTCTTGCCGGAGAGGAAGTCGCTCGCCTCGCGCACCAGCGTCGAATAGCCGCCGAAATCGATCTCGCGGGTGCAGGGACCGGCGCAGCGGCGGATCTGATAGAGCAGGCAGGGCCGGGTGCGGCTCTCGAAGAAGGAATCGGTGCAGGAGCGGATCAGGAACGCGCGCTGCAGCGCCGTGATGGTGCGGTTGACCGCTCCGGCGGAGGCAAACGGGCCGAAATAGCGCCCGGGCCGCGTCTGCGCGCCGCGATGTTTCAGGATCTGCGGCGCCCAATGATCGCCGGTGATCAGGATATAGGGAAACGACTTGTCGTCGCGCAGTTGCACATTGAAGCGCGGCCGCAGCTGCTTGATCAGGTTGGCTTCGAGCAGCAGCGCCTCGGTCTCGGTGTTGGTCGAGACGATCTCCACCGTCACGGTGGCTGCGATCATGCGCAGGATGCGTGCCGGCTGCGGCGCGCTCTGGCGCGCGTAGTTGGACAGGCGCTTTTTGACGTTCTTGGCCTTGCCGACATAGAGCACGTCGGCATTGGCGTTGAGCATGCGGTAGACGCCGGGCGAGGTCGGGGCGAGCCGGACCGCGCGCTCGATCGCCTCGTGGCCGGTCGCCAACGGCTCGTCGCCGACCGCGCCGCTCTCTTCGAGGATATCGGGCAGCAGCGCATCGTCCTCGTCGTCGCCGCCCGTGGTGGCGGGATCGACGTCGGGCGCGGCCAGCCCCCCGGGCGGCACGTCGTTCGCAGCGGCTTGCGGCGATTTGCGCGCGCGGTCGTCCGGATTGTCGGTGGAATCGTGAACCATGATGCGAATTTAGGCGCTGGGGGGGCCGATTTGAAGTTCCGGCCGTGCGGCACGCACAGGATGGCGGCGCGGTTCCCGGTAACGCTTGCTTAAGCCTGTTAAGAGCGCGGTAACCCGACTTAACAGGCCTTTAACTTAAAACTCTCGATAAATCCTACGCGAAAGGTTCTTGGTTCCGTAACCACGCGGTTTCGCCTCGCGCGGCGGCGCGGGCGTCGCGGGGCGGCAGTTGCGTTGGAGTTAAGTGATGAAGAGGCTCGTTGTGGGCGCGGCCGCTTTGGTTGCCGGCTGGACAGCTTCGGCAGAAGCCGCCGATCTCAATTACGGGCAGCGAGCGCCCTATACCGTCAACCAGCCGCTCAATGCGTATAGCTGGGCGGGTCCATATCTCGGCGGCAACATCGGCTACGAATGGGGTTCGGTCGACAACAACCCATCGAAGCCGTCCGGCTTCGTCGGCGGCATCCAGGCCGGCTACAATTTCCAGAATGGCCCGTGGGTGTTCGGCGTCGAGGGCGACATCCAGGCTGCCGGCGCCGACGACACCTTCGCGCCGTGGAAGTTCTCCAATCCGTGGTTCGGCACGCTGCGCGGCCGCGCCGGCTATGCCTTCAGCAACGTGCTGTTCTACGGCACCGCCGGCCTCGCTTTCGGCGAGCTGCGCGCGCAGACCTTCGGCTGGACCGAGTCGCACGCCACCGCCGGCTGGACCATCGGTGCCGGTGCGGAAGTGGGCCTCGCTCCGAACTGGAGTGCCAAGCTCGAATATCTCTACATCGACCTGTCGACGAGCCAGTTCGCAATCACCGGCGTGTCGAACGGCTACAGCGCCAGCGTTGTGCGCGCAGGCGTGAACTATCACTTCTGATAGCTGAAGAAGAAAATACCGGACCACAGCCTCCCGGCCGCTCGCGGCCGGGATTTTTTTCAGGGCACGCTAGGAAAGGATGACCAGGTTGACCGCCTTCGGTCCCTTCCCCTTCTTGTCCGGTTCGACTTCGAAAGTAATACGCTGTCCTTCGGCAAGGTCCTTCAATCCCGCCCGCTCAACAGCGGTGATGTGAACGAAGACATCGCGACCGCCGTCGTCGGGCTTGATGAAGCCGTAGCCGCGCTCGCCGTTGAAGAACTTGACCGTTCCCGTCATGGCCATCGGGAAACTCCCCCTCATTGCTCCTCCGTCGCGACGCAGACGCACGTCACGACATGACCGGGCAATACGGAGCCCGGGAGCTGGCCATCCTTGAGCGAGCCTTATCGGCCCGATCGGATCTTTCTTAGGGCCTTCACTCCGCCGCAACCATTCGCGGAAGCGGAACGTAAAGCCAGTCACGCAAACAGCATAATACGGTTCGTTGCGGATTGACTACCGCTACTGCATATTTTTCCCAAGAATGCCGGAGTGTTACGTCGTGGGTACCTCTACGGAGTGTTACGTCTTGGGTACCTCTAATCGGAATCTGGCAGCGCCGCCCTGGCCGAGCGGCATCTCCAGCTCGGGCAGGATGGTTTTGAGCTCGCCGTGCAGCGTGTAGGGCGGATTGACGATCAAGAGCCCGGTGGAGGTGAGGGGGGCGCCGTCGAGTTGCGGTGCGGCGCTGAATTCGAGACGCAGGCATTTGCCCGGTGGTTTTGCTGCGGCTGCGAGCCGCGCCACTGATTGCGCCAGCGTGTCGGTGGCGCGGCGGTTCTTTGCGGGATACCAGATTACATAGATACCGGTCGGCCATTTCGCGAAGGCTGCCGAGAAGGCTTCGCCCAGCCGTTCGAACTCGTTCTTTGCCTCGAACGGCGGATCGATCAGCACGAGACCACGGCGCTCTTTCGGCGGCACGAAGGCCGGCAGTGCCACCCAGCCGTCGAGATCGACCACGCGAGCCTGCTCGTCGCGGCGCAGCACATCGATCAGCGCCTTGCGCGCCTTGGGCTCGAGCTCGCAGGCGACGAGACGGTCCTGCGGCCGCAGCAGGCCGCGCGCGATCAGCGGCGAGCCCGGATAGACCTTGAGCTCGCCCTTCGGATTGAAGGCGCGGACGATGTCGAGATAGGGCTTGGTCAGTGCAATGGTCTCGTTCGACAGGCGCGCCTGCATCAGCCGCGCGATGCCGGTCAGCCACTCGCCGCCGCGGCGCGCCTCGTCGCTTTCGAGATCGTAGAGGCCGGCCCCGGCATGGGTGTCGATGACGCGGAACGCGGCCGGCTTGTCCTGCAGATACGTGATGATGCGCGCCAGCACGATGTGCTTGATGACATCGGCGAAGTTGCCGGCGTGGAAGGCGTGTCGGTAGTTCATGGCGGAGAGTTACGACATCGCGCGATGAAAGTAACTCCCGTCATTTCGGGGCGGTGCGCAGCACCGAGCCTAAAATCCATCTGTCAGCATTGTTTGTGGCGAGATGGATTTCCGGGTTCGCTCTTCCGCGCGAACCGGAATGACGAACTCTATCCACCCCTGATCGGCGGCATCGTCACCTGGTCGCGGCGGCAGGCGCGGCGGTCGATCTCCTCGCAGGCGCGGAATTGCAGGTCCTTGCTGAGGCAGATCCGGACCTCGGACAATCGCGTCCGGTTGCAGGTGACCGAGACGGCGGCGCTGCTGAGGCCCGGATTGGCCTTGATGAAGGCCTCCTCGACGTCAGCAGGCGCGACGGTCCTGGCCTGCGACAGATCGAGATACTCGGCCGGAATCTTGATCGCGGCGCGCGCCTTGCGGATCGTCTCGAAATAGCTGCGGTCGGCGAGACCCGAGCAGGTGCCGTGCTTGTCCCACTCGTTGAAGATCAGGCCCGGCGCCGGCATCAGGTCGAGCATGGAGGAAACGATGCTGCGGCTCAGCCGCGGCGCCGGCCGCTGGCAATATTCCGGAAAGCCGTTTTCATATTGCGGCCACAGCCCGTGCACCACGAAGGCGTAGGGCCGGCCGCTGCACTGAATCTGGGAGCGGCCGCCACGCTCGGCCGCTTCCTCGCAGAACGACGGCGACCATGACAGCGACAGCACATAGAAATCGAATTCGCCGGGCGCGTTCTGCCGCCTGTCCTGGGCTTTCGCGCCGCCGGCGAGCGAAACCAGCCCGGCGGCAAGGGTGAGTGAGATCACAAGACGGGAGAACGAACGCAATCTGGAATGAAACATGGCGACGCCCCTCAACTAGACTGTGCAGTCGAGCCTAGCAGGCGATGAGAACATTTCAAGAACAAATTTCTGGCGCCAGTCGTTCGGCCGCTTGATCGGGCCGAATCAGGGCGTTCGAATTACTGCCTCGCGGCGCGGCAGGCCGGGTTGTAGGCCCAGTTGCGATCGAGCCCGACCACGCACCATTCGACGCCGTTGCCGTAACCGGCAAAGCCGCCATCCTCGATGATCGAGAAATGCACCTTGCGCACCTTGCCGTCAGTGAGCATGGCCTCGCCGGTGCAATAGCGGCGCGGGATGTTGTCGGACTGCCAGGGCCGGAAGGCGACCTCGCGAACGGCCGAGAAGCCCGTGATCTTCAACGAGGAATTCCAGAACGAGCTTTCCTTCTCCCAGAACTGGGAGGCGATCGTCGGCAGCGCCCTGTCGCAATCGGCAACGGCGCCGTCATAGCGCGGCCCGCTCAGCCAGAAGTTCAGCTCCAGCGGATTGGCGGCCCGGGCCTCGCCGAGCGACAGCGCCCCGAACATGAGGCCGAGCACGGCGGCGAAGCGGAGCGATTTCAGGGAGGGGGCGCGCATGGGCAATCCGGACTGCTGGGTCTTCGAAGCTCGGACGGTGCCGCGAAGGCCGGAAGAGGTCAAGTGCAGCGCGGCAACACTTCGCCAGGAGTTGACCAGAACGTCGCAGCCGGCCGGCCTCGGTTCTTTTCACTTTGGCCCCGGCACCGTAAACTAGTGCCAGCCAATTGGAGTGACGGGAATGCGAATCATTGCGGCCGCGGGCCTTCTTGCCTTGGGTATGATGGCGAGCCAGTCGGCGCGCGCCGATATCCTTCCGGTGCCTCCGTTCAAGGGTAACGACACCGGCGGTATCATCGCCTATTCGATGGCGAACCAGGTCGATGCGCGGCAGGTCGCGGTCGATCATTGCGCGCGCTACGGCAAGGTCGTCAAATTCCTGGGCGTGCAGGCCTACGAGGGTGGATACATCTCGTTCTCCTGCCGCTGGGTGCCCTATGGCGCCGCCGACCGGCCGATCCGCACGCTCTACTGAGGCGTCGTAACGTCGCAATCTCTTTGCCGGGAGCTTCCCTCATGACGCGCAAACTCGCTTTGCTCGGCTCGGCCCTTTGCGTTGTCGTGTCGGCAGGCAGCGCCTCTGCCGACGACCTGCCGGTGCGCAAGGCCGGCCTCTGGGAAATGAAGATGGTCAGGACCGGCTCGGCGATGCCCGAGATGACCATGCAGCACTGCACCGACGAGACCGTCGACAAGGAGATGAGCAACAACGTCTCCCCGATGGCCAAGCAGATCTGCGCCAAGCAGGAGATCAAGAAGACCGCGACCGGCTATGTCAGCGATTCCGAGTGCAGCGTCGCCGGCGTCAGCACGACCTCGCATGCCGAGATCACGGGCGACTTCAACTCGGCCTACACGGTGAAGACCACCTCGCATGCGCAAGGCGGCGTCGCCGGCGCTGCGGGGCGCGATACGACGGTGCAGCTCGAAGCGAAGTGGCTCGGGGCCTGCAAGCCCGACCAGAAGCCCGGCGACATCGTCATGCCCGGCGGCTTCAAGATGAACGTGCGCGACATGGACAAGCTGAAGAGCCTGCTGCCGAAGTAGGTGCGGTCGCCGCGCAGTCGGTGCGCTCCCTCGCCCCGTTCTTACGGGGAGAGGTGAAGTACGGCGCCTACACCGGTATCCGCACGCTCGCCCGCAATCCCCCCATCGGGCTGTCACCCAGCGTGATGTCGCCGCCATGGGAGCGGGCGATGTCGCGGGCGATGGCGAGGCCAAGGCCGGTGCCGCCTTCGTCCTGGTTGCGGGCGTTGTCCAGCCGCAGGAACGGCTTGAACACCTCTTCGCGCAAATGCGCCGGGATACCCGGACCGTCGTCGTCGACCGTGACGGTCAAATAACGGTGATCGCGCTGGCCGGTGATGGCGATGCTCTTCCCGTAGCGCGCCGCGTTGGTGACGAGGTTGGCGAGGCAGCGCTTGAACGAGGCCGGTTTCACCGTCACCACGGGCAGGCCGTTGAACGCCACGGTCGCGGTGTGGCCGTGGCGCTCGGCATCGCTGCGCAGCTCCTCGAGCGCCTGCGCCATGTCGGTCGGCTGCGACTGCTCGCCGGAATCGCCGCGGGCAAAAGCGAGGTAATCCTCCAGCATCATTGACATCTCGTCGACGTCCTTGCGCATGCCTTCGAGCTCGGGGCTGTCGCCGATCAGCGCCAGCTCGAGCTTGAAGCGGGTCAGGATGGTGCGCAGATCGTGGCTGACGCCGGCGAGCATCGCGGTGCGCTGCTCCATCGTGCGCTCGATGCGCGACTTCATCTCGAGGAAGGCGACCGCCGCGCGCCGTACCTCGCGCGCGCCGCGCGGGCGGAAGTTCGGCGCCTCGCGGCCCTTGCCGAAACTTTCCGCGGCATCCGCGAGCCGCAGGATCGGCTTGATCTGGTTGCGCAGGAACAGCACCGCGACGATCAGGAGGATCGATGACGTGCCGACCATCCAGAACAGGAAGATCTCCGAGTTCGAGGCATAGGCGGCGCTGCGCTGCGCGAACACGCGCATCACGGCATCGTCGAGCTGGATGCGGATCTCGACGAGGTTGGAGCGGCCGACCGTGTCGATCCAGAACGAGCGGCCGATCTGGCGGCCGAGCTGCACCGACAGCGTCTGGTCGAGCAGCGAGAAGAACGGCTTCGGCCCCGGCGGCGGCATGTCGCCGGCGGGCAGGAAGTCGACGACGAGGCCGAGGCGCTGCTGCGCGATGCGGCGGATCTGGTCGCGATCCCGGTCCTGCGGATAGCCCTTGTAGACGTCGATGAGCGCGGCGATGTCCTGCACGACGGCGGCCGACAGGCGGCGCGTCACCGTGTTCCAGTGCCGCTCCATGAACACGAAGGCGACGACCGACTGCAGGATCACCATCGGCACGATCATGATGAGCAGCGCGCGGGCATAGAGGCCGGTCGGCATCCAGCCCTTGAACGCATTGCCCATCCAGCCATTGGCGGCCGAAACGCGGCCGGCGGCGCTCTTCAGAAGCGTCAGGCCGGTATCGATCGTGCTCATCTAGCGTGCTTCACTGAGTTATGGCGAGGCCACCAGCCGGTAGCCAATGCCGCGCACCGCCTGCAGGAACAGCGGATTCGCAGGATCGGTCTCGATCTTGCGCCGGAGGCGGTTGATCTGCACGTCAACGGCACGCTCGTTGACGCTGCCATTGCCGGTCAGCGCGCTGCGCGGCACGGTCTCGCCCGGGGTTTCCGAGAGAATGCGCAGCATCTCGCGCTCGCGATCGGTGAGGTGGATGACCTCCTCGCCCTGGCGCAATTCGCCGCGATCGAGATGATAGACGTAGGGACCGAACGCGATCTTCTCGACGGTCGTCACCTGTGGCGGCGGCGCGGCGCGCTTGAGGATGTTGTTGATGCGCAGCGCAAGCTCACGCGGCTCGAACGGCTTTGCGACGTAATCGTCGGCGCCGATCTGCAGGCCCTCGATGCGGGCTTCGGCCTCGTGGCGCGCCGTCAGCATCACGATCGGCACCGAGGAGGAGGTCCGGATGAAGCGGGCGAGGTCGAAGCCGGTTTCGCCGGGCATCATGACGTCGAGAATCAAGAGGTCGAAATGCAGGCCCAGCAGTTTGGAGCGCGCATCGCCCGCGCTTGCCGCGGTGGTGACGCGATAGCCTTCGCTGGCGAGAAAGCGCGAGAGCAGGTCGCGGATGCGGCGGTCATCGTCGACCAGCAGCAGATGCGGGGCGTCGTCGGCCGGTTGCACCGGTGGACGCGCGAGCGTGGCTGCGAGCGGCACGGTCACTCCTTCGATTCTTGATTGACCGAGGCGAAGATCGTCTCGAGCACCTTGTCCGGATCGTCGCGGTCGATCATCGCGCGCAGGAAGCGCTTGACCGTTTCGGCGTCCTGCGGACCCATCTCGGCGAGTGCCTTGGTGATCCGCGTGGTCTGGAGCCCGGCGAGCTTCTGCACCAGCGCCTCGCCCTTCGGCGTCGCGTAGAGCAGGCGCTGGCGACGATCATTGTCGCCGGTCTTCTGCACGATGTAGCCCTCGTCCAGGAGCTGCTTGAGCACCCGGCCGAGCGACTGTTTTGTGATGCGCAGGACGTCGAGCAGGTCGGCGACCTTCAGCCCGGGATAGCGGTAGACGAAGTGCATGACGCGGTGATGGGCCCGGCCGAAGCCGAACGCCTCCAGCTCCTGATCGGGATCGCCGACGAAATCGCGATAGGCGAAGAACAGCAGCTCGATGATATCCCAGCGCAAATTGCCTCCATCGCCTGCGGCCGGCCGGGGCACGGCAGCGTCTTGAGGGGAAGTCGCGAAATTTATGTCAGGCATATTGACGTATCTTGGGTTCAATGTTACAAAACGATCGATCCGCACGAAATTTTAGATCGTTTCGCGACGGGTGGCATCGTAGCAGGACGGCCGGAGAGAGCCGGACAGGCGGCGACGGCCGAAGCAGATCTACCGTGCGATTGTCGAGCGGCATTTCGGCAAAACATACTGGACTTCCGCCTTCCGCAAAAGCATGTCCTCAGCGACATGCTGGCCACGGAAACCGGCCGTAACATGGCTGGCGGCGGTCCGGCGAGAAACCCAACCAAGCCAGTCGGGCCCGAAGCGGGCAGGCGGGCGCGAGAAACAGCGCCGCTACCGGCAGCGGGAGGCAAGGACATGAGCATGAAATTCGATATCCAGCCCGCATCCAATCCGACTCCAGAGAAGGACCGTGTCGCCAAGCTGGTGGACCCCGGTTTCGGGCGGGTCTTCACCGACCACATGGCGGTGGTCCGCTACAACCAGGCCAAGGGCGGCTGGTACGAGGCACGCGTTGAGGCGCGCGCCAACTTCCAGCTCGATCCGGCCGGCGCGGTCCTGCACTATGCGCAGGAAATCTTCGAAGGCCTCAAGGCCTACAAGCGCGACGACGGCGGCGTGAACCTGTTCCGACCCGACGCCAATGCGCGGCGCTTCAAGAATTCCGCCGACCGCATGGCGATGGCGCAATTGCCCGAAGACGTCTTCATCGAGGCGGTCGAGCAGGTCGTGCGCATCGATCGTGCCTGGATGCCGGGCGGCGAGGGCAGCCTTTACTTGCGCCCCTTCATGATCGCGAGCGAGACCTTCCTCGGCGTCAAGCCGTCGTCCGAATACATCTTTGCGGTGATCGCTTCCCCGGTGGGCTCCTACTTCAAGGGCGGGCCTGCGCCGGTCTCGATCTGGGTCTCCGAGAACTACACGCGCGCCGCGATCGGCGGCACCGGCGCGGTCAAATGCGGCGGCAATTATGCTGCGAGCCTGCGCGCCCAGGCCGAAGCGATTCAGCACGGCTGCGATCAGGTGGTCTTCCTCGATGCGGTCGAGCGTCGCTATATCGAGGAGCTCGGCGGCATGAACGTCTTCTTCGTGTTCGACGACGGCTCGCTCTCGACGCCGCCGCTCGGCACCATCCTGCCCGGCATCACCCGCGACTCCATCATCACGCTCGCCCGCGATGCCGGAAAGACCGTGCGCGAAGAGCCCTATTCGCTCGATCAGTGGCGCAAGGATGCGGCCAGCGGAAAGCTCAAGGAAGCGTTTGCCTGTGGCACCGCCGCCGTCATCTCGCCGATCGGCAAGGTGCGTTCGGTGAGCGGCGATTTCGAGATCTCGGGCGGCGCCGCCGGCCCCGTCGCGATGGGCCTGCGCAAGCAGCTCGTCGACATCCAGTACGGCCGCACCAACGATCCGCACAACTGGATCCGCAAGGTGCTTTGAGATCTTCACCCTCCCCTGGAGGGGGAGGGTCGATCGCGCGAAGCGCGAGCGGGGTGGGGTGATCTCTCCACTCCGGCAGTGTTCGATGTGGAGAGACCGTCACCCCACCCCGTCTCTCATCTTCGCTACGCTTAGATGCGAGCCGACCCTCCCCCTCCAGGGGAGGGTAAAACGCGCAACGTTTGTGGCTTATTGCGCTATGAACGTGCTGCTGCCGACACGCGACAAAACCAGGACACAACAAGCATCCTGGGCATCGCGATCATGGCATCCAAACTCTCCCAACCCATGAAATGGGTGGTTCTCGCCGCCATCACCGGCGTCTCCGTTTTCGGCATCCTGACCATCGGCCCCACGCACGAGGTGGTCGCGCAGGACCGCTCGCCGATCGTCGACGTGCGCACCACCGATCCCGAGATGAACGCCGCGATCGCCCGCGCCCGCGGCTCGCTGCCGACCTTCTGGGCCTCCTATGAGGCGCCAAAGTCGTCGGAGACCGGGCACGCCCTGAAGGTGCGCTTTTCGACCCGTAAGGGTGGCGAGCATATTTGGATCGGCGAGGTGAAGAAGCTACCGGACGGCAGCTATTCCGGCTTGTTCGCCAACGAGCCGCGCGATCTGCCGGGCAAGCGGGCAGGCGACCAGGTGAAGTTCACCGAAGCCGACATCTCGGACTGGATGTTCATGCGCAACGGCAAGATCGTCGGCGGCGAGACCATCAAGCCGACCTTGAAGTCGCTGCCGAAGGCGGATGCGGACGCGCTGAGGGCGCGGATGGAGAAGCCGTAAAGGTTGGCCGTCATTCCGGGATGGTCCGAAGGACCAGACCCGGAATCTCGAGATTCCGGGTTCGATGCTTGCGCATCGCCCCGGAATGACGGCGTCCCTTAAGCACCGGTTGCCGCCCCGCGCGTCGGCTGGTAAACGCCGCGCATGGCCGACAAACCCAAAAAACCCCAGAAACTGAAGGCGCGCCTGCCGCGCGGGCTCGAGGATCGCGATCCCGCCGCGATCCGGGCGACGCGCGAGATGGTCGAGAAGATCCGCGCCGTCTACGAGCTCTACGGTTTCGAGCCGGTGGAAACGCCGGCGATGGAATACACCGACGCGCTCGGCAAATTCCTGCCCGACCAGGATCGTCCGAACGAGGGCGTGTTCTCGTTCCAGGACGATGACGAACAGTGGATCTCGCTGCGCTACGATCTGACCGCGCCGCTCGCCCGCTACGTCGCCGAGAATTTCGACACGCTGCCAAAGCCGTACCGCAGCTACCGCGCCGGCTACGTGTTCCGCAACGAGAAGCCCGGCCCCGGCCGCTTCCGCCAGTTCATGCAGTTCGATGCCGACACGGTCGGCTCGGCGACGCCGGCGGCGGATGCCGAGATCTGCATGATGGCGGCGGACACGATGGAAGCGCTCGGCATTGCGCGCGGCTCCTATGTCGTGAAGGTCAACAACCGCAAGGTGCTCGACGGCGTTCTGGAGGCCATCGGGCTCGCCGGCGACGAGAACGCAGGCCGCAGGCTGACCGTGCTGCGCGCCATCGACAAGCTCGACAAGTTCTCCGCTGACGAAGTGCGCAAGCTGCTTGGTCCCGGACGATGGGATGGCGGCGAGGAAGGCAAGGGCGACTTCACCAAGGGCGCCAACCTCAGCGAAGCTGAAGCCGACGTTGTTCTTGCCATCACCAAGCCGCGCGACGATTGGAAAGAGGCGGTTGCCGCGGCGGAAACCTATCTCGCCAAGAGCGCTGTCGGTCAGGCCGGCGTCAGCGAGCTGGAAGAGATTGCAAAACTGGTCACGGCGTCGGGCTACGATGCGGATCGCATCAAGATCGATCCGTCCGTGGTGCGCGGCCTCGAATATTACACCGGCCCCGTCTACGAGGTCGAACTGCTGCTAGACACCAAGGACGAGAAGGGCCGCCCGGTGCGCTTCGGCTCGGTCGGCGGCGGCGGCCGCTACGACGGCCTCGTCTCGCGCTTCCGCGGCGAGCCGGTGCCGGCGACCGGTTTCTCGATCGGCGTCTCGCGGCTGCAGGCGGCGCTGACGCTGCTCGGCAAGCTCGACACGCGGCCCGAGTTCGGGCCCGTTGTCGTCACGGTGTTCGATCGCGACCGCGTCGCCGACTACCAGAAGATGGTGGCGTCCTTGCGCACGGCCGGCATCCGTGCCGAGCTCTATCTCGGCAATCCCAAGAACATGGGCAACCAGCTCAAATATGCCGACCGTCGCAACAGCCCCTGCGTCATCATCCAGGGCTCGGACGAGAAGGCGCGCGGCGAGGTGCAGATCAAGGATCTGGTCGAGGGCGCGAAGGCAGCCGCGGCGATCGCTTCCAACCAGGAATGGCGCGAGACCCGCCCGGCGCAGTTCTCGTGCGGCGAAGCGGACCTCGTCGCAAAAGTGCGCGAGGTGCTGGCGCGCCATGACGTGAGCTGGGGCTAGCCATTCGCAAGCAGCCTCATGCCCGGGCTTGTCCCGGGCATCCACGTCCTGTTTGATGCGCACGTCATGAATGACCGGGGTGTGCCCGGTCATCGCGAAAGCAGCAGGGAGACAACGATGCCTGAGATCACCGTCAGCATGGCCGAGGGCCGCACCGACGAGCAGAAGGCCGGCATGATGCGCGACATCACCCAGGCGCTGGTGAAGAACCTCGGCGTCGACGCCGATGCCGTCGTCATCCAGATCAACGAAGCCCCGCTCCGCCACAAGATGAAGGGCGGCAAGACCTTCGTGGAGCGCGCAGCGGCGGCGAAGAAGTAGCCAGCGCTGTAGCGGCAAACACAACTGTCGTCCTGGCGAAAGCCAGGACCCATTACCCCAAGCGGCAGTTGTTGCGGCAGGTCGTGGTTTGGACCGCGCCAACGATATGCAGTCGGGGTAATGGGTCCTGGATCGGCGCTCGCTTTGCTCGCTTGTCCAAGACGACGAGGTCAGCACCATGGACGCACGCGATTTCATCAAAATCGGCATGAGCGCCGAGCGCACGCTGGTGGTGCCGGCCGAGCGCACGGTCGGGCATTTCGTGCCCGGCATGCCCTTTGTGTATGCAACGCCGATGATGATCCTGGAGATGGAGATGACGGCGGGCGATGCGATCCGCAGCGCGCTTCAGCCGGGCTGGGTCACGGTTGGCACCGAGGTCGACATCCGCCATCTCGCAGCCGCCTTGGTCGGCGCGACGGTGCGGACCACCGCGAAAGTGGTCGCGGTCGAGCGCCGCGTCATCCGCTTCGAGGTCGAGGCGTTCGAGGGCCCACGCAGGCTCGGTGAGGGCCGCCACGCGCGCGGGCTCGTCAATGTCGAGACGTTCAACAAGCGGCTGGGGGCGTAGCCGCGGGCACGGTGCCGTAGGGTGGGTTAGCTAGCGGTCGCGCGAAGCGCGGTCCGCTAGCGTAACCCACCACTTCTGTCTCCGCGGAAACCAAAGAGGTGGGTTACGCCGCGCAGATGCGCTTTGCGCATCTGCGGGGCTAACCCACCCTACGACACCGTCCTACTTCGCCAGCTCCTTCGACCGCTTCGTCGCCGCCGCGATCGCGCGGATCATCAGTTCGCGCAAGCCCGGCTCGCCCATCAGCACGCCGAGCGCTGCGGCCGTGGTGCCGCCGGGCGAGGTGACGTTCTGGCGCAGCGTGGCCGAGGGGAGCTCCGACTGGTGCAGCAGCTCGCCGGAGCCGGCGACGGTCTCGCGCGCAAGCTTGGTCGCGAGCGCCTCGGGCAATCCCGCTTCCACGCCGGCCCGCGCGAGCTCCTCGGCGAGCAGGAACACATAGGCCGGGCCCGAGCCGGAGACGGCGGTCACCGCGTCCATCAGGCCTTCGTCCTCGACCCATTCGACCGAGCCGGTGGCGCGCAGCAGCGCATCGGCCACCGCGCGTTGCGCGGCGCTGACACTCTTCGCCGCAATGGCGACGGTGATGCCGCGGCCGATCGCAGCCGGCGTGTTCGGCATCGCGCGCACCACGGCGCCGCCGCAGACCTCCTCGAGCGAGGCGATCGTGGTTCCCGCCATGATCGAGACCACCGAGGTCTTGTCGGAGACGAACGCTTTCAATTTGGCGCCGGCCTCGCGGAACATCTGCGGCTTCACCGCGACGACCAGGGTTTCGACCGTGCCTGCCGCCTTCACATCGGGATTGAGCGCAACGCCCTTGGCGGCAAGCGCTGTGATCTCCGGCGAGATGAACGGGTCGACCACCGCGACGCGGCGCGGATCGAGCCCGCCCGAAAGCCATCCGGTCAGCATCGCGCCGCCCATCTTGCCGGCGCCGGCGAGCAGGATGGTGCCGGTGATGTTTTGAAGGGTGTTGTTTGCCACTGTGGTCACCACAAATTCAGTGTCGTCCCGGCGAAGGCCGGGACCCATAACCACGACTGGTTCTAGTGGATGGAGAGCAGAGCAACAAGCCGCGTGCCCTAAGCGATATCACGCGGTATGGGTCCCGGCCTGCGCCGGGACGACGGTGGGGAGGGAGCGGCGGCTCCCTTGCGTCACGAGAAGCCTTACGCCTCGCCCACCGTGTCGAACATCGCTGCGTCCATCGCCTCGGTCGTGGTCTTGCCGGCCCACACCACGAACTGGAACGCCGGAAAGTAGCGCTCGCAGGCGTGGATGGCGCCGGCGAGCATGGCCTCGCATTGCGCGGGCGAGGCGGTGAGGCCGCCCGGCAGCACCAGCGCCTGGCGGTGCATGACCATGCCGGTGTTGGTCCACAGATCGAAATGGCCGACCCACAATTGCTCGTTGACGGCGGCGACGAGCCGCTGCACTTCGCTCCGCCGCGCGAGCGGAATCTTCATGTCGAACGCGCAGGCCAGATGCAGCGCCTCGATCTCGCCCATCCAGGTGAAGGAGATCTGGTAATCGGTCCACTGTCCCTTCGAGACGATCGTGAGCTCGTCTTCGCCGGAGCGTTCGAACGGCCAGTTGTTGTTGGCAGCGATATCCTCGACCACCGCGAGCGGATGGCTTTTGGAATCAATGTTGCCTTCGAGCAGGGACATGCCGTCTCGACCTCTTGCCTTCTTGTTGTCGTTGATACGCACGCGGTCGGCCCGGCACGCTCCCTCAATGTCGCTCTTGCGATCCCTCGGATCAGCGCGGGCCTGTCGCGGATCAAGTGATGTGATTTGCGGAATCTGCGCAACGGGGTCCCGAGTCCGTCCACAACCCAGGACTCGTTCGTCCACAGCTCATCTCCGCCACAATTCTTAACGCGGGAGTCCCGATCCGGATGGAGGAGAACAAATCGGAATCGGCCTCGAGCCAACGGACCCCAATCGTTAATTCCGCCCCGTGAGGCCGCTCCCGCCGCGGCGGCATGGGACCATGCGCATTCCCCATGCGGAACACGCTTGCTGCGGCCGCCGGCCGGCGTCATATTTCCGGTCAGGCCGTTCATTCCGGACGGCCGATGTTCTCAGGGCGGGGTGAAAGTCCCCACCGGCGGTAAGGGCCGAAAGGCCCAAGCCCGCGAGCGCCTTCCCCCAAGGACTTTCCTGAAAAGGTCTTGTCCGAAGGGAAGGGTCAGCAGATTCGGTGCAACTCCGAAGCCGACGGTTAAAGTCCGGATGAAAGAGAACGGTCGGTGGCAGACGCATCGCGTGGATGCGGCTGTTTGTCGTTCCGTGTGCCCTGATTCTGGTCCTTAAACCGAGGAAAGCCATGAATCAGATGTTGCAAGATCCCCAAGCCGAAACTTCCGAAGTTACCCAACCGCCGGTTCCACGAGATCCGGTGCCGGAGCATCCGCGCTTCGCCAAACCGCAGCGGGTGGCGTTCGTGCAGGCCTGCTGGCACCGCGACGTGGTCGAGGAGGCCCGCATCGCCTTCATGAAGGAGGCCGAGGCGCGCCACCTCACCCATGTCGACGTGTTCGAGGTGCCGGGCTCGTTCGAGATCCCGCTGCATGCGCAAGTGCTCGCCAAGACCCGGCGCTACACCGCGATCGTCGCGGCCGGCCTCGTCGTCGACGGCGGCATCTATCGGCACGAGTTCGTCGCCGACACCGTGATCAAGGCGCTGATGGACGTGCAGCTGCGCACCGAGGTGCCGGTGTTCTCGGCCGTGCTGACGCCGCAGCAATTCCACGAGACCGAGGTGCACTACGACTTCTTCCGCAGGCATTTTGCCATCAAGGGCGTCGAGGTCGCGACTGCTTGTGCGGAGACGTTGCACGGCCTGGAGCGCCTGCGCGGCCAGGTTGCGGCGGGGATCGTGTGACGGAGCGACAAGGCTCTCGCTCCTCATCCTGAGGAGCTTGCGAAGCAAGCGTCTCGAAGGATGAAGGCCCGGATGTTGCGTCTTGGCCTGCACGGTTCGAGGCGGCGCTGCGCGCCTCCTCACCATGAGGGTCTTGCAGCGCGCCAAGCCACCGGCTTCACACGCCGCTGATTGTCAATCCCGCCGCCGTCCCTGTAAAGTCGGCGGCGGGAGGAGGCCGTGCCGTGGAGACGGGGCGGTCGACAAGATCATGTTCGAAGGACACGATCCCTATCTCGTTGCGCTCTCTGTGGCGATCGCGAGTCTGGGTGGCTATACCGGCTTTGCGCTTGCTGCTCGCATCCGCAACACGCCCGGTGTCAGTAACCGCATTTTGCTCGCGGGGGCGGCGGCATTTCTGGCCGTCGGCATCTGGACCATGCATTTCGTCGGCATGCTGGCCGCGCCGCTGCCGCCTGACACGGTCTATCTGGTGCTTCCCACCATCAGCTCGTTCCTGATCTGCGCATTGGTGGTCGGCATCTCTCTCTTCTTTGTCTCGATCGGTGAGCCCACGTTGAAGCGGGTAGCCTCGTCGGCGGTCCTGCTCGGCGTCGGTATCGCCAGCATGCATTATGTCGGTATCCATGGACTGGCCGGGCCGTTCGGCATCGTGCACGACAAGACCATGGTGGCGCTGTCGGTGGTGGTGGCGATCGTCACCGCCTATGGCGGCCTGCGCGCCTTTCTGGCGCAGCAGGAGGGCGTCCGGCTGATCGTCAGCTCGATTGTTTTCGGCATCGCCGTCTCCGGCATGCATTACACCGCGATGCTCGGCATGCATTTCGCGCCGCTGACGAGCGCGGTGCATCACCACGCCGGCGGCAGCCTTGCCGCGTCGCAGCAAATTCTGTCGATCATCGTTGCCGTGCTGTGCTTCGTCATCGCAGCCGGCTTCTTGCTGTCCCTGGTTCCCGATCAACGGCGTCAGACTTTGAACTCTACTGCCGCCGAACCGGTTGCTTCGCCGGTCGCGGCGGCCGCCGTTGAGCTGATTGCTGCGCCGGCTGCAGCTCCGCGGCCGATGGCGCCGCTCGGCGGCCTCGGACAGCCGCCGCGGGCGCCGGTTCCCAGGCTGCCGGTCGAGAGTGCCGACGGGACACATTTCATCGAGACAGCCAATGTCCGCAGTGTTCGGGCAGACGCGCACTACACCCGCGTCCATGACGGCACCCGTGAGCGGATGTGCCCTTGGTCGATCTCGGAAGCGGAAGCGCAGCTCGATCCCTCGTTGTTCCTGCGGGTGCACCGCAGCCATATCGTCGCCATCCCCCATGTCGCGCTGGTCCGGAAAGAGGGCGATGGCGCGGTGCTCGAACTCGACGGCCCGTCGCCGCACCGGGTGCCGGTGAGTCGCGCCAAGATCGCCGAGGTAAAGGCGCGGTTGGGACTGGCGAACCGGCGGCAGGCTTAGGAACTCCACTCTCTCACTCCCTCGCCCCGCTCTTGCGGGGAGAGGTGAAGAGCCGCCCCATTCGTCGACACCCCTGACGCAATTCGTGCGTTCAGACCCGCATTTCGTGCAAAATGCCCGCCTTCGTGCCCGAATGATTGCGGCCCGCCCGGTCCAGAGAGACCGTCCCCCCCAACGTCCGCGCCGTCACGCGCCAAGGACGATTGTGGGAGGAGACGATGATCCCGGGCTCATTCAGCTATCACCGGCCGGCGAGTGTCGCCGACGCCGTCAAACTCTTGTCCGACCTCGGCGAGGAGGCACGGCCGCTGGCCGGCGGGCACAGCCTGGTGCCGATGATGAAGCTTCGGCTCGCCACCCCCGCGCATCTGGTCGATTTGCACGGCATCGCCGCTCTGAAGGGAATCCGCCGCGACGGCAACAATCTCGTTATTGGCGCGATGACCACCCAGCACGAGCTGCTGGCCTCCGAAGACGTCGCCAAGTCGATGCCGATCCTGCATGAGGCGGCGCTGCTGATCGCCGACCCGCAGGTGCGCTATCGCGGCACCATCGGCGGCAACGTCGCCAATGGTGATCCCGGCAACGACATGCCGACGCTGATGATGACGCTGGGGGCGACCTACCGCCTCGAAGGCTTGGGCGGCGCCCGCGATGTTCCCGCCGCCGATTTCTACCAGGGCGCCTATTTCACCGCGCTCGAGCCCGGTGAGATCCTGACCGCTGTCTCGGTGCCCGTACCCGCAGCCGGTCACGGTTACGCCTACGAAAAGCTCAAGCGCAAGGTCGGCGACTACGCCACTGCGGCCGCCGCCGTCGTCCTCACCATGGCCGGCGGCAAGGTCGCAACCTGCTCGATCGGGCTGACCAACGTGCACGAGACGCCGCTGCTCGCCACCGACGCGGCGACGGCCGTCATCGGCACCAGCCTCGATGCGGCCACGCTGAGAAAGGCCGCTGCAGCAGCCGAAGCGATCATGGCGCCGGCCGCCGATGCACGCGGTCCGGTCGAATACCGCAAGCATGTCGGCGGCATCATGGTGACGCGGGCGCTTCAGCGCGCAGCTAGCCGGGCGAAGTAAGGGAGGGATCGATGGCCAAAACACACGTCACCATGAAGGTGAACGGCGCCGAGGTCGAAGGCCTCGTCGAGCCGCGCACGCTGCTGGTGCACTTCATCCGCGAAAATCTCGGGATGACCGGCACTCATATCGGCTGCGAGACCACCCATTGCGGCGCCTGCACCGTCGATATCGACGGCATGTCCGTGAAGTCCTGCACCATGTTCGCGGTGCAGGCCGAGGGTAGCGACATCACCACCGTCGAGGGCATGGCCAATGCCGACGGCACGCTGTCCGCGCTGCAGGAAGGTTTCCGCATGATGCACGGCCTGCAATGCGGCTTCTGCACGCCCGGCATGATCATGCGCGCGCACCGGCTGCTGAAGGAAAACGCCTCGCCGAGCGAGCAGGAGATCCGGATGGGCATCTCCGGCAACATCTGCCGCTGCACCGGCTACCAGAACATCGTCAAAGCCATTCAATACGCCGCCGCGAAGATCAACGGCGTGGAATTCCGGGAGGCCGCAGAATGAACGACATGACTCCCACGCGGGAACAACGCGAAGCCGCACTCGAAGGCATGGGCTGCAAGCGCAAGCGCGTCGAGGACATCCGCTTCACGCAGGGCAAGGGCAATTACGTCGACGACGTCAAGCTGCCGGGCATGCTGCACGGCGACTTCGTCCGCTCGCCGCATCCGCATGCGCGCGTCAAGAAGATCGACGACAGCGAAGCGCTGAAAGTGCCGGGCGTGCTTGCGGTCGTCACCGCCGAGACGCTGAAGACGGTGAACCTCGCCTGGATGCCGACGCTTGCCGGCGACGTGCAGATGGTGCTGGCCGACGGCAAGGTGCTGTTCCAGAACCAGGAGGTCGCCTTCGTCGTCGCGACCGACCGCTATGCCGCCGACGACGGCATCAACAAGGTGATCGTCGAATACGAGCCGCTGCCGCCGCTGGTCGATCCCTTCAAGTCAATGGACAAGGACGCGCCTGTGCTGCGCGAGGACCTCGTAGGCAAGATGTCCGGCGCGCATGGCCCGCGCAAGCACGACAACCACATTTTCGAGTGGACCGTCGGCGACAAGGAGCTGACCGATGCGGCCTTCAACAAGGCCGAGGTCAAGATCAAGGAGATGATCTCCTATCACCGCACTCATCCATCACCGCTGGAGACCTGCCAGTGCGTCTGCTCCTTCGACAAGATCAAGGGCGAGCTCACGATCTACGGCACGTTCCAGGCCCCGCATGTGATCCGCACCGTGGTGGCGCTGATCGCAAAGCTGCCTGAGCAGAAGATCCACGTCATCGCGCCCGACATCGGCGGCGGCTTCGGCAACAAGGTCGGCGCCTATCCCGGCTATATCTGTGCGGCAGTGGCCTCCATCGTCACCGGCAAGCCGGTGAAATGGGTCGAGGACCGCATCGAGAACCTGACCGCGACCTCGTTCGCGCGCGACTATCACATGACGACCGAGATCGCCGCGACCAAGGACGGCAAGGTCACGGGGCTTCGTGTTCACGTGCTCGCCGATCACGGCGCGTTCGATGCCTGCGCCGACCCGTCGAAATGGCCGGCCGGCTTCTTCAACATCGTCACCGGATCCTATGACTTCCCGACCGCGCATCTGGCCGTGGATGGCGTCTACACCAACAAGGCGCCCGGCGGCGTCGCTTACCGTTGCTCGTTCCGCGTCACCGAGGCGGCCTACTGCATCGAGCGCGCCATGGATATCCTGGCGCAGAAGCTCAACATGGACCCGGCCGAGCTGCGGCTGAAGAACTTCATCAAGCCGGAGCAGTTCCCGTATCACTCGGCGCTGGGCTGGGAATATGATTCCGGCGACTACCACACCGCCATGCGCAAGATGATGGAGACCACCGGCTACGCCGCGCTCCGGAAGGAGCAAGCCGAGAAGCGCGAAGCCTTCAAGCGCGGCGAGACCCGCGAGATCATGGGGCTGGGAGTCTCCTTCTTCACCGAGATCGTCGGCGCCGGCCCGTCGAAGAATTGCGACATCCTCGGCATTGCCATGTTCGACTCATGCGAGATCCGGATGCATCCGACCGGTGCGGGCATCGCGCGCATGGGCACCAAGAGCCAGGGCCAGGGCCACGAGACCACCTGGGCCCAGATCATCGCCACCGAGATCGGCATTCCCGCCGACAACATCCAGGTCGAGGAGGGCAACACCGACACCGCGCCCTACGGGCTCGGCACCTACGGCTCGCGCTCGACGCCGGTTGCCGGCGCGGCGATCGCGATGGCTGCGCGAAAGATCAAGGCCAAGGCGCAGATGATCGCGGCCTACAAGCTCGAGGTCCACGAGGATGACCTCGAATGGGACATCGACGGCTTCCGGGTCAAGGGCCTGCCGGAAAAATTCATGTCGATGAAGGATATCTGCTGGGCGGCCTACAATTCGGTGCCGCCGGGCATGGAGCCGGGGCTGGAAGCGGTCAGCTATTACGATCCGCCGAACATGACCTATCCGTTCGGCGCCTATCTCTGCGTGATGGACATCGACGTCGACACCGGCGTGTACAAGGTCCGGCGCTTCTATGCGCTCGACGATTGCGGCACCCGCATCAACCCGATGATCATCGAGGGCCAGGTGCATGGCGGCCTCACAGAAGCCTTCGCGATCGCGATGGGCCAGGAGATCCGCTATGACGAAACAGGCAACGTCGTCACCGGATCGTTCATGGACTTCTTCATGCCGACCGCGGTGGAGACACCGCATTGGGAGACCGACTTTACCGTCACCCCGTCGCCGCATCACCCGATCGGCGCCAAGGGCGTCGGCGAGAGCCCGAATGTCGGCGGCGTGCCGGCCTTCTCCAACGCCGTCAACGATGCGTTCTCGTTCTTAGGCAGCACGCACATCCAGATGCCGCACGACTTCTGGCGCAACTGGAAGGCGGCCAAGGATCTGGGCGCGGTGGCGTAATTTGAGTGGCGAGAGCCGGGCCTTCATCCTTCGAGATGCGGCGCACGCGCCGCTCCTCAGGATGAGGTCATAGACCCTCATGGTGAGGAGCGCGTCTTCGCGCGTCTCGAACCATGAAGGCCACGGAACATGCGGCATTCAGTCGAGGACCAATGAAGAACCGTGACGAGATCGCGCAAGCACTGGCCGCATCCGGCTACATCGCCGATGCGGACCTCGCGACTGCGATCTCGTTGATGCAATTGCTGCGGCGTCCGCTGCTGCTCGAAGGGGAGGCGGGCGTCGGCAAGACCGAGGTGGCGAAGGCGCTCGCCAAGGTGCGTGCGACCGAGCTGATCCGTCTGCAATGCTATGAGGGGCTCGACCAGTCCTCCGCGCTCTACGAGTGGAACTACCAGCGCCAGTTGCTGGCGATCCAGGCGCATCGTGGCACCGACAGCATCGAGGACCAGATCTTCTCGGAAAAGTACCTGCTCGAGCGTCCGCTGCTCGCCGCGATCCGCCGGCCGCAGGCGCCGGTGCTGCTGATCGACGAGATCGATCGCGCCGACGACGAGTTCGAGGCGTTCCTGCTGGAGCTGCTCTCCGACTTCCAGGTCTCGATCCCCGAGCTCGGCACCATCCCCGCGATCACCATTCCGCACGTCGTTTTGACCTCGAACGGCACCCGCGAGCTTTCCGATGCGCTGCGCCGGCGCTGCCTCTATCACTATGTCGACTATCCCGATGTCGACCGCGAGACCCGCATCATCCTGGCGCGCGTCGCCGGCGCGAGCCCGTCACTGTCGCTCCAGATCGCGCGCATGGTTGAGGGCGTGCGCAAGGAGGAACTGCGAAAGGTGCCTGGTGTGGCGGAGACGCTGGACTGGGCGGCGGCCCTCGTCGGCCTCGACGTCCGCGATCTCCACGATGCGCCGGAGACCGTGCACGACACGCTGATCTGCCTGTTGAAGACCCACGAGGATCGCGCCCGCGTCACGCCAGAGGTGACACAGCGCCTGCTGGGGAGGGTCGCATGAGCTGCTGCGGCTCCAGTCCCGAATACGACGATCTCAATGAGGTCGCCAAGCTCGTGTCCGCAAGGCTCGCGGCGTTCCTGCGGACCTTGCGCGATGCCGGTTTTCGCGTCGGGCTCGCCGAGGGGCAGGATGCGGCGACGCTGATGTCGTCTGGCTATGCGGCGCGACCGAACCTGCTTCGGGCAGCGTTCAAGCACCTGTTCTCGGCGCGCAAGTCCGACTGGGACAAGTTCGACGGGCTGTTCGACGCGTTCTGGCTGGGCAAGCGCGTGCGCTCGCGCTCTCGCACGATCGGCTCGGCACCGGGTGCCAGCAACCCGTCGCTGAAGAGCCTGCAGGACAAGTTGGCCGAGCAGGGGGGCAACCAATCGATCTCGGACCAGCTTCCGTCATCCGGCGATGCGCCGGAAGGCCGTGCCGGCGAGGGCCGCATGGAAGGCGTTTCGCGCGCGGACAATCTTGCGGAGGTCGATTTCAGAAAACTCAGCGATCCCGATCAGGTTGCGCAGGCCCATGACGCTGCCGCCCAGCTCGCGCGCGCGATGCGCACGCGGCTGACGCGGCGCGATCTCGCGCGCCGGCGCGGCTATCGGCTCGATCTCCGCCGCACCATCCATCGCAACATCAGCCATGGCGGCGTCCCGATCAGCCTCGTCAAGCGCCAGCGCAAGGACAAGCCGCTGCGGCTGATCGTGCTGCTCGATGCCTCGGGCTCGATGAGCATGTACACGGCGGTTTTCCTGCGCTTCATCCACGGCGTGCTCGACGAGTTCCGCGAGGCGGAGGCGTTCCTGTTCCACACGCGTCTCGCTTACGTCTCCGATGCAATGAAGGAGAAGGACGCCGGCCGCGCGCTCGACAGGCTCTCGATCATGGCGCAGGGGGCGGGCGGCGGCACGAAAATCGGCGAGTCCTTGCAAACCTTCAATCGCTGGTACGCCGCCCGCGTCATCCATTCGCGCAGTTGTGTGATGATCGTGTCCGATGGCTACGAGACCGGCGATGCCGCGCTGCTCGGCCGGGAGATGGCGGCGCTGCACCGGCGCTGCCGCCGTATCGTCTGGCTCAACCCGATGATGGCGTGGGCCGGCTATGCGCCCGAGGCGAGGGGCATCAGGGCCGCGTTGCCGCATGTCGATCTCTATGCGCCGGCGAATTCGCTGCAAAGCTTGCGCGCGCTCGAACCCTATCTGGCGAAGCTCTGAGGAGGCGCCGATGACCACTCATGTCGAAGTGCTGGATCTGGTCGCGCAGATGAAGGCCGCCGAGCGCGCCTTCGTGCTCGCGACGGTGGTGCGGACGGTGTCGGTGACCGCGGCGAAGGCAGGCGCCAAGGCGATCATCGCGGCCGACGGCACCATCGTCGCGGGCTGGATCGGCGGCGGCTGCGCCAGGGGCGCGGTGCTGAAGGCGGCGCGCGAGGCGCTCGCCGACGGCGAGCCGCGCATGGTCTCGGTGCAGCCGGAGAACCTGCTGGCCGAGCTCGGCGTCAGCGCGGGCGAGAGCCGCGACGGCATCCGCTTCGCCAGCAACATGTGTCCGAGCAAGGGCACGATGGACATCTTCGTCGAGCCGGTGCTGCCGCATCCCTCGCTGGTCATTCTCGGCGCGAGCCCGGTGGCGCTGTCGCTTGCCGCGCAAGCGCGCGTGCTCGGCTATCATGTCACGCTCGCCGCACCTTCCGCCGATCTCACGGCGCAGCCCGATGCCGATGCGGTGATCGATGGCTACCAGCTGGGCGAGCTCAACGAGGCCAAACGCTTCGTCGTGGTCTCCACGCAGGGCAAGGGCGATGAAGCCGCCTTGCGTGCGGCAGTCGCGACCAAAGCCTGTTATCACGCCTTCGTCGGCAGCCGCCGCAAGATGGCCTCGCTGCGCGCCAAGCTTCTTGCGGAAGGCGCGAATACCTCCGCGATCGACGATTTCAAGGCGCCGGCCGGTCTCGACCTCGGCGCCATCACGCCGGAGGAGATCGCGATGTCGATCCTCGCCGAGATCACCGTGGAACGCCGGCGCGGCCAGCGCACCGCCGATCAGTCAGCAAGCAAAGAGTGAGACATCCGTCATGCAGATGAACGACAGCCAGCGCATCCCCGCGTCACGCGAACAGGTCTGGGCGGCGCTGAACGATCCCGCTGTGCTGAAGGAGTGCATCCCCGGCTGCCAGTCGCTGGAGGTGACGGCGCCGAACGAGATGACCGCGACCGTGATCTTCAAGGTAGGCCCGGTGAAGGCGACGTTCAGCGGTAAGGTGACGCTGCGCGATCTCGATCCGCCCAATTCCTACCGCATCTCGGGCGAGGGCTCCGGTGGTGTGGCCGGCTTCGCCAAGGGCGGCGCCGCGGTGCGGCTGGAATCCGAGAGCGCCGAGGTGACGGTGCTGCACTATGACGTGGACGCCCAGATCGGTGGAAAGCTCGCCCAGCTCGGCTCCCGGCTGATCAACTCGACTGCGACGAAGCTGGCGGGTGAGTTCTTCAAGTCGTTTGCGGAAGTGGTGAGCGCGAAGGCAGAGGCGAGCTAGGTGCCGTAGGGCGGGCAAAGCGCAAGCGTGCCCACCACCCTCATTGCAAAAAGAAAAGGTGGGCACGGCGCGTCGCGCCTTTGCCCACCCTACGAGACCTTCCGGAACCGGAAAAAACTAGTCGAACAGGCTCGACACCGACTCTTCTGCGGCGGTGCGCGCGATCGCGTCCGAGATCAGGCTGGCGATCGGCAGCGTGCGGATGTTCGGCGCCTTGGTCACCGCTTCGGTCGGCAGGATCGAGTCGGTGATCACGAGCTCCTTCAGCCTGGAGCCCGCAATGCGGGCGGCCGCGCCGCCGGAGAGCACGCCATGGGTGATGTAGGCGTAGACGTCCTTGGCGCCCTTGGCGATCAGCGCGTCGGCCGCATTCACCAGCGTGCCGCCGGAGTCCACGATGTCGTCGACCAGGATACAGCTGTAGCCGGAGACGTCGCCGATCACGTTCATGACTTCGGATTCACCCGGACGCTCGCGGCGCTTGTCGACGATGGCGAGCGGGGTGTTGATGCGCTTGGCGAGGCCGCGGGCGCGGGCCACGCCGCCGACGTCGGGCGAGACCACCATCACCTTGCCGAGGTCGAAACGTTCGCGGATGTCGCGCACCATCAGGGGGGCGGCGAACAGATTGTCGGTCGGGATATCGAAGAAGCCCTGGATCTGGCCGGCATGCAAGTCGAGCGTCATGACGCGGTCGACGCCGGCATGGGTGATCAGATTGGCGACGAGCTTGGCCGAGATCGGCGTGCGCGAGCCGGAGCGGCGGTCCTGCCTGGCATAGCCGAAATAGGGGATCACTGCGGTGATGCGGCGCGCCGAGGAGCGGCGCAGCGCATCGGTGATGATCAGCAGCTCCATCAGATTGTCGTTCGCCGGAAACGAGGTCGACTGGATGATGAAGGCATCCGAGCCGCGGATGTTCTCCTGGACCTCGACGAAGATTTCCATGTCGGCGAAGCGCCGGACCACCGCCTTGGTCAGCGGCATGTTGAGGCCCTGCGCGATGGCCTGCGCGAGAGCCGGATTGGAGTTGCCGGCGACAAGCTTGATGGAGCCGTTCTTGGCCGACATGGACGCTTCCTCCCGCGCTTTGCTGGATACGACGTTCAACATCAGAAAATACCCACTGGAAGCACGGTTACGACGGGCGAGGAAATATCAGGCCGGGGGCCGCAATGGCAACCCGGGATGCTACGTTTTCCCTTTGAAATCCTGAGTCCGGCCAACGGCTTGGCCGCAAACTGGGCCCGTGGTTTAGCGGGGGTTATCACTCGGCATAGCCGAGCGCCGAGGCCGGCAGGTCAGACACCGGGCCCTCCTTGATCGCGCTCGCCACCGCCGGTCCGCGCAGGCCGGGAGCCGCACCCGGGGCCTCCGGCGTTCCGTTGATCATGTTGGAAAGTCCGCTGAATCCGGCCTGGGCGATCTTCCGCAGCACGAGGTCGTCGGCCGCGGCCCAAGCGTCGCGCCCGCCCTTGGCGGAGGTCGGTTCCTCGCCGGAGAGACGCAGCGCCCGCTGCTGGTTGGCGTCGTAGACGTCCCAGACCCAGGCGATCACGGTCTTGCCGCGCACCACCTGGGCGGAGAGGTAGCTGCGCACGCGGTAGGCAGCCGTTCCCTCGCGGGAGACCACGGACAGGCTGCGCAGCTTGGATTCGCTGTCGAGCACGCCGACCATGCGGTCGAACACCTGCGGCGGGGGGCCATCGATGGATTCGAACGCGACCGTCGCTCCCGAGCCGGTGCCCGGTGCCATCGCATAGGAGTTGGCGGCGCTGCCGCCGCCGCAGCCGCCAAGCGCGGCCGCCGCTGCCAGCAGCATGACCGCCAGCACGCGCGAACCCGCACGGCCCAAGATGAACGACGCGTCCCTCATTATGGAGGGCAGCGATATCGTTAAAACGCATTAACGTCTAGGGCGGAGGCGACACAGACCACTGTCATCCGGTCCGGGGTACGCCCCGGAATGACACGAGGTTGCTCTTGTGTTCACGCTTCAAGCGCGATCGCGTGAACGTGCCGGCCGTAATCCGGCTCCTTGCGATGCACCGAGCGGCGATAGCTGAAGAAGCGCTCGTCGGCGTAGGTGTCCAGACCGAGGTCGTCGATCATCAGGATGCCGGCCGCCTCTAGCCGCTTGCGGATGAAGCCGGCGAGGTCGAACATCGCGTGGCCCTCGCGCACCGAGGGAATGAAGAACACCGCGTTGTCCGCGTCCGCCTCGATGAAGCGCGCGACGAACTCGTTGCCGACCTCGTAGCTCTCCTGTCGGATCAACGGGCCGATCGCGGCGATGATGCCGCCGCGCGTGGCGCCGAGCTTCTCCATCGCGGAGATCGTGGATTCCAGTACGCCCGTGAGCGCGCCCTTCCAGCCGGCATGCGCACCGCCGATTACGCGCGCGTTGGGATCGACGAACAGCACCGGTCCGCAATCGGCGGTGGAGACGCCGAGCGCGATGCCGGGCGTCCTCGTCACCAGCGCGTCGCCCTTCGGCCGCGGACCGCTCGGCCACGGCATTTCGGCGATGAGCACGTCGGGCGAATGGATCTGGTGCAGGCTGATGAAACGTTCCGGCGCGACACCGACATGCTCGGCCATGCGGCGGCGGTTCTCCGCGACGAGGGCCTGATCGTCATTGGAACCGAGCCCGCCGTTCAGCGCGGCATAGATGCCGCCGGAGACACCGCCCTCGCGGGTGAAGAAGGCATGGCGCAGGCCGGGAACCGCCGACAGCAGCGACGAGGCAAGAGTCATCAATGTCCTCCGGCGTGTTCGAGATCGCTGAGGCCGGCAATGCCCGTCAGCCGCGGCTCGGAGATGCCGAGCACCTTGAACATCGAGCCCATGCCGCTGCGTCCCGTGTCTGTCAGGCGCTTCAGCGCAACCGAAATGTCGGTGGCGACCTCCGGCGTCGCCTTCTGCATCAGGGCGGCGGCCCGAGTGTCGATGCCGACGCGCTTGAGGAAGTCTCCTTGCGTCACCGGGCCGTGCACGCGGGCGCCGACATCCTCCGCTGCCCGCGCCAGCGCCTGGAAGTCGACATGGGCGGTAACGTCGGCCTGGCCCGGCGCCTTCAAGGGATCGGTGAAGGTGTGGCGCGCGATGGCCTGGAAGGTGTCGCCGGCATCGCTGCGAAAATGGCCGTAATCGATGATCAGGGCCGCGCCGTCCTGGTCGCGCACGCGGGTGGCGAGCTTCATGATCTCGCCGTCCGGCCGCCATTCGAACACGGCGCCGACGGGGGCTGCGCGCACCAAGGACGGCAGCAGCACGTCGAAGCGCGGCGTCGGCTCGGACGCCGCGCCGAACTGCAGCTTGCCGTTGGGGTCGATCTCGATCACGCGCTCGTGCCAGCCGTGCTCGCCCTTCACCATCTGGTGGATCGGCAGCACGTCGAAATATTCGTTGGCGAGGATGACGCTCGGTCCTTCCGGCACGTCGTCGATGCTGTCGTGCCAGGCGATGTTGCGCACGCCCGCCAGCGTCGCACTCTGCCGCTCGCGCAGGACCGGATTGACCTCGACCATGTGGATGTGGAGCGCCTGATACAGCGGAGGCAGCACGCGGAGCGCGCGCAGCGCATCCGCCATCATGGTGCCGCGGCCAGGGCCGAGCTCGATCAGCCGCAAAAATTGCGGCGAGCCCATCTGCTTCCATACCGAGGCGGTCCACAGGCCCAGGAGCTCGCCGAACATCTGGCTGACCTCGGGCGCGGTGGTGAAGTCGCCCTCACGTCCCAAAGGATCGCGCGAGACGTAATAGCCATAGCGCGGATGCATCAGGCACAGTTCCATGTACCGCCAGACCGGCATGGGGCCTGAGGATTTGATCAGCGCCTTGATCTCGTTGAGTAGCGGCTGGTCGGTCACGGCGTACTTTCTCGAAATGAATTAACGAACGGCCTCGATCGGCTTCGGCGCACCGCGCCTGACTGCCAATACAATAAGTATGCCGCCGACAATAAGCATCGGGATCGACAACAGCATGCCCATGGTTAACCCACCCCAGAGGTAGCCGAGCTGGACGTCCGGCTCGCGGAAATGCTCGCCGACGATCCGGGTCAGGCCGTAGATCAGGATGAAGCTGCCGAGGATGAGCCCCGGCCGCTTCAAGGCGCCGCGGCGGATCATCACGGCGAGCACGATGAACAGCAGCAGCCCCTCCATGCCCGCTTCATAGAGCTGGCTCGGATGGCGCGGCACGTCACCGCCGGTCGGAAAGATCATGGCCCAGGGCAGGCTGGGGTCGGCAGCGCGGCCCCACAATTCGCCGTTGATGAAGTTGGTCAACCGCACCAGGAAGATGCCGATCGGCGCAACGCCGCAGGTGATGTCGCCGAGCGACAGGATCGAGATGCGGTTCTTGCGGGCGAACCACATCACCGCGACGACGCAACCGAGGAAGCCGCCATGGAAGGACATGCCGCCTTCCCACAATCTGAAGATGGCGGCCGGGTGCTCGATGAAGAAGGGCAGATTGTAGAACAGGACGTAACCGGTGCGGCCACCGACGATGATGCCGAGCGTCACCCACAGGATGAAATCGTCGATCTGCACCAGGCTGATCGGCGACGAGCCGGCCCACAGCCTGTCGTTCTTGATCAGCGCGCGGGCATAGAGCCAGCCGAACGTGATCCCGCAGATATAACCGAGCGCATACCAGCGGATCGCAAACGGCCCGATCTGGAGCGCGATTGGGCTGAATGAGGGAAAGTCGATGAGCAGAAAGGGCATCACGCCTTCTATGTCTAGACGAGATTGCGGCGATAGAGCGCCAGCAGCCGCTCCCAGTGCCGCTCGGCGGCGTCGCGGTCGTAGACCGGACGCTTAGGAAAGGCAAAACCATGATGCGTTCCGGGATAGATCTCGACCTCGGCCTTGGCGCCGTTCTTGGCCGCGCTCATGCCCTGCTTGACCTTTTCGATGATCTCCGTGGGCGCGTAGATGTCGGTCTCGGCGCAGGCGAAATAGAGCTCGGCCCTGGTCTTGCCGGCGGCGAGATGCGGGCTGTCCTCCTGGTCGGTCGCAAGCTGCGTGCCGTAGACCGAGGCCGCGGCCTTGACGCGGTCGGGGAAGTGCGTGGCGGCGTTGATGGCGTAGCGGCCGCTCATGCAATAGCCGACTGTGCCGACGATTTTGGTGTTCGCGGCCGCCTGGCCCTCGGCATGGGTGAGCAGGGCGCGGGTGTCGTCCATGATCATGGGAATGGTGAGCGAGCCCATCAGGGCGAACATGCGCTTGCGTTCCGGCGCGTTCGGGTCGGCCGGCAGCGCGCCGAGCTCCATCACGCCGGAGCGGTAATAGAGGTTCGGCAGCATCACGTAATAGCCCGATGTCGCGAGCCGGCGCGCCATGTCGCGCAGCTCTTCGCGGATCGCCGGCGCATCCATGTAGAACAGGATGACCGGGAACGGTCCGCCGCGTTCGGGATGGGTGATGAAGGTTGCGGTGTGGCCGTCCTTGGTGGGGATCGCGATCTGCTGGTCGATCATCTCGTGCGCCTTCTGATTCTTCTTATGCCGGGACGTTGAATACGATTGCAAGGAAACCGGGGCATGACAAGGATACCGCCGCTTCGCTCTTGAACCGGCCCAATCGGATTGCCATTGTCTTTTCGAGTGTTCGCGCAAAGTTTATCGCAAGGCCGCCAGGAGACCGACATGACCCAGACCAGCAACCGGTTTTTCGACGAGATCGGCCGCCTGATGAACGACGCGGCCGGTGCGGCCCAGGGCGTCAAGCGCGAGTTCGACACGGTGATGCGCACCCAAGCCGAAAAATTCCTGCGCGACATGGACCTCGTCAAGCGCGAGGAGTTCGAGGCGGTCAAGGACATGGCGCGCCTCGCCCGCGAGGAGAACGAGGCCCTGAAGGCGCGCATCGCGGCGCTGGAGGCCAAGCTGGGGGCATAGGACGGCCGGACGGCTCTTACCCTCCCCTGGAGGGGGAGGGTCGGCGCGTAGCGCCGGGGTGGGGTGATCTCTCCACTCGGGCACCGCCTCATTGGAGAGACTGTCACCCCACCCCGCTGCGCATTCCGCTTCGCTGCATGCGCATCGACCCTCCCCCTCCAGGGGAGGGTAGGAACCCGGGGCAACCGCCCATTCTCCTTGTCATTTCCGCATCTTCCGGGTAAAAGCCCGCCAGTTCGTGGCCCCCGCACCCCTGGAGGCTTGCTGCGGACTATGCCATGGGCCGCGCTGCGGCCCATTAACTTTTGCAAAAACAAGGACTTAACGACATGGCGACGACCGTCAAGGAATTGAAGGCGACCGCACGTCCGAAGAGCGGCAAGGGGGCCGCCCGGGCTGAGCGTCGCGCCGGGAGAGTGCCCGGAGTGATCTATGGCAACAACCAGCCCCCCGTCACGATCTCGATCGAAGATCGTGAACTGCGCCAGCGTATCCTCGCCGGCCGGTTCCTGACCACGCTGGTCGACATCGATCTCGAGGGCAAGAAGCACCGCGTGATTCCGCGCGACTACCACCTCGATCCGGTCAAGGACTTCCCGATCCATGTCGACTTCATGCGGCTCGGCGAAGGCGCCACCATCCGCATCAGCGTTCCCCTGCACGTCGTGAAGGCGGAAGGCTCCCCGGGCGTGAAGCGCGGCGGCACCGTCAACATCGTCGCCCACGCCATCGAGCTCGAATGCGGCGTCGAGAGCATCCCGCAGTACATCGAGGCCGACGTCGGCTCGCTGGAAATCGGTCACTCGCTGCATCTGTCCGACGTCAAGCTGCCGGCCGGCGTGAAGGCGCTGACCCGCGAGGACGCGACCCTCGTCACCATCGTGCCGCCGTCCGGCTACGCCGAAGAGCAGAAGGCTGCGGCTGCAGCTGCTGCTGGTGGTGCGGCTCCGGCCGCGGGTGCCGCTGCTCCGGCTGCCGCTGCTCCGGCTGCGGGTGCTGCTGCACCTGCCGCTGCTGCCAAGGCTCCCGCCGGCGGCGACAAGAAGAAGTAATCTCTCAAAGTTGGCGCGCGGTCCCTGACCGCGCGCCGAGCGAGGGGCGCGCCGCGTCATGCGACTCTTTGTTGGGCTCGGCAATCCCGGCGCGAAATACGCACGTAACCGGCACAATATCGGCTTCATGGCCGTCGACGAAATCGCGCGGCGTCACAGCTTCTCGCCGTGGCGCCGTCGCTTTCAGGGCGAGACCTCTGAGGGCTCGCTGGGCACTGAACGCGTGATCCTGCTCAAGCCCACGACCTACATGAACGACTCCGGTCGCTCGGTGCAGGAGGCGGCAGGCTTCTTCAAGATCGCGCCGGGCGACGTCACCGTGTTTCACGACGAGCTCGAACTGCCGCCGGGCAAGGTACGGGTAAAGATCGGCGGCGGCATCGCCGGCCATAATGGCCTGCGCTCGATCTCGGCGCATATCGGCAACGACTATCGCCGGGTGCGGCTCGGCATCGGTCATCCCGGCGTCAAGGAAATGGTGCACGGCCACGTGCTGTCGGACTTCGCCAAGGCCGACAACGAATGGGTGGCGACGCTCTGCGACGCGGTCGCCGAGCATGCCGCACTGATCGCCAAGGGCACGGACGCGACCTTTGCCAACAGGGTGCATCTTGCCATGCAGGCGAAGGGATTTTTGACCAAGGACGAGAACGGCAAGGAATAACGCTCGTGGGATTTAAATGCGGGATCGTCGGGTTGCCCAATGTCGGCAAGTCGACCTTGTTCAATGCGCTGACCGAGACGGCCGCGGCGCAGGCCGCGAACTATCCGTTCTGCACCATCGAGCCGAATGTCGGCGAGGTTGCCGTCCCCGATCCGCGGCTGGACAAGCTCGCGGCGATCGCCAAGTCGGGCCAGATCATCCCGACCCGGCTGACCTTCGTCGACATCGCCGGCCTCGTGCGCGGCGCTTCCAAGGGCGAAGGCCTCGGCAACCAGTTCCTCGCCAACATCCGCGAGGTCGACGCCATCGCGCATGTGGTGCGCTGCTTTGAGGATTCCGACATCACTCACGTCGAGGGCAAGATCGCCCCGCTCGCCGACATCGAGACCATCGAGACCGAGCTGATGCTCGCCGACCTCGACAGCCTCGAGAAGCGCGTCGACAACCTCACCAAGAAGGCCAAGGGCAACGACAAGGACGCCAAGGAGCAGCTCGACCTCGTCAACCGCACCCTGGTGCTGCTGCGCGAGGGCAAGCCCGCGCGCCTCGTCGAGCGCAAGGCCGAGGAGGAGCGTACCTTCTCGATGCTCGGCCTGCTCTCGTCCAAGCCCGTGCTCTATGTCTGCAACGTCGAGGAAGGCTCCGCGGCCACCGGCAACGCCTTCTCCAAGGCGGTCGAGGAGCAGGCGGCGAAGGAAGGCGCGGTCGCCGTCGTCATCTCCGCCAAGATCGAATCCGAGATCGCGACGATCTCGCGCGAAGAGCGCGCCGACTTCCTGGAGACGCTGGGCCTCGAAGAAGCCGGCCTCGACCGCCTGATCCGTGCCGGCTACTCGCTGCTCCAGCTCATCACCTACTTCACGGTGGGCCCGAAGGAAGCGCGCGCCTGGACCATCCATCGCGGCACCAAGGCGCCAGGAGCTGCCGGCGTGATCCACACCGACTTCGAGAAGGGTTTTATCCGCGCCGAGACGATCGCATATGAGGATTACGTCGCGCTCGGCGGCGAAGCCGGCGCCCGCGATGCCGGCAAGCTCCGCCTCGAAGGCAAGGAATACGTCGTCGCCGACGGCGACGTGATGCATTTCCGGTTCAATACGTAAGGCACCAACATCGGTGCCGTAGGGTGGGCAAAGGCGCATCGCGCCGTGCCCACCATCCATCCAAGATCGCGACGGAAGACGTGGGCACGCTTCGCTTTGCCCACCCTACGGCACCTGCTCCGTCCTCACCGCATCCCGCTGCCCTGGTCCCTGATTGCGCCGAGATGCTCGTTGATGCGGAAGACGATCAGGATCAGCTCCGCGACGATGCGCGAGAACACGATCCCGACCACGACGCTCGCGATCGACGACAGCAGCACCAGGAAGCCGCCGAACGGGCTGATCGCCATCGCAGCCAGCCCTGAGAAGATGCCCGAGAGGCCGAACAGGCAGATCAGCGCGATCACCAGCCAGTAGAAGGTCTTGATGATCGTCGGCGTGATGAAGCGGTCCCATTGGAACAGGTCGCTGAATGAAAACATTGCTCTCCCCAGGGCAGATCGGGACTCCAAATCGGGCTTCGGCCGTCGGATTGATCCGACTCAAATCAGGGCCGATCCCCTGTATGTAGCACGAGCCATGCGGGCCGGCGGGTTGAGATTGCCGCAAAGTGCGGCCACAATCTGTCATTTCCGCTAGCAATCCCAAGATGACCCTGACCTTCGAAGATTTCCCGCCCGGCCGGTTCGGCACGTTCGGCCCGCGCCATGTCACCCGCGACGAGATCCTGGCCTTCGCCGCCGAGTTCGATCCGCAGCCGATGCACCTCGACGAGGATGCCGCTGCGAAGAGCATGCTGCGCGGCCTGTCCGGCTCGGGCTGGCACCTCTGCTCGCTGATGATGCGGATGATGGCCGACGGTTTCATCACCCGCGCGGCTTCGCTCGGCTCGCCGGGCGTCGACGAGGTGCGCTGGCTCTCGCCGCTCAGGCCGGGTGACGATCTCACGCTCGACGTCGACGTGCTGGAGTCGCGGGTTTCGAAGAGCCGCCCCGGGCTCGGCATCGTCAAGTTCAAATGCACCGCGCGCAACGCTGCGGGTCAGGCGCTCGCCGAGATGACCTCACCGATCCTGATCAAGCGGCGCGAGGGAGCGGTCTGATGCGGTTCTTCGAAGACATCGCGATCGGACAGCGCCGCGAGATCGGCGCCTACACGTTCACGGCGGAGTCCATCAAGACGTTCGCCGCGAAGTTCGACCCGCAGCGCTTTCACCTCGACGAGGAGGAAGGCAAGAACTCGCTGTTCGGCGGGCTCGCCGCCTCGGGCTGGCATGTCGGCTCGGCCTGCATGAGCCTGCTTGTCGCCGATGGCCAACGCCTGGCGCGCGAGGCCACCTCGCGCGGCGAGGAGGTCGCGGTGTGGGGCCCGTCGCCGGGCTTTCGCGACCTGCGCTGGATCAGGCCGGTGCTCGCCGGCGACACGGTTAGTTACGTCAATGTCGTCATCGACAAGCGCACCTCCGCCTCGCGTCCTGGCTGGGGCATTTTGACGGCCTGCACCACCGGCACCAACCAGCGCGGCGAGGAGGTCTACTCCATCACCGCCAGCGCCTTCGTGCCGCTGCGAAAGACGGCTTAGATCAGTTCCAAGATGAACGGGGCAAATGAGTGCGCGAGTGTTGCCCGCGCGCTATGGACGCGTTTCGGACCGGCTGCCATAAGCCTGCGCAACATGGTTACCGCGAAGCAATTGTCGGAACCATCAAGTTGCTAACCAATTATGAACCTGTCGCTGTCTATTTGAACGAATAGACAAAGGACAGGGGACGAGGACCATGGCTGACCGCGGCGCACTCAAGTTTGTTGGATTTATCTTTGCGACCGCGACGCTGGCCGTGATGCTTGTCGCCGGCATGGTGGTGAAGGGCTATGCCGACGGTGGCTACACCCTGGAAGCCTCGACCGTGGAAGCGGACCGGTAACGGTCTGCTAACGTCCCGGGGCGGTCAGCCCCGCCTCAGCGACTATAGACGAACGCCAGCACCGCGATCGCAACCGCCAGCAATCCGACAAAGCGCAGCATGATCGTGCCGAACTGGTTCGGCGCGGGCCGTAGCGGTATGGGGTCCGTGGTGTCGGGCCGAATGCTTTCCATCTGGAATGTCCCCTGAGCCCGGCCGTGGCGGCACGGGCGCTTGGCATTGGTCGCCGGGGATGGGCGGAGGGTTCAAAGGCGGGCGCTGGCCGCGCCACATTCTCCGCTGTCATGCCCCGCGAAGGCGGGGCATCCAGTACGCCGCGGCCTCTCGGCTCAATCACTGCGGTCTCTGGAATACTGGATCACCCGCTTTCGCGGGTGATGACACCTTCGTTGAGGAGAGTGTGCACCCGTCACACCCCACAAATCAAAACCGCCGCGCTCCCTTCCGGGAACGCGGCGGCCAATGATGCGTCGTGGCAGCGATCAGCTGTTGCGCAGGCCGTCGGCGGCGCGCTTCCACTGCGCGACGTTGTCGGCGATCATGCGGGTCGACTTCATCGCGGCCTGGCTGAGCTGGGCGTAGCCGGAGATCTCGCGCTGGACGCGCTGGCCTTCGGCATGAAGCAGGTCACGCAGGCTCTCGAGCTCGGAGATCAAATTCTCGATCTCGGCGAGCGAGGTGCCGGCGACGCGCTGGATCAGCGAGTTGACGTTGGTGACGGTGGCCTCTGCGCTCGGATCGAGCGGCGCCGCGTCGGTGGTCGACGCCGGACGGCGCAGATAGGCGATGTCGTTGCGGACGAAATCGCGAATGCCGGCCTCGACCTCGGAGACCGCGGCGAGATTGTTGTCGACCGTCTCGGTCTCGGTGGCTTCGATCTTTTCCGGACGGATGGCGTTCATCGTTGTTCCCCTGTTCGCGTTGAGCGCAGCGCGAGTGTCCCCCGCACGACGATGTCTGTAAGGCAGCTCGCATCAGGGCGTCCGATTTTGACAGCAAAGGGGCCGAGATGCGGCAAGGGGGGACCATTCGGGGGTTTTGACGTGGCGTATGGTTAGGGGAGTGTGAAGGCTGGTCCAGCGACGGAACCTCTATGCCCTCATGGTGAGGAGCGCGCCCTTCGCGCGCGTCTCGAACCATGAAAGGCCCTCGCTGTAGCAGCGCGGGCCTCGATCCTTCGAGACGCGCTCCTTCGGAGCGCCCTCAGGATGAGGAGAAAGGGTGGAGGCCTAGTCTACCAGCTCTTCTTGAATCCCGCCGTCACGCTCTTGTTGATTGCGCCTTGCGAGGTCTCGCCGACCGAGCCGGACACGGTGACGTTGTCGAACAGTTTTTGCTCGGCGCCGAGCTTGCGCAGCCATTTGTCGTCGGTGGTCGACAGCGTCTGGCCGGCGCTGATGCTGGTGCCGGTGTCGGTGATGGTGACCTTGGCGGACTGGTCGGTCTCGTAATTGCGCGTGATGTGGCCGCCGATGCCGGGGACGGCGGTGGTGCCCTGCTGGTTGACGCTGTAGCCGTTCTGCAGAGTCAGCTGTGTGTCGCCCGACAGCGGCATCGACTTGGTCAGCGACGCGCCGATCTTGCTCTGCTCGGAGCCGGGATCGACGCGGGCCTCCACCGCGGTCTTGTCCCAGATCACCCCCGCGCCCGGCGCGGTCGCGGTCGCCCAGGCGCTGCCGGAGGATTGCGGCAGGCTGCCGCCATTGGCGGCCTTCTGGGCCAGCAGCTCGGACATGGTCCTGGGCTCGCTCGCCACCGTCATGTCGGCGCCGATCCGCGTGTCCCAGAATTCGAACACCGACTGCTTCACCGTCACCGCCGAGGAGCCGTTGGCATTGGCGTTCGACGACCAGTTCAGTCCGCTATTGGCCGCGGCCTGCGCGCGCTTCTTGGCGGCGATGATGTCGTTGAGCGTGCCGGCGTCGATGGCGAGCTGGCTCCAGTCGAGCTTGTCGACGTCGATGTCCTTCATGATGTCGGGATCGTTGACGCTGGGGGCCTCCGCTGTCTCGGCCTCTTCGTCGTCGGGCACTGCGGCCGCGGGTGGGGAGAAGGGCGGAATGATCTGCGCCGAGACCGTCAGCACCGATCCCAAGATGAATGCGGCCGCCAGCACCGGCAGCCTGGCCCAGCCAAAACCTGTCGAGAATTCCATCGTCCTGCCCGCGAACCCCAGCGCATGCTGCCGCCAATATAGTGCGGCCATCCGCAATGCGCCATTCCGCAGCCAGGATGCTCACCTATCGTTGCGAAATTGTGGCGACTCGCCTTTGGACGCCTGGAGACGCGAGCCAACGGGCCGCGCGAAGGGCGCGCGCCCGATGACGGCTTGCCTGCGACGGCATCCGGCGGGGCTGGAGGCCAGGACGTCGCGGTCGCCTTGTCACCGGTCCCGGAAAGCGGGGCCCGTTGGCGTCCCCCTCAGCCGACGCTGGTCATCTTCGGAAGATGAATGGCGCGGCCGAGTGCCTGCTCGACCAGGTCGAAGGTGTCGATCAGCACCCGCATGCTGATGAGCTTGCCCGCCCTGAACTGGGCGAACTGCGCGACGCGAAGGGAAATCGGCTTGTTGGAATCGAGCGCCGTCAGCGAATAGCGCAGCATCGAGGCGGCGGAGTCTACGCCCAGCATGATGCTCTCGCGGTCGAAGCGGCGGACCTGGAAATTGTCGGCGAGCTGGCGGATGACGTCCAGCACGGCGTCCTTGCCCTGGCGCGCGCCGAGGAATGGAAACATGTCGATCGGGCCATAAAGCGCCCACTCGACGTCCTCGTCGATCAGGGCCTCGATATCCTCGAAATGCCGGTCGTTGATCGCACGGTGCAATGCGCGCGAGAAACGCCAGAGGCTGTGCTCTGTCATTTGGGCAGTCCTGACGCTGGCTTGCAGAAAAAACGGAAAACAACCCCCTGCACCGTAAAGGTGCCCCGGGGCGCTCAACTCATTTGTATGCGAATGAAATAGCCGATTTCGGCCAAAACGCAATTCACAATTTCGCAATGCACAATTGACGGCGCTTTGTGAGATTTACAACAAAGCCCCGTAATCTACCGGTCCCCGGGGTCGTCTACCGATCCCCGTGGACCGCGGGTTCCCGCTCGATGGCGATCGCATCGTCCCGCGACGCCAGCAGGCCGAACAGCACCGCGCCGCCGATTCCGCCGATCGCAGCGCCCAAAGGCATGAAGGTGAAGAACACCAGCATGCCGTTTTGCCCTTCGAAATTCGAGGTTTGCGCGATTTCGACGAAAGCTAGCCCGGCCCCGATGCCGAGCGCCGCCCCGCCCAGCGTCCCCAGGAACAGCCCCAAAACAGCAAGCAAGACGACTTTCATCGGCCCATCACCCAGCCGGCGTGCACAACGCCCCGGGATGGGTCTCGGCGAGGGGGAGGGAGGTTCAAACGGGACCTCTTCACCTCTCCCTGTAAGAACGGGCAGAGGGAGAAGAATCAATCCACCCCCGCCCCCGTGATCAACGGCCCGATCTCGCGCTCCAGCACCTGCTGCACCAGATCGTAGGAATCGATGATCTCGCGGATCTCCGCCACCAGCCCGCCGCGGAAGGTGTAGAACACCGCCATGTCGAACTGCACGATGCGGCCGTTGCTGCGCTTCCTGAAATAGGTCTGGATGTAGGTCGCGACCTCGTCGCCGTCGGCGAGGATATGCGGCACCTTGTAGCGAACTTCCGAATAGCGCGACCAGACCGTCTGCCAGAGATCGCGCAGCTCCTGCTTGCCGTGCCGTGGCACCATGTGCGGCAGCACGTCGATCGGCGCGTGGGTGAGGAAGTCGACGTCGTCGGTGCAGCACGCGAGCGCGGCCTCGATGTCGCCGCGTGCGAAGGCATCGAGCAGATGCACGACGCGCTGCCTGTTCAACGATTCAACCGTCATGCCGCGCCGCCCTCATTGCCCATGATCTGGCCCATGACCCGCGAACGCTATCGCGCAGCCCGCGCGTGCTTCAATCCGCAAGAACACAGGGGTGATCGCAGACTATGACGTGCGGGCGCAATGCCCGGTTCATGGGGGGCAATTGCGGGTTGCGTGCCTGTTTGCCTGCAAGAAACGAGCGGCCTTCGCGCCCTGCGATGACGCCGCGTGCATATCGGCCGGCGCGTCCTGCAGGGTTTCACGCAAGGGAACCTGGATCCGTTCACACCCGTTGATGTCAGGACATCGCATCCGGAGACATCGATCCATGAAAGTCCCGCTTCTTACTGTGGCTGCCGCGCTCCTCATGCTCGGCGCCAGCTCCACCGCCAACGCCAAGGGCTGCATCAAGGGTGCCGTCGTCGGCGGCGTCGCCGGCCACTATGCCGGCCATCACGGCATGCTCGGTGCCGCGGCCGGCTGCCTCTATGGCCGGCATCACGCCAAGGAACAGGAGAGGCAGCGGCAACAGCAGGGCCAGGTGAACGGGCAGGGGAAGCTGTAGAGGCAGAAAACCCCGCGCCTCACCGTCTTCTGTCCGGCATGCCCCGATGGTAAGTTCCAGCTGCAAACGCTGGGGTTGAGTCGAGCGAGGGGACGATGGACGTCGGGAAGTTCTTGTGGGGCCTCGTCCTCGCAATTCTGTTCCTGTGTTTCCTCGTTCGCTTCATGCGAAACGCGTTCCACTCGCGGGGCGTCAAATACAATTGGCTTGGCGTTCTGCTGTCGTTCTCGACGGTCGGCTTGGCGATCTACCTCGTCTTCTTCCGCCAGCTCTGACGCCATTCATTTGTCCGCGGCCGCAGAGGGGCCCGGCAGGGCGTGACCCATCTCACATCACGCCTCCGGCAACGCGGCTATCGTGATCCCCATGTCATCAGGGAGACGTGCCATGGCCGCCATCGCCGCCGCGAGAAAGTCCCGCCTGCATAACGCGCTCGAAGGCCTCGCGCTGACCGCGACGCTGCAGAGCTTCCCGACCTTCGCGACCGCTGCCTTCCTGCTCAAGCTCGTCGGCAATCACGACCTCGTCGGCGACCCCGGCGTCGCCATCTTCGTCGCCGTCGCCTCGCTCGCCCACGCGATGCTGGCTGTGACCCTCGGCCCGAGCTTCCCCGCGCTCTTCAAGACCGTCTACGAACCAAAATTCTTCGAGGCCCATCTGTCGCTCTCCGACAAGATCACGGCATGGCGCACCCAGCCGGTCGCCTCGCTCCAGCTCATGACCATCGTGCTGCTGCTGTCGGTGATGGCCGTGGTGACGGCGAGCGTGGGGTGAAAGCGGGAAGTCTCTCCGCCGTCATTCCGGGGCGCCGCGCAGCGGCGAGCCTGGAATTCATGGTCACGACGAGCGCGGTGCGCCGTCTACCTCTTCTTCCACCCACCCCGTCGCCCCGGCGCCCCGCCCGTCGACTTCGGCGCAGGCCCGAACTCCGGACCCGACTGCCGCGAGTCCGTCGGCTGGATGATCCGGCTGGTGCTGCCGAACGGCTTTGACGGCAGCGTCTGGTTGGCGCGGTAGGGCAGGGACTCCGGGCCGTGCATCTCGTCGAGATGCGGCTTGTGCACCTTCGAGCCGCTGCCGCCGCCGCTGGCCTTCAGCGCGGAGCTCACGGTCTTCTTCTTCATCGCGCTGACTGGCAAATTCGCGGCGTCGCCGTACTTCTTCGTGCCGGCATAGGCGCCGGCCTTGCCGGCGACGGCGCGCTGTTTCGCGGTGGGATCGTCCACCACCGCGAGCTCGGTGGCACGCAGGCGCTTGACTTCGTCGCGCAGGCGGGCGGCTTCCTCGAAGTTCAGATCGGCGGCGGCCTCGCGCATCCTCGTTTCGAGATCGGCGAGCACGGCTTCAAAGTTGTGGCCGATCGAGATGACGTCGTCGGTCATGTCGTGGCCGCCGACCTCGACCAGCACGTGGTCGCGCTCGTAGACGGAGTTGAGGATGTCGCCGATCTGCTTCTTCACGCTCTCCGGCGTGATGCCGTTGGCGGTGTTGTATTCAACCTGTTTTTCGCGACGCCGGTTGGTTTCGGCGATGGCGCGCTCCATCGAGCCCGTCATCTGGTCGGCGTAGAGGATCACCTTGCCGTCGACGTTGCGCGCGGCGCGGCCGATGGTCTGGATCAGCGAGGTCTCGCTGCGCAGGAAGCCTTCCTTGTCGGCATCGAGGATCGCGACCAGCGCGCATTCGGGAATGTCGAGGCCCTCGCGCAGGAGGTTGATGCCGACCAGCGCGTCGAACGCACCCAAGCGAAGATCGCGGATAATCTCGATGCGCTCGATGGTGTCGATGTCGCTGTGCATGTAGCGGACGCGGATGCCCTGCTCGTGCAGGTACTCGGTGAGGTCCTCGGCCATCCGCTTGGTCAGCACCGTGATCAGCGAGCGATAGCCGGCCTGCGCGGTGGCGCGGACCTCGCCGACGAGATCGTCCACCTGCGTGCGGGCAGGGCGGATGTCGACGGGCGGATCGATCAGTCCGGTCGGGCGAATGACCTGCTCGACGAACACGCCGCCGCTCTCGTTGAGCTCCCAGCCGCTCGGCGTCGCCGACACCGCGACCGTCTGCGGCCGCATCATGTCCCATTCCTCGAAGCGCAAGGGACGGTTGTCCATGCAGGACGGCAGGCGGAAGCCGTATTCGGCCAGCGTCGCCTTGCGGCGGAAGTCGCCGCGGAACATGGCGCCGATCTGCGGGATGGTGACGTGGCTCTCGTCGGCGAAGATCAGCGCGTTGTCGGGGACGTATTCGAACAGCGTCGGCGGCGGCTCGCCCGGGCGGCGGCCGGTGAGATAGCGCGAATAGTTCTCGATGCCGGCGCAGCTCCCCGTGGCCTCCATCATCTCGAGGTCGAAGGTGGTGCGCTGCTCCAGCCGCTGCGCTTCCAGCAGGCGGCCCTGATCGTGCAGCTGGTCGAGCCGCTGCTTCAGCTCGAACTTGATCGACTTGATCGCCTGCACCAGCGTCGGGCGCGGCGTCACATAGTGCGAGTTGGCGTACATCTTGATGAATTCGAGCTCGTCCTGCTTGTGGCCGGTGAGCGGATCGAACTCCTCGATGGCCTCGATGGTGTCGCCGAACAGGTTCACGCGCCAGGCGCGGTCTTCATAGTGCGCCGGGAAGATGTCGATGACGTCGCCCCTGACACGAAAGGTGCCGCGGGTAAAATCGGCCTGGGTGCGCTTGTACTGGAGCGCGACGAGATCGGCGATGAGTTGACGCTGGTCGATGCGCTCGCCCTTCTTCAGCGCGAAGGTCATCGCGGTGTAGGTCTCGACCGAGCCGATACCGTAGATGCAGGACACCGACGCCACGATGATGACGTCGTCACGTTCGAGCAGGGCGCGGGTTGCCGAATGGCGCATGCGGTCGATCTGCTCGTTGATCGACGAGTCCTTCTCGATGTAGGTGTCGGTGCGCGGAACGTAGGCTTCCGGCTGGTAGTAGTCGTAATACGAGACGAAATATTCGACCGCGTTATCCGGAAAGAAATTCTTGAACTCGCCATAGAGCTGGGCGGCCAGCGTCTTGTTCGGCGCCAGGATCAGGGCCGGGCGCTGCGTCGCCTCGATCACCTTGGCCATGGTGTAGGTCTTGCCCGAGCCGGTGACGCCGAGCAGCACCTGGCTGCGGTCGTTGCGCTCGATGCCTTCGACCAGCTCCGCGATCGCGGTCGGCTGGTCGCCGCGCGGCTCGTAGGACGACTTGATCTCGAAGCGCACGCCGCCTTCGGACTTCTCCGGGCGCGGCGGCCGGTGCGGCGTCCACACCTTCATGGAGCCGTCGTCCTTGCGGAACTCCGGCCGGCCCTCGCGGATCAGTGACTCCAGCGCCTCTGCGGTCGCCTTGACGCCGAGCGCCTCCATCTTGTTGCGCGGCGGACGCGCCAGCGCTTCCGCATCGTCCTCTTCGGTGGGCAGACCGAGCTGACGGGCCAGTTCCGGATCGAGCGTCGGGATCGTGGCGGCAGTGCCGTAATTGGCCTGCGGCGCCTCCTCAAAACCCTCGGTCGATGCGCGCGCCCCCGGCGGCTGCGGATTGGGCCGCAGCGGCATCGGGCGGTCCTGCGGAAACTCCTTCGGCGTCGAAGCGCGCGCGCGATGTGCGGCGGCCTCGCCTCCGGCGCGTCGGTCGCGCGAATTGTCCGGTGGCGGCTGCAGGCCGGTGCCAGAGCCAAGCCCGGCATCGCCGCGGTTGATCGCGGGATTGAGCAATTCGGCCAGCGCCGGCCCGATCGGCTGCACGTCGGGCCGATGTGCTTTGGATTTGGGGGATTTGCCGGATTTTTCGGAGGATGCGGGTTTCTTCGCCATGAGGCGAATATGGGACGAGTCCGCCCTGCAGGAAAGGGGGCACGCTCCGCCTGGCAACAGATGTCAGCAAGGCGGAGCGAGCGATCTCAATGGAGCATGGTCGCGACACATTCCTCGACCTGAGCCTTTCGTCCCGGGATGTCCGGCAGGAACTGGAATCCGGTGAGACGCTCGACCACCTTCACCGTGGTTCGAAAGCCCTTGAGATATTCGAGTGCATCCTTGTCCTCGAACTTCCGGTGGTCGATGTTCGGCATGACATAGGCGTTGGCGCGCTTGTTGACGGGGTCATAGAGGATCTTGAACAGCGCAATGGGAACCGCGACGCCGGCGTCGCACTTCTTCTTCGCACCGCAGATCGCAGGCCGCTTCGGCGCTTCGAACTTGATCTCGATCTTGCATGCATTGTTCTTCTTGTTGACCTCGGGAAGGCTGTCTTCGTCGTCGGCATAGATCGGCCCGGTGATGACGTAGAGCTCGCCGCGATCCTTCGTGAGGTTGCGGACCAGCAGCTCGAATTCCTTCCAGATGCCGCGGTTGAATCCAAGGCCCTGCTGCGGCACGGCATTGGACAGAACGAAGCTCTCGTCCATCCATTCGCCGTTGGAGCTGAAGTCGGCGGAAGCGGCCTGGTGGCCGCGGTCGAGCTTGCTACCGGTGTAGTCTCCGTCCTTGGCCTGCGCCTCGTCGCAGACGCCGCCCTCCGATTTGAACTTCTTGCTCTCCGGTCGCTTGAACTTGCCGCTGACCTGCTTCTTGTTCAGCGGCTCGATCACCCAGAACGGCGTCTTGGCCTCGTTGTTGTGCAGGAGAACGTAGCGCGTGTGACAGACGGGGGTGGCGTCGAGATCGTCACCGCCGGTCGGCAGGCCGATCTTTTCCCAGAGCGCGCGGCAGCTGTCCGGATCGTTCACGGGCTCGGCGGGGGATGGTTCGCAGACGTCGGCCCGGGCCGGCTGGCACAGGCTCAGTCCCAGGCAGATGAGACCGCACAGACGCGAGAGTTTGGACATGGTGGGCCTCCGGGCTCAAGCATTCGGGCCCGGCGGCGGGGTCTTGCGGCCTGTCCTGGACGGTTTGCCTGCGGCGGCGGCCGTCGCCTGCTCTTCCCGGCGCTCCGACGAGCTCACGGTTTTCGACACGACATAGGTGCCGCCGCTGATGCCGAGCAGCGCCAGCACGTTGCCGGGAATCTCGATCAGCGTTCCGGCCTCGATGCACAGCAGAAGATAGAGCCCCGCGATAACGAACGTGAAGATCAGGAACTGGAAGCGGGAGAGGCTGGCTTTCGGCGGCGATGGGTCGTTGGGCGCCTGCGGCTCGGACAGCAGTCCGGTCAGCGCGTCGGAGTCTCGGTACAGTTTCCAGAGAACAAGCGCGGCAAATCCGAGCAGAATGATCGAAATGACGACGAAGCCCCACCATGAAATCCATTGTGCAGTCATGAAAATATCCCGTTTGAAAAAATGTAGCTTCGCTAACTCCTTCGCGCGATCTTGCCGGCCAGATAGAGCCCGTTGCCGCCGGTCAGGAGCGTCAGAAGATTCTCCGGCAGATCGGGCATCGACATTGCCCCCGTCTCCGTCGTGACGATCCCGGTGTTGAGCGCGTGGATCGTGTAGGCGGCGAGGACGGCCGGGACGATGGCGGCTGCCATCACCCGTTCGGGATTGACGCGTTCGTCCCTGGGCTGCCTTTTGGATCTATCTCTGTGCCCGTCGCTGACGAGCAGGCCGCGCGATGCGCCCCTGTCGAGCAGCACGCGGATGAGCACGAGCAGCAGCATCGCGCCGAACCAGGCGATCAAGCAGAATGCCAGAAATTTGCCGACCGTCGTCATCAGCCCGGCGCTCCCCTCGACCAAACTGCCACAGCGTGTGGCCGATTGCAATCAGAGGTCGTGCGACTTGTTGGCGGTTGCAGACCTACCGGCCCCTTGCCGGACGGAATGTCAGGACACCACAGCCGCTCCGCACGAGGCCTGACAGTCGCGCTCTTCGGCGGACGTCACGCCGCCGGCAGCGGTCCGTCGTCGTCCTCAGTCGCACCGCGCGGCTTCAGGACGTCGAGATGGATGCCGCCGCAATCGGTGCAGCGCATGGTCCAGTATTCGCATCCGGCGCGGCCGCCGATCACGCGCAGAACCGTGAGATCGCCACCGCAGTCCGGGCATTTCGACAGCACCGATCGGGCGTAGGATCGGGCCAGCGGCTGGGTCTCTTCGATCTCGATATACGACATCACCGGTTCCTCGTTGCGCGCCGCGCTGTGCTGAAAGGCCTATTCGTCGTCGCGGTCGGCACGCCGGCGGAAGCGATCGATGTGGTGCTTGGCGTCGGCGATCGCGGCGTCGGGATCGGGCCAGGCGAAGCCGACTTCCATGGCCGGAAACAGCACGCCGTCGATGGCAACCGGGCTGAAATCGGCGCGCCGGATGCGGGCGTGCCACAGCCCCTTGCCAGCTTCGAAGGATTCGATGTCAAAGCCGTCGTAGAGGGTCGTCATTGCTAGTCCCCAAGAGTGGTTCGTAAGTGTCTAGTTGGAGGGTCAGGGGACCACGTTTGCGGATTTGTGGATGTGAAGCCGTTCACAAGATGCCCGGCTTTTTTGCCTGAGCGGCCTCAGTTCCGCGCGGGACTGCGGCCGGCGCGCCGCACGGGGCGGGCCGCGGGCTCCGATGCCGCGCGCATGATCCAGCGGCGGAACGCGGCGAAGTCGCGCTGCTCGGTCTGGAAGCTGCGATAGAGCAGGTACCAGCGCATGCCCTTCGGGACGGAGAGGTCGAACGGCGCAACCAGCCGGCCGGCGGCGAGATCGTCGTCGATATAGGGCCGGATGCCCATGGCGATGCCGAGCCCGTCGGCCGCAGCCTGCAGCGCCTGGCCGTAGAACTGGAACTCCGGCCCGCGCGCGTTGATGCGCGCAAGGCCGGCGGCCTTCAGCCAGATCGGCCAGTCCTCGGGCGAGTGCGCGACGCGGATCAGGCTCGGTCCCTTCAAATCGGCCGGGCGCTTCAATGAGGCGGCGAGGCGCGGCACGCAAACCGGCGTGAGGTCACCGGCGAACAGGGGCTCGGCGACGAGGCCGGGCCAATCGCCGGTGCCGAGCTTGATGCCGCAATTCCAGTCCTCGCCGAACGGCACCAGCGCGCCGCCGGTGGTGAAGCGCACCTCGATGTCGGGCTCCTCGCTGCGAAACTCCGACAGCCGCGGGATCAGCCAGCGCATCGCAAAGGTGTGGCCGACGCCGATGGTCAGCACGCGCACGCTGGAAGGCGCCGTCACCTGCGCGGTGAGGCTCGCCAGCGCATCGAAGATCGGGGTCAGCCCGCTCTGATAGGCGCGGCCGGCCTGCGTCAGCACCAGGCGATTGGCCTTGCGCTCGAACAGCGCGACGCCGAGCCGTTCTTCCAGGAGATGCACCATGCGGCTGACGGCGGCCGCCGACACGCTCAGCTCGAGCCCGGCCGCAGCAAAGCTGCCGGTCCGCGCCGCCGCCTCGAATGCCTTGATGCCGTTGAGAAACAGCAGCCGCCGCAAATGCCCGACCCTCAGGAAAGCTGATGCCAGGGCAAGATAACTCAGTTTGCGGAGAAGGGGCAAGCGAGGCACAAGAATGAGAGTAATTCCAGGTTGATTTACCGCGAGGCGCCTTCGCCTCTCCCCGCAAGCGGGGCGAGGGAGTGCGAACAGCTTGCGTCCCATACTTGCCACCATCGGAGACCCCCGTGACGCCCATCATGATCGCTGCCCTTGGATTGCTGATGGTCGCCACCGCGTTCCTGTCGGGGCTGTTCGGCATGGCGGGCGGGCTGATCCTGATCGGCGTGCTGCTGGCCCTGATGCCGCTGCCGACTGCGATGGTGCTGCATGCGATCACGCAGATGGCCTCAAACGGCTGGCGCGCGTTTTTGTGGCGGGCGCATATCCGCTGGCGGCCGGTCGCGAACTACATGGTGGGCGCGGCCATTGCGCTTGCGGCCTGGTCGCTCACCCGCTACGTGCCGGACAAGCCGACGGCGCTGCTGCTGCTCGGCGTCACACCGTTCATGGCACGGCTGCTGCCGGCGAACGTCAAGCCGGACCCTGATAGGCTCTGGCAGGGCACGGTCTATGGCACGATCTGCATGGGCCTGATGCTGATGACTGGTGTCTCCGGCCCGCTGCTCGACACCTTCTTCCTCGGTGGCGATTTCGGCCGGCGCGAGAAGGTGGCGACCAAGGCGATGTGCCAGCTGGTCAGCCATTTCACCAAGCTGATCTATTTCGGCGGCGTGATCGACCAGGCCGCGAGCCTCGATCCCGTGCTCGCCGGCGTCGCGATCGCAGCCTCGATGCTCGGCACCACGCTGGCGCGGCGCATCCTCGAAGCCATGACCGACCAGCAGTTCATCGCCTGGTCCAACAAGCTGATCACCACCATCGCCTGCTATTATATCGCCTATGGCGGCTGGCTGCTGGTTCGGACCCCTGTGCTGGCCGCTTTCGACAAGGGAGGTTTGCCATGAGCGAGACCGCCGATCCGCTGGTGCTGGATTTCGTCGAATGGGTCGCGCGCGAGCCGCGCGCCTATGCCGAGGTGATTTCGACCTGGAAGACCTCGTGCCCGCGCCTCACCATCTGGGAGGACGCCGCCGACCGCGGCTATGTCGCGCGCGAGACGTTGCCCGGTGTGGGGCTCGTCATCGCGGTGACCGAAGGCGGCGAGAGGCTGCTGCGCACCAACGGGCGGTGAGCACGTCGCATCCAGCCAGCGCTACCGCGAAGGCGGCGCAAGCCGCGGCCGGATGATCTCGACCATGCGCTCGGCCGAGGTGCCCGGCGGAAAGAAGCCGAGATATTTTCCGTCGCGGTCCATGAGGTAGATGAAGGAGGTGTGGTCGACCGTGTAGTCGCCGCCCTCCTGGCCGATCGGGATCTTGGCAAAATAGACCACCTTGTAGGCCTCTGCCGCGGTCCCGATCGCGGCGAGGCTGCCGGTCAGCCCGAGCAGCCGCGGATGAAACAGCGGCACATATTCGGCGAGATGCTCGGCCGTGTCGCGTTCGGGATCCAGCGTGATGAAGACGGGCTGTACCGCGTCGGCATCCGGCCCGAGCTGCTCGAGCGCCTGTCCGATCGCCATCAAATCGGTCGGACAGACGTCGGGGCAATAGGTGAAGCCGAAATAGACCAGCATCAGCCGTCCGCGGAAATCGCGGTCGCTGCGCGGCTTACCGGTCTGGTCGATCAGCTCGAACGGTCCGCCGACCGGCTCCCGATTCCACATCAGGATGTCCATCGTCTCGGCGGCCGAGCGTGCCTGCGCCGCTCCCGCGCAGGCGAGCGCCAGCATCACGCACAGCCAGGCGCCGGCGCCTCGCATCACAGCCCGAAGGTGAGGCGGCTGCCCGTCGTCGTCACCACCACCTTGCCCTCCATCTGGGCATTGGCCTCCTGTGCGAAGTTGAGCCCGCTGCAATGCATGGGCACCACGACGTCAGGATTGAGCGCCTTGATCTCGCTCACGACCTGCGTGAGGTAGTCCTTCGGCGCCGGGCCGAGATGGAAGCCGCCGACGATGGCGTGCACCTTCTGGATGCCCGACACCTCCTGCGCCTGCTTCACCGAATTGACGATGCCGACATGGCCGCAGGACGAGATCACGACGAGACCGAGATCCCGCACGTTGAAGCAGGTGGCGTGCTCGTGGATGTGCTCGTCCGGCACGATCTTGCCCTCCATCTCGGCGGGCAAATAGTGGCCGACATTGCAGCCCAGCCCGTCCCTGATTCCGAACTCGACGAGGGTGTTCGGCAGCACGCGTTCGCCGCTGCGGCGGGTGATCTTGCCGGTGGTGAAAGCATGGTCCGCAATCACGGTCGGCGTTTCGCACAGCACGGTCGTCACTTTCTGCGCCGCAAGCTGCCGGCGGTCGAGGGTGCCGAAATCGGCGAACTGCCCCTGCGTCGGCGTCGGATTGACGCGATGGCAGAAATTGTCCTCGCCGCCTGCATAGAGCTTGAGGTCGGCGGGCAGCTTGTCCCGAAACTTGTCGAGGAAGCCGTTCAGGCCGCCGAAATGATCGTAATGGCCGTGGCTGACGATCAGAGCGTTGAGCTTGGCCGCATCGACGCCGATCAGCGCCATGTTGTTGAGCAGCACCTCGGGCGTGTAGCCGTAGTCCAGCATCAGCGTGCGCTGGTTGCCGCCGCCTTCAGACTCCAGCCAGAGCGACAGGCCCCATTCATTGTGCAGCGATTTGCGGAAATCGCTGCCGCGCGCGGCCGGGGCGATGGACACGCCGTTGATCTGCTTGGGGCGGAAGAACAGGTCGAAACTCGAATCCACCAGCACGCGGATCGAAAGCTTGTCGACGGTCGGAACGGCGATCGGCGCCGCGCTCGCGATCTCGACACAGGTGAATGCGTTGGCGGCCGCAGCTCCGGCGAGCGCTGCCGAACCCAGAAGGAAATCGCGCCGTGGAATGGTCCTGGCCATTGCAATGCCTCCTGATGTCTGAAATGCCCGAGCTTAGGTCCAATCCGGAGGCGGCTCAACAAGTCGTGGCATCTCCGCGCTGTCAGTCTCGCCGGGCATGAGCGTGCTCGTTGATTGACAGCCCGGTAGGATGTTACGAACTTTATGCAACTGCATCCTTGCCTTCCGCACCACATGTTCGCCAATCGCAGCCACGGGACCAACCATGTCATTCAAACTCTTCGAGCTCGTCGGCACCGACGCTGCACGCCCCTTCAGCCCGTATTGCTGGCGCACGCGCATGGCGCTGGCGCATAAGGGCCTGTCGGCGGAGTCGCTGCCCTGGCGCTTCACCGAGAAAAGCGCGATCGCGCCGCACGGCTCGGAGCGGGTCCCGGTGCTGCTGCATCACGACAAGCCGGTGGTGGATTCCTGGACCATCGCGAATTATCTCGAGGACAATTTCCCGGATCGCCCGTCGCTGTTCGGCGGCGAGGGCGGCCGCGCCATGGCGCGCATGATCAATGCGTGGGGCGACATCGCCATCGTCGGCGGCATCTTTCCGCTTGTTATCGCCGACATCCCGAACAACCTCGCCGAGGTCGACGCCGCCTATTTCCGAAAGTCGCGCGAGGCGCGGTTCGGCGGCAAGAGCCTGGAAGAGGTGATGGCGAACCGCGACACCGGTGTGGTCAGCTTCCGCAAATCGCTGGAGATCATGCGCCAGACGTTCAAGACGCAGCCGTTTCTCGGCGGGCAGGCACCGAACTATGCCGACTACATCGTGTTCGGCGGTTTCCAGTGGGCGCGCGTGGTGAGCCCGTTCAAGCTGCTGGAGGTGGACGATCCGGTCTATGCATGGCGCGAGAAGCTGCTCGATGCGTTCGACGGCATGGCGCGGAAGTCGCCGGGATTTGCGGTGTAGGCTTCGTAGGGTGGGCAAAGGCGCAAAGCGCCGTGCCCACCGTCTCTCACGCATGCAATGAAAATGGTGGGCACGCTTCGCTTTGCCCACCCTACGATACTGAGGATGTGGCCGTCGTCTTGCGCCTAACGAGCAGCGCTCGCCTCCGCCGCCGCCTTGCGCAAACACTCCCGGCACAGGCAATCCTCGCCCTTGACCGGCATCGGCAGCCGGGCCGTCTCCTCCGCGCACCAGCAATTGCCCGAGAGGTCGCAGCCGAATTCGGTGCCGCAGCGGGAGCAAACGAGGCGGCGCGGAAGTGCCGGCGCTGACGGCATGTCTTTCGGATTTGTCATGATTTACGCCGAAGCTTCGCCGTCATTTTCATGTCGGGTTCATCTGTCGCTGCGCTATATTATGCGCCGCGCAACGATCAGGAAAGCGGTCGGCAATCCGCGAAGGACAAATCGATGGCCCGCGATTCGCAAGCCGCTCTCGTTGCGCTCAACCGTTTCGGCTTCGGCGCCCGCGGCGGGGCGTCCGGCGATCTCATCAACGCGGCCTCCGATCCCAGAGGCTTTGTGAAAGCGGAACTGGCCCGTCCCAATGGCGTGCTGCTGGAGGCGCCGGGCCTGCAATCGACGCCGCAACTCGGCCAGGCGGTGTTTGCCTATCAGGACCAGGTCAAGCAGGCGCGCGAGGCTGCCAAGGAATCTGCCAAGGCCGCTGCGCCCGCGGAGACGCCGCCGCAGGTGCCCGCCGATCAGAAGCCCGCTTTGCGCCGCAATCTCTCGCTGAATACGGCCGCGACCGAGATCGCCGGCCAGATGGCCGACGCGAAGCCGGCCGACACGCCGGCCAAGCCCGAGACCATGCAGCCGAACATGGCGACGCCGCCTGCCGCAAAGCCCGCGCCGCAGCCGCTCAACGTGATCCAGAAAACCTTTCGCGCCGAGGCGCTGGCGCGCCTGCAGCGCGCGACGCTGGTCGAGTGCGGCTTCACCGAGCGTCTGGTCGTGTTCTGGTCCAACCATTTCTGCATTTCCGCGAGCAAGGGCGAGCTGGCGCGGATCTGGGCCGGCGCGTTCGAGCGCGAGGCGGTCAGGCCGCACGTGCTCGGGCGCTTCGCCGACATGCTGAAAGCGGCCGAGCAGCATCCGGCCATGCTGTTCTTCCTCGACAACCAGCAATCGCTCGGTCCGGACTCGCGCGCCGGGCAAAACCGAAAGCGCGGGCTGAACGAAAATCTCGCGCGCGAGATCATGGAGCTGCACACGCTCGGCGTCGGCGGCGGGTACACGCAGGAGGACGTCACCTCGCTCGCGCGGATCATCACCGGCTGGACTTTTGCCGGACGGCAGGGCCAGCTCGGTACACCCGGCGCGTTCGTGTTCAACACCAATGCGCATCAGCCCGGGCCGCAAATGCTGCTCGGCAAGACCTACGAGCCGACCGGCCTTGCGCAGGGCGAAGCCGCGCTCGCCGACATCGCACGCCATCCCTCGACCGCGAATTTCATCGCGACCAAATTCGTCCGTCACTTCGTTGCCGACGATCCGCCGCCGGCGCTCGTGGCGCGGCTGCGTGATGTCTTCGTCAGGACCGACGGCGATCTCAAGGCGCTTGCGACGGCGCTGGTCGATTCCGACGAGGCCTGGAAGGCGCCGCTGACCAAGATGCGCAGCCCTTACGATTTTCTGGTCGCAAGCGGCCGGCTGCTCGCGCGCGTGCCGGAGGATCCCGGCGCGTATCTGAACAATCTCAACCTGCTGGGACAACCGCTGTGGTCACCGGCAGGGCCCAACGGTTTCCCCGACACCAGCGCCGCCTGGGCTGCGCCCGAAGGCATGAAGCTCAGGCTCGACATCGCGGCGCAAATGGGTGCGCGGCTGGGCAACAACATCGATCCGCTCGACCTCTTGGAGTTCGCAGCTGCGGATGCGGCCTCGATCGAGACGCGTCGCACCGTCGAGCGCGCGGAGTCGCGCCAGCAGGCGCTGGCGCTCTTGCTGATGTCGCCGGAAATGCAGAGGAGATGATGATGATCGACTGCGTCGAGAACCGCCTCCTCACCTCGCGCCGCGGCCTCTTGCTCGGCGGCGCCTCCTTCGCTGCGTGGGCTTACTTGCCGAAATTCGCGCGCGCGGCTGGCGGGCGCGATCCGCGATTGGTCGTCGTGATCCTGCGCGGCGCGCTCGACGGGCTCTCGACCGTCGCCCCACTCGGCGACCCCGATTACGCCGGACTGCACGGCTCGATCGCGCTCACGGCGGATGGCGCGCATCCCGCGATCATGCTCGACGGCTTCTTCGCGCTGCATCCGGCGATGCCGGAGTTCGCGCGCATGTATCGCGACAGGCGTGCTGCGGTGATCCATGCGGTGGCGACGCCCTATCGCGACCGTTCGCATTTCGACGGGCAGGATGTGCTCGAAAGCGGCTATGCCGGCCCGGGCCGCGTGCAGTCCGGTTGGCTCAATCGCGCGCTCGAAGCGCTGCCGCGCGGCGAGCGCGTGTCGAGCGGGCTTGCGGTCGGTCCGACCACGCCGCTGGTGCTGCGCGGCAATGCGCCGACGGTCGGCTGGGCGCCGGTCGCGCTGCCGCAGGCCGACGACGACACCGCGATGCGGCTCGTCGATCTCTACCGCCACCGCGATCCCGCGCTGGCCGCGGCGCTGTCGCAAGGCCTTCAGCTCGACAAGGTCGCAAGCGGCGACGACATGAAGCCGAAGGGCGGCAATCAGGTCGCGCAGATGCGCCAGGTGGCGCGCGGCGCGGCCAAGCTGATGGCGGCCGACGACGGTCCGCGCATCGCCGCGCTCGCCTTCGACGGTTGGGATACGCATGCCAATGAGGGCGGACCGGTCGGGCGTCTCGCCTTCCTGCTCGGCGGTCTCGACGGTGCGCTCGCGGAATTCGAGAGCGGCCTCGGCGAGCGCTGGCGCGACACCGTCGTCGTCGTTGCCACCGAGTTCGGCCGCACCGCGCGCATCAACGGCACCGACGGCACCGATCACGGCACCGGCACCATCGCGCTGCTCGCCGGCGGCGCCGTGAAAGGCGGCCGCGTCATCTCGGATTGGCCGGGCCTCAAGCTCGCCAACCTCTACGAGGCCCGCGACCTCAAGCCCACCACGGATTTGCGCGCGGTGATCAAGGGCGTGCTGCAGGACCAGTTCGGCCTGTCGGATCGTGCGCTGGCGGAAACGGTGTTTCCGGACAGCGCAAGCGCAAGGCCGATGAAGGGGCTGGTTACCTAACCCTCAAACGCCGTCATTCCGGGCCCGCGCCTTGCGGCGCATCCCGAAATGACGACATGATCGGCGAAACATCAGGAGACCACCCATGTACATCGCCATGAACCGCTTCCGCGTCGCCAAGGGCTCGGAATCCGCCTTCGAGCAGGTCTGGCTCACCCGCGACACGCATCTGGACAAGGTGCCGGGCTTCGTCGAATTCCATCTGCTGCGTGGCCCCGAGCTTGAGGACCACACGCTCTACGCCTCGCACACGGTGTGGGCGAACCATGCATCGTTCGAGGCCTGGACCAAGTCGGAGGCTTTCCGGGCCGCGCATCACAAAGCTGGCGACAACAAGCCGCTTTATCTCGGCCATCCCCAGTTCGAGGGTTTTGAGGTGATGCAGACGGTGGGGCGCGGCGCGAAGTAGCGCCACGCCGCAAAGGTCAGTCGTCGCAAAAGTCAGCCCAGCGTGATCCTGTCGATCTCCGCCATCTCCTCGGTGCTGAGTTTCCAGGCGATCGCCTTGACGTTCTCCTCGATCTGCTCGACGCGGGTCGCACCCGCAATCACGCTCGAGACTTGCGGGCGTGCTGCGAGCCAGGAGAAGGCGAGCTCGAGCATGTTATGGCCGCGCGCTTTCGCAAAGGCCTGGAGCGTCTCGACGATGTCCTCGTTGCGCGGCGTGACGTAGCGGTCGCGCAGCCGCGGGACTTTGCCGAAGCGGGTGTCGCCGGGCGCGGCCTCGCCCTTTTTGTATTTGCCGGTCAAGAGGCCGCTGGCGAGCGGGAAGAACGGGAGCAGGCCGAGCTTGTATTCCGTCGCGGTCGGCAGCAGGTCCTTCTCGATGTCGCGCACGAGCAGGGAATATTCGTCCTGGCAGGAGACGAAGCGGCTGACATTCATCGCGCGTGCGACGTACTCCGCTTCCGCGATGCGCCAGGCCGGGAAGTTCGAATTGCCGATGTAGCGGACCTTGCCCTGCCGCACGAGATCGTCGAGCGCGCGCAGGCTCTCCTCGATCGGCGTCAGCGGGTCGTAGTCGTGCTGCTGGTAGAGATCGATGTAATCGGTCTTCAGCCGTTTCAGGCTCGCTTCCACGGCCTCCATGATGTAGCGGCGCGAGGCGCCCTGCTTGGTGCCGTCCTCGGCCATGGGCTTGGCGTATTTCGTCGCCAGCACGATGTCCTTGCGGCGATCGCCCAGCACGGTGCCGAGCACGGTCTCCGAGCCGCCCATGTTCGAATAGATGTCGGCGGTGTCGAACAGCGTGATGCCGAGGTCGAGCGCGCGATGGATGACCTTGCGCGAGGTCTCGAGGTCGGTGCGCTGGCCGAAATTGTTGCAGCCGAGCCCGACCGCGGACACGCGAAGGCCGGAGGCGCCGAGATTGCGAATTTCCATGAAAGATCCTGTCGGAGATGAGCGGCGGGCATTCTGACCACCATGCGCCGCAGCAGCAAGCTGCCCGCCGCGCTGCTGCCATGCCGGCAGCGCGGACAAAAAAATGCGGCCCCTGTCAGACGCGGCGACTGACGGGGACCGCTTTGGGGCGCTTGATCGGTGACGGGGGGCCTGATCAGACGCAGGTGCACCCTAGTCCCGCTATGTTACGCGCCGGTGACAGGACAAGTTATCCACAGGCTGTGCGCGGGGATCAGAACAGCTTGCGATAGACGATAAAGCCGGAGCGCTCCGCGACCTTGTCGTACAGGCTCTGCGCCGTGACGTTGGTCTCGTGCGTCTGCCAGTAGACCCGCGGCGATCCCGCCAGCTTCGCCCGCTCATACACGCCATAGATCAACGCCGACGCGACGCCGTTGCCGCGCGCAGCCTCGAGCGTGAACAGGTCCTGCAGATAGCAGGACGGCTCGATCGCGGTGGTGCTGCGATGAAACAGATAGTGCGTCAGCCCGAGCAGCTTGCCGTCGCTCTCGGCGACCAGCGCATGCACCGGCTCATAGGCATCGAAGAAGCGCTGCCACGTCATCTTCGTGATCTCGGGCGCAAGCGCGGTCGGGCCCGAGCGGCCGTAGAAAGCGTTGTAGCCGTCCCATAGCGGCAGCCACTGATCGTAGTCCTGCCTCGTGACGGAGCGAATGGTGAGCGACATGTGAGAATTCCGCGATCGATGAAGCGTCCTTCATACGTGATGAAGGGCGCGTCGATCAATCGCCAGTCGCGTCACTCCGCGACGCGCAGATACCGGATCAGCTTGCGGTTCTGGGGATCGCGCAGCGAGCGGTAGTAGTCGGCACGCGCCGGCGCATCGGTGTGGCGCACGAGGTCGGTGACCGGCGTGTAGCTCAGCATGCGCCCGCCGTCGGGCAGCGCAGCGCAGACGAAGCGCAGCACCTCGCCATTGCGCAATTTGATGTTGATCGGAGTCGCATCGCCGATCCGCACCATCTCCATGCGCTGCGCGATGAAGGTGCTAAGCTCGTCCTCGGGCAGTTCGAACGCGCCGGTGTCGCGGCTGTGATACATCAGCGCGATGAAGGGCGGCTTGCCGTCGGCGATGTCGTCCGGCACCGCAAAATAATCGCGGAAGGCGCGGTTGATGAATTCGGCCCGCGTCTCCGTGTCGAGCAGCACGATGCCGATATCGACCTGGTCGAGCGCGGCCGACAGTCGCGCGGCGGTGGCGTGGCTCTGGCGCTCGGTGGCGAAGGCGGCGAGCAGCCGCTCGCGCATCAGGCCGGTGATGCCTGCGGTGCCGAAGGCCGTCACCGCGAGGAGGCCGACCAGATCCGCGCTGGCATGGAGGGGCACGGCGCGATGGCCGGCGAAGAACAGCGCCGCACCGCCGACTGCGAGGGCCGCACTGGTCATGGCGGAGGCGAAGCCAGCCAGCGCGCCGGCCAGCGCAACGATGCAGACGAAGAGCGGTGCAGGCGAGGGAATGTGAACGGAGCGATCGAGCAGGATCGCCAGCAGCGTGATCGCTACCGTCAGCATCGGACCGGAGATCGCACGCCATCCGAACCGCATCTCGTTCCTCCCTGAACGAGGGAACGCCGCAACTCTGACCGATTGTTGCGCCGGCGCGGTGGGGAATCGTGCGGAGTGCTTAAGGGCGGCTTGCGACGGCGCGCCAAGCTTTCAGATGATTTTAGACCAAATGCGAATGCTTGACGCGCTGCTGCAACGCCGGCGCATTCAGCGTCGAGGAGCCCGAGCTCTTGCGCATGCCGGTGAAAATCAACAGCGACGCCGCGACCAGGATGGCCGCAGTCAGGGTAATTGCAACGACGACCACAGGTGATTTCATCGACGTCCTGTCGCGATGCCGGTCAGCGCGGGGCGCGCGGCACCTTGAAGGCAGGTCCAGGATGAAACGGGATCAGACCGGCAGACCCATCGCCATGGTCGCCTTGGTCGACAGCACTGTCAGGGTGACGATCAGGCACAGCGAGAGCGCGGCGACGGCAAGCGAGGCCGCGACCGCATTGGTCAGCCGGGAAGACGAAACGGTAGCGGGTTGGCCTTGAAAGCCTGCCGTGCCGGACGCCCGAATCATGGTCTAAATCCTTCAACGTGCGAGCGAATCACCCGCGACGCCGAATAATTTCACCATTTCAACCGGCAATATTGCGGCGGCCGCCGCGGCAAACATGGCGGGATTGCGGCAAAGGTTAACGCTATGCCCGCTATTTCTTAACGCTGCACCGGTTTTCAGGCCCCTGCGGCGATGCTGGCGGGGTCGTCGATGTCGGCCGGACGCCAGTCCATCGCTACGAAGCCGGGTGCGGCCTCGACGCGCTTCAGCCAGTCCCGGATCGCCGGGAAGGTGGAGAGGTCGAAGTCGCAGCGATCGGCGAGATGGGTGTAGCCGTAGAGCGCGATGTCGGCGACCGTGAGCTGGCGGGCGGCGAAATAGGAACTGGTCTTGAGGTGGTTCTCCATCACCTGGAGCGCGCCATAGCCGCGCTCCATCCAGTCCTCCAGCGAATGGGTCTGGAGGTCGCGGCCGCCCTTGACCAGCGACAGCCAGAAATAGGCGGCGCCGATATTCGGCTCGAGCGCGTGCTGCTCGAAGAACATCCATTGCAGCGCCTCGGCGCGGTCGATGCGGTTCTCCGGCGCGAGCGGCGTGCCGACGGCGACGTACCAGAGGATGGCGTTGGACTCGGCGAGATAGCGGTCCTCGCCGACCTCGAGCAGCGGCACCTGGCCCGACGGATTCTTGGAGAGGAAGTCCGGCGTGCGGCTCTCGCCGCGCAGAATGTCCACCTCCACCGCTTCGTAGGGCAGGTTCAACAGCGCCAATGCAAGGCGGACCTTGTAGCTGTTGCCCGAGCGCTGCATCGAATAGAGCTTGTACATTCTGGGAGTTCTGCACCTTGTACGGGAAAGCGCGGCGCATCCTGCCCACGCGCCGCGGCTAGACAATGATGCCGATGCGAATCCGCCGCAAGAGCCGCCCAGTAGAAAAACTCGAAAACCCTACCGCACTGCAATGCCGCGGAAGATCATTTCCACGCGACGGTGCAAATCAGATCACGCTTGCGTCAACGCGCGAACGCGTTGCCCCTGCATCGCGTGAGTCGTTGAGCGGCCGTGATCGAGCCCGGCTTTGACGCTCGGCTGAAGGCTCCCGGACGTCCTCGAAAAACGTCAGCCTCGTGGTCGGTTCTTGGCGGTCAGAACGGCCTGAAATTGCTCCGAGGACAAGCCTTGCCGGATATGAGGGGTTTGCGTGGCAAAGTTACGGAAAATTGCGGGGAATCGCGGCTCGCAGCGCTGGAATTCGTAAACTTTTGCAGGATCGGGCCGAAGTTTCTTGCGGTGCAGCGGCACACGTTTTAGGGTGGCTCCATTCCCACAATCAGAGTCGTGAGGCCAGAGGGTTCACGACGCTTGTCAGGAGATGACGATGTCCTTCCTTGCCGCTGCGCTCGACCGTGTGAAGCCGTCCGCGACCATCGCGGTCACGGATAAAGCACGCGCGCTGAAAGCGGCGGGCCGCAACGTCATCGGCCTCGGCGCCGGTGAGCCCGATTTCGACACGCCCGCCAACATCAAGCTCGCGGCGATCCATGCCATCGAGGCCGGCAAGACCAAGTACACCGCGGTCGACGGCATCCCCGAGCTGAAGGAAGCCATCATCGCGAAGTTCCAGCGCGAGAACGGCGTCGTCTACAAGCCGAACCAGATCATCGTCGGCACCGGCGGCAAGCAGGTGCTCTACAACGCGCTGATGGCGACCATCAATCCGGGCGACGAGGTGATCATCCCCGCGCCCTATTGGGTCAGCTATCCTGAAATGGTGGCGCTCGCCGGCGGCGAGCCGGTGCCGGTGGTTTGCACCGCCGCGGCCGGTTTCAAGCTGCAGCCCGAGGCGCTCGAGCGCGCGATCACGCCGAAGACCAAATGGGTGATCCTGTGCTCGCCGTCGAACCCGACGGGAGCTGCCTACACCAGGGCCGAGCTGAAGGCGCTCACCGACGTGCTGGTCAAGCATCCGCATGTCTGGGTGATGACCGACGACATGTACGAGCACCTCGTCTATGACGACTTCCAGTTCACCACGGTCGCGCAGGTCGAGCCCGGCCTCTACGACCGCACGCTCACGGTGAACGGCGTCTCGAAGGCCTATTGCATGACCGGCTGGCGCATCGGCTATGCCGGCGGCCCGGCCCAGCTCATCAAGGCGATGTCGACCATCCAGTCGCAGTCGACCTCGAATCCGTGCTCGATCGCGCAGTGGGCCTCGGTGGAGGCGCTGAACGGTCCGCAGGAGTTCATCCCCGCCAACAACAAGGTGTTCAAGGAGCGCCGCGACCTCGTCGTCTCCATGCTCAACCAGGCGAACGGCATCGAGTGTCCGCGTCCGGAAGGCGCGTTCTACGTCTATCCGTCCTGCGCCGGCACGATCGGCAAGAAGGCGCCGTCGGGCAACGTGATCGCGAACGATGAGCAGTTCGTCACCGAGCTCTTGGAGACCGAGGGCGTCGCTGTGGTGCAGGGTTCGGCCTTCGGCCTCGGCCCGGCCTTCCGCATCTCCTACGCGACCAAGACCTCGGACCTCGAAGACGCCTGCAAGCGCATCCAGCGCTTCTGCGGCAATCTGCGGTAAGCCTGTCGCGACAGTGCGAATTGGAAAGGCCCGCTTCGTGCGGGCCTTTTTGTTTGTGTTTCGATGGGCGGAGTCGGATGGGCTTTTGCTCTGGTTGGCGTTGTGCCTTGCCCCTCACCCGGATTGCTTCGCAATCCGACCTCTCCCCGCAAAGAGCGGGGAGAGGTTAAGTCACGCCGACGGCGCGAATTTTTACTATTAGGGGCGCACAGCTCTCTCACTCCCTCGCCCCGTTCTTACGGGGCCGCGACGAGCTTCGCTCGCGCTGAGAGGGTAGGGTGAGGGGCCTCTCCGCGAGTTCGATTCTAGATGCGTCCATCTGGCACGCGCAAAACTCTTGTGGCATAGAGCATCGCGCAACACGGGTGGGGCGCTCTCTCTGCTCGCATCACACTCATCGCCGGAGACATTCATGCGCCGTTCGTTCATCTTCGCCGGGCTGGCCGCCGCCAGCCTCGTTGCCTCCGTCGCGAGCAGCAGCGCGCAGCAGCAGCGGATGGTGCGGGTCGGCGTGCTCGAATGCCGCGGCGGCGCCAGCGTCGGCTTCATCGTGGGATCGGTGACCAATCTCGGCTGCGTGCTGCGCGCCGACGGCTTGCCCGAAGACCGCTATGTCGCGACGATCCGGAAAGTCGGCCTCGACATCGGCATCACCCAGGAGACCACGCTGGCCTGGGGCGTGTTCGCACCGGTCGACCGGCTCGGTCCCGGCGATCTCTCCGGCAATTACGCCGGTGCGCAGGGCAGCGCCTCGATCGGCGTCGGCTTGGGGGGCAACGTGCTGGTCGGTGGCTCCAACAACTCGATCGCGCTCCAGCCGCTCAGCGTGCAGGGCCAGGTCGGCCTCAACATCGCTGCCGGCCTCGAGAGCCTGGAACTCCGCCCGGGCCGTTAACACTTTTGCGTGTGATCGCGCCGCGCGAAGCGGCGCGATTTTAATGATGACGCACCGCAGCGGCGTTTGACGCTTGCCAAATCTAAGGGACGGGCAGAGCATCTGCGTTTGCCGACCCAATCATGGGCCGAGCTCCACACCAAGGAGGCGGCGAAATGGGACAAGACGTCAGAAGTCCCCGAGGTCCACGGTGCATCGCGCTGGTGGGCCCTTTCCAAAGCGGTAAAACCACACTTCTTGAAGCAATATTGGCGCGAACGGGCGCAATCCCGCGCGCCGGCAGCGTCGACGCCGGAACTTCCGTCGGCGACGCCACCCCGGAGGCCCGTCATCACAAGATGACCGTCGGCCTCACTGCCGCCACCACGAGTTTCATGGGCGACAGCTACACCTTCCTGGATTGTCCCGGTTCCGTCGAGTTCGCCCACGACATGCGCGCCGCGCTGCCCGCGGTCGATGCCGCCATCGTGGTCTGCGAGGCCGACGAGAAGAAGCTGCCGCAACTTCAGATCATCCTGCGCGAGCTGGAGGAGCTGAAGATCCCGCGTTTCCTGTTCCTCAACAAGATCGATCGCGCCAATCAGCGCATCCGCGAGACCCTCGCGATGCTGCAGCCCGCCTCCCGCGTGTCGCTGGTGCTGCGCCAGATCCCGATCTGGAAGGGCGAGCTGATCGAGGGCTTCGTCGATCTCGCGCTGGAGCGCGCCTTCATCTATCGCGAGCACAAGGCTTCCGAGGTGGTCGCGCTCGAAGGCGGCGACCTCGACCGCGAGAAGGAAGCCCGCTTCTCGATGCTGGAGAAGCTCGCCGACCACGACGATGCGCTGATGGAGCAACTGCTGGAGGACATCCAGCCGCCCCGCGATGCCGTGTTCGACGACCTCGCACGAGAGTTGCGCGAAGGCTTGATCTGCCCGGTGCTGCTGGGCGCGGCCGCGCGCGAAAACGGCGTGCTGCGCCTGATGAAGGCGCTGCGCCACGAGGCGCCCGGCATCGCCGAGACCGCAAAACGTCTCGGTGCGCCCGAGAGCAAGGACGCGCTCGGCTACGTCTTCAAGACGCTGCATTCGCAGCACGGCGGAAAGCTGTCGTTGACGCGGCTCGTCGCCGGCCATCTCGACGACGGCGCCACGCTGCAATCCTCCTCCGGCGGCGCGGGGCGTATCTCCGGCATCCTCGCCGTCAACGGCGCCTACGACACCAAGCGTGCCTCGGCGGAAGCCGGTGACACCGTGGCGCTCGCCAAGCTCGATCCGGTCAAGACCGGCGACATGGTCTCGAGCGGCAAGATGCAGCCGGCGGCGCTGGTCGCCGCGGAGCCCACATCGGCCGTGCTCGCGATCTCGGTCGCGGCCACCGACCGCAAGGACGACGTCAAGCTCGGCCAGGCCTTGATGCGACTGCATGAAGAGGATCCTTCGCTCCTGATCGTGCAGAATCCCAAGACCCACGACACCGTGCTGTGGGGCCAGGGCGAGATGCACCTGCGCGTCGCCAGCGAGCGCTTGCGCGATCGCTTCGGCGTCAAGGTCACCTCGCATCCGCCCGCGATCGGCTACCAGGAGACCATCCGCAAGCCGATCACCCAGCGCGGCCGGCACAAGAAGCAGTCCGGCGGCCACGGCCAGTTCGGCGATGTCGTGCTCGACATCAAGCCGCTGCCGCGCGGCGACGGTTTCAAGTTCGCCGAGAAGGTGGTCGGCGGCGCGGTGCCGCGCAACTACATCCCGGCGGTCGAGGAAGGCGTCGTCGACGGGCTCACGCGCGGTCCGCTCGGCTTCCCCGTCACCGACGTGCAGGTGACGCTGACCGACGGCTCCTATCACAGCGTCGATAGCTCCGATCTCGCCTTCCGCACGGCAGCGCGGGTCGGGCTCAACGAAGGCCTGCCGCAATGCCAGCCGGTGTTGCTGGAGCCGATCCACGTGGTCGAGATCGTCTGTCCGACCGATGCCACCGCCAAGATCAACGCGATCCTGTCGGCGCGGCGCGGGCAGATCCTCGGCTTCGACACCCGCGACGGCTGGAGCGGCTGGGACTGCGTCCGCGCCATGATGCCGGAAGCCGAGATCGGCGAGCTCATCGTCGAGCTGCGCTCGGCCACGGCCGGCGCCGGCAGCTTCACCCGTCAGTTCGACCACATGGCCGAAGTCACGGGCCGCGCCGCTGACCAGATCATCGCCGCCCATCAGCACGCGGCGTGAGTCTGTTAGGAGCGCGTCACGCTTTTCCTCCTCTCCCCGTTTTCGCGGGGAGAGGAGCAGTAAGGCTGTAGCCTTCTCCACGCGTCACCGCGAACGTAGCAAAGCCGTAACTCCGTCATCCTGAGGTGCGAGTTGCGCAGTGCATTTGCACTACGCGGCGAGCCTCGAAGGATGCACGGCCCGGCTGCATCGGGGCCGCCCATCCTTCGAGGCTCCCCATGGGACGCGTTGCGTCCCGTGGCTCGCACCTCAGGATGACGGAGCATAGAGTCACAATGACGGACGAGACAGGGCGAGGTGCCTCTTGCGTCCGTCCCTGTATGATGTATTTTACATCATTGTATATGCTCCAGATATCATTTATAACTCCTGACACGTGAGGCCAAGGTGATCACCTCGTTCCAGATGCGGGCGGCCCGCGCGCTGCTCGGCATCGATCAGAAAACCCTGGCCGAGCTCGCCGGCGTGTCGCTGCCGACCATCCAGCGGATGGAGGCCTCGACCGGCAATGTTCGCGGCGTGGTCGAGACCTTGATGAAGGTTGTCGAGGCGTTCGACCGGGCCGGTGTCGAATTGATCGGCGAGCAGGCGCGCAGCGACAGCGGCGGGCGGGGCGTGCGCCTCAAGGAGCCGGGGCCGCCGCGCCGCGTCGGAGCATGATCGCAAGGTTGATCGTGCCCGGGATCAGGATGGGCTAGCGCATCGTCGCACCTCGGCAACACGGGACGCACGATGCTTCGGAGCATTGTGGGGCGGCGGAGCATTTTGCTGACATGAGCATCACAGGCGATCACGTGGGCGGACTGCATCAGCTTCGCAGGCCGACCTTTGCCGAACTCTATCTGCCAAAACTCGTCACCGTCTGGCGTGAAGGCTACGGCGTCGCGGACTTTCGCGCCGACGTGTTCGCGGGCCTCACGGTGGCGATCGTCGCATTGCCGCTGTCGATGGCGATCGCGATCGCCTCGGGTGTGACGCCGGACCGCGGCCTCTACACCGCGGTCGTCGGCGGCTTCATCGTCTCGCTGCTCGGCGGCAGCCGCTTCCAGATCGGCGGGCCTGCGGGTGCCTTCATCGTGCTGGTCGCGGTGACCGCGGAGCGGCACGGCGTCGACGGCGTGATCCTCGCCACCATGATGGCGGGCCTGTTCCTGATCGCCGCGGGCCTGTTGCGCGTCGGCACCTACATCAAGTTCATTCCCTATCCGGTCACGGTCGGCTTCACCGCCGGCATCGCGGTGATCATTTTTGCGAGCCAGCTCCGCGATCTCTCGGGCATCACGCTGGCGGGGAAAGAGCCCAGCGAGTTCGTGCCGAAGCTTGCCGCGCTCGCAAGCGGCCTGCACACCGTCAATCCGTCGGCGGTTGTCGTCGCGCTCGTCAGCATTGCCATCATCGCGGCCTTGCGGATCTGGCGGCCGTCCTGGCCCGGCATCCTGATCGCAGTCGTGTTCGCGGCCGTCATATGTGCGGTGTTCTCGCTGCCGGTCGAGACCATCGGCAGCCGCTTCGGCGGCATCCCGCGCGAATTGCCGTCGCCGGCGCTCCCCTCCTTCTCGCTGGAGAAGGCAAAAGCGGTGCTCCCCGACGCAATCGCGTTCGCGCTGCTCGCCGCCATCGAATCGCTGCTGTCGGCGGTGGTCGCCGACGGCATGACCGGGCGCCGCCACCGCTCCAATTGCGAGCTGGTGGCGCAAGGCGCGGCCAATATCGGCTCGGCGCTGTTCGGCGGCATCTGCGTCACCGGCCTGATCGCGCGCACCGCCACCAACATCCGCGCCGGCGCGCGCGGGCCGCTGGCGGGCATGCTGCATTCGGTCTTCCTGCTGCTGTTCATGCTGATCGCAGCCCCGCTCGCCAGCTACATCCCGCTTGCCGCGCTCGCCGCCGTGCTCGTGGTGGTCGCCTGGACCATGGCGGAGAAGCAGGAGTTCGCCACGCTCGTGCGCTCCTCCTGGGGCGACGCCGTGGTGCTGCTCGCGACCTTCCTGCTGACGATCTTCCGCGATCTCACCGAAGGCATCCTGGTCGGCTTCGCGCTCGGCGCGGTGCTGTTCATCCATCGCATGGCGGAGATGACCGGCATCGAGGAACGCACGCCGCTGGTGGCGGCCGACCGTCCCGACGACGGCAATGGCGAGCGCGTGCGCTATGACCCCGGGCTCGCGATCGACCGCGACGTGCTGGTCTATCGCATCACCGGCGCGTTCTTCTTCGGTGCGGCCTCGGCGATCGGCGGCGTGCTCGACGGCATCGCCGACAAGCGCAAGGCCTTCGTGGTCGATTTCGCCGCGGTGCCGTTCCTGGACTCCACTGCGGCGAACGTGCTCGGCCGCGTCGCCGCCAAGGCCCATCGCCAGGGCATCCGCCTGTTCATCACCGGGGCCTCGCCCGCGGTCCGCCGCGCGCTGCTGACCCATGGCGTGACGCCGCCGCGCGCGCGCTATCGCACGAGCCTCGAGCGCGCCGTCGCCGACATCAAGAGCCGGGCGGCCGACGAGCCTGCGGCGGGCTGACCGCGCGCACGTCTCGCGCCGGGCGGTTTGATCGGCGCCCGCTGCTGCGTCGTGATGCGGCGCTCGCGCGCTTGACAGCGCCCGCGGGACGCGAAATGGATCGTCACGGAAACGACCTAGGGGAAGGACGACCGTGACCAAGGCTCCCGCAGCCTGCCTGATCGGATGGCCGGCTGCGCATTCGCGCTCACCGCTGATTCATCATTACTGGCTGCGCACGCTCGGCATTGAAGGTGGCTATGTCATCGAGGCGGTTCCGCCCGAGGATCTGCGCGATTTCGTGCTGAGGCTGTCGCTGCGCGGTTTTGTGGGTGCCAACGTCACCATCCCGCACAAGGAGGCCGTCCTCGCGCTATCCTCGCCCGACGCGCGGGCGAAAGCCGTCGGTGCTGCCAACACGCTGTGGTTCGAAGGCGGCGAGCTGCGTTCGACCAATACCGATGTCGAAGGTTTCATCGGCAATCTCGACGCCAGCGCGCCCGGCTGGGACAAGGCGGAAGAGGCGCTGGTGCTGGGGGCGGGCGGTTCCTCCCGCGCGGTCGTGTTCGGCCTGCGCGAGCGCGGCATCAAGCGCATCCATCTCGCCAATCGCACCATCGCGCGGGCCGAGGCTCTTGCAAGCGAGTTCGGTCCGAACGTGCATCCTGTGACGTGGGACGCGGCCAACGACGTGCTGCCGCGTGCAAAACTTCTCGTGAACACCACCTCGCTCGGCATGCACGGCCAGCCGTCACTCGATGTCGACGTATTGCGCCTGCCGCAAGAAGCCGTCGTCGCCGACCTCGTTTATGTCCCGCTGGTGACGCCACTGCTGGCGGCCGCAAAAGCGCGCGGGCTGAAGACCGCCGACGGGCTCGGCATGCTGCTGCATCAGGCGGTGCGCGGCTTCGAGCTGTGGTTCGGCCGGCGGCCGCAAGTGACGGCCGAGCTGCGCGCATTGGTCGAGGCCGATCTCACAAAGACTTGAGAGAATAGTGCGCGGTCTTCGGAGTTCTCCATCCGTGGGGACAATCGGAGACCGTCATGACTATCCAACGCGTAACTTTCACACGTCCGCTCATCGCCGTCGCGATGGTGGCCGTCTCGACCATCTCAGCCTTCGCGCAGAAGGCGCCCGTGCCGACGCGGGTGCGCGGCACCATCGAAAGCGTGAGCGGCGACACCATGCAGGTCAAGTCGCGCAGCGGCGAGGACGTTAAGCTCCGCATCGCCCCTGACGTCAGTGTGTCAGGAATTACAAAAATTTCACTCGCCGACATCAAGGTCGGCTCCTTCGTCGGCGCCACCACCGTGCCCGGACCGGACGGCGGCCAGAACGCGGTCGAGGTCCACGTGTTTCCAGAGAGCATGCGCGGCACCGGCGAGGGCTCGCGGCCTTACGATCTCAAGCCCAATTCGAGCATGACCAACGCCACGGTCTCGGAGAGCGTGGTCGGCAATGACGGCCATACGCTGCTGGTGAAATACAAGGACGGCGAGAAGAAGGTTTTCGTCGCCGACAACACGCCGGTGGTGACGTTCGTGCCGGGCGACAAGTCCGATTTGAAGGCCGGCGCAAAAGTCATCGCCTTCATGAAGCAGCTGCCGGACGGCTCGTTCGAGACCAACCGCGTCAGCGTCGGTCGCGACGGCTTGACGCCGCCGATGTGAAGGAGGACCGGATCATGCTGAAATCGACAATGACATCCGGCCTGCTCGCGGCTGTGCTCGCCCTCGTATCGTTCGCCGCCTCGGCGCAGCAGGCGCCGACGGTGCGCATCCGCGGCACCATCGAGAGCGTCGACGGCAACACGCTCGGCATCAAGACCCGCGAGGGCAGCGACGTGAAGGTGAAGATGACCGACAACGTCGCCGTCTTCGCCGTGATCAAGACCTCGCTGTCGGAGGTCAAGGAAGGCTCCTATATCGGCGTCACCGGCATGCCCGAGCCCGACGGCACCCAGAAGGCGATCGCGGTCCACATCTTCCCGGAGAACCAGCGTGGCGCCGCCGAAGGCTTTCGCCCCTGGGATGCCCGCGCCAACTCGACCATGACCAACGCCACCGTGGCGCAGACGGTGAAGGGCACCGACGGCCAGAACATCACGGTGAAATACAAGGACGGCGAGAAGAAAGTCGTGGTGCCGCCGGACACCCCGATCGTCACCTTCGTCGCCAGTGACAAGTCGGAGGTGAAGCCGGGCGCCAAGCTGATCATCTTCGGCGCGGCGAAGAAGGAGGACGGCTCGCTGGAAGCGAACAGGGTGAATGTGGGCCGGGATGGCGTGACGCCGCCGATGTGAGGCGGCAAGTGCTGATCTCGTAGGGTGGGTTAGGCGAAGCCGTAACCCACCATGCTTCCGCAAATGCGGATCGAAGTTGGTGGGTTACGCTCAACGGACTGCGCTTCGCGCAGCCGCTGAGCTAACCCACCCTACGGCACTGCCGCTGCCGTCACATCGCAATCACGTGATCGTCGATCTCCTCGATCCGGTTGACGCCGCACAGGCCCATGGTGGTGAGCAGCTCCTTCTGGATGATCTCGATCGCCTTGGCGACGCCGGCCTGGCCACCGGCACCCAGCCCATACGCATAGGCGCGGCCGATCATGCAGGACTTTGCGCCGAGCGCGAGCGCGCGCATCACGTCCTGGCCGGAGCGGATGCCGCCGTCGAACATGATCTCCATCTTGTCGCCGACCGCGTCCGCGATCTCCGGCAGCACCTCGATCGAGGACGGCGCGCCGTCGAGCTGACGGCCGCCATGGTTGGAGACGACGAGCGCCTGCGCGCCGGTCTTGGCGGCTTCCTCGGCGTCCTCGACGTCCAGGATGCCCTTGATGATGAGCTTGCCCGGCCAGATGCTGCGGACCCACTCGACGTCCTTCCAGTTCAAGGACGTGTCGAACTGCGAGGCCGTCCACTCGGCGAGGCGGTTGAGATCCTCGGTGTTCTTCACGTGGCCGGCGATGTTGCCGAAGGTGCGGCGCTTGCCCTGCAGCACGCCCGAGACCCAGGCCGGCTTGCTGGCGAAATCCAGCAGCTTCGACAGCGACCATTCGGGCGGCACCGTCATGCCGTTCTTGATGTCGGCGTGGCGCTGGCCGATCACCTGCAGGTCGACGGTCAGCACGAGTGCGCTGCACTTGGCGGCGATGGCGCGCTGGATCAGGTCCTTGATGAAGCCGCGGTCCTTCATCACGTAGAGCTGGAACCAGAACGGCTTCTCGACATTGGCAGCGATATCTTCGATCGAGCAGATCGACATGGTCGACTGCGTGAACGGGATACCGGCGGCCTGTGCGGCGCGGCAGGCGTAAATCTCGCCGTCGCCATGCTGCATGCCGAGCAGGCCGACGGGCGCGAGGATCAGCGGCATGGTCGAGGGCTCGCCGAGGATCATGGTCGAGGTGTCGCGCTTGGAGACGTCGACGAGGATGCGCTGGCGGAACTTGATCGCCTGCATGTCCTCGCGGTTGGCGCGCAGCGTTTCCTCGGCATAGGAGCCGCGGTCGCAATAGTCGAAGAAGGCCTTCGGCACGCGGCGCTTATGCAGCGCGCGAAGATCGTCGATACAGGTGATGTGCTTCATGAACGTTTCCCCGGCCCGTCTTTTAACCAAGAGTCTTGTGTCGGAAGATCGAGGGGTCATCTAGCATGGTTGGATGCACAGCCAAATCGTTTGAGAGGAGGGCGCCATGACGAGGCCGCACGCGAAACCTTCGCCGGAAGAGATCAAGGAGAAGCAGGACCTCGAGGACGCGCTGGAAGAGGGACTCGAAGAGACCTTTCCGGGCTCCGATCCCGTCAACGTCACCCAGCCGGCGCCGAGCCGCGACGACGGCCATGTGAAGCGCTCGGGCTAGGGCGAGTTCCGCCTGCTTTCCGCTGGTCACGCCGGAACTATAATGTTAACAATGTGTTACCGGAGCGGCGGCGAGCCTGGTTCCGTAATGATTCATCATATTTTTTGAAGCCAAGTTAGCCGCGATGGCATTATAAGGCCCTCAGCAAATCAGGGATGCGGGGCCTGTTTGGGCAGCCCGTGGTTGTAGAGGGGAGTCCCTGGTTGTTGCTTGGGGGACGATATGAGCCGCAAATATTTCGGGACGGACGGGATTAGGGGCCGCGCCAACGGACTGATCACGCCGGAGCTCGCGCTCAAGGTCGGCCAGGCCGCAGGCCTCGCATTTCAGCGCGGTGACCACCGCCACCGGGTCGTGATCGGCAAGGACACCCGCTTGTCCGGCTACATGATCGAATACGCGATGGTCGCGGGCTTCACCTCGGTCGGCATGGACGTGCTGCTGGTCGGCCCGATGCCGACGCCGGCGGTCGCGATGCTGACCAAGTCGATGCGCGCCGATCTCGGCGTGATGATCTCGGCCTCGCACAATCTGTTCGAGGACAACGGCATCAAGCTGTTCGGGCCGCAGGGCTTCAAGCTCTCCGACGACGTTGAGCGGCAGATCGAGCAGCTGCTCGACGAGCCCATCGACAAGCGCCTTGCACAGAGCGCGAGCCTCGGCCGCGCCCGCCGTATCGACGGCGTGCATGACCGCTACATCGAATTCGCCAAGCGCACGCTGCCGCGCGACCTCTCGCTCGAGGGTCTGCGCGTCGTGATCGACTGCGCCAACGGTGCCGCCTACAAGGTGGTGCCGGAAGCGCTGTGGGAGCTGGGTGCCGACGTGGTGCCGATCGGTGTCGAGCCCGACGGCTTCAACATCAACAAGGATTGCGGCTCGACCTCGCCGGAAGCGCTGTCGAAGAAGGTGCGCGAGATGCGCGCCGATATCGGCATCGCGCTGGACGGCGATGCCGATCGCGTCATCCTGGTCGACGAGCGCGGTCATGTCGTCGACGGCGACCAGCTGCTCGCGGTGATCGCGCAAAGCTGGAAGGAAGACGGACGCCTCTCGCGTCCCGGCATCGTCGCCACCGTGATGTCCAATCTCGGCCTCGAGCGCTTCCTCAAGGGGCAGGGGCTCGATCTCGTGCGCACGCCGGTCGGCGACCGCTACGTGCTCGAGCAGATGCTGAGCGGCGGCTACAATCTCGGCGGCGAGCAGTCGGGCCACATCATACTGTCCGACTACGCCACCACCGGCGACGGTTTCGTTGCGGCCCTGCAGGTGCTGGCCGTGGTGCAGAAGCTGCGCCGTCCGGTCTCCGAGGTGTGCCATCGCTTCGATCCGCTGCCGCAGATCCTCAAGAACGTCCGCCACAAGGGCGGCAAGCCGCTCGACGATTCCGAGGTCAAGTCGGCGATCTCCGACGGCGAGAAGCGCCTCAACGGCCACGGCCGCCTCCTGATCCGCTCCTCCGGCACCGAGCCGGTGATCCGCGTCATGGGCGAGGGTGAGGACCGCCATCTGGTCGAGGACGTCGTCGATACCATCGTCTCCGCGCTCGGCCAGGCCGCGGCTTAAGGCGTTTCAAACGCGAGTGGGGTGATCTCTCCACTCGGGCAGTATCGTAGGGTGGGCAAAGCGGAGCGTGCCCACGCGTCTGTCGCCGTATCGGAAAGATGGTGGGCACGGCGCAAGGGCGCCTTTGCCCACCCTACGATATCGGACTCGCGGAGAGGGTAAGACCCGCGCATTCCAGCCATTTGCGATTGACGGTGGTTCCACCGCGCGTTGCGTCGTAATGAGCGTGTGCGGCGGTTCGCCGCGCCTGCCGGGATCGCTGCATTGAACAAGCCTGTCGTCGTCTCAGAGGAAACGCTGACCGAGCCCGTCGTCGTCGCCGACGTGGCGCCCGCCGCTGCAAAATCCGCGGCGACGGCCGCGGGGCCGGCCTATGTCGTGCTGGCCGGCATCAGCTTCTCGCACTTCCTCAACGACACGATGCAGTCGCTGATCGCCTCGGTGTATCCGATCCTGAAGGACACCTACGCGCTCGACTTCGCGCAGATCGGCATGATCACGCTGGCCTTCCAGTTCACGGCCTCGCTGCTGCAGCCGGTGGTCGGGCACTACACCGACAAGAAGGCGCAGCCCTATTCGCTGTCGATCGGCATGGCCTCGACCTTCTTCGGCCTGCTGCTGCTCAGCGCCGCGCATCAATATCTCGTCATTCTCGTCGCCGCCGCGCTGGTCGGCCTCGGCTCGGCGGTGTTTCATCCGGAATCCGCGCGTATCGCGCGGCTCGCCTCCGGCGGGCGCTACGGTTTTGCGCAATCGGTGTTCCAGCTCGGCGGCAGCTTCGGCACGTCGATGGGGCCGGTGCTGGCCGCGCTGATCGTGGTGCCGTTCGGGCAGGGCAGCATCGCCTGGTTCTCCTCGATCGCGTTCCTCGCCATTCTCATCCTCTGGCGCATCGGGCGCTGGTACGCGCCGCAGATCACGACGAAGAAGGCGGCGGCCGTCCACACCCAGCCCGGCGGGCCGAGCTCGCGCCGCGTTGCCGTTGCACTCCTCGTGCTGGTGGCGCTGCTGTTCTCAAAACAGCTCTACGTCTCGAGCCTGTCGAGCTATTACATCTTCTACCTGATCGACCGGTTCGGCGTGTCGACGCAGGCAGCCCAGATCTATCTCTTCATCTTCCTCGCCGCGAATGCGGTCGGCGCGTTCTTCGGCGGCCCCTTGGGCGATCGCTTCGGCCGCAAGATCGTGATCTGGATCTCGATCCTGGGCGCGCTGCCGTTCACGCTGGCGCTGCCCTATGCCGGGCTCTATGCCAGCGCGGTGCTGTCAGTGATCATCGGCCTGATCATCTCCTCGACGACGTCGTCGATCATCGTGTTCGCGCAGGAGCTGGTGCCGCACCGCTTCGGCATGATCTCCGGCGTGTTCTTCGGCGTCGCCTTCGGCATCGGCGGCCTCGGCGCCGCCGTGCTCGGCAAGCTCGCCGACCACACTTCGATCGAGTTCGTCTACCAGGTCTGCGCCTATCTGCCGGCGATCGGGCTGCTCGCGGTATTCCTGCCCAAGCTGCCGCAGCACGCGCGTTAACAAATCTTTCTTCGCTGCATTGCGGCTTCATACATCGTTAGCAATTGCGGCCAGCCGGCGCTGCATTTTTGCAACGCTCGCGCCGCATCCGCGTGTGTAGTGAGAAAAAATCAACCTTAAAAATTAGGGTTAAGTGGCGCTTAAACATTTGCTGCCATCGTCCGGGTCGTGAGTTTCCAGAACGTGGGGCGTCTGCATTTTGCCTCACCGGCCATAAGGACGAAGCCCAATGCGTAGCGTTAAGTCTCTCCTTGCCGCGGGTGCGGCAACCCTGATCTCGTCGATGGCGTTTGCCGCCGATATGCCGATCGCCGCGCCCCCTCCCATGTACGCCCCGCCGGCTCCGCCCGCCGACTTCGGCGGCTGGTATCTGCGCGGCGACGTCGGCATGACCAACCAGCGCGCCAAGAGCATCGATGCCTCCCTGCCGGCCGGCTATACGAAGTCGACGGAAGGTCTCGGCTTCGACTCGTCCCCGCTGTTTGATCTCGGCGTCGGCTATCGCTTCAACAACTGGTTCCGCGCCGACGTGATCGGCCAGTACCGTGGCAAGGCCAATCTGCACGGCAGCGACAACGTCTTCGGACCCGGCTTCGTCGGCGTCAACAACTACACCGGCAGCAAGTCCGAGTGGGTCGTGATGGCCAACGCCTACGTTGACCTCGGCACCTGGTGGTGCATCACCCCGTTCATCGGTGCCGGTGTCGGCGGCTCCTACAACAAGATCAGCGGCTTCCGCGACGACGGCGTTTCATTCAGCGGTGGCGCACTGTCCAACAGCGTCGCTTACTTCGCCGACAACGGAAAGTGGAACTTCGCCTGGGCCGCGCACGCCGGTCTCGCCTACAAGGTCAATCCCGGGTTCACGGTCGAACTGGCCTACAGCTACATGAACCTCGGCGATGCCGCGCCCGGCAACTACCGCCTGTTCGACAACAGTGCCTCCGGCCCGACCTCGATCAAGATCAAGGAGCTCACCTCGCACGACCTGAAGCTCGGCGTGCGCTGGGATCTCAACAGCCCGCCGGCCTACGTGCCGCCGCCGCTCGTCACCAAGGGCTGATCCTCGGAGCCCATCGCTTAACGTCTCTTAACGGCGCGGGATCATCCCGCGCCGTTTTGCTTTGCGGATTTTTCATGGCCTGAGTGCGGCGAAATCGCCGGACGCAACCATTGGTTAAGGTTAACGAGCCATGATCATCGGCGAAAGTTCGAGTCCGATTTGGAGCGTTGCGATGCGTAGGCTTTTGTTGGCAGCGGCGATGTTGGGGACGGTGTCTGCCGCGCACGCGGCCGATATGCCGGATCTGCCGGTCCTGCGCGGCGGCTTCACCGACGGGCTGTCGAAGACGTCCCACAACTGGGACGGCTTCTATGTCGGCGGCAGCGCCGGCTATACCAGCGACGCCACCGATTTCAGCCAGAGCGTGGTCGGCCTGACCAACTATATCTTCCGCGACAGCGTTCTTCAGCAACCGACCTCGACGTGGTCGCTGATGAACAAGACCAACACGCAAGGCGTCAATTTCGGCGGCTTCATCGGCCGCAACTGGCAATGGTATGATGCCATCCTCAGCCTCGAGGGCACCTACAGCTACTTCAACAATCTCGCGACGTCGACGTCGGGCTCGAACTCGCTGATGATCGTCAACCCGGCCGGCGAAACGCGGCCCGCCGGCATCACCAACAACTATGGCGTGACACTGACCGGTACCGCCGCGGCGCAGGTCAAGGACATGATCACGTTGCGCGGGCGCATGGGCTGGGACGGCGGCGGCTTCATGCCCTACATGTTCGCCGGAGCGGCCGTCGGTCGCATGGATGTGTCCCGCACGGTGACGAGCAACGTGACATTGCGACAGGACTCGACCGTCACGGACGCCTTCGGCAACGTCATTACGGTCATCGGCACGACGAACCCCGTTCCGGCACAATCGCAGAGCCAGTCGCAGCACAGAACCAATACGTTTGCGGTGGGCTGGACTGCCGGTCTCGGTCTCGAATACTGCATCTGGGACGGCCTGTTCGCGCGTATCGAATACGAATATGTGAGATTCTCTCCCGTCATGAACACGCAGGTGACGCTGAACAACGCGCGCCTCGGCCTCGGCTACAAGTTCTGAGCGGTCCGCTTCCTGTTGACAGCCTCGCTTCGTCCTGATGCTCTGTCGCTCCGACAGCGGGGTAGCAGTGATGAAGGTCTACGGCGACAGCAATTCGGGTAATTGTCTCAAGGTGAAGTGGGTCTGCGACAAGCTCGCGGTGCCCTATCAGTGGGTCGAGATCGACACACGCAAGGGCGAGACGCGCACGCCGCAATTTCTCAAGATGAACGGCGCCGGCCAGGTGCCGACCGTCGAATTCGACGACGGCCGCACGCTGGCGCAGTCTAACGCCATCATCCGCTATCTCGCCCGCGACAGCGCGCTCATTCCGCGCGATGCCTTCGCTGTGGCCAAGATGGACGAATGGCTGTTCTGGGAGCAGTACAGCCACGAGCCCTATGTTGCGGTGTGCCGCTTCCAGATCGTCTATCTCGGCAAGGACGCCTCCGAGCTCGATCCTGAAAAGGTCAAGCGCGGCTATGCGGCGCTCGACCGCATGGAGCAGCATCTCGCCACCAGCGGCTACTTCGCCGGCGATGCTGTCTCGCTCGCCGACGTCTCGCTGCTCGCCTATACGCGTGTCGCGCATGAAGGCGGTTTCGATCTCGGTCGCTATGCGGCTATCCGCCGCTGGATCGGCGAGGCCGAGGCTTTTCTCGGCCTGTCGCCGGCGCGCTGAGTCATTACGCTGAGCCTTGGCGCTCAGCCTTGGCGCCGAGTTTTTGGAGTTTCCCGTATGAACGATAAGTCCGTCTCGATCCGTCCCGCGCGCCGCGAGGACGTTCCGGCGATCGTGGCGATGCTCGCCGACGATCATCTCGGACGCGCTCGCGAGCGTGTGGAGGATCCGCTGCCTGCGTCCTACTACGCGGCGTTCGAGCGGGTCGAGCGCGATCCAAATCTGACGCTCGTGGTTGCCGAGAGCGAGGGCAGGGTGGTCGGCTGCCTGCAACTCGCTGTTCTCTCAGGCATCAGCTCGCAAGGCGGCATCCGCGGTCTGCTGGAGGACGTGCGCGTTGCCACTGATTGTCGCAGCCGCGGCATCGGCGAGCGATTGGTGCAATGGGCCGTGACGGAAGCAAAGGCGCGCGGCTGCAATCTGGTCGAACTGCTGACGCATCAGACGCGCGTCGATGCACAACGCTTCTACAAGCGGCTGGGATTCACAGCGAGTCATGTCGGCATGACTGTCCGCTTTTGAGGCAACAGGAGCGTTTTCGAGCGAAGTGGATGCCGGTTCGCGAAAAGAAAACGCGTCAATACAAAAATCCAGAGTCCCGTTCCGGTTGTGTCGGAATGGGGCTCTGGCCGCAAGCCTTGCGCGATCAGCGAAATCGGAGCGCGCGTTCGTTCATCTTAAGAGCTGATAAACTACCCGTCCGTCGTTCACGTGGACGCGGGAACGAACGGTGCTAGGCAGCGTCAGACACCGGGCTCGGTCGGTTCGGGGATTTCGATGACAAGCTATTCCATGATCAAGGTCGGCAACGACTACGTTGTGCAGGCCAACGACAAATGCATTTTGAAAGTGAGCAGCCGCCGCCGCGCGGCGCAATTGATCAGCGATGCCACGGACTTGCTGAACGCGCTCGCCCAGGTGGAATCCCCCGATATTGCACCCGAAGCGCCTTCACTCCAGCGTGAGACGCCTGAACTTCCTTGACGTCTCTTCCCGATTCCCGTATCAGCCGCGGCGGGACACCTCCCCCCAACGGGAGGCTTACTATCTGGAAGGGTAGATCATGACTGTAGCGAAGCCCGCTTCGCGGCCGACCGTGCCGCATTTTTCCTCCGGCCCCTGCGCCAAGCGCCCCGGCTGGAACGCCCAAAATCTCAAGGACGCAGCGCTCGGCCGCTCGCATCGTGCGAAGGTCGGCAAGACCAAGCTCAAGCTCGCGATCGATCTGACGCGCGAAGTGCTTGAAGTCCCGGCCGATTATCGCATCGGCATCGTGCCGGCCTCCGATACCGGCGCGGTCGAGATGGCGCTGTGGTCGCTGCTCGGTGCACGGCCCGTCACCACGCTTGCCTGGGAATCCTTCGGCGAGGGCTGGGTCAGCGACATCGTCAAGGAATTGAAGCTCAAGGACGTCACCAAGCTCAACGCGGCTTACGGTGAGATTCCCGACCTCTCCAAGGTCGATCCCAAGAGCGATGTCGTCTTTACCTGGAACGGCACCACCTCGGGCGTGCGCGTGCCGAACGCCGACTGGATCAGCGCGACCCGCGAAGGCCTGACCATCTGCGACGCGACCTCCGCCGCGTTTGCGCAGCCGCTCGACTGGGCCAAGCTCGACGTCGTCACCTTCTCCTGGCAGAAGGCGCTCGGCGGCGAAGCCGCGCACGGCATGCTGATCCTGTCGCCCCGCGCGGTGGAGCGGCTTGAGACCTACAAGCCGGCCTGGCCGCTGCCGAAGATCTTCCGCATGACCAAGGGCGGCAAGCTCAACGAAGGCATCTTCGTCGGCGAGACCATCAACACGCCGTCGATGCTCTGCGTCGAGGACTATCTCGATGCGCTGAACTGGGCCAAGTCGATCGGCGGCCTCAAGGCGCTGATCGCGCGCGCCGACGCCAACACCAAGGTGCTTGCCGACTGGAAGGCGAAGACGCCCTGGATCGACTTCCTGGCCAAGGACGCCTCGATCCGCTCCAACACCTCGGTGTGCCTGAAGTTCACCGATCCCGCGATCACCTCGCTCTCGGACGACGCGCAGGCGGAGTTCAGCAAGAAGCTGGTCGCGCTGGTCGAGAAGGAAGGCGCCGGCTACGACTTCGCGTACTATCGCGACGCGCCGGCGGGCCTGCGCATCTGGTGCGGCGCCACGGTGGAAGCGAAGGACGTCGAGCTGCTGACGCAGTGGATCGACTGGGCCTTCGCCGAGACCAAGGCCACGCTGGCGAAGGCCGCGTAGTTCGCTCCAACTCATTCTCGTCATGGCCGGGCTTGACCCGGCCATCCATCGATCAAGAGAGATGGGTCCGCGGGGCTCTGGCGCTAAGACGCGCTTCGCGCTTAAGCCCGCGGATGACATTCCGTAAATGCAGCACGCACCACGGATCAATCCCATGACCAAACCCAAAGTTCTCATTTCCGACGCACTGTCTCCCGCCGCCGTACAGATCTTCAAGGACCGCGGTGTCGAGGTCGACTTCCAGCCCAACCTCGGCAAGGACAAGGACAAGCTCGCCGAGATCATCGGCAATTATGACGGCCTTGCGATCCGCTCAGCGACCAAGGCGACCGCCAAGATCCTGGAGAAGGCGGCCAAGCTGAAGGTGATCGGCCGCGCGGGCATCGGCGTCGACAATGTCGAGATCCCGGCCGCCACCGCCAAGGGCATCATCGTGATGAACACGCCGTTCGGCAATTCGATCACGACCGCCGAGCATGCGATTACGCTCATGCTGGCGCTCGCCCGCGAGATCCCGCAGGCCGATGCCTCGACCCAGGCCGGCAAGTGGGAGAAGAACCGCTTCATGGGCGTCGAGATCACCGGCAAGGTGCTCGGCGTGGTCGGCTGCGGCAATATCGGCTCGATCGTCGCCGACCGCGCGCTCGGCCTGCGCATGAAGGTGGTCGCGTTCGATCCGTTCCTGTCGCCCGAGCGCGCCAAGGACATCGGCGTCGAGAAGGTCGATCTCGATGATCTCCTGAAGCGCGCCGACTTCATCACGCTGCACACGCCGCTGACCGAGAAGACCAAGAACATCATCGACGCGGCCGCGATCGCCAAGATGAAGAAGGGCGTGCGCCTGATCAACTGCGCCCGCGGCGGTCTCGTCGACGAGCAGGCCGTGGTCGAGGCGCTCAATTCCAAGCACATCGCCGGCGCCGCCTTCGACGTCTTCGTCGAGGAGCCCGCGACCTCCAACGTGCTGTTCGGCCATCCGAACGTGATCTGCACGCCGCATCTCGGCGCCTCCACCACGGAAGCGCAGGAGAACGTCGCGCTCCAGGTCGCCGAGCAGATGTCGGATTACCTCTTGACCGGCGCGATCTCGAACGCGGTCAACTTCCCCTCGATCACGGCGGAAGAAGCGCCGAAGCTGAAGCCGTTCATCGCGCTCGCCGAGAAGCTCGGCTCGTTCGCCGGCCAGCTCACCGAGAGCGGCATCCTCAAGGTCGAGATCACCTATGAGGGCCACGTCGCCGAGATGAAGATCAAGGCGATCACCTCCGCGGTGCTGTCCGGCCTGCTGCGGCCGATGCTGGGCGAGGTCAACGTCGTCTCCGCGCCGGTCGTCGCCAAGGAGCGCGGCATGGTCGTCGACGAGATCGTGCGCGCCGCCCAGAGCGACTATGAGAGCCTGATCACCGTCACCGTCGCGACCGAACGCCAGGAGCGCTCGGTCTCCGGCACCGTCTATCACGACGGCAAGCCGCGCCTCGTCGACGTCAAGGGCATCCGTGTCGACGCCGAATTCGGCAAGTCGATGATCTACATCACCAACGAGGACAAGCCGGGCTTCATCGGCAAGTTCGCGAGCCTGCTCGGCGATGCCAAGATCAACATCGCCACCTTCCATCTCGGCCGCGTCGCGCCCGGCAGCGATGCCATTGCGCTGGTCGAGGTCGACGGCGTGGTGCCGGCGGACGTGCTCGCCAAGGTGCAGGCCCTGCCGCAGGTCAAGCAGGCCAAGGCGCTGACGTTCTGAGGTGACGTTGTCATTCCCGGTTCGATGCTTGCGCATCGAACCGGAATGACGGTCATCATACCATATATTCCGACACGCGGAACAACGCCGTCTCCATCGCCGGAGGCGGCGTTTTTATTTTCCCCGCACCCTCCAATCTTTGTGTACCAATGGCGTCCAGGACGCCTCGTAACTACGCTCCGTTCAAAATCGTTCGACAAGGGAGAAAACAATGCGTGAAGCCGTCATCGTTTCCTATGCGCGCACGGGCCTGGCGAAATCCGGCCGCGGCGGGTTCAACATCACGCCGCCGATGTCGCTCGCAGCGCACGCCATCCATCACGCGGTCGATCGCGCCGGCGTCGACAAGGACTATGTCGAGGACTGCTATCTCGGCAATTGCGCCCATGGCGCCCCGAACATCGGTCGCCAGGCCGCGCTGCTCGCGGGCCTGCCGAAGACCACGGCCGGCGTGTCCGTGAACCGCTTCTGCTCCTCGGGCCTGCAGACCATCGCGATGGCCGCCAACTCGATCCGCTCGGACGGCGCCGACTGCATCGTCGCCGGCGGCGTCGAGAGCATCTCGATTCCCGGCGGCGGCTCGCCGAAGGAATGGGTCGATCCCGAGCTGCTCAAGGTCGCCCCAGATATCTTCATGGCGATGATCGACACCGCCGACATCGTCGCCGAGCGCTACAAGCTCAGCCGCGAATACCAGGACGAGTTCTCGCTGGAATCGCAGCGCCGCATGGCCGCGGCCCAGCAGGCGAACAAGTTCAAGGACGAGATCGTCCCGATGAAGACCAAGATGAAGGTCGTGGACAAGCAGACCAAGGCGGAGAGCATCGTCGACTACGTCGTCGATCGCGACGAATGCAACCGGCCCGAGACCACGATGGAGGGCCTTGCCAAGCTGGAGCCGGTGAAGGGCCCCGGCAAGTTCGTCACCGCCGGCAATGCCAGCCAGCTCTCCGACGGCGCCGCCGCCGTGGTGCTGATGGAAGCCAAGGACGCCGAGAAGCGCGGGCTGAAGCCGCTCGGCCGCTTCGTCGCCTGGGCGACCGCCGGCTGCGAGCCGGACGAGATGGGCATCGGCCCGGTGTTCGCGATCCCGAAGCTCTTGAAGCGCACCGGCCTCAAGATCGACGACATCGATCTCTGGGAGCTCAACGAGGCCTTCGCCAGCCAGTGCCTGTACTGCCGCGACCAGCTCGGCATCGATCCCGCCAAGTACAACGTCAATGGCGGCTCGATCGCGATCGGCCATCCCTTCGGCATGACCGGCGCCCGTCTCACCGGCCATCTGCTGCAGGAAGGCGCGCGGCGCAAGGCGAAGTGGGGCGTGGTCACGATGTGCATCGGCGGCGGCCAGGGCGGCGCCGGCCTGTTTGAGATCTACAGCTGAGATCGTGCACGATGAATGCGAAAGGGCACGGCGCGCGCCGTGCCCTTTTTGTTTGGGCGGTCTGCAAATCGTCGGCGCATCTGCGTAGCCCGCATGAGCGAAGCGATATGCGGGACCTTCCCGGGTGTCGCTTCGCTCACCCGGGCTACGCAGTCGCTACGCCCGCGCCAGCGCCGGCGCGAACACCACTTCGATCAGCGTGCCGGAATTGCCTGAACTCTTGATGTTGAACTGGGCGCGGTTGGCTTCGACCAGCGCTTTCGTCAGCGACAGATTGAGCGCGGAATTGTCCGCGGCATCCCCCGGCGGCGGGGTGCGGAACGGCTCCATCGCGGCGGCGACCTCGCGCTCCGAGAGGCCATGGCCGGTGTCGCGGATGCGCAGCGCGATCTCGCCGCGGTCGGTCATCGCGGTCGACACGATGACCTGGCCGCCGGCGCTCGCCAGCCGGATCGAGTTCGAGATCAAATTCATGGTGATCTGCCGCATCGCGCGCGCGTCCACGCTCACCTGCGGCAGCGCATGCGCCAGCGACGTGCGGATGATGATGCGCTCGCGGTTGGCCTGCGGCTGCATCACCACGACGCAGGCCTCGACCAGATCGTTGAGGTTGAGGTTGGCGAAGGTGAGGTCGAGCTTGCCGGTCTCGATCCGCGACAGCTCCAGGAGATCGTCGATGATGGCGATGACACGCTCGCCGGAGGCGCGGATGTCCTTCATGTACTCGCCGTAGCGCTCGTTGCCGAGCGTGCCGAAGCGCTCCGAGATCATCACCTCGGCAAAGCCGATGATGGCGTTGAGCGGGGTGCGGACCTCGTGGCTGATGCGCGCCAGCATGTCGGCCTTGGCATTGGCCGCGCCGTCGACGAGGCGGCGGGCCTGCGTCAATTCGCTCTCGCCCTTCTTGCTCTGGGAGAGATCGCGGAACACGGCGAAGAAGTTCGGGCCGTCGGGCCGGGTGCGGCCCATGATCATCGCGAGCGGAAGCACGCCGCCCTTCTTCTCGCGTCCCAGCACCTCGCGGCCGTGGTCGAGCAGGCTCGCGATGTCCTGGCTCTTCACGCTGTCGAGATAGTCGGCGACGACCTGCTGGCTCTCGGGTGCGAACAGCGTCGCCAGGTTCTGCTCGAGCAGCGCCGCGCCGTCATAGCCGAACAGCGCCTCGGCGCTGCGGTTGCAGGCGTGGATGTTGCCTTCGGCATCGAACATGACGATGCCCTCGGCCGTGGTATCGAGGATCGCGGCGAGATCTTCCGCGTCGGCATCGCCGGCCGCAGGCTCGAGATCAGGCGCGTAGGGGAAGGACTCGGGGACGACGGGCTCGGCGACGTCAGGTGGCGCAGCAATCGCGGGCGCGGCCATAACAAGTACAGGATTGGGCAGCGCGCAGATCAGCGCATGCACGCTGTCGCCGTCCCAGTCGATGGTGTGCAGATGCGCGTCAGTCGTCGGCAGCGGCGCTTCGCCATTGGCAAGCGTCGCGCTGATCGTCACCGGCGTGCCGCCTTGTGACGTGCTGCTGGCGGACGACACGCCCGGCTCGACATAGAGCGCGTCGAGCCCGCCGGCATGCTCCAGCGCGCTGACGCTGGCATAGCCCATGCGCGCGAGGAACGCCGGGTTGGCGTAGAGCAGGCGGTCGAGGCGATAGATCAAAATGCCCGTCGGCAACAGGTCGAGCAGCGTGCGGTCGCGCAGGCTGGTGCCGCGCGCCGGCGGTGCCGCTTCGGTCAGCCATTCGGCCGGCGCGGGCGGCGGTAGAGGTTCGGGCTCAGGCTCCGACAGCAGCGGCTCGGGCGCGACCTCGGCGGCCGGCGGCTCGGTGCCGTCTGCTGCGATGCTCTCGCGCTCGCGTTCGAGCCGCTCGGACAATTGCCGCGCAAGCTCGTTGAACGCGCTGTTCTCGACCGGCGTCAGCGTCGGCGATCTGGTATCGCCGGGGCTGCGGAACGGCACGACGTTGGGAGGCGTTTCCACTGGCGTTTCCAAATCGGTTGGGTGTGAATTCGCTTCGTTGACGGGTTCGGGCAGTTCGGGTTCAGGTGTTGGCTCAGGTGCAGGTGGCTCGATCGGCGGCGGCGGTGCCTCCGCCACCGGTTCGGGCTCGACGCTGTCGGCGGACGGGCCTTGCGGTGCGTGCGGCTCGACGAACAGCTCGAAGCGGCGCAGCGCATCGAGCCGGTTGAGGCCGTCGAGATCGCGGCAGACGCCAAAGCCCCGAAAGCCCGCAAAATTGCGCTCGCGGTCGTAGACCGGCAGGCCGGCGAGCTCGACCGGCAGATGCTCGCCGCCGTCGGCCGGCCAGTTCACGGTGATGCCGGCCCAGGTGTCGTGGCTTTCGAGCGCCTGCGCGACGCGTCCCTCCGGATCGAGCGAAAACTGGTCGGCGATCTCGCGCCAGGGACGGCCGAAGCCGGCCGCCGTGTGCGCGCCCATCAGGCGGATGAAGTCGCTGGACGCCAGCACGAAGCGGCCGTCCGCATCCATCTGCCAGAGGAAGCGCAGCGGATGCTGGCGCGGTGCGGGCGGCTCTGCGGGACCGGGCGGCGGCTCGACCATGCCACCAGTGGTGGGCACGGCCTGCGGCGACACAATGGCTGCGTGCGGGTTTTCAACCGGAGTCTTTGGCGCGAGGTCGATGGACGTTTCCGCGGCAGGCTCCTCCGGTGCGACGGCGTCCCGGATCGACACGATCTCCGCGGCCTGCTTGCTTGCGGCAGGCGTCTCGGCCGGCTCGGCAAAGGCATCGAACAGCGGGATGCCGGAGGTGGCCTCGGCCGACTGTGCAGGCTGCACATCATCAGGCACGGCGGCCGCTTCGCGCGCAATATCCTGCACCGCTTCGGCCGCAGCATCCGCGCTCGCAGCCGCCGTCTGCGCAGCGGCTGGCTCGATCAGCGCGACCAGGCCGACATCGGCCCCTAGGCCGACCCGTTGCAGCACCATCTGTCCGATGCCGATCGGCGTCTCGACGCGGCCTTTGGCCAGCGCATCGCTGCGGGCCTGTTCGAGGCCGGCCTCGCCGAGGTCGCGGAAGCCGAGCAGGGAACGGGCGGCCTCGCTGGCGCCGACGAAAAGGCCGTCCGGCGCGAACGCCGCCATCGGCACCTTCGCGGCCTCGACCAGGCGATGCAGCCGCTCGACCAGCGGCATGGATTGTCCGGTCGGATCCAGCGCGGTGACGAGCACGCCGTTCTTGCCGTCGGCAAAGTCGAGCCGTGCGCAGGCGCAGGTCATGAGCGTGCCGAGCCGGGCGCCGAAGCCGCGCAGCCGCTCCAGCCGCACGGCGCCGCCTCCCGGCAGCTGGCGGGCGAGCCGGGCCACCTGGCGGCGATGGCTGTCGGCGGGGCCGAAGATCTTCTCTGCGAGCGCCGTGGCATGGGCCGCGCCGAACAGTCTTGCGCCGACCGGATTGGCCCACAGCACGCGGGTGCCGTCGACCGCGAAGAGCCAGGTGGGGAGCTGCGAGGTCGCATGCACGGCCAGCCGCGGATCGCCCACGCCTCGCAACTGGAAATCCGAACTACTCATCCAACCGGCTTCACGTCTCGTCGGCGTCTCGTGGGGCGGCTGCCGGAATGACAGCCTTAAGAAAGGGTTAGTATCGCCCGCGGGCGCGAGCAGGTCCACGGCCCGGCCCTGAAAGGCAGGTCCAAAGCCGCGATAACCTTAATCCGGTAGAACCCGCAAGCCGCAGCCCGCCTGCATCCGCAGGATTCGCGGGGCGGCGATCGTCAGGCCGGCGGCCGAGGCTTGGGTGACCGCCCGCGGCACGATGCGGTGCCCACCCTCCCCTGGAGGGGGAGGGTCGGCTCACATGAAGCGCAGCGGAATGTGAGACGGGGTGGGGTGACGGTCTCTCCACGTCCGACAGTGCCCGAGTGGAGAGATCACCCCACCCCGCTCGCGCTTCGCGCGATCGACCACGGGCGAGGTACGCTCGTCCCGGACCCCTCCAGGGGAGGGTAAGACAGCCTGTCGTCTTCACGTGCTTCCCCGCACCCCACTACCTCAACCTCGGGTTCCCTCCCTTAGGAACTTCACCCTCACGGGGATTAAATTTCGCGACGCACCCGCCTGATGCATTGCGCTGCACAATGTTGACATGTTAGGCAGCCACAATGCTGGGCGCTGGGCGAGTCACCTCGTTTGTTTCGCGTATCCAGTCTTCGTACCCGCCAACTGAAGGCCCCGGTTGGCCGGCGGGCGCGCCGTAAGGCTCACTCCATTTTTTCAAGATTAGCGTGAGGACAACCATGACAGGTGCGACTGATCCGTTCTCTGCCTCGATCATTCCGTTCGAGGTCCCCGAGCAGATGCGTGCGTTCGCCGAGAAGGGCGTATCGCAGGCCCGCGAGAGCTACGCCAAGTTCAAGGACGCGGCCGAGACCCACAACGGCACCGTCGAGGCCGTGTTCACCTGCGCCAGCAAGGGCGCGAGCGAATACACCGCCAAGCTGGTCGAGTTCATGAAGGCCAACTCCACGGCCTCGCTGGACTTCGCCCAGGAGCTGCTCGCCGCCAAGTCGCCGTCGGACGCGTTCTCGCTCTGGACCGGCCATGCCCGCACCCAGCTCGAGACGTTCCAGGCCCAGGCCAAGGAGCTGGTCGAGATCAGCCAGCGCGTCGCCAATGAGACCGCCGAGCCGATCAAGGCGAGTGCCGCGAAGTTCTACAAGCCCGCCGCCTGATCAGACCGGCGGATCGATCAAGTTGAGAAACCCGGGCCCCAGGGCCCGGGTTTTGTTCTGGAATAAGGTGATTTTGGCCGGATTTTAGCCCGGCAGCGGCCTTGCCAAACGGAGCCGTTGCACCTAGTTTCCGGCCCGTCCAGCCCCCTCGGTTGTCGGCCCTCTCAGGGCGCCCCCCGGGCGGCTCGCAAGGATGCAGTTGTAGCTCAGTTGGTTAGAGCGCCTGTCTGTGGAACAGGAGGTCGGTGGTTCGAGCCCACCCAACTGTACCAAGCAGGTGAATTGTCCTGCATCTCCGGCATCTTACTGATAGACCTGACGTATTTGCGCCGCCTAGAATACAAAAGGCGTCACAAATGGCATTGCGAATGGTTGCGTTAAGTCGGGCTCCGGATGGTCGATGGTTTGCTCGCAAGGGCATCCCGCAGGATGTTCGCGAGGAATACCAGCGGCTCTACGGCATCAAGCGAGAGGCCCACCTCAAGCTTCCTGCAGACACACCACGGCACGAGGCAAAGACGCGTCTCGGCGAATGGGAAGCCGAGGTCGAAACGCGCATTGCCACGCTTCGCGCTCAGCGGAATGGCGCAGGTCAACCTCTCACGCGGCTCAACGCTATCGCGCTCGCTGGTCGGTGGTACGCATGGTTCGTGGCGCTGCATGAGGACGACCCGGGACCTGCGAAGCGCTGGCGGGAATTGAGCGACCTCTTCGTCTGGGAAGTGATCGGTTCGGAAGCTCCTGACAGTTATGAAGCTAACCCCAGGTCAGATCCTCACTGGGATTGGGCCAAGGAGCCCGAGGTCCGTGAAGCGGTGCGGCCGCGGGTAGCCGAGTTTGCCCGCGTAGCGTCATTTTTGGCCAACGAGGGCCTTGCTCTCAATGCCGCTGCCTATGCGCTCTTTGTGGATGCCGTGAGCGATAACCTCTTGCCCGCGTTATCCGTACTGGAGCGGCGGGCTAACGGTGACTACTCGCCCGACCCAACGCCCGAAACATTTCCGGTATTCATCCACGGTGCTGCCCATCGGGTCACCGGGCAGAACTGTTGGCAGCTATTCGAGGCATTCGTAAGAGCCACGCGCCCTGCACCCACGACCGTATCCCGATGGCGCGCAGTCTTCCTTCAGATGCAGAAGGCTTTTGCGGACACCGCAGCCAATGGCATCTCGGAAGACGCTGCCCGCACGTGGATCACTGGGCTCGTATCGGAGGAGCGCACTGCCTACACAGTGCGTGAGGTTTGGCTGTCGGCCTCGCGTCGTGTATTTGGCTGGGCGGCCCAACATAAGCACATCAGCAAAAATCCGTTCGCCGAGGTTCGTGTAGACGTGCCAAGGACAGCACGGACGCGCGAAACAAAGGCCTTCCGCCCGGAAGAGGCTCGTTTGATCTTGCGCGCTGCGTTGGCCTACAGCGAAGCTGCGACGGCGCGTGATCGAGCCCGGCGCTGGGTGCCATGGCTGTGCGCGTACTCGGGGGCCCGACCGGGAGAGGTGACACAGCTTCGCGGAAGTGATGTCAAAGCGCGCGGCGGCTTCTATGCCATGACGCTCACGCCTGACGCTGGCACTATCAAGACTCGCAAGCCGCGCATCGTTCCCATCCACGAGCACCTCGTGGAACAGGGCTTCGTTGATTTCGTGCATAGGACCGGTAAGGGGCCGCTGTTTTACAACCCGCATGAAGTCGAACCGGAGGAAGATGAAGGAGAAAGCCATTGCAGAGGTCGGCAGTGAGGCCGGAAGATCACTGCTTCGGGGATTTGGAACGCTCGGCAACGCTGCGTTTGGTGGGTGGGTTGCCAAACGTGAAGCCGCGCGTCTTGTGACGGAAACCGAAGGGAAGCTAAAAGCCGCTGCTGCTGTAGCGGCCGCGCGCCGAGAACAAGAGCTAACTGATGTTGACCACCAAGCCACTCTTCAGCGGCGAGTGGAACGCCTCCGCATCGAAATGGCGCGGGAGCAATCCAACCTGGAGGCAATTCAGAAGCGGGCTCTAGAATACGCTGAGGGTGATTCCGGAAATACAACTGCCCGCGAAATTGACGAAGATTGGCTTTTTAGATTCGCGGACTTTGCACAGAAAGTGTCAGATGGAGACGTGCAGGCGCTATGGGCGCGTGTGGCATCGTCGGCAGCTATGCAGGGGTCTACCTTACTTTCTGCTGCTGGTCTTCAGACCTTGGCACTCTTTGACAAGAGGATCGCAGAAAACTTCCAGCGGTTTACGGCAGCGGCCCGGCGATTGGGTTTCGTGCCGCACGTGCCGGACGGAGAAGCAGAGCCGCAGCAAATCGACCGTGCTACGCTTCTCGACTTGGGACTGATCCGGGAAACAATGTTCCAAGGAGCTTATAAGTTCGCAGATTTTCGATTTGAAGCCAGTGAGAAAGCAGACATGACCGACCTCCATGCTCACATGGCTCTAACCTTACGTGGTTCAGAGATTGCGCGGGCGGTGTTTCGTAAAGACGAGGATATACCGCTGAGCGAAGAGCATGAACAACAATACCTGCGTCACGTTCTGCTGCAAGAGTTCCAACACAAAAAGCAGCTAGCGCTTCTCCCAAGATTGCCTGACGGGAGCTTAGTGTCGGCGACCATATCGAAAGAAAGCGATATCCGCAATATGATCACTGCGCAGTGTTGGTGGCGGAAGACATCACCAGTCGTTTCTTCAACGTGATATCGCTCTTCAATGGCACAATTCCGTTTATCGCTCTGCAGATGCAAGCTCTGCGCGTCGGGGATCACAACACAATCGTATTCACAAAGGTGATCGACGTACTAAAGCGCGGCTTGGAAGAAGGGCCGCCTCCGCCTCCCACCGATCGAGCGTATTGGGAACACAAAGGGTCAGCTGCAACCGTGCAATTGGCCGACGAGTTGCTTAAGATCGCGAAGGAGTTCGACGCAACTCTGCAGCTTTCCTACAACAAGCACTACATTGGGATTTTCCAAAACGGGCAGCCATTGAACTTCTGTAGGTTTGCTCCGAAGAAGAATACTATGAACTTGGCGATTAGATTGGAGCGCTCAGACGAGATCGATAGCCAGATAGAGCAAGCCGGCATTGAAAAGCTTAGTCATGCGCAGGACGGCGCCTACCGGCTTTCGTTGCAAAAGCACGATGTTGCTAAACACCGAGATTACCTGAAAGCCTTGATGAAAGCCGCTTATGATACTTTCATCGCTTAGTATGCCTTACATCTCGCAGTACCAGAAGCTACCACTAAGCTCTCGAATTCTTTGACGGGTTGGATACTTAAGTGCAACGTCACCGTTCTACCGCGCCATCACCGGCAGCATCGCCGCCGCCCTTGGAGCGGTAAGACGATTCAACCCATCTCACCACGCGTCAGGAGATCGTGGCCTTGATCTGCGCCGTGTCCGCAAACTCGATCAGCTCGGCGATCTTGCCATCCTGAAATCTGAACAGGTCGAGCATCTCGGTGCTGAACGTCTTTCCGCTTGGATTGTATCGAACGACAACCCGGGAATGGACGGCGACACGATCCCCGTCGACCAGCTCAGCCAGTATTTCGCGGCTTTCGAAGCCGAAGTCGGCGATGAATTGACCGAAAGCCGCACGCAGGGTCGGGTGTCCCTCCATGCTTCCTGTCAGTGCGAGGGCGCTGTTGTCGCCCGTCAGAGTGAACACACCCTCGGGATGGAAAGCTGTCACCAGGTCCTCGACGTTGCCGTCGCCGCGCGCGGCGTAGGCGCGCCTGATCAATGCGAGCATCTCTTCGCGCATGTCCCATGTCACCCTCCCTGCAACACGTATCAGGGCAGACTAGCGACCTTTGCGTGCAAAGGCAAAATCATTGGGATCGTTGTGCGAGGGCTCAGCGCGCCACGATCGTCACCACCACCGGCAGCGTCACCGCCGCCAGCAGCGTCCCCCGCGCCACCGCGCCCGACACCGGGTTCACCAGCCGCTGATACTGGACCGCGAAGATGTAGGAATTACGGTGACAGTGCACCAAACTTTCGACGCGGGGAGGGCCCTGTCCGCAACGCTCAAAGCCAGTTTTGTGCGCTGTCACCGTAGCTCCTTGGTTCGCAATGCGATATCGGTAGCGATCCAAAGACGTTCATGGAAAAACAACCCAGGCGGAAAAGATCGTGAGTTTCTTCGAGCGTCTCAAGACAGAGGCATCCGCTGAGTGGCGGGCCTACACCGAGCATCCCTTCACGAACGGATTGGCGGACGGCTCGCTCCCCGAAGCGGCGTTTCGTCACTACCTCGTTCAAGACTACCTGTTCCTCATTGAGTTTGCGCGCGCTTACGCGCTCGCGGTCTACAAGTCGCCGAGACTTGCCGACATGCGGGAAGCCGCGGCCGGTCTTTCGGCGATCCTCGATGTCGAGATGAACCTGCATGTGAAGCTCTGTGCCGATTGGGGCCTATCCCCGGCCGACCTTGAACAGGCCCCTCCGGCGGCCGAAATGCTGGCCTATACACGCTACGTGCTCGACGCGGGAATGCGCGGCGATCTGCTGGCGCTCAAGGTGGCGCTTGCCCCCTGCGTGATCGGGTACGCGGAGATCGCAACGCGGCTCGCCTCGCGCCCACAAGCGGACGCCGCGACGAACGCCTACCGCGTTTGGATCGCCGAGTACGCCGGCGTGCCGTACCAGGAGGTCGCTGCCAAGGCGCGGGCGCACTTGGAGCATCTCGCCGATCTCTACGCCACGCCGGCCCGCGAGGCTGAGCTGATTGCGATCTTCAAGGAAGCCACCCGCCTCGAGGCAGACTTTTGGGAGATGGCCTGGCGCGCGGGCCAGGGTGTTGAATAGCGGTTTCGGCAATCGTCAGGCGCCGCTACCTCGCCCCCGCCACGATCATCACCACCACCGGCAGCGTCGCCGCCGCCAGCAGCGTCCCCAGCGCGACCGCGCCCGACACCGGGTTCACCAGCCGCTGATACTGGACCGCGAAGATGTAGGCGTTGGCGCCGGTCGGCATCGCCGCGAACAGCACGATCACGCCGGCAGCATTCGGCGGCAGGCCCAGCAGCTTTGCCAGCACGAACGCGGCCGCCGGCATCGCCACCAGCTTGAGCGCGCACAGCACGAGGATGCTGAGCTTCTCGCCCTTCACCTCGAAGCGGAACAGATTGATGCCGAGGGCGATCAGCGCGGCCGGCGAGCCCGCCTGTGCCAGGAGCTCGATCGTCCTGTCGACGACGGGGTTGAGGCCGAGGCCGGTGAAGCGCCAGACCACGCCGAAACCTATTCCCAGCATCAAGGGGTTGCGCGAGAGATCCGCGAGCACCGGCCAGATGATCGAGAGCGGCGAGCCGGTCCGCTTTTGGCTGACGAGCTCCATCTGCAAAATGCCGCAGAGCCAGAGCAGCGGCGTGTTCACCGACAGGATCAGCGCCATGGGGCCTGCGCCCTCGTTGCCGAGCGCCGAGATCACGAGCGGAATGCCGAGCATCACGATGTTGCCGTAGACCGAGCCGATTGCGAACACGACGCCGTCCTCGCGGTCCTCGCGCCGCGCGCGCAGAAGCGCCGAGAGCATCAGCGCCGCGATCCAGGTCAGCGCGAGTGCGCCGTAATAGCTGCCCCACATCCGCCAGGGGCTGACGTCGGGGAATTCCGACACGACGATGGTGCGGAACAAGAGGGTAGGGATCGCGATGCTGAAGGCGAACTCGGAGATGCCCTTGTGCGCGGTCTCGGAGACGAAGCGAAACAGCACCGCGGCATAGCCCGCCGCGATCAGGGCGAACACCGGTGCGACGATCAGGATGGTGGCCATGCGCCCCTCGACCTCACGGGGATCGGCCGACCACCCCACGCATTTTTCGATGATGGCATTATGCCCCTGTTTTGCCCGACGTGTCAAAGCGGTTTCGTAAAATCCGCAAGAGCAGCAAGGCCCGGCTACTGTGCATGGGGTTGTTTTCGCAGTTTTTGTTTTGAGGATGCCGGGGCCAGCGGCGCGAACCGATCTCGCTAGTCCTAGCAAGGGGTTAGCTGTGAACCCCGGTGTCTCCCCACCCACAAGTGTCATCCTCCGCGAAAGCGGGGGATCCAGTACGCTGCGGCCCCTCGGCTCAATCACAACCGCCTCTGGAATACTGGGTCACTCGGTCAAGCCGGGTGACGACAGCGGAGGTGGTGGCGGACCCTGTCAGCCGCGGCACCTTCGCCGCCCTGTTGCCGAGACCGCACAACTCCAGCCTTTCGCACTCCCCCACGTTGCCAACGAACCGCGGTTCACCCACACTCCGCCCCGGTCAGACATTGGGGGGATCGATGCCGGCGTTTCACTCTGGGAAATCCGTTCTTGCTGCAATGGCCGGGCTCGCCCTGGCCCTGCTGGTCCAGCCGGGTGCAGGCTTTGCCTACACGCCGGAGCAGCAGCAGGCCTGCACGCCGGATGCGATGCGGCTGTGCGGCGAGTTCGTTCCGAACGTCGATGCCATCACCGCCTGCATGATCCAGAGGAAGGCGCAGCTGTCGCCGCAGTGCAAGGTGTTCTTCCGCCAGGGCCCCGAGCCCGGCGCGGCCCGCGCCGGCAGGCCGACCAACATCGCGCCCAAGGCTGCATCAAAGAGCGCATCGTCGGCGAAGAAGAGCACCAAGCCGGCGGCGAAGGCCAGCAAGAAAAAGAAGACCGACGAGGGCTGAGCGCGCCACCCGCGCGTTCCTTGTTCGAAACCTGCTGATGCCCGGGCCAAAGCGCAAAGCGCGTCGATGCCCGGGCATTTGCATGTCCGGCGCCGTCCTCCGGTTGCGGCAAGCGCGAAGCGGTTTCTTCGATCCTCGAACCAGATGATTGCAGCGTCAGCCCTGCGACAGCGCCGGACTCGTTTTGTTCGCGGTTGTCGCGCGCAGACCTGCGGCGATTACCGGCAATTGCGGTGGAAAAGAGCCGCTAAACGGTTTGCGCGGCAAGGTTGCATTCGGTTTTGCCGCCGCGCTGCCTAGGAAACGCACATATGCTCGCTTCAAGCGCGATTCATTGCGGTTTGTGTCGCGTCGCGTGCAGCAGTGTGACTCAAAAGCCAACACGACCTGTTATTTCGTGGCGGCGACGCAACTCCCGGTAAATTTTTCTTTCACGAATCAGCGCACTGATTCATTTTCGCGGCCTGGGGTCAATCTGGAGGCCAAGGGTATGAACGTTATTGTTTTTGCATCGCGTAAAGGCGGCTCGGGCAAGAGTACCCTGGCTGCACATCTCGCCGCGCAGATCAAGGCGAGCAAGCAGGTGATGCTCGTGGACGCGGATCCACAGGGCTCGCTGACGCTGTGGCACAAGCTGCGCGGCACCAACGAGCCGCCGATCAAGGCCGCCGTGAATTCGGTCAGCGGCATCGTCTCCGCTGCCAAGCGCGACGGTTATGAATGGGTGTTGATCGACACGCCGCCGAACCTCTCGGCCGTCGTCGACGACGCGATCAAGAATGCCACCATGGTGGTCATCCCCGCCCGTCCCGGCGTGTTCGACGTCAACGCGGTGCAGGAAACCATCCAGATGTGCCGCGCGGCGCGCAAGCCCTACGCGGTCGTGCTCAACGGTGCGCCGGCCAAGCGCGACGAGGCCGAAAGCCCGATCGTCACCATCGCCCGCGAGGCGCTGGCGAAATTCCGCGCTCCGGTGTGGGGCGGTCAGATCACCAATCGTTCGGATTTGTTGATGGCGCTCAGCCACGGCGAAGGCGCGCGCGAGTATCAGGCCGAGAGCCGCGCGGCTCAGGAAATTGCAAGGCTGTGGGCGGCGATCGAGCGTTCGGTCAAGGCCATTCGCGGCACGGCGTCGGCATCCGGCGCAATGCACAAGCAGGCGGCATAATTTTCATAAATCATTCCCCGGACGGAAAACGCGCGGGACGGTCCGCGCGTTTTGCGTTTCCGGGCTTCACTGTCATTCCGGAATGGCGCGCAAGCGCCAGACCCGGAATCTCGAGATGAAGATCAAGCCACCATCAGCATGTAGAACACGATGACCGGCGACAGGGTCAGGATCACCGACCAGATGCCGACGGCCCAGAGGATGTCTTCGGTGGTGAAGCTCTCCTCGGTGGACAGGCTCTCCTGTCCGGCGCCGAAATGCGACGCCATTTCATTATGACTATTCACAAACGCCCCCGCGATTTCTTCGCTTATGGGCATCACTGCTACGCGGGATGTTTTAAGATTCCGGCTTGCGAGCCCGCTCGTATTTTGAGCGCATTTGTGACGGCCGTTTAACCATCCCCGCGCGTCGCCGTCTCAGGCGAGCCAGACCCGAAACACCAGCACCGGCATCAGGCCGAGCACCACCGCCCAGAACCCGAACGACGAGACGACGAGAATTCCCTGCATGAGATCGGCGGGCGCGAATTGCTGCGCGGCCGTAGGCCGGGTGCGATACCCCATGGTCATTCCCCCTTTTGGTCGACTTTGGGAAGAACGATAGGCGCGGTCTCGTAAACGAGACGTGGATGCCCCATGCGGCAGCTGCGAAGCGTGTTGGTGCGCGGTTAACCACGCGGGCTTCTGACCCTCCCCTGGAGGGGGAGGGTCGCTCCACATGAAGCGAAGCGGAATGTGGAGCGGGGTGGGGTGACGGTCTCTCCGCATGGGACACTGCCCGTGTTGAGAGATCACCCCACCCCGCTCGCGCTGCGCGCGATCGACCCTCCCCCTCCAGGGGAGGGTAAGCGAGCTACGCCGCGACTTTCATCCGTCGCTCGATCTCGCGATCGATCGTGGCCGCGAGCTCGCTGCTCACTTCGACCATCGGCAGGCGCACTTCGGGGCTGTCGATCAGGCCGCTGCGCCACAGCCAATACTTGGCTGGCGCCGGGCTCGGCTCGGTGAACAGCAGCCGCGTCAGCTCGGCGACCTCATTCCAGCGTGCCTGCGCTGCGTCGTGGTTGCCGCGCTTCGCCTCCGTGTACACGGCGGCGAACGTCGCGGTCTCGACATGCGCGGACAGCACGATGCCGCCATGGGCGCCGTCGGTGAGCGCCTCGAGATAGTTCGCATCCTCGCCGGTGAGCACGCGGAAATTCTTCGGCCGGTCGCGCAGCAGTGCGATCGATTGCTCGCGGCTGGCGCCGCAATCCTTGAGGCCGACGATGTTGGGATGCTCGGCAAGGCGCAGCATGGTCTGGTTGGTGATGTTGACCGCGCAGCGATAGGGAATGTTGTAGAGCGCGATCGGCCACGCCGCGTGGTCGGCGAGCGTCTCGAAATGCGCCAGCAGCCCGCGCTGCGACGGCCGCACGTAATACGGGCTCGCGATCAGATAGCCCTCGATCGGCCAGTCCGCTGTTTCATCGAGGCGATCCCTCAGCCGCGCGGTGTCGGCGCCCGACAGCCCGAGGCAGATCGGCAAGCTCCGGCGGCCGGCCGCCATCTCGTCGCGCACGATGGCGACGAGGCGCTCGAGCTCGCCCTCGCGCAGCGTCATGCCTTCGCCGGAGGTCGCCCCCAGGATGAAGCCGTCGACGGCCTGTCCGGCGTAATGCCGGGTCAGCCGCCGCAGCGAGGTCTCGTCGAGCTTGCCGCTTTGGAACGGCGTCACCAGCGGCAGCCAGAGCCCGTGCAAATGTTCGCGTAGTCCAGTCATGTTCCATCTCCTTCTCGGGAAAAAACCTGAGACGGAGGGCACATGAAAAAACCCCGTCCAGGTGGGCGGGGTTTTCGGGATTTAGCTCGCGATGACGAAGTCAGCCTAGCGCGCGCAACATTCCGAGGTCCCCGGCTGGGGGCCTTTTTTCGAAACGAGTGCGCACGACTTCGTGATCATTGGCAAATGATGCGGGGGACGCCGAAAACTGTCAATACACGCGGAGGGCGAAAGCCGTTTTCGGCAGAAAAAAAGCCGGACCCGAGGGCCCGGCTTAGGTATTGGCCACGTGAGGCCGACACAATCACCTTCCAAGAGGGATTACTGAACTCCCGCGCCACTGGAGGAGGGGGACAAATGCGCAACGCGAAGGCTCAGCGTGCAAACAGTATGGGCTTGACGAGCGCCCTGCAGCAACAGCCTAGGCCGCATGTCAGACATGCGGAAATCAGGACGGCCAGCGCTGCGCCTTGCTCACCACGAAGTCGCGGAACACCTGCACGCGCGCGACCGTCTTCAGCTCCTCGGGATAGACGAAATAGGTGTCGAGCTGGATCGAATCCGATTCGCCAAACAGTTGCACAAGCTTGCTCTGCTCCTCGACCAGATAGTCGGGCAGCGCCGCGATGCCGAGACCCTGCGCGCAGGCGCGTACGAGGCCGAGGATGTTGTTGACCTTGAAATAGGCCTCGCGCGGACCGGAGCCGTTGCGCCCGGCCTCGATCAGCCAGTTGCGGTTCTGCAGGTGCGGCGCGAAGTTGCCGTCGGAGAGCGTGATGATGCGGTGGGAGTCGAGTTCCTCCAGCGTGCGCGGCGTGCCGAAGCGCTTGATGTATTCCGGCGAGCAATAGGCGTGGAAGCCCATTGCGAACAGCTTGCGCTGGATCAGATCCGGCTGCGTCGGCTTGCGGGTGCGGATCGCGACATCAGCCTCGCGCATCGACAGGTCGAGCTCCTCGTCGGTGACGATCAGCGAGATCCGGATCTCCGGATAGAGCGCGGTGAATTCGCCGAGCCGCGGGATCAGCCAGTTGATGCCGACGCCCGGCGTGGTGGTGATCTTGAGATCACCGCTCGGCCGCTCGCGGCTGTCGGTGAGCTTGGCGCGCGCCGCCTGCAGCTGCATGAACACGTCATGCGCGGTGCGGAACAACAGGTCGCCCTGCTCGGTGAGGATCAGGCCGCGGGCGTGGCGGTGGAACAGCGAGACCGAAAGCTCCTGCTCCAGCGCCGAGACCTGGCGGGAAACCGCCGATTGCGACAGGCCGAGCTGCTCGCCCGCGTGCGTGAAGCTGCCCGCTTCCGCTGCCGCGTGAAACACCTTCAGCTTGTCCCAGTCCATATCCGTAAATCCGTCGCGTGTTCGAGGCATGATCGTTATTCCGCTGCTGCGCGCTCGCTGGCGCGCAGGGCCAAGAAACGTTCGGCCTCGAGCGCTGCCATGCAGCCGAGGCCTGCGGCCGTCACGGCCTGGCGATAGGTTTCGTCGGCGACGTCGCCGGCGGCGAACAGGCCGGGCACCGATGTGGCGGTCGAGTTCGGGGCGACCTCGACATAGCCCGAGGGTTTGAGCTTGACCTGGTCCTTGACCAGCTCGGTTGCCGGGGCATGGCCGATGGCGATGAAGATGCCGTCGGTCTTCACGTTTGTCAGCGCGCCGGTCCTGACGTTCTTCAGGCGGACATGGGTGACCTTGTTCGGGTTCTCGGTGCCGCAGATCTCGTCAACGGCGGAGTCCCAGATCACTTTGATCTTCGGGTGCTTGAACAGGCGTTCCTGCAGGATGCGCTCGGCGCGGAAGTGATCGCGACGATGCACGATGGTGACCTGCGAGGCATGGTTGGTGAGGTACAGGGCCTCCTCGACCGCGGTATTGCCGCCGCCGACCACCACGACCTCCTTGTTGCGGTAGAAGAAGCCGTCGCAGGTGGCGCAGGCCGATACGCCGCCGCCCTGGAATTTTACTTCCGACGGCAGACCGAGCCAGCGCGCCTGCGCGCCGGTGGCGAGGATGACGGCGTCGGCGAGATAGACATCGCCGCTGTCGCAGGTGAGGCGGAACGGCCGGTGCGCCGTCTCCAGCTTGACGACCAGGTCGGTGACGATCCTGGTGCCGACATGGATCGCCTGCTTCTCCATCTGCTCCATCAGCCAGGGGCCCTGGATCACGTCGGCGAAGCCCGGATAGTTCTCGACGTCGGTGGTGATGGTGAGCTGGCCGCCCGGCTGGATGCCCTGGATCAGGATCGGCTCGAGCATCGCGCGCGCGGCGTAGATCGCGGCGGTATAGCCGGCGGGGCCGGAGCCAATAATGACGACCTTTGCATGAACAGGAGCGGACATTTCGATGGACGCCTTTCACGGGGGATTTGCAGCGCGGGCGCGGAAGAAGCCAGGAGGCCTCGCGGAGGCGCTGAAATATCAGAGCTAATCTAAGCCTTCTGGTGAGCTATGCAAGAATTGCATTCCCTATCGGCGGATTTTTCCAACAGGGAACAAAAGTCGATTGCGCTGCACGCGCAATAAAATTGCGCTAACCGTGCGGACTGGGCTATGAGGATTGCGACAGACCCACCCAATACCGCCGCAAAGGCCAGGAGTTCCAATCACGTGTCGCGGAGCCTAGACGAGATCGACCTGAAAATTCTCACCGAGATTCAGGCCGACGGGCGAATCACCAATGTCGAGCTCGCCAAGCGCGTCGGCATCTCGCCGCCGCCCTGCCTGCGCCGGGTCCGGGCGCTGGAGGAAGAGGGCTATATCCACGGCTATCGCGGCCTGCTGGATGCGCGAAAGCTCGGTTTCGACGTCACGGTGTTCGCCGCCGTGCACCTGTCCAGCCAGGCCGAGGCGGATCTGCGCGCCTTCGAGGAGTTCGTCCGCGCCGAGCCCCTGGTGCGGGAATGCTGGATGCTGTCGGGCGAGGTCGATTTCATCCTGAAATGCGTCGCGCCCGACATGGCGACCTTCCAGGATTTCGTGACGCACCTGACCGCCGCGCCGCACGTGCGCAACGTGCGGACATCGCTGGTGCTGCATAATTCGAAATACGAGGCGGCGGTGCCGCTCGAGGTGAAGGGGCGACGATAAGTTTCCGCTCTCGTGCCCCGGACGCAGCGCAGCGCCCCCGGCGATGCGAAGCATCGTCCGGTGCGGTGCGCTGCAGAGCCGGGGCCCATCTCGCCGCGCTTTCCCGTGTCGCTTTTTGGGTCTCGGCTCTGCGCAGCAACGCGAAGGGCGTTGCAGCGCGTCCGGGACACGAGAGCTGCGCTCGCAATGACGAGCAGCGACAATGTGCTTCGCGTCACGCGCAAGCAACCCGCAGAAACAAAAAGGCCGCGCATCGCGCGGCCTTTTTAAATCGTCTCAGTGCAGCGGCAAAGGCTTACCGCCACTCCACCTTGGTGATCTCATACGCCTTGGCGCCGCCGGGGGCGTTGACCTCGACGGTCGAGCCCTTCTTCTTGCCGATCAGCGCGCGCGCGAGCGGCGAGGTGATGGAGATGCGGCCCTTCTTGGCGTCGGCCTCGACCTCGCCGACGATCTGCCACACCGTCTTCTTCTCGGTGTCCTCGTCGACCAGCGTCACGGTGGCGCCGAACTTGATGGTGTCGCCGGACAGTTTCGAGATGTCGATGATGTCGGCGCGCGCGAGCTTGTCCTCGAGCTCGGCGATGCGGCCCTCATTGTGGGACTGCTCTTCCTTCGCGGCATGATATTCCGCGTTTTCCGACAGGTCTCCGTGCGAGCGCGCCTCGGCGATATGCTCGATGATCCGCGGACGGTCCTCCGACTGGCGCTTCTTCAATTCTTCCCCGAGCGCGACAAAGCCGGCCTGGGTCATCGGAACCTTTTCCATCTCTTCTCTCGTCCTTCGGCCGGCGCGCCCCGCCAGACAGAGGGGCGCGGCAACCTTGATTCGTCGATATCTCCGGGGCTGAACACGCCGCCACCGGAACGTTATGTGGGTCTGGCGCCGGAACAGAACAACCACATGGCCGGACAGTTCCTCCGGCCATTGTAGCTTCATTGCCAATCACTTAGCGGCGGGTTCACCGCCGCTTGCGATCAGGTTTCCGAAAAGTAGCTCTGCAGGGTACGAACCTCAAGGTCCCCGCCCAGATAGGCGCGGATGCCCTGCGCGGCCGCCACGGCCCCGGAAAGAGTGGTGTAATACGGCACTTTATGCAAGAGGGCCGCGCGCCGCAGCGAACGGCTGTCGGCGAGCGCCTGCGGGCCTTCCGTGGTGTTGAGGACGAGCTGGACGTCGCCGTTGGTGATGGCGTCGACGATATGCGGTCGGCCCTCCAGCACCTTGTTCACCTTCTCGGCCGGGATGCCCTGGTCGGTCAGGAAGCGCGCCGTGCCCGAGGTCGCCAGCACCTTGAAGCCAAGCGAATGCAGCTGGCGTACGGCCTCGGCGATACGGACCTTGTCGCTTTCGCGCACCGAGACGAACACGGTGCCCTTGCGCGGCACCCGCGTGCCGCCGCCGAGCTGGCTCTTGGCAAAAGCAACTGCAAACGAGCGGTCGATGCCCATGACCTCGCCGGTCGAGCGCATCTCGGGGCCGAGCACCGTGTCGACGCCCGGGAAGCGCGCGAACGGAAACACCGATTCCTTGACACCGACATGCTTGAGATCGGCCTTCTTCAAGTTGAAGTCGGCAAGCTTCTCGCCGGCCATGATCCGCGCGGCGATCTTGGCGACCGGCGTGCCGATCACCTTGGCGACGAACGGCACCGTGCGCGAGGCGCGCGGATTGACTTCCAGCACGTAGATCTCGCCGTCCTTGATCGCGTATTGCACGTTCATCAGGCCGACCACGTCGAGGCCGAGCGCCAACTCGCGCGTCTGCCGCTCCAGCTCCGCGATCATCTTGCCGTCGAGCGAGTGCGGCGGCAGCGAGCAAGCGCTATCGCCGGAATGGATGCCGGCTTCCTCGATGTGCTCCATGATGCCGACGATGAAGGTGTCCTTGCCGTCGCAGAGGCAGTCGACGTCGATCTCGGTCGCATCCGACAGGTAGCGGTCGAACAGCAGCGGGTTCTTGCCGAGCACGGTGTTGATCTGCCCGGTCTTGTCGTTCGGGTAGCGCGCCTTGACGTCGGCGGGCACCAGCTCCGGCAGCGTGCCGAGCAGATAGTCGTTGAGCTGGTTCTCCTCGCGGATGATCTGCATCGCGCGGCCGCCGAGCACGTAGGACGGACGCACCACCAGCGGCAGGCCGAGATCGGCGGAGACGAGCCGCGCCTGCTCGACCGAATAGGCGATGCCGTTCTTCGGCTGCTTGAGGCGAAGCTTGTCGAGCACGCGCTTGAAGCGGTCGCGGTCTTCCGCGAGGTCGATCGCATCGGGCGAGGTGCCCAGGATCGGCACTTCGGCGGCTTCCAACGCACGCGCCAGCTTCAGCGGGGTCTGGCCGCCGAACTGCACGATCACGCCGTGCAGCGTGCCGTTCGAGCGCTCCTTCGCGATGATCTCCAGCACGTCTTCGGCGGTCAGCGGCTCGAAATAGAGCCGGTCGGCGGTGTCGTAGTCGGTCGACACCGTCTCCGGGTTGCAGTTGACCATGATCGATTCGTAGCCGGCATCATGCAGCGCGAAGCAGGCGTGACAGCAGCAATAGTCGAACTCGATGCCCTGGCCGATGCGGTTCGGGCCGCCGCCGAGGATGATGACCTTCTTCTTGTCCGACGGGGTGCTCTCGTCGGCGGTGCTGCCTGCAAACGGCGACTCGTAGGTCGAGTACATGTAGGCGGTGGGTGAAGCGAATTCAGCCGCGCAAGTGTCGATGCGCTTGTAGACCGGGCGGACACCGAGCGCGTGGCGCTTCGCGGTGACCTCGGCCTCCGTCCTCTGCGCGAGCACCGCAAGTCGCGCGTCCGAGAAACCCATGGTCTTGAGCGTGCGCATGCCGAAAGCATTGCCGGGCAGGCCGTGCTTCCTGACCTTCTCCTCCATGTCGACGATGCCGCGCATCTCGCCGAGGAACCACGGATCGATCTTGCAGGAATTGAAGATGTCCTCGTTCGACCAGCCGAGCCGCATCGCCTGCGCGACCTGAAGGATGCGGTTCGGCGTCGGCGTGCCGAGCGCGGCGCGGATCGCGTTCTTGTCGTCGTCGCGGCCGAGACCTTCGATCTCGATCTCGTCGAGACCGGTGAGGCCGGTCTCGAGTCCGCGCAGCGCCTTCTGAAGGCTCTCCTGGAAGGTGCGGCCGATCGCCATGACTTCGCCGACCGACTTCATCGAGGTTGTCAGCGTCGAGGAGGCGCCGGGGAATTTCTCAAAGGCGAAACGGGGGATCTTGGTCACCACGTAATCGATCGTCGGCTCGAACGAGGCCGGCGTCGCGCCGCCGGTGATGTCGTTGGCGATCTCGTCGAGCGTGTAACCGATCGCGAGTTTTGCCGCGACCTTGGCGATCGGGAAGCCGGTGGCCTTCGAGGCCAGCGCGGACGAACGCGACACGCGCGGGTTCATCTCGATGACAACCATGCGGCCGTCTTCCGGATTGACGCCGAATTGCACGTTGGAGCCGCCGGTCTCGACGCCGATCTCGCGCAGCACCGCCAGCGAGGCGTCGCGCATGATCTGGTATTCCTTGTCCGTCAGCGTCAGCGCCGGCGCGACCGTGATGGAGTCGCCGGTGTGCACGCCCATCGGATCGAAATTCTCGATCGAGCAGACGATGATGCAATTATCCTTCTTGTCGCGCACCACCTCCATCTCGAACTCTTTCCAGCCGAGGACGGATTCCTCGATCAGGACTTCGTTGGTCGGGGACGCGTCAAGGCCGCGCTCGATGATGTCGAGAAACTCTTCCTTGTTGTAGGCGATGCCGCCGCCGGTGCCGCCCATGGTGAAGGAGGGACGGATGATCGCGGGCAGGCCGATCTCGGACAGCGCCATCATGGCCTGGCCGAAAGCGTATTCCTGGTAGCGCTTGCGGCGGTCGCTCTCGCCGAGGGTCCATTGCCGGTCGAGCTCTTCGAGCGCGGCACCCGACAGCTTCTCGCGTTCGGCGTGGTATTTGTCGCGGAACGACTTCTTCAGCTCGGACGCATTGGCGAGCCGCGACTTCGGCGTCTCGAGCCCGATCTTGGTCATGGCCTCGCGGAAGAGCTGGCGATCCTCGGCCTTGTCGATCGCATCGGCAGTCGCGCCGATCATCTCGACGTCGAATTTTTCGAGCGTGCCCTGCCGGCGCAGCGACAGCGCGCAGTTCAGCGCGGTCTGGCCGCCCATGGTCGGCAGCAGCGCGAAGCCGCCGGGAATGACGTGACGTTCCTTCTCGATGATCTTGGCGACGATCTCCGGCGTGATCGGCTCGATATAGGTCGCATCGGCCAATTCCGGGTCGGTCATGATGGTGGCCGGGTTGGAATTGACGAGGACGATGCGATAGCCCTCTTCCTTCAGCGTCTTCACCGCTTGCGTGCCCGAATAGTCGAACTCGCAGGCCTGGCCGATCACGATGGGGCCGGCGCCGATGATCAGGATGGTCGAGATGTCGGTTCGTTTAGGCATCACCGCTCGCGGGCTGGAATTTGGGCACAAAAAAAGGGCGCGCTTGCCGCGCGTCCCTTGAGCGAGAGCGCGGGGGTCTCCCTCGCGCGCGGGTGGGTCTTAGACCAGTTTTCGGGGCGGCGAAACCCCGAAAAACACCCATCGACCGGCAATTTTGACGGGTTTTGGCCGGGCCTGCCAGCCACGGGCGAGGTGCACCAGCAGCGAGGCCGCAACGCTCGATCCGCCGATCCAGCCGAGGTCCGTCGGCGACAGGGCCGCGAGCACCGCGCCGCCGAGGGCCCCGCCAATGGCGAAGCCGAGATACATCGAGGAGGCGTTGAGCGAGAGCGCGATCATCGAGGCCTGCGGCTCGATCCGGATGATGCTGGCGATCTGGGCCGGATAAAACGCCCACCCCGAGATGCCCCAGAGGAAGATCGTGCCCAGCACGGCATAATGCGCCTGTCCGGGCATCAATTTGAGCACCAGCGAATGCAGGATCAGGGCGCTCGCCATGCCGGCGAGCCCGAGCGCGGCGGTGGTCAGCGTGCCGAGCCGGTCGGCCAGGGCGCCGCCGAGCATGTTCCCGATCGCGGCCGCGCCGCCAAACACCAGCAGCGCCAGGCTGATCTGCGAGGCATCGAAGCCGAGGCCGCGCAAGGGAATCGCGAAATAGGTGAACACGGTGAAGCCGCCGAGCGCCCAGAGAATGGTGATTAGAAGCGCGATCAGGACGTTGCTGTGACGCGCCACCGCCAGCCGGTCGCTGAGCGAAGCCGTGTTGCGCGGCAGGCCGCGGGGCAGGCCGAGCAGGAGCCCAGCGAGCGCAACAGCGCCGATTAGCGCGACCATGGCGAAGGTCGCGCGCCAGCCAAAAAGGCTGCCGACGAGATTGCCGAGGGGAACGCCGATGACGGTCGCAACCGTGAGTCCGGAGGTGACCAGCGCCACTGCACGGCCGCGCCTTTAGGCGAGGCGACGGCGACCGACACCGCGAGCGCGGTCGGCATGCACAGGCCGGAGCCCAGCGCCATCAGCATTCGCGAGGCCAGCAGCAGAGCGTAGTTGGAGGCCACCATGGCCGCGATATTTCCGGCGATGAAGGTCGCCAGCGCCAGAGCCAGCACGGTGCGGCGATCGACATTGTTCAGCGCCACCGCCAGGACCGGCGAGCCTACGGCATAGGTGAGGGCGTAGGCGGTGACCAATTGCCCGGCGGCCGAGACCGAAATCGACAGATCGCCCGCAATCGCAGGCAAAAGCCCCGCAATCACAAAGCCTTCGGTGCCGATCGCAAAGGCCCCCAGGGCCAGCCAGAAGACGCTCATTGGAGACAATCCTATGTTCAATGTTTATTGAACTATCGAACGAAGCGGTTTCGCTGTCAATTGGTTCAAGAACTATTGAACATTGCGGGCGCATCGCTATGATTCCGGGATCATGAGCCGCACGCCGCACCATCCCACCCGCGAGCAGATCGAGCTGCCAATGGTTCTGGATTGCCTGAGCGATCCGATCCGTCTGGCGATCGTCTACCAGCTCGCTCAGCAGGAACGTGTCAGCAGCGAACTCCGCTGCAGCGATTTCAGCGCGCTGAGCGGCAAGTCGAACCTCGCCTATCACTTCGCCAAGCTGCGCGACTGCGGCCTGATGCAGACCCGCGTGGCGGGCACCAACCGCTTCATGCGGCTGCGACGTGAGGATCTGGAGGCGCGCTTCCCGGGCCTGCTCGATGCGGTGCTCAGCTCCGCAGCCAAGGATGCCGACCGGCTGCCGCTGCTGCCGGAGTGCGAATTGGTCGAGGTTGACCGAAAATGAGACGGTTGCGCGTGGGCTGCCTATTTGCCCCGGCGCGCGTTGCCGTCAGTCCGTCTTCGCTTTCGCTTCGCTCCAGCTACGCCGGACACGCTTCGCCTCTGCTGGTCTAGCGTGGCTGCGCCACGCCCGTCTTCGCCCTTCGGGCTTCGCCGAGGCAACCTTCGCACGATGGGGCTTGCCCAGCCGAAGCGGCGTCAGCCGCGAAGGCTGGAGACCCGGCCTGGATTTGAACCAGGATGAAGAGCGTTGCACCGCCCTTGCGTAGACGCTTCCGCCACCGGGCCGGCGCGAACCTTACTGATTGCAGTGCGACAAGCCACAACGACTAATTGTTATGCTTAACGAACCAGCGGTGGCCGCGCGATGAAGGTCATGCGCCAGCGATTGTGGCCGATATTGGTGTGAGCGCGCTGGATTGCGAAGCCGGCGGCCTTCAGCCTCGCGGTGATCTCGTCCTCGCTGTAGCGCTGCAGCCCGATCTTCGAGCGCAGCTGACGGTAATCCGACAGCGCGGTGCTGATCAGGCCGATCAGCGCGTCCTTCAGGAAGCCGTGACGCAGACCGAAGCCGAGCAGGGCCATCACGTCCCTGAACATGCCGACCTGGGGCTGAAGGATGTCGCCGAGCACCAGCTTTCCCGAGGGAGTCAGCAATCGCCGGATATTGAGCAGCGCGGCATCGAGCTCCTCGCCCGTCATGTATTGCGCGACCGAGTTCATCACCACGAGGTCGACGGACTGGTCCTGCATCTTGCGGACGTCGTCGAGCGAGCGGACGCGGATCTTGGTGTTGGGGGCAAACCGCGCGATCAGCCGGCCGCGCACGCCCGGCGCCGGTTCGGCCAGGATCAGCTTGCCGCAGGCGGCCGCCACCTGGTTCGCCGACAGCGCCTCGCCGCAGGCGTAATCGAGCACAGTCGCCTCGGGCGAGGTGATGTAGCCGATGATGTCCCGCGCAATGATCTGGAAGTGCAAGTCGCGATGCAGCTTGCTGACATAGATCGTATGCGTCGAGTCGTAATAATCGATCCAATCGTCCATGGTATCCGCGGGTCCCAAACGGTTCCTGTCGAGGAACCGGCGCTGCCCGCCTTGCGTTAGGGGTGCGACGGCGCGCCGTCAATGTCCGCGTCCTAACAGGAAGGTTTCCCGTGAGCAAAACCAACAACAAGGTCTCGCCCGATCTCGACACCCCCACCGATCTGTCGCCCGACGGGGTCAAGAAGGTCTCGGAGCAACTGAACGTGCTTCTGGCCGATGCGTTCGCACTGTATCTGAAGACCAAGAATTTCCACTGGCACGTCAGCGGCCGGCACTTCCGGGACTACCATCTGCTGCTCGACGAGCAGTCGGACCAGATCTTCGCCACCACCGACCAGCTTGCCGAGCGCGTCCGCAAGATCGGCGGCACCACGCTGAAGTCGATCGGCCAGGTCGCGAAGCTCCAGACCATCAAGGACAACAACGAGGACTACGTCCCGCCGCGCGAGATGCTGCGCGAGCTGATGCAGGACAACAAGCACGTCGCAGCTGCGATGCGTAAGGCGCACGACGTCTGCGACGAGGCCGGCGACGTCGCCAGCGCCAGCATCCTGGAAATCTTCATCGACGAGACCGAGCGGCGCACCTGGTTCCTGTTCGAGGCGACCCGGCAGGAAGGCAGCAACGCGGCGTAGGCGCGCTGCTGTAGCTGCCGTAGGGTGGGTTAGCGTAGCGTAACCCACCTCTTCTGTTTCCTCGGAGACAGGCGGTGGTGGGTTACGCCTTCGGCTAACCCACCCTACGGGCACCTGCGCTCTTGGCTACCCCCACAACCGCATCAACGCCCCATCCTTCCCCGTCACGGGATCGGCCGGCGGCAGTGCGACGTCTGGAATCGTCTTCAGTGCTTTCGCATGGTTCTCCGGCGTTGCCCGCGTGATCTGCATCTTCGCGCCGGGTGGGTAGGCGCCGATGATGCAGAAATCATCGCTCGCCTTGATGCACTGATGCCCGGTGCCGGCCGGCAGGATCGCGACATCACCGGCCTTGATCTCCAGCTCCTGGCCATGGTCGCCGCCGAAGCGGACGCGGGCACTGCCGCGCGCGACGCCCAGCACCTCATGCACCGTGGCGTGATAGTGCAGATAGTCGTAGACGCCGTTGCGCCACGTCCCGCCCCATCCGTTCTCCTCGAACAGGTTTTCGATGGTCTCTTCGGGCCGCTCCGGATCGAGCTTCACCGCACCCTGGTAGACCAGGAACGGAAGGATGTTGTTCGGCACGAGCCCGTCATCCTCGAACACGATGGCGAGCGGCTCGGCCTTGTCGCGGACGACGGACATGGCAGGACTCCGAGTAGCGATAGACCAGGAATCAAGACGGCGCGGGTCGCTTGGTTCCTGACACAGTCCATACCCCGGCTTGACGAAGATCAAGGCGCAGGCGGCTATTGGCGGGCACGCAAGTCAAAGCGAAAGAGAGGGAACGCCATGTACGCATCCGACGTTGCGCAGCGTCATTTCTCGGCGGCCATCGATGAAGCTGAGACGGCCGGCCTCGGGTACGAAGCCGTTTGCCGCGCCTTGCTGAGTCTGGTGATTTCGAAATATCTGGAGACGAGGTCGGTCGCCGACATCCAGGCGGAGCTGCGCTTCGTCGCCGAGAACTGCGATCCCGACACGGACTTCATGTTCATGCGTCCGTGACGGAGCCGGCGGAGTCATCCGCCGGCGATTTTGGCCTTACGCGCTCTTCTTCTGCCGCATCAGATCGGCAAAGCGCTGGAACAGATAGTGCGAGTCGCGCGGACCCGGTGAGGCCTCGGGGTGGTACTGCACCGAGAACACCGGCTTGCCGTCGAGCTGGATGCCGCAATTGGAGCCGTCGAACAGCGAGATGTGGGTTTGCGTCGCGCCCTTCGGCAGGGTCTTCTCGTCCACGGCAAAGCCGTGGTTCATCGAGGTGATCTCGACCTTGCCGGTGGTCTCGTCCTTCACCGGATGATTGGCGCCGTGATGGCCCTGATGCATCTTCTTGGTTTTCGCACCGACAGCGAGGCCGAGCATCTGGTGGCCGAGGCAGATGCCGAAGGTCGGCGTGCCCGACTTGATCACGTCCTGGATGACAGGCACCGCGTACTTGCCGGTCGCGGCCGGATCGCCCGGACCGTTTGACAGGAACACGCCGTCCGGCTTCATCGCCAGGATGTCCTCGGATGACGTCGTGGCCGGCACCACCGTCACCTTGCAGCCGACGCCGGCGAGCAGGCGCAAGATGTTGCGCTTGATGCCGTAGTCGATGGCGACGACGTTGAACTCGGGCTTCTCCTGCCGGCCAAAGCCCTTGTCCCACAGCCACGGCGTCTCGTCCCAGGTGAAGCGCTGGCCGCTCGTGACCATCGGCACGAGGTCCATGCCCTCGAGGCCGGGCCATTCGCGCGCTTCTTCCTTGAGACCGTGCAGGTCGAACTCGCCGGTCTTGGAGTGCGCGATCACGGCATTGGGCATGCCCTTGCTGCGGATCAGCGCGGTCAGGGCACGGGTGTCGATGCCGGAGAGGCCGATGATGCCGCGCGCCTTCAGCCAGGCGTCGAGATGCTTGGTGGCGCGGTAGTTCGAGGGATCGGTGATCGCGGTACGCAGGATCACGCCGCGCGCGCCCGGCGTCGCGGCCATGTTCACCGTCTCGATGTCTTCCTCGTTGGTACCGACATTGCCGATATGCGGGAAGGTGAAGGTGATGAGCTGGCCGGCATAGGAGGGATCGGTGAGGATCTCCTCATAGCCGGTCATCGCGGTGTTGAAGCAGACCTCACCGACGGCATGGCCTTCGGCGCCGAGACCAAAGCCTTCGAGCACCGTGCCATCGGCAAGCACGAGGAGCGCGGTCGGTTTATGGTCCGGCCAAGCGGGATCGTTGTCATGTTGTGTCATGAGCCCGCTTCATAAGCCCCCTGCACGCGCCCGTCAAAGCGGGAGAGGGCCGATTCACATGCGTTTTTGCATATTTGACAGCTCGTCTCGGCCACTTAAGCTCGGCCGCACAATTTCCGGCAATTTGAGGGGCTTGCGAGGCAATAATGGACCAGACCACCCCGCTTTTGCTGGTTCCGGGGCTGGCCTCCTCGGCCCGGATCTACGCCCCGGTTCTCCCCGCTCTGTGGCGGCTCGGCCCGGTGATGATTGCCAACCATATCCGCGACGACAGCATGGCGGCGATCGCCGCCAGGGTGCTGAGCGAGGCGCCGCCGCGCTTCGCACTCGCCGGCCATTCCATGGGCGGCTACATCGCCCTCGAGATCATGCGCCAGGCGCCCGGGCGGGTGGCAAGGCTGGCGCTGATCAACACTCAGGCACGCCCCGACACGCCGGAGGCGATCGCGCGCCGCCGCGGCCTGATGGAGCGCGCCAGGCGCGGCGAGCTTCGCGCCATCCGCGAGGAGAGCTTTCCGGAGCTCGTGCATCCGTCGCGGCGCGACGATGCCGATATTCTCAAGCTCATACATGCGCAGGATGAGGATGTCGGCGTTGAAGGCTACCTGCGGCAGCAGAGCGCGATCATCGCGCGGGTGGATTCGCGCCCGACCTTTGCAGCCATCAAGTGTCCGACATTGGTGCTGACGGGCGACGCAGACAACACCATCCCCAACGCGTTCTCGAAGGAGATGGCGGAGAGCATTGCCGGCGCACGGCTCGTGATCCTCGATCGCTGCGGGCACCTGCCGCAACCGGAACAGCCGGAAGCGACGGTGCGTGCGCTCACCGAATGGCTCGCGAGCTAGGTTGTGTGGAGGCCGCAAACGGCCTAGATCAGGCGTCATATATTCGAAGGGATCACGATCATGCTGCGCGACGACATCAACAATGCGGTCAAGGAGGCCATGAAGGCCAAGGACGAGCGCAAGCTGTCCACGCTGCGCATGGTCAACTCGACCATCAAGAACGCCGACATCGACGCGCGCGGGCAGGGCAAGCCGCCGCTGTCGGATGCCGATCTGCTCGCGGTGCTGCAGAAGATGATCAAGCAGCGCCAGGAAGCGGTCGAGCTCTACGACAAGGGCGGCCGCGCCGAGCTCGCCAAGCAGGAGCGCGAGGAGATCGAGGTGATCTCGGCTTACTTGCCGAAGCAGATGTCCGAGGACGAGGTGAAGAAGGCGATCGCGGACGCGATCGCTGAAACCGGCGCTGCCGGCATGAAGGACATGGGCAAGGTGATCGCCGTGTTGCGCGCGAAATACGCGGGACAGATGGACTTCGGCAAGGCCAGCGGTTTGGTGAAGGCCGCACTGTCGGGCTAGTGCTGTCCTTACCCTCCCCTGGAGGGGTCCGGGACGAGCGTAGCTCGCCCGTGGTCGATCGCGCGCAGCGCGAGCGGGGTGGGGTGATCTCTCCACTCGGGCAGCGCATCGGTGGAGAGACTGTCACCCCACCTCGGTTCGCATGCCGCTTCGCTCCATGCGAACCCATCCTCCCCCTCCAGGGGAGGATGGGCACCTTTGATGCGGCATCAGTTCGGTCTACTCTCCCCATAAGAAGACAGGGGAGGCACGATGACCGGCGCCATCAAACCGTTCCGCATCGCCATCAGCGACGACATCCTCGCTGACCTCAAATGGCGCCTTGCGCGCACGCGCTGGCCGGAGGCGGAGCTGGTCGACGACTGCAGCCAGGGCGCGCCGCTGAAGTGGATCCAGGAGATTTGCACCTACTGGGCTGATGGTTACGACTGGCGCGCCCGCGAAGCAAAGCTCAATCGCTTCGCGCAGTTCACCACCGAGATCGACGGGCTCGACATCCACTTCATCCATGTGCGTTCGAGAGAAGCGAATGCGCTGCCGCTGATCATCACCCATGGCTGGCCCGGCTCGATCGTCGAATTCCAGAAGGTGATCGCGCAGCTGGTCGATCCTGCCGCGCATGGCGGCAATCCGGCCGACGCCTTTCACGTGATCTGTCCCTCGCTGCCCGGCTTCGGCTTCTCCGCCAAACCGAAGTCCACCGGCTGGGGCGTCGACCGCATCGCGGCAACCTGGGCGAAGCTGATGGACCGGCTGGGCTATGCGCGCTATGGCGCGCAAGGCGGCGACTGGGGCTCGGCGGTGACGACCTCACTCGGCGCGCAGGATGTGGAGCATTGCGCCGGCATCCACATCACGCTGGCCTTCAACGCGGCGCCGAAGGTCGAGGGCGAACCGACGGCGGAGGAGAAGCGCGCGCTCGCCGGTCTCAAGCATTATGTCGATCTCGACTCCGGCTATTCGAAACAGCAGTCGACGCGGCCGCAGACGCTCGGCTATGGCCTGACGGACTCGCCAAGTGGGCAGGCCGCCTGGATCCTGGAAAAATTCTGGGCCTGGACCGATTGCAACGGCCATCCCGAAAACATCTTCAGCAGGGACGAGCTGCTCGACAACGTCATGCTGTACTGGGCGACGGAGACGGCGACCTCGTCGGCGCGGCTCTATTGGGAGAGCTTCGGCAAGCGACGCACGACGCCGGTGGTGAAGGTGCCGACGGGTGTCGCGGTGTTCCCCAAGGAGATCATCACGCCGGTGCGGCGCTGGATGGAACCGAACTTCCACAACATCACCCATTGGAGCGAGATGGAGAAGGGCGGTCATTTCGCCGCCTTCGAGCAGCCGGAGCTCTTCGTGCGCGATGTCAGGAAGTTCTTTGCGACGGTGCGGGGCTCTTGTCCCGAGCACTCACGGCTCTAGACTGGGCAATAATAAAACGCCGGGAAGACGACCAAGCCGATGCTGACCGAAGCCAAGACCTACGACGAACTCATCCGCAACTTCCGCTGGGACGTCCCGGCGCGTTTCAACATGGCGGAGGCGTGCTGCGACCGCCATGCCGACGGCACCGGCCGCCTCGCGCTGATCTATGTCGACGAGAACGGCGCCACCAGCCGCACCTCCTTCGACGAGATCGCGGACATGTCGCGCCGGTTCGCCAATGTGCTGAAGGCGGACGGGCTGGTCCGCGGTGATCGTGTCGCGGTGTTCCTGTCACAGTCGCTGGAACTCCCGATCGCGCATATGGCGGCGTTCCGCTCCGGGCTGATCTCGATCCCGCTGTTTGCCCTGTTTGGCGAGGACGCACTGGAATTCCGCCTGTCGAATTCGCAAGCAAGAGCCATCATCACCGATGAGGCGGGCTGGGAGAAGCTCACGAAGATCCGCGACCGACTGCCCTATTTGCAGGACATCTATGTCACGAGCGGCGCCGTCCACGCCGGCGCAAAGCCGTTCTGGTCCGCGATCGAAACCGCGTCCGAGGATTTTGCAAACGTCGACACCTCGGCCGACGATCCCGCGCTGATCATCTACACCTCGGGCACCACGGGCAATCCGAAGGGCGCGCTGCATGCGCATCGCGTCGTGCTTGGCCACCTGCCGAACGTGGAGATGTGTCACAATTTCCTGCCGCGGCCCGGCGATCTCATGTGGACGCCGGCGGACTGGGCCTGGATCGGCGGCCTCGTCAACGGCCTGCTGGCATTCTGGTATCACGGCATCCCGCTGGTCGGCCATCGCGCGCGAAAATTCGAGCCGCAGGCAGCGATGCAGATGATGGCCGATCTTTCCGTGCGCAACGTCTTCCTGCCGCCGACGGCGCTCAAGCTGATGCGGCAGGCCGGCGTGAAGCATCCCGGCGTCAGGCTGCGCAGCATCTTCACCGGCGGTGAATCCCTTGGCGGCGAACTCTTGGGCTGGGTGCGCGAGACCTTTGGCATCGACGCGCACGAAGTCTTCGGTCAGACCGAGTGCAATCTCGTGATCGGCAGCAACTCGAATCTCTTTCCGATCCGGCCGGGTTCGATGGGCAGGGCGACGCCAGGCTTCGATGTCCGCATCGTCAACGACAAGGGCGAGGAATTGCCGCGCGGTCAGCGCGGCATCATCGGCGTGCGCCAGCCGTGCCCGGTCACCATGCTCGAATACTGGCGCAATCCGGAGGCGACGGCGAAGAAATATGCCGGCGAATTCCTGCTCACCGGCGATCTCGGCGTGCAGGACGAGGACGGCTATTTCTGGTACGTCAGCCGCGAGGACGATGTCATCACCACGGCCGGCTACCGCGTCGGCCCGTCCGAGATCGAGCATACGCTGATGAAACACCCCTCGGTGGCGATGGCCGCCGTGGTCGGCATTCCCGATCCGATCCGCACCGAGTCGATCAAGGCCTGGATCGTGCTGCGTCCGGGCTTTACCGGCAACGACGCGCTCGCGCGCGAGATCCAGGAGTTCGTGAAGGTGCAGCTCGCCGCGCACGAATATCCGCGCTATGTGGAGTTCGCCGAGACGCTGCCGATGACGGCCACGGGCAAGGTGCTGCGGCGCGAGTTGCGGGCGAGGGGTTAGGCTTTTCCATGTCGAAGACGTCTCAAGCCGCGGGGCTGCATCGCGCTTCGCTTGCGAAGCTGCACGAGCTCGATGCGGCGCTGGAGCTGATGTATTACGGCTGGCGCGGGATGACGCTGGAGGCCGACGACTATCTCGCCAAGCAGGGCCTGTCGCGCCCGCACCATCGTATCCTCTACGTCGTGGCGCGCCGGCCCGATATCGCGATCGGCGCGCTGATCGAGGTCCTCGGCATTTCCAAGCAGGCCCTGAACCGGCCGCTCAAGTTACTGCTCGAGCGCAAGCTCCTGACGTCGCAGCGCGCGCCCGAGCAGCATCGCTCGAAGCTGCTGCGCCTGACGGCCGCGGGGCAGCGCATCGAGCAAAGGGCGTCGGACCACGAGCGCAAGGTCATGCGCCAGGCGTTCGAGCGCGCCGGGGCGTCTGGCACGGCGGCCTGGATGGCCGTCATGGAGGCGATCGCCGACAACAACTGACGGCTTCTCAAGTCAACATAGTTGACATAAGAGCGCGGCTTTGCCACTTTCCCGGCCAACGGGCCAGGGGAGGGCTTTGCCATGAGCGCAGGGAAGATGGATCGCGCGGCGGCCGAACGTTTCGTCGCCGCATGGCACGCGAGCTGGTGCAAGGTCGACATCGACGCGGTCGTCGCGCATTTCGCCGATGATGCGCAGATGCGCAGTACGCTGGCGCTCGAACTGACAGGCTCCCCCGTTGTCGCGGGCGCGGAGAACATCCGCGCCTATTGGCGGCAGGCCTATGGCCACATCGAAAGCGCGGACCTGAAGATCCTGGGCTGGAGCTGGGACGAGGTGATCGCGCGGCTGACCGTGTGGTGGCAATTGGGTGGCACGCGCGCCAGCGAGTTCATGGACTTCGACGCCGCGGGCCGTGTGATCCGCAGCGAAGCCTTTTACGGAAAATAGCCATGCGTCTTTCGGATATTGTTCTGCTCCTCAACTCGCTCTGGTTCGTCGGAGCCTTCATCCAGTTCAGCATCGCCCAACGCAACACGCTGAAGATATTGCTGCCGCGGGAAGAGCGCGGCAATCCGATCGCGCCGACGCTGGCGGCGAGCGTCGCGTTTCTCGGCGGGATGAACCTGCCGATCGGGCTGTTGTCGTTCTATCTTCTGGCCGCGCGTCCGGTTTTCTTCCAGCCCGTGCAGGCGCAGCTCGTGCTGTTCCTGTTCTTCTCCGCCTGCCATTTCAGCCAGTTCGCCTATAACCTTCCGGTCTTGATGCGCGGCGGACGCGTCGGGGTGGCCTACTGGCCGGTGTTGAAGGGGCCGATGCTCCGGATCTTCGTCATCGACGCGGCGCTGTTCGCGGCCAATCTCGGCGTGGCGCTCCAGCTCGCGTTTTCGTCCTGATCATCGCGACGGCGCCGAGAGGGCGGCGCGCAGCATCGCGGCGAGATCCTTGCGCCGGAACGGCTTTGTCAGGATGCGGGCGTCGCCGATTCCGTCGGGCGTCTTGACCGGATCCTGCGTGTAGCCGGAGGTGAAGAGCACCTTGAGCCCGGGCCGCAGCGCCGTTGCCTGTCTTGCAAGCTCCGGCCCGAACATGCCGCCGGGCATCACGACGTCGGTGAACAGCAAATCGATGTCCCCGCGCTGGCGCAACAGGTCCAGTGCCGCGGGACCATTCGACCGCGCGATGACGCGGTAGCCCAACGCCTTCAGCTCGTTCTCGACATAGGCTCGCACCATGTCGTCGTCCTCGACGACGAGAATGGTCTCGCTTCCATCGTGTGCCGCGATCCGCTCTGCCGGTAATGGATCCTCGGCCGGCGGCGTCGCAAGACGAGGAAAGAACAGCTTGACGACGCTGCCGTGTCCCGGTTCGGACTGCATCTGCACCAGGCCGCCGGACTGTCGCACGAAGCCGTAGACCATGCTGAGGCCGAGCCCGGTCCCCTTGCCCACCTCCTTGGTGGTGAAGAACGGCTCGAAGGCGCGGCTCGCCACCTCGGCGGTCATGCCGGTGCCGGTGTCGGTCACGGCCACCATGACGTAGTCGCCCGGCCGCGGTTCGCCGTTGACGTCGAGGTCGGATTCGCCGAGCGAGATGTTGCGCGCCTCGACCGTCAGCTTGCCGCCGTCGGGCAAAGCGTCGCGCGCGTTGAGCACGAGGTTGAGCAGCGCAGTCGCCAGCTGGCCGGGATCGACGCTGGTCATCCATAAATCCGCATCGAGCGCGAAGGTGCACTCGATGTGCTCGCCCAGGGTTCGACGCAGCAACGGCTCCATGTCGAGCAGCTTGCCGGCGATGTCGATGTCGCGCGGCCTTAAGGGCTGCTTGCGCGCGAAGGCGAGCAGGCTCCGCGTCAGATCAGAGCCGCGCTCGGCGGCGGTCGCGATGTCGCCGGCGATCCGGTGCAATTCCTTGTTGCCTGCCAGCTGGTCGGCAAGATGCTCCGAATTGCCGAGAATGACGGTGAGGAGATTGTTGAAATCATGCGCCACGCCGCCGGTGAGCTGGCCCATGGCTTCCATCTTCTGCGACTGGCTGAGCTTCTGGTTGAGTTCGGCGATGGCGGCGCGTTGCTGCTGCAGCGACTCGGCGGTGTCGTTGAGCAGGGTCATCAGCCCGCCGAGCTCGCCGCCCGGATGGGGCGGCGGAATGCGCGCGCTGAGATCGCCGCGCCCGAGATTCTTCGCCATCGCGGCGAGCCGTCCGACCTGGCGCCCGACGCTCACGGTCGCGAGAATCCAGACCGCCGCCAACAGCAGCAGCGAGGCCACCGTCAGGATCGCGAGGTCCTCGTAGAGCCGGCGATTCGCCGCCGCGACCAGCCCGTCCTTGGACCGTCCGACCAGGATGTAGAGACCGGCATCCCGGGTCGACGGCGAGCGGGCGGCGACACTCCAGACATGGGTGCGGCCCTCGCGATCGGTGACCTCGTGAACGGACTCCCGGTCGGGCGTTGCCGCGAAGCGAAACAGTTCGGATCCGGCGATCGACCCGCCGACGGGCTCGGTCCAGCCTGCGCCCGAGGGTGCGACCAGAACCGTGCCCTTGCCGTCGACGAGCAGGATATCCTTCTCGCCGAGCAGCCGCTTGTGGTGAAACTCCGCGAATTTGCGCAGGTTGAACGAAGCCAGCAGGATCAGCTTCAGCGCGCCCGCGTCCGTCCGCACCGGATAGGCGATCTGGAGCACCGAGATTCCAGTCAGCCGGCCGAAGACCGGTTCGAGCACGACGCGGTTCGAGGCCAAAGCCTGCTTGAAATAGGCGCGGTCCCGGAGATCGAGGCTGCGGTTGGTCCGCAGCGAGTCGCAGAACAGGCTGCCATCGGGGTCGATGGTCAATATTCCGGTGAACTGCGGGTATTCCTCGCGCACTTCCGACAGGAACGCCGAGCACGCCGCCTTGTCGCGCGTGTCGAGGTCGCGGGCACGGGCGAGACCGTAGTGAAGCTGCGCGGTGCCCCGGATCTTTTCGTCCAGGTCGCCTGCAATCTCGTCGGCGGCCGCCGCCAGATTGGTCAGGGCGGCGTTGATGTCGCTGCTGCGGTTCTGCATGAAGCGCAAGCCGACGAGGCCCGCGGGCACCAGCATGGCCGCGATGACGAGAATCAGTAGCCGGGTATGCAAGCTCATCGTTCGAATGGTCCGCTCTGGTCATCGCGCGTTGGGGGCGGAGGTACAATTTGCGGCACCGCCCTCCGCTCCGTCCATAGGCATGGTGCCGAAAAGCGAGGAAAGATTTTGACATACACGCGTGGCGGGTGGGCCAGGGCGACGAGCCGCTGCCGGGCTTCCTCCAATACCGTCAACCCGTGATCAACTCGCGCGTGCGCGCGGCGGCGAAGGGCAGTAACATCGAGGTCGCGTGCGACGAAGATCGTGCCGGTAAATGAGGAGGAAGCTGATGTCCATCTCGGGCAAGGTCGATCCGGTCGTTCGTCCCGTCGTGGCAACTGACATCGCCGAGGCCCTGGTCGAGGGCCTGCGCGACTTCCAGGCGCTGCCGCTCTACGGGCTTTGCTTCGGCGCGCTCTACGCCGCCGGCGGCATCGCCATCATGCTCTGCCTCACCGCCTTCGGTATGGTCTATCTGGTCTATCCCCTGGCTGCCGGCTTCGCGCTGATCGGCCCCTTCGTGGCGATCGGCCTCTACGAAGTCAGCCGTCGCCGCGAGCGCGGCGAGCCGGTGTCGTTCGGTGCGATCTGGTCGGCGGTCCGCTCGCGCAGCGAGATCGGCTGGATGGCGTTCGTCACGCTGTTCGTGTTCGTGATCTGGATGTACCAGGTGCGGCTCCTGATCGCGCTGCTGCTCGGCCTGCACGCCTCGTTCTCGAGCCTGCAGGAATTCATGACGGTGGTGCTGACGACCAACGAGGGCCTGCTGTTCCTCGCCATCGGCAATGCGGTCGGCGCCGTGCTGTCGCTGATCCTGTTCTCGCTGACCGTGGTGTCGTTTCCGCTGCTGCTCGATCGCGAGGTCGATTTCGTCACGGCGATGGTGACGAGCGTGCGTGCGGTGGTGACGAGCCCGCTGCCGATGATCGGCTGGGCCGCCGTGATCGTGATGCTGCTGGTCGTCTCGGCGCTGCCGTATTTTCTCGGGCTGATCGTGACGCTGCCGGTGCTCGGGCACGCGACGTGGCATCTGTATCGGCGGCTGGTCGTGCCGGCCCCATAGTCGTCCCGGCGCAGGCCGGGGCGACTCAGTGCCGTAGGGTGGGCAAAGCGAAGCGTGCCCACCGCGTCTGTGCTGTATTGGGTCAGTGGTGGGCACGGCGCAAGTGCGCCTTTGCCCACCCTACGATATCGAGTTCGCGGAGACAGACCCTCGTCTCGCCTACGGCGTCTTGATCCCCATCGCCTTCAGCGCATCGAGCATCCGCTGCGGCGGGCCCATTTTCACCACCAGCGGCTTGCCGGTCTCGAGCACGCTCTTGAGGCCAGAGAGGATCGCCGGCCAACCCTGCCGTCCGCCTGCGAGGATGTCGTCGCTGAGCGGCCGGTCATGGCCTTCGCTCATGGTGAGACGCACCGCATCGCCGACCTGTTCGATCTCGTAGGTCACCAGCGTCGGGCCGAGCTTTTCGATCAGGTCCGGCCAATTGACGTTGAAGGTGACGGAGAGCTTTCGCGGCGGATCGTAGGCGAGAACCTCGCCGCTGATATGCAGCGCGCCATCGGGCGTGCGCACGATGAACGCGCCGCCGAGCCGCGGCTCGACCTCCACGGCGTTGCCGAAGAAATACTGCTTGCTGAACGCGGCCGAGGTCAGCGCCTCCCACACCTTCTCCGGCGTCGAGGCGATATAGATGGTGTAGACCGTGAGCGGCTTGAACTGGTCGAGGTCCATCACGCGAATCCTTCGATGTCGAGTGCTGCAGGCGGGATTGCCGGCGCCTTGCCGGTCTCCAGCAGGCTCTTGAGCCCGGACAGGATTGCGGGCCAGCCCTTGGAGATGCCGTCGAGCAGCTTGCTGCCTGCGGCAAAGCCTTCGTGCGTCACGGTCAGCTTCACGAGATTGCCGTAGGGCACGATGGTGAAAACGACCTTCGTCGCCGCTTCGTTCCGCATCTCCTCCATCAGCTCGTGCTTGAACGTATAGGAAAGCCGCCGCGGCCGCTCGGCCTCGAGGATCTCGCCGGTGTCCGTGACCTTGCCGCCCATCACGAGGGCGAAGGGCGAGCCGACCTTCCAGTCGGACCTGACTTCGGTATCGAACCAGTACTGCCTGGTGAACTCGCTCGACGTCAGCGCCTCCCAGAGCTTTTCCGGCGTGGTCTCGATATAGGTGACGTAGATGAATTCGGGCCGGGTCATCACGCAGCGTCCTTCGTCGAATAGGTCGGAGGCACGATTCCGATGGTGTGGCCGGTCTCGAGCAGGCTCTTCAGGTTCGACAGCACCATCGGCCAGCCGCCGGAGATGTCGCGCAGGGTCTTGCCGTCCTCGCCGAGTTCGTCATGGGTGACGGTCAGCTTGACGACCTTGCCGCGCGGTTCGAGATCGAAGGTGACGCGCGAGATGCCCTCGCCCGCGGCCTCGGGCTTGCGATTGTGCCAGCTATAGGCGAGCCGCCGCGTCGGATCGCAGGTGATGACCTCGCCTTCGATCGTCGGACTGCCATTGTTGGTGAAGCGGTAGGATGCGCCTTCCTTCCAGTCGGAAGCAATGCGGTGGCCGAACCAGTAGCGCTCTGTGAAATCGCCATCGGTGAGGGCCTGCCAAAGCGCTTCGGGAGAGGTCTCGATATAGGTCACGTAGACATAGCTCGGTTTACTCATCGCGTTTCTCCAACTGACGTTTCAACTCCCCGAGCGCGGCGAGCTTGCCGCGCTCGAATTTCTTGATCCAGCGCTCGCCGATCTGATGGATCGGCACCGGGTTGAGGTAGTGCAGCTTCTCGCGGCCATGCTTGAAGGTCGTGACCAGATTGGCCTCTTCGAGAATGGCAAGGTGCTTGGTGACGGCCTGCCGCGTCATCGCGAGGCCTTCGCAAAGCTCGTTCAGCGTCTGGCCGTTCCTGGCGTGAAGCCTGTCCAGCAGCGACCGTCTCGATGCGTCCGCCAGCGCTTTGAAGACCTCATCCATGGCAACGATAATAGGCAACCAAATGGTTGCATGTCAAGATGGTGTCTTTGGGCCGCAGGATCGGCCGTGTTAGCCTTTCATCTCAGCCAACGCAGATTGGTTCCTGGGAGGACATTGATGTTCCGTTGCGTCTTGACTGCCGCAGGCCTCGTCCTTTTCGCCTGCGGCACCGCCGCCTACGCGCAGAAGCAGACCATCGGTGCGCCGCCAGAAGCTTCCAACATGAAGCTGGTTGGCACTAATGACCTCCAGGGGCGCAGCGCCTATCAGCCGACCATCCATCATCAAGGCGACCGCTGGATCGCCTATATCGGCCATCACGGCGGCACCGACGACGTGCCCGCTCCCGTCAATCCGATGACAGGGCAGGCGGAGCCGAACGGAACCTCGATCGTCGACGTCACCGATCCCGCGCGTCCGAAATATCTGCGGCACCTGCCGGGGCAGGAGGGCAAGTATGAATCCGGCGGCGCGCAGATGGTGCGGGTCTGCGACGGCAAGTCGTTGCCGAAGGGCGATCCGAACGCGGTCTACATGCTGCGCACCTTCGGCGGCGAGGCGCATGAGATCTGGAACGTCACCGACCCCGCCAGCCCCGTGCTCATCACGCGCATCGCCGGCCTGAAGGACACCCACAAGAGCTGGTGGGAATGCGACACCGGCATCGCCTTTCTGGTCTCGGGTGCGCCGGACTGGCGCACGCGGCGCATGACGCAGGTCTATGACCTCTCAGATCCCGCGCATCCGCAGAAGATCCGCGACTTCGGCCTGCCGGGCCAGGAGCCGGGTTCGACCGGCGCGGTGCCGACCGAGCTGCATGGACCGATCTCGACCGGGCCCCACGGCAACCGCGTCTATTTCGGCTACGGCACCAACAAGGGCGGCATCCTGCAGATCGTCGATCGCGAGAAGCTCCTGACCGGGCCGAAGGAGCCGACGCCGGACAATCTCCGCTTTCCCGAGATTGCGCGGATGCCGATGTCCGCCTTCAATGGCGCGCATACGACGTTCCCGATGCTCGACATGCCGGTCGCGGAATTTGCCGAGGACAAGGACGGCAAGACGCGTGACATCGTCATGATCGTGGACGAGGCGATCCTCAACGAATGCGGCGAGGCGCGGCAGATGGTGTGGTTCGCCGATGTCACCACCGAGACGCGGCCGATGATGATCTCGAGCTATACCGTGCCGGAAGCGAGCGGGCAGTTCTGCCAGCGCGGCGGCCGGTTCGGCTCGCATTCGTCGAACGAGAGCATGGCGCCGGTCTATTACAAGAAGATGGCCTTCATCGCCTTCTTCAATGCCGGCGTACGCGCGCTCGATATCCGCGATCCCTATCATCCGAAGGAAGTCGGCTACTTCATCCCGGCGATCACCGCGGCGACCGACAAGCGCTGCATTCCGGTCGAGGGCGGCGAGCGCTGCAAGGTCGCGATCCAGACCAACAATGTCGAGACGGATGATCGGGGCTACGTCTACATCGTCGACCGCGCCAATACCGGCCTGCACATTCTCGAACTGACAGGTCCGGCGCGCGCCGTGGCCGGTTTGCCCCGGAACTGACGATGCGGCGCGCGATGATGATCGCGGCCGTGATCGCGCTCGGCGCGCTGTCCGGTGCGCGAGCGGATGACACGGAGCGCGCAGGACGTTGGCAGGAGATCGCCTGGCCGTTTCCCCGCGATGGCTGGCCCGCGGGCCGCGCGTTTCGCTGTATCGCGGGCGGATGCGATGGTGCCGAGCTCTACATCCGCGCCAAGCGCGGCTTCTGCAATTGCGACACCGGCGTTGCCGACGACGACGAGGTCGACCGTGTTACCGACATCGATCTGATCAGTCCGCGCTTTGTTCCCGCCGCGCCGGGCCACGCCGTGGACGTCGCCGCCATGCAGGGCCGCATCAGGCACTACGACCTCGCCATGGCCGACGGCGCCCGCCACGCCGCCGCCGGCCTCGCGCTGTCGCGCCGCTGCGATTTGCTGGTTGCGGTGGCGCAAGGCGCGGGCGAGGCGAACGCCGTGCAGCGTGCGGCGCTGGTGTTCCTGGAAACGGAGGAAATGAAGCAATGGATGGCGGCTGCGCTCGATGGCAGGTGAGGGAGGCGCGGCTCGCGCCAAGTCCTCCGCTGTCATCACCCGCGAAGGCGGGTGATCCAGTACTCCGAGGCGTTCGTGGAATACGGGAAGGCCGCGGCGTACTGGATACCCCGCCTTCGCGGGGTATGACACCGCGGCTTGGGCGGGCACACCGCACTCATCTCACTTCCGTTCCCGCCCATCCCATGCATTAATACCCGCAATCCGCCCTCAGCCGAGTCCTCCCATGATGTCCATGCAAGCCTATCTCGCCTTCGTCGCCGCCTGCATTGCGCTGGCGTTGCTGCCGGGTCCGATCGTGACGCTCGTCATCGCCAATGGCCTGCGCCATGGCACGCGTGCGGCGCTGACCAACGTTGCCGGCGCGCAAGCCGGCCTCGCCATCGTTATCGGCATCGTTGCGATCGGTCTGACCTCGCTGATGGCGACCATGGGCTACTGGTTCGACTGGGTGCGCTTTGCCGGCGCGGCCTATCTGGTCTGGCTCGGCATCAGGCTGATCTGGGCGCCGGTCGAGGGCGTCGATGTCGACGCACCGCCTCCGCCGCCGCGCGGCGGGTTCTTCCTGCAAGGCTTCCTGGTGCTGCTGTCGAACCCGAAGGTGCTGGTGTTCTTCGGCGCCTTCATCCCGCAGTTCATGGACATGAGCCAGCCGCACTTTCCGCAGGTCGCGCTGCTGGGCGCCACCTTCATGGTCACGGCCGTGATGACGGACGCGCTCTACGCCATCGCCGCCGGGCGCGCGCGAAAATTCTTCTCGGCCCGTCGCACGCGGTTGATGTCGCGCATCTCCGGCGGCTTCATGATCGGCGGCGGTATCTGGCTGGCGCTTACAAGGGCCAAATGAGCGAAGGCATGATCCGGAGAAGTGCGTAGCGGTTTTCCGAAAAGATCATGCCTAAACAACAACCTAAAGCGCGATGACGATTCATTTCGATCTCATCGCGCTTTAGCCCGGTTGAACCTCTGGCAGTGGCGATGCGTCCAAGGAAGCATTGCCGCTGACCTGGGATTTTGACCGTGCCGAATTTGCCGCCGCTCGTTTACGCGATGCTGCTTGCGCCGCTCGCGCTCATCCTGATTGCCGCCATCGTCAAGACCTGGCAGGCGCGCAAGGCGCGAAGCTGGCCGCAGGCCGCGGGCAAGGTCGTCACCTCGGTCGCCGAGGTGCGCGAGGTCAAGGTGTCCGACGACGAGCGCGAGGACGGTTATCGCACCGAGAGCCGCAACTTCGCCAACATCACTTACGAATATGTGGTCGGCGGCCGCAAGCTGCGCTGTGATCGCATCTCGATCGGCGAGGACCTCGGCAATTTCCAGGTCGCCGAAAAGCTGGCGAAATATCCGGCCGGCAGCATCGTCACCGTCTATTACAATCCGCGCCATCCCGATCAGGCCGTGCTGGAGCGCGATCTGCCCAAGGGGCTGTGGGGTTGCCTCGGCATCGGTTCGGCGATCGTGCTCGCCATCATCTTCGGCTCGGCCTTCGGCCTCAACCAGAGCTACCAATATCTCGCCCATCACATCGGCCGGCCGGATCTTGCGGGCCTCGTCGTCGCCTTCGGTGCGTTCGGCCTCGTCATCGGGCTGATGGCGTGGGGCGTGCAGCGGCAGGCGTCTATGGCGACGCGCTGGCCGGTCGTGCCGGGCACGATCAAGCTGTCGGGCATCGAGGAGTATCACGAGGCCAGCGAGCCCGGCGAGGCGCGCGGCCTCGAGATGTTCGGCAAGCGCGTGACCTACACCTATCGCTATCAGAACATCAGCTACACCAATGAATGCGCGCGCGTCGCGGCAGAATCGCCGTCTGCCTCGGACGAGATGCTGAAGAAGCTGATGTCGCGCTACCAGGACGGCGCAACCGTCGAGGTCCGCGTCAATCCCGACAATCCGGCCGAAGCCACGCTCGATGCGCGCGGCGGCGGCCGCATGGCCTACGTGCTGTGGGGCATCGCCGCGATCTTCTCCGCGCTGGCGCTGTTCGTCGCAACGCGCGGCGGTTAGTCGACCAACCGTTCCGCCCGCAACTCCACCTCGATCTCCGCAAAAACCCTTGCCAGTCGTTCCGCCCATTGCTGCTGGCCGGACTGGTCCGCGATCAGGTCCTGGCGGATCTCGATGCCGGTGTTGACGAGGCCTCTCGCTTCGCCATGCACGGGGATGGTGTAGTCGGTGAGGTCGCTCACCGCATAGGGCTCGTTGTCGCCGACGACGAGATCGCTCTCGGCGCGCAGATGTTTCAGCAGCAGCCGCGGCAGCACGGGGTCGCGATTGTACAGCGCGCCGATGTGCCAGGGCCGCGCGACGCCGGCATAGACGGGCGTGAAGCTGTGCAACGACACCAGCACGGTCGGCCGCTTGTCGTGCAGGCGGCGGCCGATCGTGGCGTCGATGCGGTGATGGTAGGGCTCGAAGATCTCGCGCCGCCGCGCCGCGCGCTCGGCGTCGGAGATGGCCTCGTTGCGGGCGATTGTGGTTGCCTCCGATATCACGGGGATCGAGCTTGCAACACCGGGCGGACGGTTGCAGTCGATCACCAGCCGCGAATAGCGCTGGGCGATCAGATGCGCATCGAGCATCCTGGCGAGGCGATCGGCGACGCCGGCGATGCCGATGTCCCAGCCGATGTGCCTGACGAGCTCGCTCTCGGGGATGCCGAGATCGCCGAGCGCGCGCGGCAGCGCGCGTCCGTAATGGTCCGAGGTGAGCAGGAAGGGCGATGTGCCTTCCGCATTCACCTCATGCACTGGCGGAATGTCACCCTCGCCGAGCAGTTGATCGGCCGCGCCGGCTGTGTCTAAAGCCATCCTGATTGCCTATGGAAAATGCAGTCACCCCGAAAATTGGGCAGGAATCGGTATAGATTGGTCCGCCCAAAATCACCATGATTGCCGGACGATGCCGCTGCTGACGATTCACCACAAGACCGAATATCGCTACAACCGCCCCGTGGCGTTTGGCGAACACCGCATCATGCTGCGTCCGCGCGACGGGCATGATTTGCGCGTGCTCGATTCCAGGCTCGAGATCTCGCCCGAGCCGATGTCGCTGCGCTGGATCCACGACGTGTTCGGCAACTCGGTCGCGATCGCCAGTTTCGACGAGCGCGCGGATCATCTGACCTTCGACTGGCACGTCACCGTCGAGCACAATCCGGTCGACGAGTTCGCGCTGACGGCGGACGATGCCGCCTATTTCTATCCGTTCGTCTATGACGACGAGGAGTTTGCCGATCTCGTCCAGTACATCACGCCGCAATATGCCGATCCCGACGGCGAGATCGGAGAATGGGCGCGCGGCTTCCTCGACGAGGAGGCCCCGACGCCGACCTTCAAGATCCTGAGCGGCATGACGCATGCGATCCGCAAGCAGTTCAAGTACCGCAAGCGTCACGAGCCCGGCACGCAGCATCCGCTCGACACCTTGCAGTCGGGCACAGGAACCTGCCGGGACTATGCGCTGTTCATGATCGAGGCGCTGCGCCAGCTCGGCATCGCCGCGCGCTTCGTCTCGGGCTACATCTTCGTCCCCGAGGACATCGCGCAGCGCCATGTCGGCGGCGGCTCGACCCACGCCTGGGTGCAGGTCTATCTGCCGAGCGCAGGGTGGATCGAGTTCGATCCGACCAACGGCATCGTCGGAACCCGCGACCTCATCCGCGTCGCGGTTGCCCGCGACCCGCGTCAGGCGATCCCGCTGCACGGCGTCTATATCGGCTCCGAGGAGGCCTTCGATGTCATGGACGTGAACATCAAGGTGGTCTCGGACGACCAAGACAGCGACGCAGAGATGGAGACAGAGGTTTCGTAGATGGAGATCAGGGTCGGCTTCGAGATCACCTACACGGCGGTGCAGCCCACACCGATGGTGATCATGCTGAACATCCACCCCTCGCGACAGGCCGACATCATCGGCAAGGAGGCGGTGGTTGCCGAGCCCGACGTTCCCATCCGCTTCTATCACGATAGTTTCGGCAATGTGTGCGGTCGCCTCATGGCGCCGGCTGGCGGCGTGACGCTGAGAGGCAGCGCGCTGGTGCGCGACAGCGGCCTGCCCGACGAGGTGATGCCTGATGCGCAGCAGATCCCGATCGAGCAATTGCCGAACGAGCTGCTGCTCTATCTGATGCCGAGCCGCTATTGCGAGACCGACAAGCTCACGGACATCGCCTGGTCGCTGTTCGCTAAGACGGAGCCCGGTTGGAATCGAGTCGCGGCGATCACCGCGTTCGTGCATCAGCACGTCACCTTCGGCTATGAGCACGCCCATCACATGAAGTCGGCGCACGACGTCTACGAGCAGAGGACCGGCGTCTGCCGCGACTTCGCGCATCTGGCCGTCGCGCTCTGCCGCTGCATGGGCATGCCTGCGCGCTACTGCACCGGCTACATGGGCGACATCGGCATTCCGCCCGAACCGTTCCCGATGGATTTCTCCGGCTGGTTTCAGGTCTGGCTCTCGGGCCAATGGTTCACCTTCGACGCCCGCCACAACATCCCGCGCATCGGCCGCATCCTGATGGCGACGGGGCGCGACGCCGCCGACGTCGCGCTGTCGACGAGCTTCGGCCGGATGGAGCTGAAGAAGTTCGTGGTGGTGAGCGACGAGGTGGTCGGCGCGGATGTGGTGAAGGTGGGGTGAGGAGATTTGGCACGATTCCTCCCAACGTCGTCCCGGCGAAGGCCGGGACCCATACCGCGTGATCTAACATTGGCGCCCGGTGTTAGTACCGCAGGTCAGCCCTTCACTGCCAGTCTTCGCAAAATTCCTCCCTGGGGTTATGGGTCCCGGCCTGCGCCGGGACGACACCGAAGGAGCGGCGCTGTCCTTCCACCTCATGGACAGCTATAGACCCCCTATGACCTCCAACCGTCTCTTCGTCTACGGCACCCTGATGCGCGGCTTCGACCATCCGATGGCGCGGCTGCTTGCGCAGCACGCGGACTTCGTCGGCGAAGCGACCTGCCGCGGCCGGCTGTTCCTCATCAAGCATTATCCGGGATTGCTGCTCTCGGACGCCTCCTCCGACCTCGTCCATGGCGAGCTCTTCCAGCTGCGCGTGCCAGACGAGCTGCTGGGTGAGCTCGACATGTATGAGGCCTGCGGCGAAGGCTTTCCCGAGCCGACCGAATATCTGCGCGAGCTGATCGACGTGACGCTGCCGGACGGCACATCCGAGAAGGCCTGGACCTACATCTACAACTGGCCCGTCACCGACCTGCCTCGCATCGCCTCGGGACGCTTCCTCGACCATTAGTTGCTTTTTGAGCGTGATTTCGTCGGAAAACCGCTGCGCACTTTTCCGGATCACGCTCTAGGCCGACAGCACTTCCTTCACCACGCGCACGTCGACCTCGCGCTCGACATAGCTCCATTCCTCGGTCTGCCTCAGCATCGCCACCAGCTCCTCGAACAGCGAGGCATCCGCGGGGGCGAATTCGAACCAGGTCAGGAAGTCGAAGGGCTCGCCGAGATCGCGGCAGTGATAGAGCTGGCGCGCGATCGCGGGCAGGAAGCGCAGGCTGCTGGCGATGTGGTGCGATTTGTCCTCGAAGATCTTGCGGCGCTCTTCCTGGGTCAGATCCCACCAGGCCTGCGACTTGCGGATCGGGATCAGGGCCGCGCTGGTGGCCTCCATCCGGCCGAGCCCGGCCTGCACGGCCACGAGCTGCTGCTTCTCGGGCCGCTCGGTGTAGCGCAGGCTGCTGGGTACGCCGACCAGCCGCCAGGCATTGCGCGAGGGCACAAGCGGCAACGAGACCGCGTCGCTGTCGGTCACCGACAGCGCCGGCATGAAGGGCAGGGGCTCGCCCGTCACCGATGAAATCGAGGTGACGCGCCAGCCCCCGCTGTGGCCGCCTCGAAAGGTCCTGAACATGGCGGTATGGAAGCGTGGAACCGGGCGCGGTTCAAGCTTTTCCCGTCATTGCGGTGCGCCCGTTCCGTCATCCTGAGGTGCTCACACTGCAAAGCAGTGTGAGCCTCGAAGGATGAATCGGCCCTGATGCAGCCGGGCCGTCGCCCTTCGAGGCTCGCCGAAGAGGCGAGCACCTCAGGGTGACGGGACCAGGCCCTGTGCATAGGTCGAATAACCCGGATAACCCGCCTAAACCTGACTTCTGGCCAAGCCGCACCTATATCCCTGATCCTTCGCCCGACTCACTTTGGATTGCGCTACACACACACCATGGCCATGCGCTTCACGCCCCAATTCCTCGACGAGCTTCGTGCCCGGCTTTCGGTCTCCGAAGTCGTGGGCAAGCGCGTCAAGCTGAAGAAGGCGGGGCGGGAGTGGAAGGGGCTGTCGCCGTTCCAGCAGGAGAAGACGCCGTCCTTCTACGTCAACGACCAGAAGGGTTTTTATCACGACTTCTCCTCCGGCAAGCACGGCGACATCATCAATTTCGTGATGGAGACCGACGGCCTGCCGTTCGCCGAGGCCGTCGAGCGATTGGCGAACATGGCAGGCCTGCCGCTGCCGGCGGTGACGCCCAATGCGGCGCGCGAGGAGCAGCGGCGGCGCTCGCTGCATGACGTCATGGATCTCGCCGCAAAATATTTCGCGGAGACGCTGGCCTCACGCGTCGGCGCCAAGGCGCGCGGCTATCTGGCCGACCGCGCGATCTCGCCGGCGACCCAATTGCAGTTCCGCCTTGGCTATGCCTCGCCCGATCGTTTTGCGCTGAAGGAGCATCTCGGCAAACTCGGAATCTCCGTCGACGACATGATCGAGACCGGGCTGCTCGTGGCCGGCAACGACATTCCCGTGCCTTACGACCGCTTCCGCGATCGCGTGATGTTTCCGATCACCGATCTGCGCGGCCGCGTCATCGCCTTCGGCGGGCGTGCGCTGGAGAAGGACGTTCCGGCCAAATACCTGAACTCGCCGGAGACGCCGCTCTTCCACAAGGGCGACAATCTCTACAACCACCAGACCGCGCGCAAAGCCACCCATGACGGTGGCGCGCTGGTTGTGGTCGAAGGCTATGTCGACGTCATCGCCATGGTCACCGCGGGTTTTTCAGGCGCCGTCGCGCCGCTCGGTACTGCGCTCACCGAAAGCCAGCTCGCGCTGCTCTGGAAGATGGCGGACGAGCCGATCCTCTGCTTCGACGGCGACCGCGCCGGACAGAAGGCAGCCTACCGTGCCGCCGATCTCGCGCTGCCCTTCCTTGCGCCCGGAAAGAGTCTTCGTTTCGCGCTGCTGCCGGAAGGGCAGGACCCCGACGATCTCGTGCGCTCCGGCGGCCGTGGCGCGATGGAAGAGGTGATTGCGGCCGCGCGTCCGCTCGCCGAAATGCTCTGGTCGCGCGAACTCGAAGGCGGCAATTTTGCTACCCCCGAACGCCGTGCCGCGCTGGAGGCGCGGATCAAGGAGCTGTCCAACGGCATCCGTGACGAGGTGGTGCGGCGCTATTATCGCGACGATTTCGTCGAGCGGCTGCAGCGCGCCTTCGCGCCTGACGGCGGGCGCGGCGGCTTTGCGGGCCGGGGCAATTTCCGCCAGGGCGGCGGCCGCCCATTCCAGCCCCGCGGTGGGCAGGCGAATCGATTCGGTGGCCAAAACCGCCGCGGCGGCCCGCCCGGGCCGACCCTGCTGCCCTCGGGGCCCTATCAGGCGGCGAGCCCCCAGCTGGCGGCGAGCCCGATCATGCGCGGACAGCGGAGCGCCATCTCCCGCCGGGAGGCCCTGATTCTGCAATGCCTGATCAACCACCCCTGGCTGCTGCACGACCATCTCGAGGAGGTGGCTGCCCTGGAGATCGCCCATCCCGAGGCCCACAAGCTCCGGGCCGCCATTATCGGCGCCTTCGTCAACGACCATTACCACTCGCCGGATCCCGAGGAGCAGGCCGAGAAGATGCGCGGCGACCTCGATAGGAGCGGATTTTCTCAGGTCCTTCAAAGGGTTGAAGGTGCAATCACCACCGCGGCGGTGTGGGGCGCTCGTGAGGGGGCGGCGCGGGACGATGTTCTTGCCACCTGGCATCAATTGGTTGCCTTGCATCGGCAATGGCATTCACTACTTAGAGAGCTGAAGGACGCCGAGCTGGCCTTGGGGGAGGACCCCAGCGAGGCCAATTTGGCATGGCTGCGTGACGTCAAGGCCCGGATGGCCGAAGTCGACGGTACCGAGGCCCTGATCGAGGGTTTTGGCGAGCTGTCGGGTCGGCTCCAGAAGAGCGTGTGATGAAAGAATCATGCGGACGGCCGGGGCCGGAACCGCTAAAAGACTCGCCAAATCCAAGGTTTGGCGGCAAAAACAGGGTTAATCGAGGCTTAACGGTCTTGTAGCACTTTGGCCCAGAGGCGGCCGCAGGCAGAACAGACGCGTCAGGAATGAATCCGCGCAATAGCTGTTGGCACTACACCTGCATCCGCTGCGACAAAGAGGCTCACGAAGCGTTAGGCAATTCCGGCGAGAGAGAGTTGGGGGTGGCGAGAGACATGTGCGCCGCCCTTTCCGTGTCGAGAGCTGCCGAAGCGAGAGCGTCGAGCAACAGGTTCAAGTGAATTCACGCGGGCGCGGCGAACGTCTCGCATGAAGCGCGTTTAGGAGCAATGGATGGCCACCAAGGCAAAGACGCTGCAGGCGAAGGACAAGGAAAAAGACGACAAGGCAGCGGATGCTCCCGAGAAGGATTCCCAGGACGCGCCGTCTCCCTTGCTCGATCTGTCCGATGCGGCAGTGAAGAAGATGATCAAGCAGGCCAAGAAGCGCGGCTTCGTGACCTTCGATCAGCTCAATGAAGTCTTGCCGTCCGACCAGACCTCGCCCGAACAGATCGAGGACATCATGTCGATGCTCTCGGACATGGGCATCAACGTCACCGAAGCCGACGACAGCGAAGGCGAGGAGGACAAGGACGAGGGCGGCGAGGACGAGACCGACAACGAGCTCGTCGAGGTCACCCAGAAGGCCGTCACCGAGGTCAAGAAGAGCGAGCCCGGCGAGCGCACCGACGATCCCGTGCGCATGTATCTGCGCGAGATGGGCACGGTCGAGCTGCTCTCCCGCGAAGGCGAAATCGCGATCGCCAAGCGCATCGAGGCCGGCCGCGAGGCGATGATCGCAGGGCTTTGCGAAAGCCCGCTGACCTTCCAGGCCATCATCATCTGGCGCGACGAGCTCAACGAAGGCAAGATCTTCCTCCGCGACATCATCGATCTCGAAGCGACCTATGCCGGTCCCGACGCCAAGGGCGGCATGAACACCGCGATGATCGGCGGCCCCGCCGGCGAAGGCGGCGAAGCCTCGACCGAGGGCGGAGAGGCCGCAGCCGCGACCGGTGCTGCGCCCGCGCATGTCGCGCCGCCCGCAGCTCCCCCGTCGCCGACTCCGTTCCGCGCCGCGCCCGCCGCCGGCAACGGTGAAGCCGAGAAGGATCCGGGCGAGGCCGCCGCCGAAGCCGACATGGACGAGGACGACGAGTTCGAGAACCAGATGTCGCTCGCGGCGATCGAGGCCGAGCTCAAGCCGAAGGTCGTCGAGATCTTCGACAAGATCGCCGAGAGCTACAAGAAGCTGCGCAAGCTTCAGGAGCAGGACATCCAGAACCAGCTCGAGAGCACCTCGCACGGGCCCTCGCTGTCGCCGCACCAGGAGCGCAAGTACCGCAAGCTCAAGGACGAGATCATCGTCGAGGTGAAGTCGCTGCGCCTCAACCAGGCGCGCATCGATTCGCTCGTCGAGCAGCTCTACGACATCAACAAGCGCCTCGTCTCGCATGAGGGCCGCCTGATGCGTCTCGCCGACAGCCACGGCGTCGCCCGCGAAGACTTCCTGCGCAACTACACCGGCTCGGAGCTCGATCCGCGCTGGCTCAACCGTGTCTCGAAGCTTTCGGCCAAGGGTTGGAAGAACTTCGTCCATCACGAGAAGGACCGCATCAAGGACCTTCGCCACGAGGTGCATCAGCTCGCCGCGCTGACCGGTCTCGAGATCGTCGAGTTCCGCAAGATCGTGCACTCCGTGCAGAAGGGCGAGCGCGAGGCACGCCAGGCCAAGAAGGAGATGGTGGAAGCCAACCTCCGTCTCGTGATCTCGATTGCGAAAAAGTACACCAACCGCGGCCTGCAGTTCCTCGACCTGATCCAGGAAGGCAACATCGGCCTGATGAAGGCCGTTGATAAGTTCGAATACCGCCGCGGCTACAAGTTCTCGACCTACGCCACGTGGTGGATCCGGCAGGCGATCACCCGCTCGATCGCCGACCAGGCCCGCACCATCCGCATCCCCGTGCACATGATCGAGACGATCAACAAGATCGTGCGCACAAGCCGCCAGATGCTGAACGAGATCGGCCGCGAGCCCACTCCTGAAGAGCTGGCCGAGAAGCTCGGCATGCCCTTGGAGAAGGTCCGCAAGGTTCTCAAGATCGCCAAGGAGCCCTTGTCGCTCGAGACGCCCGTCGGTGACGAAGAGGATTCACATCTCGGCGATTTCATCGAGGACAAGAACGCGATCCTCCCCATCGACGCCGCGATCCAGTCGAACCTGCGCGAGACCACCACGCGCGTGCTCGCCTCGCTCACGCCGCGCGAAGAGCGCGTCCTGCGCATGCGCTTCGGCATCGGCATGAACACCGACCACACGCTGGAAGAAGTCGGCCAGCAGTTCTCGGTGACGCGCGAGCGTATCCGCCAGATCGAAGCGAAGGCGCTGCGCAAGCTGAAGCATCCGTCGCGGTCGCGGAAGCTGCGGTCGTTCCTGGACAATTAATTCGGATCGTCATGCCCGGGCCTGACCCGGGCATCCATCCAAACGAAAACGGCGGGCCGAGAGCCCGCCGTTTTTCTTTATACTGGCGCCGGGATTTCTTCGGGGCGATAGTGGCAAACTATTCGCTGCCGTTGTTTGCTCGTTCTGCTTTTGTGGCTGTTTCCGCTTGGTTTCCAACCCCGTCAGGCGATGCCCGACCCTCATCTCACCGTCTGGTACAACACCCGCTGCCCCGTCTGCGACGCCGGCATCGACTGGCAGCGCAACAAGCTGCTGGCGCTGGTGCGGGCGGGCACGGTCGAGTTCAAGGACATTAACGAGCAGCCCGACGCGCTGGCGCAGTTTGGCGCTTCGCTCGATGACATCAGGCGGCGCCTGCATGCGACTGACGAGACCGGTCGGCTCATCGTCGGTGCGGATGTCGCGATTGCGTTGTGGCTGATAACGCCGGGGGAGGGGTGGCTTGCGTCGCTGTTCGGCAATCGCGCGGCGCTGCCGTTCACGCGGTTCTTCTATGACCGGTTTGCCGATCTGCTGTTTGCCTGGAATAAGCGGAGCGGGCGCTGGTGAGCGCCTGCCGATGTCGGCCTACTTCTTCTTCGCCCCCACCCGATCGAGGCTCTTGATCGCCAGCGGCGGGCGGCCGCTCTTCTCCGCGATCTCGCGGTCCTGCTCCATGATGAAGCTGCGGGCGGGCTCGTCGCCGTCGAGGCCGCCGAGCAGCTCGGTGGGCACGCGGCGATTGGAGCGCTGGGAGCCGTCTTCATAGACGACGTTGAAGAAGGCGAATTCGCCTTTGGGGTTGGTTCCGGGTTTTTTGGCCATGGCGGCTTGTCGTCGATCAGGACGCCGCAGTCAAATGGCTTTCGCGATTGTCCGCATGCAGCCGTGGTCTTGCGGATCTCTCCGCGCCGTCGATCGGCGACACTTTTTGCAGGAGGGAAGCTGTTTGCAGGATGCAAGCGCCGTGCGCTTTTCGAAGGTCCGGTGCGAACCCTCAATAAACGGCGGGCCGCAAAGCCCGCCGTCTATTTTTGGTCTTCAGTGTCGCCCGGGGCTGGCAGGGCAACAACCTAAAATAGAATGTTATAGATTGCGTCATGCCGTGGCAAGCCAAATCGCGAGAGCGCTGGTGTCGCAGCGAGCGCAGCAGATATGCAGCGATCGTGAAAATCGAGTTCCCATGCAGATCGAAGCAATTGTTTGGATTATCAAAGCACTTTGTTCATCTTGCTGTTGTCGCAATGCAGCGGGCGTTGCGCGCCCCGTAGGGAATTGCGTTCCGCTGCACCTCTTCCGTCTGCTGCAGACCAACGGTTCCCTCGGGTGGAGACGAGTTCCATCGCCGCGGTGGATATCTCACCGCGTGCGCGGGCGCTGCGCCATCTCCTGAACGGCGAGCCGCGATCCGCCGCCGCGCTTGCCATCATCCTCTTTACGTCCCTGCGCCATGATCGCGCTGCCCATTGCGGCGGAACCGAAGGTGATGAGGAAGGAGGCGAGCAGCAGAACAAGCGCGATGCCCGGCGTGCGGTCGGCGAAGATCAGCTCGCGCAGATGCCCGGGGTTAAGCCAGAGCAGCCCGCCGACCAGCAGCACTGCCGCGCAGGCGCCGATCGCAAGATTGATGGCGAGCAGGCGGAACAGCGGGATGCGAAAGAGGCGGGGTGATGTGGGCTTGATATTGGGCATCGCTGATTGCCTCATGCTCGGCAGCGCGGCGAGAGCATCAACATTATAGCGGCAACTCTCTCATCCGTCTTTCCGGGGCGCGACGAAGTCGCGAACCCGGAATCCATTCATCCACCAGCTCTGCCGCTCAATGGATTCCGGGTTCGCGCTATGCGCGCCCCGGAATGACGAGAGGAGAGGGCGCAGGCTCTCCCTCGCATGTTGCCCGCCTAGCGATGTTGATGCGCATCAAACTCGCGAGTGCATCCCCATCACGGCGCCACCAGCTCCACCCGCCGGTTCAGCGCGCGGCCGGCATCCGTTGCATTCGAGCCGACCGGTGCCAGCAATCCGACGCCGGCGGTGCGCAGCCGCCCTTGCGCGATGCGAAAGCTCTTCACCAACTCGGCGGCAACCGCCTCGGCGCGGCGCTTGGAGAGGTCGAGATTGTATTCGTAGGCGCCCTGGCTGTCGGTGTGGCCGACGATGAAGACGCTGAGCTGTGGCTGGCTGGTCAAGAGCTTTGCAATCTGCTCCAGCGTCGGGCGGCTCTCCGGCTTCAGCACCGCCTTGTCGGTGTCGAAATAGATGCCGTAGAGCGCGATGTGGCCCGTCTCACCAAGACCCTTCGCCATCGCGGCGGCATCGACCATCTTGTTGGCGATCGCGCCCAGCTCGGCGACGGTGACCTGCGCGTAGATCTCCTGGTTGTTCTGGCTGACGAGGACGCTGGCATAGGTCTCGCGCCCGCCTTCGCTCTTGCGGCCGGCGAAATAGCGGTAGTTGAAGCCGTCGATCCACATCTGCGGGATCGGCAGCGTGTCGACGCTCTCGGTAAAGGGGATGGCGCCGCAGGCTTCGGTGTCGCAGGCGAGCAACGTCTCGAACCCGGCCTTTGCGAGCTGCGTCTCGAAATTGCGCGACACTTCCAGGATCGAGGGGCCGGGATTGGTGCGATAGGCGATGCGGACGATGCGGCCTTCGAGCCGGCGGGCATCGGTGGGCTGGCCGTCCTTGAAGGGAGCCGCCTGCATCCGCGCCGCATCAAAATCCTTCACCACATAGCCGGTGATGACACTGCCGGTGAACCGGCCGATGCCGGGATAATCGCGCGCGCCGGCGACATCGCGGGTTTGCGCGGTGGCGGTGGTGACGGCGTGGAACGAGACCAAGGCGAGGACAGCAAGCATCCGGTACGGAATGGGCATGGTCATCTCGATTCGTTGGGGACGGGGTGAGCGCTCCCTTTAGTCGCACCCGGCGCATGGTTGGTTCTGGCGAGGTTTTGCCGCTTTGACGCGAATCCTGTTCCCGGGCATGATCCGCGTTCCCTACGCATATTTTCAGAGGATTTCCCCGCATGTTGAGATCGCTTCTCGCCACCGCCGTCGTCCTTTCGCTGGCCGGCGGCTCGGCGCAGGCCGCGCGCTGCGGCGGCGACTTCAACGGCTTCATCGCCACCATGGCCTCGGAGGCGCAAGCGGCCGGCGTTTCGGCGGGCGTGACCAGTGCGGCGTTCAGCGGCATCACCCAGGATGGCGCCGTGCTCGCCTTCGACCGGCGCCAGCGCTACACCTTCAACAAGAGCTTTGAGCAGTATGTCTCGACCCGCGTCGGTCCGGGCCGCATCAATGGCGGCAGGGCGCTGCTGCAGCGTCACGCCGCGCTGCTCTCGCGCATCGAGCAGCAGTTCGGCGTGCCGCGCTATATCCTGGTCGCGATCTGGGGGCTGGAGAGCGATTTCGGCAAGGGCGACATCGGCAAGCTGCCAGTGATCCGCACGCTGGCGACGCTGGCACATGACTGCCGCCGCACCGACCTGTTCCAGGGCGAGCTGCTCGCCGCGCTCAAGATCGTGCAGCGCGGCGACCTGCCGCTGCGCGACCTCATCGGCGCCTATGCCGGCGAGATCGGCCAGACCCAGTTCCTGCCGTCGTCCTATATCAAGTACGGCGTTGATTTCGATGGCGACGGCCATGTCGACCTCCGCCACAGCGTCCCCGACGTGCTCGCCTCGACCGCGAACCTCTTGCACACCAGCGGCTTCAAGATGGGCCAGCCCTACGGCGAAGGCACCGCCAATTTCGAGGCGATGCGCGAGTGGAACAGGGCGGTGGTCTACCGCAAGACCATCGGCTATTTCGCGGACCGGCTCGCGGGGCAGTGAGTACCCACACGGTCTTGTAGGGTGGGCAAAGGCGCGAAGCGCCGTGCCCACGATTTCCATCGGTTGTCGGAAGTCGTGGGCACGCTACGCTTTGCCCACCCTACGGCAGCGAAGGGCGAGGCAACGCCATCGCGTCCCCGGCTCACTTCCCCTTCGCCATCTTTTCCAGCCTGCGCTGCAGCGGCGCCCAATACGTTCCCGGGCGGAAGCGCTGCAAGATGTCCATGAAGCGGGCGTCGTTGCCTATCAGGATGCGGGGCTCGTTTCTCTCGATGCCCTTGATGATGCGCAGCGCCGCATCCTTGGGCGTGGTCTTCGCCGCGTTTTCGAAGCGCTCGATCATCTGCGCGCGGCGCGCATTGTCGGTGACGCCGGCCCCGGCGCGTGAATTGTGCGCGATCGAGGTTGCGATACCGCCGGGATGCACCACCGCCAGTTTGACCGGACTGCCCGCAACTGCAAGCTCGTGCCGCACGCTCTCGGAAAAGCCGCGCACCGCGAATTTTGCCGCGGCATAGGCCGATTGCCCCGGCGGGGCGATGATGCCGAAGATCGACGAGATGTTGACGATGTGCGCCTCAGGCAGCGTCTTCAGGTGCGGCAGGAAGGCGCGCGTGCCGTGCACCACGCCCCAGAAATTGATGCCGAACAGCCACTCCATCTGCGCCTGGTCGATCTCCTCGAACGTGCCCAGCAGCGCCACGCCGGCATTGTTGACGACGAGGCCGAGCGTGGGATGCGCCGCGATCGCCTCGGCCGCGAATTGCGCGATGTCGTCACGCTCGCCGACGTCGACGCGATGCAGGCTGATCTTGCGCGCTTGTCCGATCTCGGTGGCGAGCGTCTTCAGTCCGGCCTCGTCGCGATCGGCGAGCGCGAGATCGCAGCCGCGCTGGGCCAGCTCGATGGCCAGCGCGCGACCGATGCCGCTGGCAGCTCCCGTTACGGCGGCGGCGCCGCGAATCGCAGTCATGAAATCCCCCGTCAAGTCCCCGGGTCATGGAACCACGGTTTACATTTTTTTGAAATGAAACCGAACCGTAGCCGCTCGGGGTTTTTAACATAGGTTACCGACGCAGGTATTTTGGGAGCCGTCGATGGGACAAGCAAAGCCATTTCGCGCGACAGCGCTCATCGTTGAAGACGACGCCATGCAGCGCGAGATGCTGTGTGTCCTGCTGGAAGAGAGCGGCTATCAGGTCATTCAGTGCGAAAGCGCCGAGGCGGCCGAACGCGTGCTGGATAAGAATGCCGGTGCGCTATGCCTGATGCTGACCGACGTGCAGCTTGCGGGGCGCATGAACGGCGTCGAGCTTGCGTATGTCGCCAAGGATCGCAATCCGAAGCTCGACGTCGTCGTCACCTCCGGGCGTCCCTTGAAACAGCCCTTGCCGGACGGGGCGAAATTCTGGGCCAAGCCGTGGGCGCCGCTCGATGTGCTGCGCGAGGCCGAGATCGCACAGCTGTCCTGAGGACCGATCGCGCCGCCCGACTTTCCTGCCGCGAGGCGGGGTGATAGCGTTGGCCCATGTCCTGGTCCTTCCTGCTTACCTCGCTGATCGTGGTCGCCTCGCCCGGCACCGGCGTGCTCTACACCTTGGCGGCGGCACTGACGCGCGGCTCGCGCGCCAGTCTCGCTGCCGCCTTCGGCTGCACGCTCGGGATTGTGCCGCACATGTGTGCTGCGATGCTCGGGCTTGCCGCCGTGCTCCACACCAGCGCGCTCGCCTTCGCCGCGCTGAAATGGGGCGGCGTGCTCTATCTGCTCTACATGTCCTGGCAGGCGCTACGCGAAACCGGGGCGCTGGCGGTAGAGGGCGAGATCCGCGAGCGGTCGAGCGGCCGGGTCGTCGTCACCGGCTTCCTGATCAACATCCTCAATCCCAAACTGTCGATCTTCTTCCTCGCCTTCCTGCCGCAGTTCATCGCGGCGGACGAGACCCATGTGCTGGCGCGGATGCTCGAATTGAGCGGTGCCTTCATGGCGATGACCTTTGTGGTGTTCGCCGTCTATGGCCTGTGTGCCGCCTTGGTCCGCGAGCGCGTCATCTCCCGCCCCGCCGTGATGGCCTGGCTGCGTCGCAGCTTTGCGGCGGGCTTTGCCGCACTCGGCGCCAAGCTGGCATTTGCGGAAAGGTAGGTTTCAACCTCTCCCCGCGAAGGGCGGGGAGAGGGAGTGAGAGAGCGGAGCTCGTCGCCAAGCAGCCAATAAAAAAGCGGGCCTCGCGCCCGCTACCTTCAAACTCTTCCATCCGACGCCCGGGCGGAGCCAGGCTCCACCCGGGCAAAGAAAAAGAAGCCTCGTTACTTCTTCTTCGCCTTCTTGGCCTTTTTCGCCTTCTTCTTCGCCGCCTTCTTCGCTTTCTTAGCCATAGTATCCTCTTAGGGGTTAATGGTGGAACGCGACACGAGGGATGCTCGGCGGAGGGCCAGCCTCGCAATATCCTCGACCATAAACTCAGCAGATTCGCAGGGCTCTGCCCTGTGCTGTCACATCCGTGTCATCGCGTTATCCACAGCTCAGATGCATTTTCGGGTGATTTTTGCCCGCGAATCCGCATCAAGCGCGTCGCGCGGGACGGCGGCGGCATGCCTAACGATCCGACAACGCGGCCGCGCCGTTCATGAATCCAAAACCAAAGGCGCGCTTTGAAGGATCGCAGTGAGACTCCGTTAAGCGCAGGGCGCGCAATATTCCCCGCAAGAAGACGGGGATGGGTCATGGACGGACGGCTGCCAGGAATGGGGGAGGCGACGCTGCGCGCGCTGTGCTCACCATGCTGAACGTACCGACACTCTGGACGGTCTTCGTCGTCAACTTCCTCGCGCTCGGCCTGATCTGGGCCTATGTGACGCGCTCCTATCCGAAATTCGCGGCTGCGCGGTTCTGGATGGCATCGTCCTTCGTCGGCGCGGCCGGCGCGATGACGGCCCTGATCCGCCTGTTCGTCACATCCCCCGTGCCGCTTCTGCTCGGCGCTGCCGGCGTCATGGCGGCGAGCTGCTTCGCCGCCATGGGCATTCAGCGCTTCTATGGTCGGCCGGTCTCGTGGCGCATCATGATCGCGACGGAATGCCTGAGCCTTGCCGGCGTCGTGTTCTTCATGATCGGCTTCGAGCACATGCAGCTGCGCATGCTCAGCTACACGATCGGTCAGGGGCTGCCGCTGGTGCTGGCGCTGCATCTGCTGCTGTCGCCGCCGGAGGGCCGCGTCAGCCCGGGCGCGCGGCTGTCCGGCATCGTCATCCTCAGCATCATCGGGCTTCTCATGGTGCGTACGGTCGGCAACCTGCTCGGCTACGATTTCTCGGCGATCGCGGGCGGTCAGAACCATGCCGTCATGGTGCTGGGGCTCCTGTTCCTGTCGATGACGCTCAATTTCGGCTTCCTGCTGATGGCGATGGACCGGCTGCGGGGTGAGGTCGCCGACCTCGCGCTGCTCGACGATCTCACTGGCGTCGCCAACCGGCGCCATCTGCTGCAGCGCCTGTCCGAGGAATGCGCCCGCTCGGAGCGCAGCGGCGAGCCGTTCTCGCTGCTGGTGATCGACTTCGACGGCTTCAAGACCATCAACGACACCCACGGCCACGCCGCGGGCGACGAGTGCCTGCGCCACTTCACCCTGATGGCGCAGACGCGGTTGCGGCCCGGCGACATGCTCGCCCGCACCGGCGGCGACGAGTTCTGCATCGTGCTGCCGTCGTCGTCCCTGCGCGAGGGGGCCGCGATCGCCCGCCGCGTGCTCGAGGTCTGCCGCCAGGATGCCGCCGCCTGCACGGCCAAGGAGATTCCGATTGCGATCTCGATCGGCGTCGCCGAGTGGGACCGCGGCATCGGCCAATTCCCGGATCGCCTGATCGCGCATGCCGATCACGCCCTCTATGCCGCCAAGAAGAACGGCAAGAACGATTTCGCGGTCTACGATCCGGCCCCGCCGCTCGCGCCGGAGCCGATCGGGCTCGCCGAGAGCAAGCGCACATTCGCATAAAGCCTGCTACGATTGGGTCCGTTATTGGATCCGCATGATGATGTCTCGCCTGCTCGCGGCCATTCTCGCCGCACTCTTCCTGACCGCACCAGCCGCCGCAACCGATGCCGAGCTTGCGACGATCGCACGCGCCTCCGGCACGCCCGACATTCCGGGGCTGAAGATCGTCTGGCTCGCGCCGTGGGGCGATGTCCGCAGCGCCCATCCTTGGCGCAACATCATCGTGCACCAGACCGAGGGGCCGGCAGGCTCGGCACGCGGCGGGGCCGCGGAGCAATCGAAGAATCCGACGCGCCGCGGCGTCACGGTGTGGGTCGAGACCGACGGCACGGTCTATTGGGCCGTCGCCGAGAACCTGGTGCCGACCCACGGCGACGGCGCCAACCGCAACGACAACAAGTACATCGACAACAGGCCGACCTATCGCCAGGTCGTGCGCGACAATTCGATCGGCGTCGAGTTCGCCGGCAACTATCCGGATGTCACGACGGGACCGACAGAGGCGCAGGTCGCGGCGTGGAGGATTCTCGTCAAGGTGCTGCGCGCGCGCTACGACATCCCGCTCGACCGCGTCTATGCGCACAACTGGATCGACTACAAGGACGCGCGCTATTGCGAAGGCTGCTGGCTCGCGACGCTGGCGAGGATCTGGGGGGAGTAGAAGGTGCGCCCTTAGCGACTACACCGGCTGCGCCATCCAGCTGAACAGTCGCCGGATCAAGCCCGGCCGCCGCGGCACTTCCGGTGGCCCGTCGGCGGCGAGCACGCGTTTGAAGAAGTAGTCCAGGAACACCATGTCGTTCGGCTCAGTGACGGTGAAGGTCTCTTCGCCGAAGAACACGCTGTAACTGAAGAAGAACGGGCCCATGAGCGGGATCGTCGCTGTGCCCGCATAGTCCTTGGAGATCACGAACTCGGACGGCTCGAGCCCATGCTCGCGCATCGCCTGCTCGACCAGCGGCAGCTTGCGCATGAACTGGGCTGAGAAGCCGCCGACGGTGGATTGCAGGATGATCGACACGGTGCGTGTCCGTTCTCTGGATGTGGGTCCGACAAGAGTTTGTCGGGCGACCCGTCGCAGGCGTTCAAGGGCCCGCCGGCGTCTCCGCGAAACGTGCCGCAGCTCGCACCCCAAAACAAAAAAGCCGGCGTTGCCGCCGGCTTTTCGTCTCTTTCGATCCGCCAATCTCTTACCGCGGCAAGCCTCGCTTAATGCGCGGCTTCCAGCGCGGCTTGTTCCTGCCTTGCGATCGTGCCCTTGACCGCGGACTGCACCTTCTCGAAGGCGCGGACCTCGATCTGGCGGACGCGCTCGCGCGACACGCCGAACTCGGCGGCAAGGTCTTCCAGCGTCATCGGCTCATCGGCGAGGCGGCGGGCCTCGAAGATGCGGCGTTCGCGCGGGTTGAGCACGCCCATGGCGCCGTTCAGCGCGTCACGGCGGTGATCATACTCCTCGTGCTCCGCCATCAAGGCTTCCTGGTTGGGCGTGTTGTCGACCAGCCAATCCTGCCATTCGCCGGCTTCGCCGTCATCGCGGATCGGGGCGTTGAGCGACGCGTCGCCACCGAGGCGGCGGTTCATGTCGATCACGTCCTGGTCCGTCACGCCGAGCCGCTTGGCAATGGTCGCGACCTGGTCGGGGCGGAGATCGCCCTCGTCCAGCGCGTTGATCTTGCTCTTCGCCTTGCGCAGGTTGAAGAACAGCTTCTTCTGGTTCGCGGTGGTGCCCATCTTCACGAGCGACCAGGAACGCAGGATGTACTCTTGAATCGACGCCTTGATCCACCACATGGCGTAGGTGGCGAGACGGAACCCCTTCTCGGGTTCGAAACGCTTCACCGCCTGCATCAGGCCGACATTGCCTTCCGAGACGACCTCGGAGATCGGCAGGCCGTAGCCGCGATAGCCCATGGCGATCTTGGCCACGAGGCGGAGATGGCTGGTGACGAGTTGGTGCGCCGCGTCGCGATCGTCATGCTCGCGCCAACGCTTGGCGAGCATGTATTCCTGCTGGGGTTCCAGCATCGGGAATTTGCGGATCTCGGCGAGGTAGCGAGAAAGGCCGGATTCTCCATTGAGGACCGGCAAAGCAGCGGTACGGGCCATAGTGCGCCCTCCAAAGGTTCAGGCCCCCGATAGCGGCGGGCCAGGCAGACGACCGCTGTGTCAAAGCCGGCCGGGCTGCGATGTTCCGCGCTGGTCATTTCCAACGCAGGCGCAATATACCCCATGGGGGGTCGAAAAGGGAAGGATTGCTGACGTCACGTCCCCGTGTGGCAGCTATAACTTTTTGTAATGTAACGGCTTTCTTAAGTGGCCTGCGTCATAGCGCCGCTTTGAGGGCACCCTCCAGGAGAAGCAAATCCTCCGGCAGAGGCGCCTCCCAGTGGAGTAATTCTCCCGTCCTCGGGTGCTCCAATACCAGCAGATAAGCATGCAGCGCCTGTCGCCCAAGCGCGGTCAAGGCCTCCCGCGAGTCCGGCCCCAGCTGGTTCGCCTTGGTCTTGAAATGCGGGCCATAGACGGCGTCGCCCATCAGGGGGTGGCCGATATGGGCGAGGTGGACGCGGATCTGGTGGGTGCGCCCGGTCTCGAGCTCGCAGGCGAGCAGGGCGGCCACGCCCTTGCCGTCGCGACCTGCAAAACTCTCCAGGATCTCCCAATGCGTCACCGCCTCGCGGCCGCCCTGGCGCACCGCCATCTTCTCGCGGGCATGCGGATGGCGGTCGATCGGCGCATCGACCGTGCCGCGATGCCGGTTCGGCACCCCCCAGGCGAAGGCCATGTAGCCGCGCCGCATCTCGCCGGTGCGGCCGTGGTCGGCGAATTGCGCGGACAGCGAGGCGTGGGCGAGGTCGTTCTTGGCGACCACCATCAGCCCTGTCGTGTCCTTGTCCAGCCGGTGCACGATGCCGGGCCGACGTACTCCGCCGATGCCCGACAGCGAAGCGCCGCAATGGGCGATCAGCGCGTTGACCAGCGTGCCGGTCTCGTGCCCGGCCGCGGGGTGGACGACCAGGCCCTTGGGCTTGTTGATGACGATGATGTCGTCGTCCTCGAACACGATATCGAGGGCGATATCCTCGCCTTTCGGCTCGGCGGGCGCGGCCTCCGGCACGTCGATTATGATCGTATCGCCGGAGGCGACGTGATAAGCGGGGTCGCGGATGGCGGAAGCCTTCAGGCTCACCGCGCCCGCCAAAATCAGGGCTTTCAGCCTCGATCGCGACAGCTCGGTGAGGTGCGCCGCCAGCACGCGGTCGAGCCGGGGCGAGCCCTCGTCGCCGGCGACGACAACCTCCAACCTTTGCGCTGACCCAGAGTTTTCCATGACGACCGAAACCGCTATTCCCGAACCGACCCCCGAGCAGGCCGCGCTGTTCGCGCGGGTGCGGCGGATGATGCTGATCGCGGGGTTGACCACGGCGCTGGCGATCTGCGCCGTTCTGATCGCGGTGGGCTACCGCCTTTTCAAGTCGGAGGGAAGGGCGGTCGAGGCGGCTGGCGACGTCATCGCCACCCTGCCCAAGGGCGCCAGGATCGTCTCGACCGGGGTCGCCGGCGACCGCCTCGTGGTCACGCTCGATATCGGCGGGGTCACCGAGATCCGCACTTTTGATGCCCACACTCTGAAGCCGGCTGGGAAGCTCAAATTTGCCAATGAGCCGTAACGGAGGCCCCGGAAACTCACCCCGTCGTCGTCCTGGCGAAAGCCAGGATCCATAACCACAGGCGGGTATGGTTACGGGGACTCGGAGTTAACTCTGCGCGCAACAATTGCGTCTTGGGGTAATGGGTTCTGGCCTTCGCCAGGACGACGGCGGGGAGAAACCCGTGAATCCCACCTTGCCGCCGGCAAAATTCGCGGCTATGTCGTACGCCTCACGCTCCCTTCGTCTAGCGGTTAGGACGCGGCCCTCTCAAGGCTGAAACAGGGGTTCGATTCCCCTAGGGAGCGCCAGACAAATCCTAAGCCATTGAAAAGCTGCACACTCTAGGCAACCATGTGGGCCTGGAGAGACCGCTCTGCTACGCACGTAGCCCACGAGGTGGTCTGCAATGGTGCTCGCGGTCGTAACATGGCCACCCTGATCCCCAGTCTCGGCTTCGCACGCTTCGACAGTCGTGGGGAACTGCGACTTGCGGAACGGCTCAAGGACTTCCTCGAAGAGAACGCTGTCGTTTGGCACAATCTCCCTGTCGGCCCTCACAACCGGCATCCGGATTTTATCATCGTTCATCCCGCGAACGGCCTGCTCGTGCTCGAGGTGAAAGACTGGCGCCTGGAGACGATTGTTTCGGCGGACAAGACGAAGGTCGAGTTGCTGACCAGCCGTGGTGTCGTACGGGAGAGCAATCCCCTCGAGCAGGCTCGCGGGTATACGTTCGAGGTCGTACGCACGCTGGAGCGCGATGGACAATTGTTGTTTCCGCATGGTCATCGCTTTGTGGGCCGGCCCATTGTTCCGTTCGGCTTCGGGGCCGTATTCACGAACATCACGCGCAAGCAGTTCGATCAGACCAATCTCAAGGAGGTGCTGGCCGGGCATCTGTGTCTTTTCAAGGATGAAATGACGGAGACCTCAGATCCCGAAGAATTCCGCACCGGATTGTGGAACATGGTTCATCCGCGGCCCGAAGAGCCGCTGTCCATGCCGCAGTTCGACCGCCTGAGGGCGCTGCTCTTTCCGGAAATCCGCATACGACAGATTGCGTTGCCCCTGGACGACGCACCCGCGGCCGATCCTTCGGACCGGACGCTTGCAGTCATGGACCTGCATCAGGAGCAGTTCGCGCGCAGTCTGGGAGAGGGGCATCGAATTATTCGCGGCGTCGCCGGATCGGGCAAGACCCTGATCCTTGCCTTTCGAGCCGAGTATCTGGCACGTGCGGCAGCAAAGCCGGTGCTCATCCTGTGTTACGCCAATGGCATCGCCGGGCGGCTTGAGGATGCCATGCAGAGCAGAGGCGTGGAGAACCGCGTTCAGGTCCTCACTTTTCATTCCTGGTGTTACCGGATGCTGCGGACTTATGGGGTCCCCATCCCATCGGAGCGAGAATATCCGGACTACGCAAAGCGACTGGCTGCTAGCGTTTCGGAGGTCATGAAGGCGGTAGATCAAGGCCATATCCCGACGGAGCAGTACGACGCTGTCCTGATCGACGAGGCACACGACTTCGAGCCGCAATGGCTCGCGCTCGCGGCCAAGATGGTGAACCCGCGCACGAAGGCGCTGATGGTCGTCTACGACGACATCCAGGCCATCTACAGGGGGCGTGAACGCCCGGTATGGAGTCAGCTCGGAATCGAGGCCAAGGGCAGAACGAGCGTATTGAAAGTCAACTACCGCAACACCGCGCAAATCGTTGCCTTCGCGAAACGCTTCGCAGCGGACGTCATTGGCGCTCCGGGCATCACGGCCGACGATGAGCACGCCATCCTGCTGCCCGAAGATGCGGGCCGGCAGGGCGTGGAGCCGGCCGTGCGGCGATGCGTGAGCATCGACGCAGAAGCTCACTGCGTCGCCGAGTGGTTTCTCGATAGGAAAAAGGCCGGGTACGAGTGGTCGCAGATGGCGTGTCTCTACCCCGAGCACTGGATCGGCGGGCGGGTCGCGCAGATACTCGCCAGGCATGATGTGCCAATCGATATGGCCAAGGACAATCGCAACAGAGTTTCGGTCAAGCGGGTGGCCGTGCGGTTTTTGAGCATGCACACCGCGAAAGGGCTGGAGTTTCCCTGCGTCGCTATTGCCGGCTTGGGCTTGCTTGGCCGCCACGGCGAGACCGTCGAGGAATGTGTCCGGCTGACCTATGTTGGGATTACCCGGGCGACTCACGAGGCGTTCCTGACGTACTCGAGTGAGTCGGAATTGGTGCAGCGTTTGATTGCGTAGGCGCAAAATCAACCACATCGCGCCGCAGCTTCTGGGCCGCGCGATGGTTGCATGACGAGCGCATGGCTCGGGCTCCCCTCAGCGCCTGTTCGAGCGGCGATCGCGAGGAGCCCTAGCCGTAGGTTCCGGCCACAAGTTCAGTGATGCGCCGAAACGCTCCTGACGGTCTCTGTCAGCATATCACCTGACGAGGAATGGCTGACGTCACCCAGACTGATGATGCCGACCATCCGCTTGCTCTTGTTGATCACCGGCAGCCTGCGGACCTGCAGCTTCTCCATATGGTGCATCGCCTTGGCGAGGTCATCGTCCTCGCGGCAGCAATGGATGCCCTCGGTCATCACGTCGCGCGCCTTCGCGCGGCCGGCATCGAAGCTGTGGCTCGCGAGTCCTTTGCAGACGATGTCGCGGTCGGTCACCATTCCGACCAGCTTGTCATCCTCGCCAATCGGAATGCAGCCGATGTCATGCGCCCGCATCAGCTTGGCAAGCTCGGTTATTGGGGTGTCGGGGCTGACCCAGTCGACACCCTTGTGCATCACGTCTTTGACTTTCATGGCGAGCCTCCGTTCGTGGGTTTCAAGTGCGTTGATGCAATGCAGCGGCACCCTCAGACAAATTCAGACGCTCTCGCCGCCACCCTGCTGAACAGTATGACGGCGACCTCGTGGCCAGAGTTCCCGCCCAGGATCGCAACGGCAATGGGCGGTGTACAAAATCCTCAGTCATGCGCGCTGAAGCGCCCGTGCGGTGCGTTGGCCGTCAGGCGCGCAAACTGCGTGTGACCCATATGAAGCAGCGTCTCATGATCGCCGGCTTCCATATAGATGTCCGGCTGTGCGTCGATGCTGTCGTCGACGATGATGTCCAATCCGTAGCATTTGCCGACGGCAGGAACTGCACCGTGTGCACAGTCGCTGAACAGCCGATTGATCTCGGTTTCATCAGCCATGTGGACATTGTCGCCGAGGCTTGTCCTCAGGTCCGACAGGCGGAGGTGATGCGATGCGGGCAGGATGGCCAGCATGTATCCGCCGTCGCGCCGCAACACGATGCCCTTGGCGAGGCGGTCGCCCGAGATATGGCATGCCTCGGCCGTTCGAGCGGACGTCATGCTGAGTTCATGCGGGATCACCTCGTACTGGATGTTCTCGGCGGCTAGGTATTTCTGGAGCGTGGGAGCAATGGCCATGACATCACCTCCGATGCTGAACGGAAACCATCCACCGTGAGGTCTTCCCTGCAGACCATCGGCATAGGATGGACGGCTACCTGATTATAGACCCGGGATCGTCGGGATACGAGTGCTGTCGGCGGTAGAGTTGGCGAGCGCCGCCCGACCGCGAAATCGAGGGGCGGGCGTCCCTCATTTCCGCTATGATCAAGCCATGACGATCGGGATCACCGGACCCGAACGGAAGGTACCAAGGCAGAGTGCCGTGGTCGGGCTCATTGTTGCGGCCGCTGTCATTGGGATTTGCCTGATCCCGCTCTGGCTCGCGAGCGACTTCCTGGTCGACTGGCTGTGGTTTTCCTCGATCGGCTATCTGCAGGTTTTCTGGACGACAATCGGCGCCAAAGCCGTCGTCTTTCTTGCGGTCTGGACGGGAACCGCCGTCATCCTTTGGTTGAACGGATGGCTCGCACTGCGCTTTGCCCGGCGGCCGTCGACACAGCTAGTCGCCGCTTCGGTGTGGAGCGCCGCGGGCAACGCGCCGCCGGATCTGCTTGCCCTTGTGCGCGACCGGTTGCCGTGGCCCCGGTGGATCGCAGGGGGCGCAGCTTTGCTCGCTCTGCTTGTCGCATCGGCCGAAGTCGGCAACTGGGGCGTCTTCCTGCGGTTTGTCTATCAGCTGCCATACGGCGCAGACGATCCGCTCTACAACAAGGACATCGGGTTCTATCTCTTCTCACTGCCCGCCTATATCCTCATCAAGAACTGGATGATGCTCGCGCTCGTTCTGAGCGCGCTTTTCGCCGCAGCGATCTACTGGGTGCACGGCGATATCGAATACGACATTCATCGCCGATCAATGTCGCCGACGGTGATTGCCCACTGCTCGGCGCTGCTCGGTCTGCTCTTTGCGGTGAAGGCCTGGTCCTATTTTCTCGATCGCTATCTGCTGCTCTACGGCGATAACGGCGTGGTCGTCGGTGCAAGTTACACCGATGTCCACATGGGGCTGCCGGCCTTGTGGCTGATGATCGGACTTTCCGTCATCGCGGCTCTCGCCGCATGGGCAAACCTGCGGGTGCGCACCTACCGGCTTCCTGCCGCCGCGTTCCTGCTTGTCGTGATCGGGTCTTTCGTGCTGTCCGGCGTGGTTCCCGTGCTGTTCCGGCAGTTCTTCGTCAGGCCAAGCGAATTGGAGCTGGAAAGGCCCTATATCGAACGCAACATCGCGCTCACCCGGCAGGCATACAATCTCGATCGGATCGCAGCCAAGCCGTTTGCTGCCGAACAGAAGCTTAGCTCCAAGACGCTCGACGCCAACAAGGCGACAATCGACAATATCAGGCTGTGGGACTGGCAACCCTTGTCGGACACCTACGCGCAACTCCAGGAGATCCGCACCTACTACAAATTCCATCACCTTGACGTTGATCGCTATTGGCTCGATGGCGCCTACCAAAGCGTCATGATCTCGGCCCGCGAACTGGGGGCCTCGCTGCTGCCGCCGAATGCCCAGACATGGGTCAACCGCCACGTGCTGTTCACTCACGGCAATGGCGCGGTGATGAGCCCGGTCACGCGCAAGAGCACCGAGGGACTGCCGCTACTCTATTTGCGGGATATCCCTCCGGTTGCGGATGGAGGCCCCAAGATCCACGAGCCGCGCATCTACTACGGCGAACGAAGCGACGACTACGTCATCGTCAAGGGGAGCACGCCGGAGTTCGACTATCCGAAGGGAAAGGACAATGTTTACGCGGCCTATGACGGTACCGGCGGCGTTCCGATAGGAGCGATGGTGTGGAGAGGCCTGTTCGCTTACTACTTCAACGACCCGAACCTGCTGCTCTCAAGCTACGTCACGGCCGACAGCCGGATCATGATCCGCCGCAATATCGGGGAAAGGGTGCAAACGATCGCTCCGTTCCTCAGGCTCGATCACGATCCATATCTGGTCATCAGCAACGGGCGGATGTTCTGGATGCAGGACGCCTACACGGTGAGTTCCTACTTCCCCTCCGCGCAGCCGGCGCAAGACCAGGATCTCAACTACATCCGCAATTCGGTGAAGGTCACCGTCGATGCCTATAACGGAACCGTCGACTTCTATCTGATGGACACCGGCGATCCCATCGCCGCGACCTGGCGGCGGATTTTTCCGGACTTGTTCAAGCCATTCTCGGTCATGCCGGCCGATCTGCAGAGGCACATTCGCTATCCGGAGGACCTGTTCCTGATTCAGGCGCAGCTCTATCAGAGCTATCACATGGAGGCCGCCGACGTTTTCTATAACCGCGAGGATCTCTGGCAGTTTCCGCGGCAGCCGGGCGGCGGCGGCGTTGCAACGATGGCCCCATATTACATCATCATGCGGCTGCCCGGTGAGCCGCAGGCCGAGTTCTTCCTCATGCTTCCCATGGTGCCCAGCCGCCGCGACAACATGATCGCGTGGCTGGCCGCACGCTGCGACGAGCCCGACTACGGCAAGCTGATTGTCTACGAGTTTCCCAAGGAGAAGCTCGTCTACGGGCCGTTCCAGATCGAGGCGCGAATCAATCAGAGCACCGAGATATCGCAACAGATCACGCTCTGGAATCAGATGGGCTCGCGGGTGATTCGCGGTGCGAACCTGCTTGTGATCCCGATTGAGAACTCGATCCTCTATGTTACGCCACTCTATTTGCGAGCGGAGCACGGACACCTGCCGGAGCTGAAACGCGTGATCGCAGCCTACGGTGAACACGTGGTGATGAAGGAGACGCTCGACGAGGCCTTGTCAGCCCTGTTCACCGAGCCTGGCGCGGTGCAGCCGGTCTCGAGCACGAAGGAGAAAATGCCTGTCACGCGCCCGTCGGAGAGTCAGGCACGGGAGGCGCTCGATCGTTACAATCAGGCGGTGGAGCGATTGAAATCCGGCGACTGGAAGGGTTTTGGCACGCAGTTCGACGCAATGCGAGAGCTTTTGGAGGAGATGAACCGGCGCTCCACCGGCCATTAGTGCGCCGGCTCCTCAAGTCTGGTGCGGCCTCCGATCCGCACGAAACACGACGTCACGATTGCGCAGGCGCTTCTGCATGGCTCGGGCGCGGGCGCCCTCTCACGCCGTCGTGCCGTCGATCGAGCGGCGGATCACCCGCTGCACGTCCGCATTCGACAGAAACAGATCGTGGTTGATGATGCCCCAGCCTTCCTGGGAGGCATCGAGCACGCGCACGCCGAGCCGCGCGATGGCGGCCTTCTCGGCGGCGCCGACCCTGGTCATTCCACCTGCGATCTGGCCCGACAGCGCGAGTGCGCGATCGTTGGTCGCGGCGATCACGGTAATCTTGCCGGCGAGCGGACCGATGCGCTGGATGGCCGATGAGAACACGTCCATGTCGATATCGGGCGCGGCAAACACGACCGCGCCGATCTTGCTCGTGACCGTGTCGCCGTATCGCGCATAGAGCTGACGCAGGCTTTCGAGGGTCAGCATGGTTCCCATGCTGTGCGCAACGATGTGCACGCGGCCTCCGCCTGGCGCCGACACGAGCGCAGAGAGCACGCGCTCGAAATCGTCGCGAGACCACATCGCGCTGTCGCGGTCGTAGGCATAGTCGAACAGTCCGGCCTTGGAGGGCCAAGAGAATGCCATGGTCCGGCCGCGGAACTTGATCCCGTCGGAGAGATGGGCAGCATCCAGCACCGCCGTCTCGAATGTCTGCTTGAAGCCGTGCACATAGATCAGCACGTCCCCTCCGCCGGCCTGCGCAGCGAGATCGCCGGCGTCGGCCGACACCGGTTCGATCCGATCGAGACGCCAATCGCCGAGCCCGACCGAGGCGAGAGAAAGACGGCTCTCGTCCGGGGCGACCAGCCTGGCCCGCGCGACCGTCATGCTCGTCGCGCGCTCCGGCCCAAACCAGGGTTTGGTGCGGCCGCCGTTGACGGGCTTGCGCGTGGTGGTGACGAGCAACGTGGGATCAACGGAGAGGGACGACGCGTCGAAGCGCGCGCCGGTCGCGCCTAAGCCGGCACATCCGCCGAGCGCGAGCGCACTCCCTGCCGACACAAGTCCGCCGAGGAGCACACGGCGCGAAACAGAATGACGGGAGTCGGGTTGCAGAAGACGTCGGACGATCACACGGAACCCCAGGGAACTATGCCCACCGTAAGCCGCCCCGCCCAATTCTCTGAATGACAATGGGGGCGAGAAGACGGCGGAGCAGTGTTGCGGTTGCGTGGACATGGCGTACGCGAGCGTCCGGCGAAGTTCCGGAACCGTGTCCGGGCGCGGACATCAGATCAGCCGACGATTTCGATCTCATGCAGCGCGCACCACTCGCGCAACGCCCGCTCCGTGGCTTTCGCCTGGAACGCATGCCAGCGATCGATCGCGCCACGTCTGGCGAGCAGCGCTTCGAATTTCGGATAGGCGCCTCGCTTGCCGAAGAAATAACGGACGTCGTCGAAATCGTCCGGCAGGAATTCGTGGGCAAAATCGAGCACCAGCGGCTTGCCCAGGCCGAGTCCGCGCTTGTCCGGGAGCGGGATGTATTTGGCCTCATCCTCGATGTCATCAGGCAGCTCCTCGTCGAAATCTTCTGAATCCAGGCCCTCGGTCTGATGGTAGATCTTTCCGGTCTGTCTGCACACGAAGGCACGAAGCTCCGCCACGTCGACCTCGGTGTTGGCGAATTCGAAGGCTTCGGTAATGTCCGCGAAGCTCACTGGCATGGTGTTGTCCCTCAACGCCAAAATACGGCAATACGCTGATACTGTAACAGGGGGAGAGCCCCTCGATCGCGAACTGCCCGTCGGGCAAAACACCCGTGTCACTGTCAACCCCTCGCCACAAAAATATTCCACTTTACCGAAATTCTGATTTGCCGTATGTGTCGCCCATCCCAGCCCACCAAAGGGGCGGTCGTACGTCGTTTCGAGCGCGGGCGGGTTGCGGTGGACGCGGGCGGCGTTAAAGGCGGACCGTAGCGTGCAGGGCGAGATGAACCTCGTGAGCATGGTGCGGACCGCAAAGACGGACGGCGCTCAAGCTTGTGGAGCCTTTGACGGAGCAGGGCCGTGCCCTGCGAAGCCTCTTGGCGAAGCAAGGTCAGTCCGCGTACGGCGAAACCGTGTGGTCCTGGCCGTCGTTGCTACGGTCAAGCCTTGGCGAACGCGTCATTGCGTCAACCGGCGCGGTGCCGTGACTTTCGCGGAGGCGAGGGAGGCCAGAAGGAACTCGGCTCCCGGGAGAGTGCGGCATAGGCCGTCAAACCATCGCGCAGGGAAGGCCTGGTTTCGGCTGCCCTGTGTCTCCCCTGTGCATTGCGTGTGCATTCGTTCAGCGCAGGGGTCTTATGGGTGCCAGCCGGCGCCCGGCCTTCCCTGCGCCCTTTCTTCTCAGAGGGTGTGAAGCGGAGCATAGCTCGGGCAAATCCTGCCGCGAGGATGCGCGCGTATGCCGATTGGACCGGCGCATTGCCGCAGCGGCGTTGTTGCGCTCCGGTCCCGATACACGCCCTGCGTTCATCGGCCTCACGTGCAAGCATGCTGCATCGGCTTCAGTGGAGGTGGTCGTTCTCCCCAGAATCTGCACTATGCGCGCCGACGTGCCTCCGGAGCTGCTGCCGGTCCTTTGGAGGTTTTTTGCAATGGCTTTTTCGGAGTGACGAGATGAGCGGTTTGATGATCAGCGGCGGCCGGGTGGTGGATCCCGCGAGCGGGATGGATGCCGTCGGCGACGTGGCGGTGGTGGACGGCAAGATCGCTGCCGTCGGCACGGGTCTTGGCGGCGCCGACCGGGTGATCGACGCCTCCGGTCTCGTGGTCGCGCCCGGCTTCATCGATCTGCACGCCCACGGCCAGTCGATCCCGGCCGACCGCATGCAGGCTTTTGACGGCGTCACGACGACGCTCGATCTCGAGGCCGGCGTGCTGCCGGTCGGGTCCTGGTATGAGCGCCAGGCGCGAAAGGGCCGCGTGCTGAACTATGGCGCCGCCACCAACTGGGCCTTTGCCCGCATCGGCGCGATGACGGGCTCGAATGCGGAGAGCTCGCTGGAGGCGTTCGGCAATGCCATGCGCGATCGCCGCTGGATGGACAATGTCGCAACCGATGCGGAGGTATCAGGCATCCTCGAGCGCCTTACCCGCGGCCTGAACGAAGGCGGCATCGGCATCGGCATTTTGAACGCCTATGCGCCGGGCGCCGGCGTGCAGGAGCTGACCGCGGTTTGCCAGCTCGCCGCGAAGCAGGACGTGCCGACCTTCACCCACGTCGCCTTCATGTCGCGCATCGATCCTGAAAGCGCGGTCGAAGCCTATATCCGCCTGATCGGCTATGCCGGCGCCACCGGCGCGCATATGCACATCTGCCATTTCAACTCGTCGAGCAAGACCGACATCGCGCGCTGCCGCGTGCTGGTCGAGAAGGCGCAGGCGCAGGGACTGCCGATCACGGTCGAGGCCTATCCCTACGGCACCGGCTCGACTGTGCTGGCCGCCGCCTTCTTCAGCGATCCAAAATTCGTCGAGCGCAACGGCACCGGCTATGATTCCGTGCAGCGCGTGACCGACGGCCACCGTTTCCACGACCGCGAGGAGCTGCTCAAGGCGCAGGCCGAAGAGCCGTCCTCGCTGGTGCTCTGGCACATCCTCGACACCGAGCACAATGCGCATCACCGCGACCTGCTCGACCTGTCGGTGCTCTATCCCGGCGGCGCCATCGCGTCCGACGCGATGCCGTGGACGACCTCGGACGGCAAGACCTACACCGGCGACGCCTGGCCGCTGCCGGATGACGCCACCTCGCATCCGCGCTCGGCCGGCTGCTTCACGAAATTCATCCGTGAATGGGTGCGCGAGCGCAAAGCCGTGTCGCTGCTCGAAGGCGTGCGCAAATGCGCGCTGATCCCCGCGGAGATCCTGTCGCAGAGCACGCCCGCGATGCGCGCCAAGGGCCGGCTCACGAAAGACGCGGATGCCGATATTGTCGTGTTCGATTACGAGAAGCTCTCGGACCGTGCGACCTTCACGGCGATGAACCGTCCCTCCGAAGGCGTGCGGCATTTGATCGTCAGCGGCCAGCCGCTGATCAGCGACGGCATTATGGATGTGGCTGCGCGGCCGGGAAAGCCGGTGCGGCGGCCCGTCGTGGAGAGCTGAGCCATGCCGGTCCCGGTGCTCCTGGTGACGGGTTTCCTCGGGGCCGGCAAGACCACGGTCGTGAACCATCTGCTGGCGCATGCGGGTGGCCGGCGGATCGCCGCCGTGGTCAACGATTTCGGCGCCATCAACATCGATGCGGAGCTGATCGCGGGCGCGAGCGACGGCGTGGTCAGCCTTGCCGATGGCTGCATTTGCTGCTCGCTCGAAGGCGATCTGCTGCGCACGCTTGCGACGCTGCTGCGGCGCGATCCCAGGCCTGAGTACATCGTCATCGAGACCAGCGGTGTCGCCGATCCCGCCGACATCGTGCGCAATCTGATGGACCCGGTGATCCTGCGCGAGGCGCCGCTGGAAACGGTGCTCTGCGTGATCGACGCGGGGACGCCGCCATCGCGCCTGGATGACGCGCTGCTGCGGTCGCAGCTGCGCGTTGCCGATATCGTGGCGCTGAGCAAGCTGGATCTGGCGGAGGAAGGCGCAGCCGGACGGATGCGCGAAGCCATCCGCGCGCTGCGCGTCCCCGCGGTGGTGGTCGAGGCGAACCACGGCGAGATTCCGTCCGCGCTGCTGTTTCCCGCGACCGCCGACCGCGCACCCGCACCGCGCGAGCCGGGACCGAAACGGCCGGCAGAGGAGCGCTTCGAGACGCTGAGCTGGATCTCCGATCACCCGATCTCGCTGCCGCGCCTGCAGCAGGCCATCGGCCGGCTCGCACCAAAGCTTGCCCGCGCCAAAGGCCTGTTCGAGACCGTCGAGCAGCCCGGACGCCAGATGGTGTTCCAGTTCGCCGGCGGCCGCGCGACGCTCGCGCCGGGCGAGGCGCCGCCGGCAGGCGTACCGCGAACGCGCATCGTCTTCATCGCCGAGCTTGGAGTGCTCTCGCAGGCCGAGCTCGATCGAATCATGGAAGCGTGCGTTGCCGGCGGCTGAGGCGAGGCGGTAGGGTCAGCCGCTTCCGCCGTCAGTCACCGCCCCTCCTTTTGCTGCGTCGATCCGAGACTGAACAATGTCCCCAAATATCCCAACCGCCCCCGCTGATGCCGCCTCGCGCCGCGCTGCCAAGCCGGCCATCGTCTATCCGGCCGGGACGATGCCCGGGCCGGATATGGCCACGCTCGAAGCAGCCCGCCGTGCGGCGATCAAGACGCACGAGCTCATCGTGCCGCCACGCGATGCCCGTGCCTTTCGCGTGGCGCGCGGCCAGTTCTTCCGCATCGTCAGCATCGAAGGCCCTCAGGTCGGCGACCTCAATCTCTGGAACGCGGACGACCTCTCCGAGCGCTTCTTCAGCGGCGAGACCCGGGCGCTCCATGGCACGCATGTCGGCATCGGTAACCGGCTCTGGAGCAATATGCCCTATCTTCGGCCGATGGCGACCATCAGTCACGATACGCTCGGCTGGTACGGCTTCGACGCGGACGGCGCCGGCATTCACGATGTGATCGGCACGCGCTGTGATCCCTATACAAATCTCCTGTTGAACGGCACGGCTTACGATTTTTGCTGCCACTCCAACCTGTCGCGTGCGCTGGCGACCGAACTGAAGATGGAGCCGAATGCGGTGGAGCATCATGTCCACGACGTGCTCAACGTCTTCATGTGCACCGGCTTCACCAGGGACACGCACCAATATTTCATGAAGGCAAGTCCGGTCCGCCCCGGCGACTTCATCGAGTTTTTCGCGGAGATCGACCTGCTCGGCGCATTATCAGCCTGTCCCGGTGGAGACTGCAGCGCAACCCATTCCAGCGATGCCGCGGCGTGCCATCCGCTCAAGATCGAAATCTTCGAGCCGGATCGAACGGCACTGAAGGGCTGGACCTGGCCCTCGCCGAGTGCTTATCACCGTCACCACGGTGCGCATGCGGGAAGCTGAATCGCAGTCCTCGACCGGCAATCCGTCGCCGTGCACATACCACGCCGCGCGGGACGTCCACTGCACATGCCGATCCGGCGTCGCACCCAGTGGCTCGTCGAACGCGCCGGCGTGGATGATCGCCTCGCGCCCGCTGCGCGTGAGGTGCGGCATCGGGCTTGCACGGTCACGCGAATTGCGCGATGCCGTGCCCGACCGACCAGTTCTCCTTGGGCGCGTCGAGCACGTTCACGAACACGTCCTCGGGCCGGATGCCCGGGTTTTCGCCGAGCAGCTCGGCGATCCGCCGGTACAGCGCCTTCTTCTGCTCGGGCGTGCGCGAGGCGAATACCGTGATCTGGATCAGCACGGCGTCCTCGCTGCGGTTGACGCCGTAGGCATTGCCGCAGCGGAAGTTCGCGGGCGCAAGCTCGCTGATCGTCATGAACTCGTCGCCATCGGGGACGTTCAGCGCCTCGCGCATGGCGCGGTAGAGACTGTCGAGGATTGCCGTGCGGTAGGCTTCCGGCTTTCCGGCGCGCATCGAGATGTGGAGAAGAGGCATCGTACGTCCCTTTGCATGCGGGCCCGATCGGCCAGGCGCATCATCCGCGCCGGCCGTCGGCTTATTGACGAAACGGGATATCAATCCCAATTTGTTTTTGACACTGTGTCGAGAAACCACGTTCTTGACGCTGTGTCAAATACTTTGGAGGAGCAGAGTTTGAGGCCGCGCGAGTTCGACCATGACGATGTCCTGCGCATCGCGTTCGACCAGTTCTGGCGCAAGGGCGTCCGCGGCACCTCGCTCTCGGACATCGCGCGTGACGCCGGTGTCCAGCGCGGCAGCCTCTACAACGCCTTCGGCAGCAAGGAAGCGCTGTTCCTGCAGGCCTATGAGCGCTACGCGGGTGATTATCTGCTTGCCCTGCAAAAGGCGCTCGGTACAGGCAGTTTGCGCAAACGCCTCACCGCGTTCTTCGACCTCACGATCACCAATTTCCGTTCCGGCTCGCCGCCGCGGGGATGTCCGACCACGCGCGGCCTGATGGAGCTCGGCGCGGCGGAAGGCGAAGGTTTGGATGAAGCGGCGCGCCAGGCCTTTGCGAGTCTCGTCTCTCGGATCACCGCGCTGGTTCAGGACACCTTGTCGGCGGGCGCCAAGCGTGGCGAGTTCAACGGCAATTCCGCGGCCGCAGCGCTGCACATCATCACGGTGACGCGAGGCCTCGCCGTGCTCGAACGCGCCTATGGCGACGAAGCCCAGCTGCGCAAGATCGCCAGCCACACCATCGATCTCGTGCTCGACAAGAAGGGAAGTTAGGTCTCAGCAGCAGGCCAGCGCGTTGACAGCCCGCGTTGTCGCAATCTCGTTCTCGTTGCCGACGAACTGGCAGACCACGGACTCGAGCTCGCCCGGCTGCTTGTTACGTGCGACCGCCAGCAGTCTCATCAGCTCCGCCTCGTCCTTCGACAGGCGCTTGCAGGACGGCGGCATGAAGCACAGCTCGCAGGGCCGGCCGCTGCGCAGAACCCTGACCAGCGCAGCTGCGCGCGCGACCAGCAGCGGGCTGTCGGAAATTCCCGGTGCTTCGTCGGCGAAGCGATAGGCGGCCTCCCAGCAATCCGATGCGCCGGTCGCATAGGCCGCTCCAATGAAGCGGAACAGCGACAGCGCGACCCGGGAAAACTGGTCGTAGCTTTCGACGCAGGGTCGGGTCGCGAGCGCGGCTTGCAGCGGACAGAGCCGCGACGGACCGGCTTCCGGGCTCGCCGCAGAATCGCAAATGGCCTGCATCATGAACGCTTCCGTCAATGCAATGTGGGGCTGCCTACGAGCCAGCTCTTCATCGCCATCATCCGGTCATGGTCGCGCGAGGAGACGTGCCGGTCGGGCAGGATGAGGCCGGCCATGCGGAAGATCGTCGCTAGGCCCCGCACCGGCGCCAGCGCCCAATCCGCGCCCACCGGCGGCAGCCAGCACTCGAACTGCTCGCGCGCGACATCGTCGCGCTCTTTCTGCGCGGCGGCGATCGCCCGCAAGATTCCGCATTCGCTCTCCGACATGCGCGGGCAGGTGGGGCAGTGCACCTCGATCGCCGTATGCGCCGTGCAGGCGAAGATCTCGATGATGGATTCCAGCGACGGCACGGCGTCGCCGACGCGAAAGTGGTCATACACCTGCTGGATGTCGGCCGCGGTCGGAACGGCGCGGCCGCTTCGCGCCTTGGCACGAAATCCCCAGACGAAGAGCCGCTCCGCTGCGGTCAGCGCGGGCAGCTCGAGGGGTTTTGCGTATGTCGATTGATGCATGGAGCCTCTGGCCTCCGGCGGCGCGCAACGCTTTGGCTGGCGCTGATGATCTGCGCCGATCGTTCGGCCAGAGGCTCCGCCAAGTCAACGCTTCGAGGGGCGATGTCGAGGTCTTCTAGATTTGAACAGCTTGAATTTCCGCACGGCCAGCCCGGCCCGCAAAGCCGTACGCAGCATGCCGGCGGCCGGCCCTCCGCAATCGCGCGGGCTTTCGGGAACCCGAATGCTTAAAGCTTTGCTAAGGGGCACGGGATAAACTTGCATATCAGCCTTCCAATTCTTGCGAGTCCCGATGATTTTCTCCCGTATCAGTTTCAAGCTGGTCCTCATTGTCGGCATCAGCCTGCTCGGCATGATCGCACTGGCGCCGATCGCGCTTTCGACCTTGCGCGCGCAGATGATCGCCGATCGCCAGGCCAAGACGCAGCATATGGTCGATATCGGCTACGGCATCCTGGCCCATTTCCAGAAGCTCGAGAGCGAAGGCAAACTGCCGCGCGAGCAGGCCCAGGCCGCCGCGATGGCCGAGATCAAGAGCCTGCGTTACGACAAGGTCGAGTATTTCTGGATCAACGACATGACCCCCAAAATGGTCATGCACCCGATCAAGCCCGAGCTCGACGGCAAGGATCTCTCCGGGATGAAGGATCCCGCCGGCAATGCGCTGTTCATGGGCTTCGTTGACGTCGTCAACAAGCAGGGCGCGGGCTTCTACGGCTATCTCTGGCCGAAGCCCGGCTTCGACCAGCCGGTCGGAAAAATCTCCTATGTGAAGGGCTTTGCGCCCTGGGGCTGGATCATCGGCACCGGCATCTATCTCGACGACGTCGATGCCGTGTTCCGCCAGAACGCGATGACGTTCGCCTACATCTGTCTGGCCGTGCTGGTCGTGGTGCTCGGCGCCTCGTTCCTGATCGGCCGCAGCGTCACGAGGCCGCTGGCAAAAATCACCGCGCTGACCGAGCGCCTTGCCGCCGGCGACAGCGCGTTCGACGTGCCCTACACCGATCGTCGCGACGAGGTCGGCGGGCTCGCCAAGGCGCTCGCCGTGTTCAAGGACAATGCATCGGCGGTGCAGCAGATGCATGCCGAGCAGGACGAGCTGAAGCGCAAGGCCGATGGCGAGAAGCGCAAGGCGATGGCCGATCTCGCCGGCAAGTTCGAGGCGAGCGTCCAGGCCGTCGTCCGCGACGTCTTCAACGAGGCGCGCGAGATGCAGCAGGCCGCCCAAGGCATGTCGGAGACCGCGAACAAGGCGACCGACCGTGCGAGCTTCGTCGCGACCGCCTGCCAGCAGGCCTCGGCCAACGTGCAGACGGTGGCGTCCGCCGCCGGCCAGCTGTCGTCCTCGATCACCGAGATCAGCCAGCGCGTCGCGCAGGCCGCATCAGTGGCCGACAAGGCCGCCGCCGACGGTCAGCGCACCAACGATACCGTGCAGGGCCTTGCCGCCGCCGCGCACAAGATCGGCGAGGTCATCGACCTCATCAACCAGATCGCCTCGCAGACCAATCTGCTCGCACTCAACGCCACCATCGAGGCGGCGCGTGCGGGCGAGGCCGGCAAGGGCTTTGCGGTGGTCGCAAGCGAAGTGAAGTCGCTGGCGAGCCAGACCGCCAAGGCGACCGACGAGATCGGCGCGCAGATCACGGCGATCCAGGCCGAGACCAACGAGGTGGTCGGCAACATCGACAGCATCCGCAAGACCATCATGGAGGTCAACGAGATCTCCTCGTCGATCGCGGCCGCTGTCGAGGAGCAGGGCGCCGCGACGCAGGCGATCGCGCACAGCGTGCAGGAGGCGGCCTCCGGCACCGACCAGGTCTCGCAAAACATCTCCGGCGTCACCGATGCGACCGCCGAGACCGGCCAGGCCGCCGGCCTCGTGCTGCAATCGAGCGGCCGCCTGACGCGGAAGCTGCAATCGCTTCAGGACGAGGTCAGCGCCTTCGTTGCGGGGGTGCGGGCGGCCTAGTATAGACGGAGGATGGGCCAAAACTTCGAACGGCGTGCGCGCATCCTCCTGATCAATCCGAACAGCAATGAGGCGACCACCGCGATGATGGTGGCGATCGCCAGGTCGGCCGCCGCCGATGGCTTCGACATTGTCGGTGCCACGGCAACTCGGGCGCCCTTGATGATCGTCTCGGCGGATGCCCTGGAGGCGGCCGCGTCGGAGGTCGAGGAGATCGCGCGTGCTCGCGGCTCTGAGTGCGACGGTATCATCGTGTCGGCATTCGGTGATCCCGGTCTCGCCGGGATCAAGGCCGCGATGAAGCTGCCTGCCGTCGGCATCGGCGAATCCGCGATGCTGGAGGCAGCCGAGAACGGTCGCCGGTTCGGCGTGGCGACCACGACGCCGCTGCTGAAAGGGAAGATCGATGCGTTGCCCGATACGCTGGGGTTGCGTGCGCTCTACACCGGCACACGCTTTGCCGACGGCGATCCGCAAGAGCTCATGCGCGATCCGGCGCAGCTGCGCGCGGCTCTCGCCGCTGCGGTCGAGGCCTGCATTGCGCAGGACGGGGCGGAAGCGGTGATCATCGGCGGTGGGCCGCTGGGTGAAGCGGCACGCGAGCTTCAGCCGATGTTCACCGTGCCGGTCGTCGCGCCGATCCCGTCCGCCGCGCGGCGGATCATTCGTCTCGTCACGGCGTAGCGTGATTTTTCCGCGCCGCGGCATCGGCCGTGCTGCGGAAAACTGTTTTCCTTGACATCAACTCTGCCGTGCTCGACCTGTAACGAGGTCGAGCGACGGCACGTTGCGTGCCGTCGCGAAAAGAACAAGCAGCACGGGACGGACGCCATGAGTGCAGGCCTCAACGAGAAGGACTACCTCGCCACCTTGCGCGGCCTGTGGGACAAGGCCTGGCCGAAGGGCATGCCGCGCTCCCCGAACTATCTGCATGGCGAAGTTCCCCTGACGGAATATCTGCGCGCCTGGGCCAAGCACAGTCCCGCGCGACCTGCGGTGATCTTCTACGGGCATGTCACCACCTACGCCGATCTCGATCAGCAGAGCGATCGCTTTGCCGCGCTGCTGCAGGCCAAGGGCGTACGCAAGGGCGATCGCGTCGCCGTCTTCCTGCCGAACTGCCCGCAATTCCACATCGTGTTCTTCGGCATCTTGAAGCTCGGCGCGGTCCACGTCCCCGTCAGCCCGCTGTCGCGCGCGTTCGAGCTGTCCTACGAGCTCAACGACACCCAGGCCGAAGTGATCGTGGCGCTGGACCAGCTCATTCCCGTCGTCGAGCAGGTGAAAGGCGAGGTGTGGCTGCGCGAGATCATCGTCACCAGCTTTGCCGATGTGGTGCCGGCTGCGCCGGCGTTCCCCGCGCCGGACTCGATTCGCGGGCCGCGCGTCGCGGTCCCGGGCACGACCGATCTGCTGCCGGCGCTTGCGGCGATGTCGGCGCCGACGCCGCTGCCGCCGCCCAGCCTCGATGATGTCGCCGCGCTCAACTACACGGGCGGCACCACCGGCATGCCCAAGGGCTGCGTCCATACTCATCGCGACATGGTCTATACGGCCGCCGCCAATTACGGCATCTCGGTGCTGTCGGACGAGAGCAGCGTGTTCCTGTCGTTCTTCCCTGAGTTCTGGATCGCGGGCGAAAACTTCGGCCTGATCTTCCCGCTATTCTCCGGCGCGACGCTGGTCCTGCTCGCGCGCTGGGACGCCGTCGGCGCGATGGCCGCCATCGACAAATACAAGGTCACCATCACGGCGATGCCGGTGGACGGCGCGGTCGAACTGATGGACCATCCGCGCTGGAGCGAGTTCGACCTGTCGTCGTTGAAGCAGGTGCGTGTCGTCTCCTTCGTCAAGAAGCTCAACGCCGATTACCGCAACCGCTGGAAGGACCTTACCGGCACGATCCTGATGGAGGCGGCCTGGGGCATGACGGAGACCCACACCTCCAACACGTTTACCGCCGGATTCCAGGATGACGATTTCGATCTCAACAACCAGCCGATCTTCGTCGGCCTGCCGGTCCCCGGCGCCGAGTTCAAGATCACCGATTTCGAAACCGGCGCGCTGCTGCCGCTCGGCGCCGAAGGCGAGATTCGCGTGCGCACGCCGTCGCTGCTCAAGAGCTACTGGAACAAGCCGGAGGCGACCGCGGAGTCGCTGATCGACGGGTGGCTGCGCACCGGCGACATCGGCACCATCGACAAGGACGGCTTTTTGCACTTCCTCGGCCGCCGCAAGGAGATGCTCAAGGTCAAGGGCATGAGCGTATTCCCGCCGGAAATCGAGGCGCTGCTCGGGCAACATCCGAAGGTGCTGGGCTCGGGCGTGGTCGGGCGCGACGATCCCGACAAGGGCCAGGTGCCGGTGGCCTATATCCAGCTCAAGCCGGAGGCGGTCGGCACCATCTCCGCCGAGGATTTGCGCGCCTGGTGTGCCGAGCGCATGGCCGTCTACAAGGTCCCGGAAGTGCGTATTATCGATGCCCTGCCGCTGACGGCGACGGGCAAGGTGAAGAAGCAGGACCTCAACGCAAATCTTCCTGCTGCTGTCTGAGTGAGAGAGACGATGTCGTTCAAAAAGCTCCTGATCGCCAACCGCGGCGAGATCGCCATCCGCATCGCGCGCGCAGCGGCTGATGCCGGCATCGCGACGGTCGCGATCCATCCCGCGGATGATGCGCTGTCGCTGCATGTGCGTGTCGCCGACGAGGCGGTCGAAATCGCCGGCCGCGGCGCGCGGGCCTATCTCGACATCGACGCCGTGGTGAAGGCGGCGAAGACTGCCGGCTGCGATGCCGTGCATCCCGGCTACGGTTTCCTCAGCGAGAACGCGGCGTTTGCAAAAGCCTGCGCTGACGCCGGCGTTGTCTTCGTCGGGCCGAAGGCGGCGGCGCTCGAACTGTTCGGCGACAAGGTCGCGGCACGGCAACTGGCAAAACGCTGCGGTGTGCCGATCATTGCCGGCACCAGCGGGCCGTCGAGCCTCGAGGAGATCACGGCGTTCTTCGCCTCGCTCGGCAGCAATGCGGCGATCGTGATCAAGGCCATGGCCGGCGGCGGCGGCCGCGGCATGCGGGTGGTGGAGAATGCGTCCGATCTTGCAGAGGCCTATGCGCGCTGCCAGTCCGAGGCCAAGGCGGCGTTCGGCTTCGACGGCGTCTATGCCGAGCGGCTGATCCGGCAGGCGCGTCACATCGAGGTGCAGATCATCGGCGATCGCCATGGCGCGATCTCCCATCTCTGGGAGCGCGAATGCACGATCCAGCGCCGGCACCAGAAGCTGGTCGAGGTCGCGCCGAGCCCGTCGCTGAGCGATCCCCTGCGCGGCCGCATCATCGAGGCGGCGAAACAGCTTGCGACGGCGGCGGCTTACGACAATCTCGGCACCTTCGAGTTCCTGGTCGACGGCACCGCAGAGGACAACTTTGCCTTCATCGAGGCCAATCCGCGGCTTCAGGTCGAGCATACCGTCACGGAAGAGGTGCTCGGCCTCGACCTCGTCCGCGCCCAGCTCGCGGTCGCCGCGGGAGCTTCGCTGGCCTCGCTCGGTCTTGCGCAAGGCTCAATCCCGAAGCCGCGCGGCTATGCCATGCAGCTCCGCGTCAACATGGAGACGCTGGACGAGACGGGAGCGACCCATCCGACCGGCGGCGTGCTCGCCGTGTTCGAGCCGCCGTCGGGGCCGGGCGTGCGCGTCGATAGCTTTGGCTATGCCGGCTACAAGACCAGCGCCGCTTTCGATTCGCTGCTGGCAAAGGTCGTCGTACATACGCCGGGCGAGGCTTGGCATGACGTCGTGGCGAAAGCCTCGCGTGCCTTGCGCGAATTCCGGATCGACGGCGTCGTCACCAACATCGCCTTCCTGCAGGCCGTGCTGGCGCATCCGGATTTCAGGACCAACCGTATCGCGACCGATTTCATCGATCGCAACATCGCAAAGCTCGTCGAGGCCGCCGATGGTGCGGCGAGGCCGCTCTATTTTGCGGCGACGGAGCACGGCGGCGGTCACGGCGCGGAGGCTCATGCCGCGCAGATCGTGCCTGAAGGCGCGGTGATGGTCGCAGCGCCCCTGCAGGGCACCATCGTCACCGTCCAGGTCAGGGAAGGCGAGGTCGTCCGCCCCGGCCAGCAACTCGCGGTGATCGAGTCCATGAAGATGGAGCATCTGGTGATGGCCGAGCAGGGCGGCCGCGTCATGAAGCTCGTTGCCGGCGATGGCGCCACGCTGATGCATGGCGAGCCGATCATGTATCTGGAGCCGCTCGACGTCGCGGCTGATAGCACGGCGGCAGAAGCGGATGTCGATCTCGACCACGTCCGCCCTGATCTTGCCGAGCTGATCGCGCGCCAGGCCAACACGCTCGATGCGAACCGGCCGGCCTCGGTCGAGCGCCGCCGCAACACCAACCAGCGCACCGCGCGCGAGAACGTTGCCCAGCTCGTCGACGACGGCTCCTTCATGGAGTACGGCAGCCTCGCGATCGCGGCGCAGCGGCGCCGGCGCAAGCTCGACGACCTCATCAAGAACACGCCGGCCGACGGCCTCGTCATGGGCGTCGCCACTGTGAATGGCGAGAAGTTCGGACCGGAAGGTGCGCGCTGCATCGTCGTGGCCTACGACTACACCGTGCTCGCGGGCACGCAGGGCCACATGAACCACAAGAAGATCGACCGTATGCTGACCCTGGCGGAAGACTGGCGCGTGCCGCTGGTGTTTTACGCCGAGGGCGGCGGCGGCCGGCCTGGCGACACCGACCGGCTCGGCATGACCGGCCTCGACGGCCCGTCCTTCGTGCAGTTCGCGAGGCTCTCCGGCCTCGTGCCTGTCATCGGCGTCGTCTCCGGCTATTGCTTCGCCGGCAACGCCGCGATGCTCGGCTGCTGCGACGTCATCATCGCCACCAGGAACGCCTCGATCGGCATGGGCGGCCCCGCCATGATCGAGGGTGGCGGCCTCGGCGTCTATCATCCGGCCGAAGTGGGGCCGGTCTCATTCCAGTCGCCCAACGGCGTCATCGACATCCTGGTCGAAGACGAAGAGGAAGCGACATCCGTCGCGCAAAAATACCTGTCCTATTTCCAGGGCGCGGTGACGGAGTGGCAGGCCGCCGACCAGCGTCTGCTCCGCCGCGCCATCCCCGAGAACCGCCTGCGCGTCTACGATATCCGCAGCGTGATCGATCTCGTCGCCGACAAGGACAGCGTGCTGGAGCTGCGCCGCGACTACGGCGTCGGCATGATCACCGCGCTGATCCGCATCGAAGGCAAGCCGTTCGGCCTCATCGCCAACAACCCGCGCCATCTCGGCGGCGCCATCGATGCCGATGCCGGCGACAAGGCGGCGCGCTTCCTGCAGCTTTGCGACGCCTTTGACCTGCCGATCGTCTCGCTCTGCGACACGCCCGGCTTCATGGTCGGCCCGGAAGCCGAGAAGACCGCGATCGTGCGCCACGTCTCGCGCATGTTCGTCACAGGCGCGAGCCTCACCGTGCCGCTGTTCGGCATCGTGCTGCGCAAGGGCTATGGCTTAGGGGCGCAGTCGATGATCGGCGGCGGCTTCCACGCCTCGTTCTTCACCGCGGCCTGGCCCACGGGCGAGTTCGGCGGCATGGGCCTGGAGGGCTATGTCCGCCTCGGCTTCCGCAAGGAGATGGAGGCGATCGCCGATCCCGAGGAGCGCGAGACCTATTACCGCAACAAGGTCGCCGAGCTCTATGCCAACGGCAAGGCGGTCTCGATCGCCTCGGTGTTCGAGATCGACAACGTCATCGACCCCGCCGAGACGCGGCGGTGGATCATGGCGGGGCTCAGGTCGGTGCCGAAGCCGCCGGCGCGGACGGAGAAGAAGCGGCCGTGCATCGACACGTGGTGAGGGCGGTGCAGCAATAGCTGCGTTCCCGGTTCCCGATTGACATCCCCGCCCGTGCTGCCAGACTTTGCACAATAATACAGGGTGGAGACGTCCGCGATGGCCAGCCTTTCGGCCTCGAACCATGTCGCCCGTGTCTTGTCCGTCGCCAATCACGTGGCGGACGTCGATGCCTCCTCGCGGATTGCGAATTCCTGGCGGCGCTGCCTGATCAGCCACAAGCTCGATCCGGCCCGCCAGGGCCCGCCGCAGACGCTGACCGAAGCCGAGATCCGCCACGTTGCCGAACCCATGGAGGAGACGATCAGGCTCGCCACGCCCGAGCTCGACGATCTTGCCCGTGTGCTGCGTGACGCCGGTTACTGCGTCAATCTCGCAGATGCGAACGCGACCATGCTGTTCAGCCGCCTGCCGGGCGAAGCCGACGCAAAGATGTTTCTCGACTGGAAGATCTACACCGGCTCCAATTTCGCCGAGACCTTTGAGGGTACCAACGGGCTCGGCACCGCGCTCGCCGAGCAGAAGCCGATCCTGGTGCATCGCGACGAGCATTTTCGCGCGCAGTGGCACATGTTCTCCTGCGCCGTGGCGCCGCTGTTCGACCAGGCGGGGCGGCTCGCCGGTGCGATCAACATCACCTCCTGTCGCGAGGACCTCGAGCGCACCGCGCATCAGCTTGCGCTCGCGGTGACGATGGAGGCGACGCGGCGGATGGAGGGCGCGATCTTTCGCGGCCATTTCCGCAATGCCTGGATCGCGACCGTGCCCGGCGACGGCGGCAGCGGCCTCATCGCCTATGATGACGACCGCCGCATCGTCGGCGCCTGCCGCTCGGCGCGTGCGCTGCTCGGCCTCACCGATGGCCTGATCGCTTCCGGCATCGACCTGTCGCGCTACATCAAGTTCGATCATCATGCCGCGCGCGGTGCGGATGAGATGGTCGAGCTGCGCCGTGCCGACGACAGTCCACTGGGGCGGGGGCATGTCGCGCCGCCGCTGCGTGCAAAATCGCATGTGCCGCGCCGCGATGCGCCCGCCGACCGTTTCGACGCTCTGCACCGGCTCGCCGGCCGCGATCCTGATTTGGTCAAAAGCGTGAAGCGGCTCCGAAGCATCGGCGATCACAATCTGCCGGTGCTGCTGCATGGCGAGACCGGCGTCGGCAAGGACGTGTTCGCGCGCGCCATTCACGCCGCCAGCAACCGCGCGCGCAACAATTATGTCGCGCTCAACTGCGCGGCAATGCCCGAGAGCCTGATCGATGCCGAGCTGTTCGGCTATGAGGCCGGCGCCTTCACCGGCGCGCGGCGCGAGGGCTCCAAGGGCCTGATCGTGCAGGCCGACGGCGGCACGCTGTTCCTCGACGAGATCGGCGATATGCCCATCGCGCTGCAGACGCGCCTCTTGCGCGTGCTGGAAAACCGCGAGGTCTGGCCGCTCGGTGCGCTCAAGCCTGTAGCCGTCGACATCCGGCTCATCAGCGCCACCCATCGCGATCTCGGCCGCATGGCCGAGGAGGGCGCCTTCCGCGCCGACCTCTATTTCCGCCTGCGCGGCATGGAGGTGCACCTGCCGGCGTTGCGCGAGCGTGCCGACCGCGCCGACATCTTCCGCCAGATCGCGCGCGAGGAGGCGCCGAACTGCCGTCTGTCGGACGAGGCCTGGGCGCTGCTGATAGCCTATTCGTATCCCGGCAACATGCGCCAGCTCCGCCATGTGCTGCGGCTTGCCGGCTGCACGGCCGAGAACGGCGTCATCACCGATGCCGATCTCGACCTGCCGCCATTTGGCGGGAGGGCGGAGCCGGATCTCGCGGCGGCCGAGCGCGCGACGATCGTCGAGGCATTGCGCAAGCATGGTGGCCGCGTGACGGAAGCAGCGCGTGCGCTGAAGCTGAGCCGCGCCACGCTCTATCGCAAGATCAAGCAATTGAAGATCTCCGTCTAGCGCGTTCGCGGGTTCCTGCTGGAACTCGGCTCTTGCTCGACTCGCGTGGATCAGTCGGCAAACACCTCGCCGCGACCCTATATTCCCGAGAGAGCGAGAGAGGAGAGCCATCGATGGAGGAGATCGAAGTCTTTCTGGCTGTCATCGAAGCCGGCAGCCAGACGGCCGCGGCGCGACAACTCGGACGGTCGCTGCAAGCGGTGAACCGCGCGCTGGCCGCGCTGGAGCAGAGCGTCGGCGTCGAACTGGTGCGCCGAACCACGCGGCAATCGGTGGCGACCGAAGCGGGCCTGGCGTTCTATCGCCGCGTCAAGCCGGCCTTTGCGGAGATCACCGAAGCGCGTCTTGAAGCTGCAAACCGGCGCGTCGAGCCGTCGGGACTGCTGAGGGTCGCAGCACCGGTTCTGTTCGGATCGACCCATGTGGTGCCTGTGATCGCCGAATTCATGGCGCGCTTTCCGCAGATCGAAGCCGACGTCAACATGTCCGATCGGCCCGTCGATGTCGTCGGCGACGGCTTTGACCTTGCCGTCCGGATCAGGGAGTTGCCGGACTCCTCGCTGAAGACCAGACGGCTCGGGGAGTTGCGCACGGTCGTCTACGCTGCACCCGATTATTTCGCACGCCACGGCCGTCCGCATCACCCTCGTGATCTCGCCGGGCATCAATGCATCCTGCGCAGGACCGGTCGCGGCGAAGCCGACATCTGGCGGTTTCAGGTCGATGGCGAATTGATCGTTGTGCAGGTGAACGGCCGCTTTCACACGGACAATATGACGGCCGCGCATGCGGCCGCCCGTCATGGCCTTGGTGTCGGATATGGCCCGTTCTGGCAGATCCGCGATCTCATCGATCAGGGTGCGCTCGAAATCGCGCTGGAAGCGTTCGAGGCGCCGCGAACGCCGGTGCGCGCCGTGTTTCCACCAAGCGCGATACCGCCGGCGAAGACGCATCTCTTTGTCGATCTGCTCGCGGAGCGGCTGAAGCACGAGCGGCTTTGAGCCGGCGTGCGGGAACGCATTCTCCCGATTTGCGGGAATGTCTATCCCGCGATGCGCCGGTTGTCGCGGCGGGCCGTCGATCGCAGCTTGGGGTGCAGGGGCCCATTGCCCGGCGAGGGCGCAGAGGACTGCACCATGACTCCCAATCGACGGACACTTTTGCACGCGGGCGTCAGCGTCACCGCGACGCTGGCTTCCGCCACCTTTGCCGGACAAACGCCCGGCGCGCGCGACGCGCGGCCGCCAAAAGCCCTGCTCGCGGACGATCCGGAATCCCGCGCGGCGGCCGCGCAGGATTTTGGCCACATCATCCAGAGGCAGCCTCGGGCCGTCTGCAAGCCGAAGTCGGGCGCCGAAGTCGCCGACATCCTGCGCTGGGCCAGGGAGCAGGGGCTGAAGGTTGCGACGCGCGGGCAGGGCCACGCGACCTACGGCCGGGCCATGGCCGAAGACGGCATCGTGATGGATCTCGGCGCGATGGCCGCGATCCACCGGATCGAGTCCGATCGTGTCGTGGTCGATGCCGGTGCGACCTGGCACGCCGTGCTGCAGGCAACCCTGGCCAAGGGGCTCGCACCACCGGTGCTGACCAACTATCTCGGCCTGTCGGTCGGCGGCACGCTTGCCGTCGGAGGAATCGGCGGCTCGTCGTCGCAGCACGGGCTCCAGACCGACCAGGTTCTGGAGCTGGATGTCGTCACCGGCGAAGGCGTGGAACTGACCTGCTCGCCGACCGCGCATGCCGAGCTGTTCGACGCCGTTCGCGCCGGGCTGGCGCAATGCGCGATCATCACCCGCGCGATGCTTCGATTGATGCGCGCACCCGAACGTGTCAGGCGTTATCTGCTGTCCTATTCCGATCTCGCGTCACTGACCGCCGACCAGCGGCGTGCTCTGGACGAGGGACGCTTCGATCAGTTGCAGGGCGCGGTCGTGCCTGACGGCACCGGCGGCTGGCGCTATCAGATGGAAGCAGCCGTCTTCTACAACAGCGGCACGCCTCCCGACGACAAACGGCTGCTTGCAGGCCTTGCCGAGAAGCGCGAGACCGTTTCGGATCTCGCCTTCGGCGACGACGCTAATGCATTTGCGAAGCTCGAGCAGCTGTTGCGATCGAATGGCCAGTGGTTCAACCCGCATCCCTGGCTGCTGACATACTTGCGCGGCAGCAACGCGCTGGAGGTGGCAAGCGAGGTGATTGCCGGGCTGAACAGCGATGATCTCGGCCCGTTCGGGCGGATCACCTACTATCCGATATTCACCGGCGAATGCCGCACGCCCCTGCTTCGACTGCCCGACGAGCGCGTCGTGTTCCCGTTCAATCTGATCCGCATCCCGGCATCGGCGGACAAGGCGAATGCGGACCGACAGCTTGCGCGCAATCGCACGGTCTGCGACCGCATTCGCGCTGCAGGCGGCATGCTGTATCCGGTGAGCGCGCTTGCGATGTCGCCACAGGATTGGGCCGATCATTTCGGTCCGAGATGGCCGCTGCTGTGCGACGCCAAGCGCCATCACGATCCGGCCGGCATCCTCACGCCTGGATATGATCTGTTCTAGCTCAAGAAAAATCCGTCCAGCTCAGGTGCCGCGAATCGAGATCGCCGACTGAAACGGTTTCGCGGATTTCCTGCGGCGTGTGGAAGCTGCTGCGCAAGTACACCAGCGGCGCCGCAGTAGCTGAATGCGTCGCACCGCGCACCTCGCCGACGAAAATCGAATGCGTTCTGGTCTCGAACTCCTGCGCCAGCACGCAGTCGAATGCCGCCACCGCATCCGTCAGCACCGGCGCGCCGGTCACGCCGCGCGTCCACTGGCCGAACGCGAAGCGATCATCGCCGTTGACGCCCTTCTGGCCGCTGAAGGTGAGCGCCAGCAGCGCGTGATCCTCGTGCAGGAAGTTGATTGCGAACGCGCCTTCCTCGCGGATGCGCGCATGGGCGCTGGCGTTGCGGTTGACGCAGACGATCAGCGAGGGCGGTGAGTCCGACAGCGAGCAAGCCGAGGTCACCGTCAGTCCCGTGCGCTTGCCGTGCTCGGCGCCAACCGTGACCAGCGCCACGGCGCCGGCGCATTGGCGCATCGCCTGCTTGAAATCCTTTGCGTCCACCGACACGCGGAAATCTCCCGAATGAATGCGGGTGCGGCACGATCGCGCCGCACCCGGCGCTAAGAGTATAGCATGATCTCTTCGGAAAACCGCTGCGCACTTTTCCGGATCATGCTCGGGTCAAGCCGCCTTCTTCGCGGAGCCGAGATGCGTCAGGCGCGGCATCACCTCGTTCTTCAGCAGCGAGAGCGAGTGATGCCAGGCCTCGGCCTTGTGCTTGTAGTCGAAGCCGAACACCAGCAGCACGCCGAAGCCGCCGACCTCGTCGTAGATCTTCTCGATCTTCTCGGCGACGGTCGCGGGCGAGCCGACGATCCAGTTCCGCTTGGCGCAATATTCGACCGTGACGTCGCTGTCGGGCACATCAGGGGCGTGCTTCAGATAATCCTTGAAGCCGAAATGGCCGAGCAGCGGCAGGAAGTACTCGTGCATCATCCGGCCCATCATGTCGCCGGTCGAGAGCTTCCAGGCCTCCTCGTCGGTGTCGGCGACGAACACCTCGCGCACGAGGCGCCAGTCCTGCCGGTTCGGCTTGCGTCCGGTCTTGGCAGCGCCGATTTCCACGGAGTCCCAATGGCTGCCGACATAGGCCGGATTGAGGTTGAGGCTCATCGGGATGAAGCCGCGCTCGCCCGCCAGCTTCAGCGTGTCCGAGTTCTTCGAGAGACCCGCAACGCCGATCGGCGGATGCGGCGCCTGCAGCGGCTTGATATGCGGCTTGAGGAAGTCGAACATCGTGTCCGGCTTGGTCACCGTCCAGTACTTGCCCTTGTGGGTGAAGGGCGCGGGCTCGGTCCAGAGCTTCAGGATGATCTCCAGCGCCTCGCGGGTCATGTCGCGGTTCTGTCCGCTCATGCCGTCGACGTTGAACATCGCCCAGTCGCTCGGCAGGCCGCTCGCCGCCACTCCGAAATTGAGACGGCCCTCGGACATGTGGTCGAGCATCGCGACGCGGTTGGCGAGCTCGGCCGGGTGGTGATAGGGCAAGAGGAAGCCGCCGGGCCCGATGCGCAGGCGCTTGGTCTGCATCAAGGCCTGCGCGATCAACAGGTCCGGCGTGGGATTGGGTTCCCAGGGCGCGGTGTGGTGCTCGCCGACCCAGGCCTCCTGATAGCCGAGCTCGTCGAGCCAGCGCATGACCTGCAGGTCCCAGTCGTTTCCTTCCTTCAGGCCGCACTCCGGCGGATGCGAAGGCATCGTGAAATAGCCGATCTCCATGGGTTTCCTCTTCACAGTTGACGCGTCTTGCTGCGCGGTTCACGGATGTGAGTGGAGACGCTTCAGCAAGCGGTGTGCCAGCGCGATTGCGCTTCAGACCCGCGAGAAAAGGCTGGTTTGCGGCGGCAAGAGCCGATATCCCGGGGCAGATTTGCTGGACACCGTCTCATTGTCGCGAGACGGCGTCTTGCCGGTGAGACGAGGATACGATGACTGAACCCGCCTATGTCGCGGTGGACTGGGGCACCAGCAGCTTCCGGCTCTGGCTGATCGATCGTGCCGGACAGGTGCTGGCCGAGCGCCGCAGCGGCGAGGGCATGCTGGCCGCGGCCAAGACCAGCTTCGCTGCCGTGCTGCAATCGCATCTTGCCGCGGTCGAGGCGCCCTCGCATCTGCCGGTTCTCGTCTGCGGTATGGCCGGCGCCAGGAACGGCTGGGTCGAGGCCGGCTATGTCGACACGCCGGCGCCGCTCGCCGCCATCCTCAAGCAGGCCGCGCGCGTGCCGGGCGAGACGCGCGACATCCGCATCCTGCCCGGCATCGCGCAGCGCGACGCGAGCGCGCCGGACGTGATGCGCGGCGAGGAAACGCAGTTGCTCGGCGCGCCCGGCCTGGATGGCGCCAGCGATGCTCTGGTCTGCATGCCCGGCACGCATTCGAAATGGGTCCGCGTGACTGATGGCACGGTCGTGCGGTTTTCCACCTTCATGACCGGCGAGCTCTTCAGCGTCGTCTCGCGCGAGACGATTCTGTCGCTCGCGGTTGCCAATGCCGAGGATGCCGAGGATATCGCGAGCTTCAAGGCGGCTGTGAAATCCGCGTACGAGGCGCCGGCCTTCGCGGCCAATCTTCTGTTCACGGCGCGGTCGCGGCAGCTTTTGTTCGGCGGCACGCCGGCTGCGGCGCGCGAGACGCTGTCGGGCACCTTGATCGGCGCCGAGCTCGCGGCTGGTCTCTCCGGCGCGTTGCCGGCAGCGGGTGTCACTCTGATTGCGTCGGGTCGGCTCGCGACGCTGTACCGGCACGCCTTCGACGCGCTGTCGGTCACCGTGCAGCCGATCGATGCGGATGAAGCGGTCCGCCGTGGCCTGTCGATGGCGGCAGCGGCGATCTGGACGAAATAGAAGGACTTTTGAGATGAGCGTTCCCTTTCCGCCGATGCAGCGCCCGCTGGTCGCAATCCTCCGCGGCGTCAAGCCCGAGGAGACCGAAGCCATCGTCGGCGTGCTGATCGGGGCCGGCATGACCGCGATCGAGATTCCCCTGAACTCGCCCGATCCGTTCCGCTCGATCGGGCTTGCCGTGAAGCTCGCGCCGGCCGGCGTGCTGATCGGCGCCGGCACTGTGCTGACCGCCGCAGACGTCGATCGTCTCAACGATGTCGGCGGCAGGCTGATGGTCTCGCCCAATGTCGACACCGAGGTGCTGGCGCGTGCGCATCAGCACGGCATGGTGACGTTGCCGGGCGTATTCTCGCCGACCGAGGCGCTGCTCGCGGCGCACTCCGGTGCGTCGGGCCTGAAATTCTTTCCGGCGAGCGTGCTGGGTGCCTCCGGCATCGCCGCGATCCGCGCTGTGCTGCCCGTTGGCGTGATGATCGCCGCCGTCGGCGGCGTCTCCGACCAGAACTTTGCCGAGTACATCAAGGGTGGTGTGACCGCCTTCGGTCTCGGCTCCAGCCTCTACAAGCCCGGCATGAGTGCGGCGGATGTCGCAGCGCGCGCGAAGGCGACGATCACAGCCTATGATCGGGCGATTGCGAAAGACTGAGCCGGCAATAAACTAGCCGTGATCCTGTCATAGCTTATTGTGCCGCATTGTGGCGCGATGCTGATGCTTTGGCGTCGCAGACATGCGACCGGCGCAGCAGGAGACCGACATGGCGATCAACAACGTGGCCGACCTGTTCGTGGCAACGCTCGAACAGGCCGGCATCAAGCGCATCTACGGTATCGTCGGCGACAGCCTGAACGCCCTCACGGAGGCGCTGCGCCGCCGCGGCACGATCGAATGGATCCATGTCCGCCACGAGGAGGTCGCAGCCTTCGCTGCCGCCGGTGAAGCCGAGATGACCGGGAGCCTCGCAGTGTGCGCGGGCTCCTGCGGCCCCGGCAATCTGCATCTGATCAACGGCCTGTTCGACGCGCATCGCAGCCGTGTCCCCGTGCTGGCGATCGCGGCGCAAATTCCGACGGCCGAGATCGGCGGCGGCTATTTCCAGGAAACCCACCCGCAGAACCTGTTCCGCGAATGCAGCCATTATTGCGAGCTGGTCTCTGATTCGAGTCAGCTGCCTTACGTGCTGGAGAACGCCATCCGTGCGGCGGTGGGCCTGCGCGGCGTCGCCGTCGTCGCGATGCCCGGCGACGTCGCGTTCCGCAGCCCGCCCAAGCGCGCGCTGTCGACTTCGCGCGGGCTTGCGCTGGCGACACCGAAAGTCGTGCCGCAGGCGGATGAGCTGAAGGCGCTGGCCGATCTCCTCAACGGCGCCGAGCGCATCACCCTGTTCTGCGGCCGCGGCTGTGCCGGCGCACATGCGCCGCTGATGCAGCTGGCCGAAGCGTTGAAGAGCCCGATCGTGCATGCGCTCGGCGGCAAGGAGCATGTCGAATACGACAACCCTTACGACGTCGGCATGACCGGCTTCATCGGCTTCTCCTCGGGCTACGCCGCCATGCACGCCTGCGACGCGCTGGTGATGCTCGGCACCGATTTTCCCTACAAGCAGTTCTTCCCGACCGATGCGAAGGTCGCACAGATCGACATCCGCCCGGAGAATCTGGGACGGCGGTGCAGGATCGATCTCGGCCTTGTCGGCGACGTCAAGCTGACCATCGAGGCGCTGCTGCCGCTGCTCAAGTCCAAGACGCAGCGCCGGCATCTCGACGATGCCATCGCCCACTACAAGAAGGCGCGCGAAGGCCTCGACTCGCTCGCCAAGGGCACGCCCGGAGCTAAGCCGATCCATCCCCAATATCTCGCAAAAGTCATCAGCGACCATGCCTCCGAGGACGCCGTGTTCACTGCCGATGTCGGCACGCCGACGGTGTGGGCCGCGCGCTACCTCGACATGAACGGCCGGCGCCGGCTGATCGGCTCGTTCGTGCACGGCTCGATGGCCAATGCCATGCCGCAGGCGATCGGCGCGCAGGCCGCCCAACCCGGCCGCCAGGTGATCTCGCTCTCCGGAGATGGCGGCTTCACCATGCTGATGGGCGATCTGATCACGCTGACGCAGATGAAGCTGCCGGTGAAGGTGGTCGTCTTCAACAACGGCGTGCTCGGCTTCGTCGCGCTGGAGATGAAGGCGGCCGGTTTCGTCGACACCAATGTCGACCTGGAGAACCCGGACTTTGCCGCTATGGCGCGCGCGATGGGCATCTTTGCGAAGCGCGTGGAGGACCCCGGCGAGCTGCCGGGCGCGATGAAGGAGATGCTGGCCCATAACGGGCCGGCATTGCTCGACGTCGTCACCGCAAAGCAGGAGCTGTCGATGCCGCCGACCATCACGCCCGAGCAGATCAAGGGCTTCAGCCTGTGGGTGTTGCGTGCGGTGATGAACGGCCGCGGCGACGAGGTGCTCGATCTCGCGAAGACGAACCTCTTGCCGCGCTAACTGCGCTTCACCGACGGCGCGGGGAGCTGCTCGTGGCGGTGCTGGAAGCGCTGCCAGTGCAGCACGATGCCGATCAGCAGGGCCGGGACGAAGCCGAGCACGATGAGGAAATGCGGCAGCTGTGTCGGGGAGATGAATGCAATCGCAATGTCCGAGATCAGCCATAAGGCGGCGAACATGACCGCAAAGTCGGTGCGGGGGCAGCGAAGGTAGTAAAAGACGGCGGTGATGATCACTGCGGGGCCGATCGCAATTCCGATCATGACGGCCGTCAGCTCCGTCGGCGTCAGCGCGTCGAGCACCATCGATGCCAGCAGCCAGAGCGCGGCGAACATGGCGACGATGTCGAGCGGATGCCGCAATCCAATACCTCTCGCAGGAACCGCACTATCGTTGTGGCCCGGCCCCCCTCCGTCAAGGGAAAATACGTCTATTCCTCGTCACTTCCGGGCGTCGGCCGCAGCATGAAATGGCCGAAGGCGGTGGCGATCGGCTTGTCGGCATCGTCCTGCCAGGCGCGCGCCTCGAAGGCGACGATGCGGCGGCCCTGCTTCACGATCGAGACGTTGGCAAAGGTATCGAGCGCGCGGCCGGAGCGTAGGTAGTTGACAGTGAGTCCGATCGGCTTGGGCGGTGCGGCAGCGCCGAGCTCGCGTCCCACTCCGATGATCGCGGTGGTCTCGAGGAAGGCGCCGGTCATCCCGCCATGGATCGCGGGCAGGATCGGATTGCCGATGATCTTTGGCGAGAACGGCATCGTCAGCGTGCCGTCGTCGTTGACGCGGATGCCGAGAGCCCGCGCGAACGGGCTGCGCGCGAACGGGCCGTCCGGATCCTCCGGCGCCTCCAGCGTCGGGATGCTGCGCGAATCCATCCGCCGGTCGGCGAGCATGTTGGTGCGGTTGGCGCCGATCATGAAGCAGGCGGTCGCGGTCGCGACCGGATCGTCTTCGGACTCCTGATAGGCAGTGGAGCGCACGAAGGCGATCGATCGCGTGGTGCGGTAGCAGACCGAATGTGCCTTGATGTCGAGGCCGGGCGTCGCCGGCTTCTGGTAGTCGATGCGCAGATCGAGGGTTGCGATCGCGCGCGTGCCGTCGAGCGCAAGTTGCACCGCCATGCCGCAGCTCTCGTCCAGCATCGCGGTGACGACGCCGCCATGCAGAACGCCGGTCTCGGTGTCGCCGACGAAGACGGGGCGGTAGGGCAGGCTGGACCAGGCCTCGGCTGGCGCGAAGCGGTCGAGCTGTAGCCCGCTGATATGGCCATAGTCGGAGCGGCGCCCCTTGATGGCCTCGGCGAGTTCCTCGAACGGGAGTGTGACAGGTGCAGTGGACATGGCGCTGTTCTAGACCAGTGCAGGGCGCCGCGCAAAACCTGCGAATGCGCCTTGCCGGAGCGCCAGCCGGTTTGGCCTCGACAGGGCCGGCCAAAGCAACGATGGTGGGCGCTTCGTTCGTCCAATGCCCGCAAGGAGCGCCCATGACCGACCCCGAGACACCCGGCACCAACCAGGGGCCCGTCACCATTTCGACCTCGAGCTCGGAGCGGGCGCCGATCATCTATTTCGACGGCGCGTCCTGCTTCGGCCATCACAATGGCGCGATCCAGATCGAGCTCGCCGCGAACCTGTTGATGCCAATCGGCGCCGCTGTCAGGGTCGACGTGGTCCAGACCGCGCATCTGCGCTGCAGCGTCGCCGCGGCGCTGGCATTGCGCGAAGCGCTCGACAAGGCGCTCGCGATGTACAAGCAGGGCCAGCAGCAACCGGCGGAGGAGATTCCGGCGGTGAAGAACTGAGATCGCAATTGACAGCCTACTGTCTTTGCGCCACCTTTCGCGCAGGTTGATACGACCTGCCGGTTGCACCCTCCGTGGAATGGTGAACGTATCGAGCCCTCGTTGGCCTCCCTTTGCCCGAGCGACCGGGTCAGCAACGCAACCACCTGACACACCTGGATCGCTCATGCAGAGGACGAACCGATGCGCGATTTTCGCGATGCCAAGGCTATGGCGCAGACCCTGCGCCAATCTCTGACCACTAAGGATGTCACCATCAGCCACAGCGAGAGCTTGGAGCTGGTGTCGAAAATGTTGGGCGTGGCCGACTGGAACACCTTGTCGGCGATGCTCGGGGCCGATCGCGGCAACATCATCGCTCCGGCTGCACGGCTTAAGACGTCGACGGCGCTCTATCCGGCCATTCCGTTGCGCGATCTCGTTCCATTTCCGAATGCGACCTACCCGTTGTTTGTCGGGCGCGATAGTACAGTCAGGGCCCTGAACCAGGCGTTCGACGGCGGACGAGAGGTGGTGGTGGCGATCCAGCGAAAAGCGGCCGTCGATGAGCCGCGACTTGCAGATGTCTACGAGATCGGCATATTGGCCCAACTGCTCGAATTCGAACCGCTCGCCGATGGCACGTTCAGGGTACTGACGCGGGGACTGAAGCGCGTCGCGCTACGCAGCTTCGCCGTTGAATCGGCCGCGTATCAAGCTGAGGTCGCTGACGTCAGTGAGGGAGTGGCCCGCGACGCGAGGAATCTGATTCGAAGGATCTATCAGCGCTTCCAGGATTACACGGCGGCTCACGGAATCCTCGTGCCGGACATCTGGCTGTTCTTCGATCAGACCCGTGACCCCGGGCAGATCGCCGATACCGTCGCCACGCGAATGAAGTTGCCCATCAAGGACAAATACGAGTTATTGGCAATGCTCGATCCCATGAAACGGCTCGAGCGGATCGAGGCGCTCCTCGACCTGTCGCAACGGCCGGTCTCGGTAGATTACGCGGCCACGAAACGGCGGGCGCTTGATCATGCTGACCGGCGCCGCCATCAATACGCGACACTTGAGCATCTGCTACTTGCTCTGACCGAGGATGCGAGCACGTCCGCCGTCATGCGCGCCTGCGACGCCGATCTCGGCAAGCTGACGCAAAGCCTCGTGCGATATCTCGACAACGAACTCAAGCACACGGTGATCGAAACCGGAAGTGCAGAGCCCACAGCGGCGTTTAAGCGTGTCGATCAGCGCGCCGTGTTCCTTGCCCAGGAGGTTGGATATCCTGAAGTCACGGGCGCCAATGCGCTCGTCGCCTTGTTCGCCGAAACGCGAAGCCCCGCGGCGCGCCTGCTCGAAGAATATGGTATCTCGCGCGGTCGCGCTAACAAAGCGATCGCGCGAGGGGTTGGCAAGGGCGAGGGGTAGAGCGGCGCTTACGCCTTCGTCACGTGGACCTTCGCCGTCTTGCCGCCGTTCCACTTGCCGTCGAGCGCGCGCTCGATCTGGGCGGCGAGCTGCAGCAGGAGGCCGTCATTGGCCTGCTTGGCGATGGCCTGGATGCCGAGCGGCAGGCCGTGCTCCTGGCTTGCCATCGGCATCGAGATCGCGGGCATGCCGCAGAGATTGGCGAGCGGCGTGAAGGCGAAGAAGCGCCAGAGATTGCCGAACCAGTCGAGCACGTCAGGATTGTCGGAGATGGTGAGATATTCCCTGGTGCCGACCTTCGGCGTCGGCAGCGCGGTGATCGGCGTCAGGATCACGTCCCACTGCTCGAAGAAGCTGCCGAAGCCGCGCGAGGTCGTGTTGAACACGGCCTGCATCTTCGCCCGCTCGGCGAAGCTGGTGTGGCGGCCGGCTTCCCAGATCCGGATGTTCATGGGCTCGATCAGATCTTCCGGCGGCTTTTCCAGCCCGCGCGCGGCGAGCATGTTGGAGATCACCACGGCGAAATTCGAGATGTAGCAGGTCGTCTGCGCCGCAAAGGCGGCGCGGAAATCGAGCTCGGGCAGCGCGTAGTCGACGTGATGGCCGAGGCCTTCGAGGAAACGGCCGGTCTTCTCCAGCTCGGCGGCGAGCTCGGGCGTCGCGGTGTAATCGCCCCATGTATGCGACAGTGCGATGCGAAGTTTTGTCGGATCACGCTTGATCATTTCCGAATAGGGCTGTGCCGTGGTCCAGAACGGCATGAACTCGCCGGGAGCGGGCCCGCGCGCGTGATCGACGAAGGCCGCGGTGTCGCGCACCGAGCGCGACTGGCAGCCCTGGATCGAGACGAGGCCGGTGAGATCGGACATGTGCGGGGCCAGCGAGAACACGCCGCGCGAGACCTTCAATCCGATATTGCCGTTGACGCCGGCGGGAATGCGGATGGAGCCGCCACCATCGGTCGCATGTGCGATCGGCACCACGCCCGCGGCGACCATCGCAGCGCTGCCCGCCGACGAGCCGCAGGTGGTGTAGTCGGTATTCCAGGGATTGCGCGTGACGTAGACGGCCGGATTGTCGGCCGAGCTGCACACGCCGAATTCCGGCGTCGTGGTGCGGCCGATCAGGTTGAGCCCCGCCTGGCGGAATTTACCGGTGAGGAACGTGTCGGCTGCGGCGCGATTGCCGCGCATCAACAGCGAGCCCATCTCCTGGAGCCGGCCCTTCATGGTCGGTCCGAGATCCTTCATCAGGAAGGGCAGGCCGGCGAAGGGACCTGCGAGATTGGCGCCGTCCTTGGCGGGATCGGCGATGACGTCCTCGAACAGCTCGACCACGCCCGACAGTGCCGGATTGACCTTGGCGACGCCGGCGGCAGCCTGGCGGGCCAATTCCTTCGCCGTCAGCTCGCCCTTGCGGACGCGGGCCGCCAGCGCCACGCCATCGTGCTGCGCCCATTCATTCCAGCTCATCGGCAACGTCATGAAGTCAAAATCCCCTTAAGGTGCGGCGCCACCTTTTTCGCAACGGCCCCCGTGAATCAACTGAGCCGGCGCGAGGGGCAGGGTTGCGCCGGGCGGAGAGGTCGGATGATGCCGGCTCTATCAATCCGACAGCCGCGCGATCGCTGCAACCGGACCGCCGCCGGCCGGCCCCTGATGCTCGGCGCCGCCGGACACGTAGACCGCGCCGGTGCCGGCAAGGCCCGCGATCAGGCCGCCGACCGCGGCGCGGGCGTGGCGTGTCGAGCTGATGTCGGTATCTTCGAGCATGGTGTGGCGAAAGCCGCGCACGCTGCCGTCAGGCGAAGCCTCCGCCTTGGCGAAGATGTTGACGAGCGCACGGCCCGCGCTGGTTTGCGGCGCGATGGCAAGTCCGACGCTCGTCAGCGCCGACATCACCGCGGCAGAATCGATCGCGTCCTTCATCACGGCATGCCCGATTTCGAACTCGCTCGCTGACAATTCGGAGTTGCCGAGCACGATGACGACATTATGCATCAGCTCGATCCCGGACGAGGTGGATGCGACGTTCGAGAACAGATCGTAGCGCCGCAGCACGTCCTCGTCGCGGAGATCGGGGCCGATCTCGCCGAGCGCGACCGCAACCCCCAGCGCGGAGGCGCCGCGCGAATAGGCCATCGAGCTGTAGGAGCTGGTCGTCACCACCTTGTTGCCGCGCGCGTTTGCCGCCGCGACGCGCTCGCTGGTGAGCAGCGGGCACTTGATCTGCACGAAATGCACGTCGGCGGGCTCAAGGATGCCGGCGTCCGTCATCGCGGCTTTCACGGCCCTGGCCGTCTCCGCGATCTGCGCGGACCGCCCAAGCTCCTCGGGCAGGAAGTCCCGTGTGTGCGCCATGCCGATGCTCAGGCGCTTGCCGGACAGGCCCGCCGGCCGCCCATCGGCCTCGCGGCGCGTGAATACCGTGAGATGCGGGCTCAGCACGCCTTCGGTGCCGCCCGACATCACGAAGGCGATGCGCTGCTCGACTGCTTCCGGCGACAGGCCGAGCTTTGGCGCCAGCGCCGTGCACAGCGCAGCGACGGCGTACTCCCGGGTAAAGTCGTTGACGCCGCCATTGCCCTCGGTCTTGCCGAGAATGGCGAGGATCGATTTTGGATCGACCGCGCCGGAGCCGATCATGGCCATGAGGCCGGAAACGTCGCCGGGGCCCGTGGTGGCGACCTTGAAGACGCCGACCGATGTGGTGCGCATGAATGGTTCTCAGAGTTCGGTGGTCCGGCAGATCAAGCAGGCGCGGAACGCGGGGCTGATGTCAAGCCGCAAGCGTTCATCCCAGACCGTCACCCTGAGGTGCTCGCCTCTTCGGCGAGCCTCGAGGGGCGACGGCCCGGCTGCATCTCGGCCGTTCATCCTTCGAGGTTTCCTCCGCAGTGCCATGCGCGCTGCGGCGTTCGCACCTCAGGATGACGGGACGGCCATTTGGTCTGCCGCGACGCGAGAGAAGCCTTGCCATCCCCACGAATGTGGCGAGATCGCATCGATCCAGCAAAAAAATCCTCTGTCGACGGTTGCGCGCCGCACCTTGATGAATCAACCTTGGTTGGTCCATAAGCGGCGTCCCGCGGTCGGTGGTTCGCCCCCGCGTCGCGTGCTTGGATAGAGGGATTCTCGCGTGGCAAATATCAACCAGAAAATTGCGCAGGAGCTTGGGGTTCGGGCGGAGCAGGTCGAGGCGGCGGTGACGCTGCTCGACGGCGGCGCCACGGTTCCCTTCATCGCCCGCTACCGCAAGGAAGCGACCGGTGCGCTCGACGACGCGCAATTGCGCACCCTGGAGGAGCGCCTGGTCTACCTGCGCGAACTCGAGGACCGCCGCAAGGCCATCCTCGAATCGGTCCGCGAGCAGGGCAAGCTCGATGCCGCGCTGGAAGCCACCATCATGGCCGCCGACAGCAAGGCGCGCCTCGAAGATATCTATCTGCCGTTCAAGCCGAAGCGCCGCACCAAGGCCGAGATCGCCAAGGAAGCCGGCCTCGAGCCGCTCGCCAATCAGCTCATCGCCGAGCCCGGCAATGATCCCAAGGTCGTGGCGGAAGGCTTCATCAACGCCGAGAAGGGCGTCGCCGATGCCGCCGCCGCGCTCGACGGCGCCCGCGCCATCCTGGTCGAACGCTTCGACGAGGACGCCGACCTGATCGGCGCGCTTCGTGAGGAGATGTGGACCAACGCGCGCATGGCTTCCAAGGTGCGCGACGGCAAGAAGACCGAGGGCGAAAAATTCGCCGACTATTTCGATTTCTCCGAGCCGCTGACCAGGCTGCCGTCGCACCGCATCCTCGCGATGTTCCGCGGCGAGAAGGAGGAGATCCTCGATCTCCAGATTCAGCCCGAGGCCGAGGCGCCGCCGCCCGGCGTGCCCAGCGCCTACGAATTCAAGATCATGAAGCGCTTCGGCATCGCCGACCTCAAGCGAGCCGGCGACCGCTGGCTGATCGACACCGTGCGCTGGGCCTGGCGCACCAAGATCCAGGTGCATCTCAACATCGACCTGCGCATGCGGCTGTGGAATGCGGCCGAAACCGAAGCCGTCCGCGTGTTCGCCTCCAATTTGCGCGACCTGCTGCTGGCGGCACCGGCCGGCACCCGCGCCACCATGGGTCTCGATCCCGGCTACCGCACCGGCGTCAAGGTCGCTGTTACCGATGCGACCGGCAAGGTGGTCGATACTGCCGTGATCTATCCGCACGAGCCGCAGCGGCAGTGGAACGAGTCGCTCGCGATCCTCGGCAAGCTTGCGCTGAAGCATCGCGTCGAGCTGATCGCGATCGGCAACGGCACCGCCTCCCGCGAAACCGACAAGCTCGCAGGCGATCTCGTCAAGGGCCTTGCCGAGCTGAAGATGAACAAGATCGTGGTGTCGGAAGCCGGCGCGTCGGTCTATTCGGCCTCGGCCTTCGCCTCGGAGGAATTGCCCGGCCTCGACGTCACCCTGCGCGGCGCGGTCTCGATCGCGCGGCGCCTGCAGGATCCGCTCGCCGAACTCGTCAAGATCGAGCCGAAGGCGATCGGCGTCGGCCAGTATCAGCACGACCTCGGCCAGGCCAAGCTCGCCAAATCGCTCGATGCCGTGGTGGAAGATTGCGTGAACGCCGTCGGCGTCGACGTCAACACCGCCTCCGCGCCGCTGCTCGCGCGCGTGTCGGGTGTCGGCTCCGGCCTTGCCCAGAGCATCGTGGCGCATCGCGACGCCAACGGCCCGTTCAAGTCGCGCAAGGCGCTCAAGGACGTGCCGCGGCTCGGGCCGAAGGCGTTCGAGCAGTGCGCGGGCTTTTTGCGCATTCTCGGCGGCGAGGACCCGCTCGATGCCTCCGGCGTGCATCCCGAAGCCTATCCGGTGGTGCGGCGGATTCTCGAGGCGACCAAGAGCGACATCAAGGCGCTGATCGGCAGCAGCGAGATCGTGCGCACCTTGAGGCCGAAGGATTTTGTCGACGAGACCTTCGGCCTGCCGACCGTCACCGACATCCTGCGCGAGTTGGAAAAGCCCGGCCGCGACCCGCGACCGGCGTTCAAGGCTGCCGTGTTCAAGGAGGGCGTCGAGGAGATCAAGGACCTGAAGAAAGGCATGATCCTCGAGGGCACCGTGACCAACGTCGCCGCCTTCGGCGCCTTCGTCGATATCGGCGTGCACCAGGACGGGCTCGTGCACATCTCGGCGATGTCGAAGAATTTCATCAAGGATCCGCGCGAAGTGGTGAAGCCCGGCGACATCGTCAAGGTGAAGGTGCTGGACTTCGAGGTCGCCCGCAAGCGCATCTCGCTGACCCTGCGCCTCGACGACGAGGTCGGCGCCAAGAAGGACGCCCCCGGCATGCAGCGCGACAACGGCTCGCGCAACGCCAGCCGCATGACCTCGTCCGCGCCGCGCAAGCAGGAATCCTCCGGCGGCGGCGCGCTTGCGGAAGCGATGCGTCGCGCCGCGGAGAAGAGCGGCAGGCGGGCGTGAGTCTTTAACCTCTCCCCGCTCTGTGCGGGGAGAGGTCGGAATTCGCGCGCAGCGCGGATTCCGGGTGAGGGGCAGGGCAAACTGTCGGCCAGATCAACGCTCCATCCGACTCCCGCGCATCGGCAATCCCCACTCAAATCGAATTCGCGGAAGCCCCCCTCACCCCGCCCTCAGCGAAGCTCGTCGCGGCCCCGTAAGAATGGGGAGAGGGAGTGACAGACCGGCGCGTACCTAACACCGGCGTCAGAATCTGGCGCATTTGTAAGTTGAAGACGCCTGCCTGTTCTCCTCATCTGTTCGTCCTCGTGCGGCGCGCTCACCGCCGCACTGCAAGGAGGACGCTTCGATGAACAACAGGCTTCTCAAAGGCCTCACTGCGGTGACGCTCGCCGCAGCGATGGCGCTCGCTTCACCAGTGCTTGCCCGTGGCGGCATGGGTGGCGGAGGTCACGGCGGCTTCGGCGGTGGTGGCCATGGCGGCTTTGGCGGCGGTGGTCACTTCGGTGGTGGCGGCATGCATGTCGGTGGCGGCGGCATGGGTGGCGGGGGCATGCGATTTGGCGGGATGGGCGGCGCTCATTTCGGTGGTGCCCGCTTCGTCGGTTCGCCAATGGCCGCCCGCGCCGCCATCGGACCCCGCTTTGCCGCAGCTCCGCTGGCGACCCGCGCCGCCTTTGGACCGCGCTTCGCCGGCGCCGGCTGGCACGGCAGGCCGTTCATTGGCCGCCATGCCTTCTTCCACCGTCACCGCTTCAACCGGTTCGCTTTCGTCGGTGCGCCGTTCCTCTATGCCAACTATGCCAATTATTACGACGACGGCTGCTGGCGCAGGGGCTGGACGCCCTATGGCTGGCAATGGGTCAATGTGTGCGGAGACTATTGGTAGTCGCATCGCCGTACCCGCACCATTGTCGCGATCGCCATCGGGCAGTTCCGCTCAGCCCCGGAACGGGATAGTCTGGTGGCGATCGTCGCGCGGAGTTTTGCATGACCGGAGGTCACCGCCGCATCCTGGTCGTCGAGGACGATCCGGAAACCGCAGGCCAGCTCGTCGAGGAGCTGACAACCTCGGGTTATGACGTCGATCTCGCCGCCACCGGGCGCGAGGCCCTGAGCCACGGCGCTGCGCGCGACTATGCCGTGATCACCATCGACCGCATGCTGCCCGACATCGACGGCATCGCCGTGATGCGCCAATTGCGCGACGACGGCATCGCCGCCCCCTTCCTGATCATCTCCGCGCTCGGCGAGGTCGACGATCGCGTCCGCGGCCTGCGCGCCGGCGGCGACGACTATCTGGTCAAGCCGTTCTCCTTCGTCGAGCTATTGGCGCGCCTGGAAGCGCTCGGACGCCGTAGCGAAACCGTCGCCAAGGAGACGGTCCTGCGCGTCGGCGACCTCGCCATCGACCTGATCGCACGCAGCGCCTCCCGCCGCGGCCGCAAGATTCCGCTGTTGCCGCGCGAATTCCAGCTGCTCGAATATCTCGTCCGCAACGAGGGCCGCGTCGTCTCCCGCGCGATGCTGCTCCAGCACGTCTGGGACCTGCATTTCGATCCCTCCACCAACATCATCGACGTCTATGTCGGCCGCGTCCGCCGCAAGGTCGATGATGCCCAGGCCTATCCGCTGATCCACACCATCCGCGGCATCGGATATTGCCTCCGTGCTCCTGGCTAAGACGCTCCGCTCCTCGACCTTCCGCCTGGCGCTGATGGCGATCGCGGCATTCGGGCTGATCGTCGCGGCGATCATGGCCTACGTCTATGTCGGAACGCTCGCCTATGTGGATCGCCGGCTCGGCACTGCCGTCGATCATGAAGGCTTCACCGGCATGATCGAGCTGGCGATGGTCGCGGTCGCCGTGCTGCTGCTCGCCCTTGCCGGACTTGCTGCGGTGCTGGTGACGCGGCGAACGGTCGGCCGGATCGAGGAGATCAACGCCACCAGCCGCGCCATCATGCTGTCCGGCCTCGACCGGCGCATCCCGCTGCGCGGCAGCCACGACGAGTGGGACCGCGTCGCCGAAAATCTCAACCAGATGCTCGACCGCATCGAGACGCTGATGGGCGAGGTCAAGCAGGTCAGCGACAATGTCGCCCACGATCTGCGCACGCCGCTGACGCGCATGCGCGGCCGGCTGGAGAAGGCCTATCACGCCCCGCGCAACAGCGAGGCCGATGCGGCGCTGATCGGCGACACCATCGCCGATCTCGATGCCGTGCTCGGCATGTTCGCCTCCATCACGCGGATCTCGGAGATCGAGACCCGCGCGCGCAGGAGCGCCTTTCGCACGCTGAACCTGACCGAGATCGCCGGCGAGGTCGTCGAGCTCTACGACGCCGCCGCCGAAGAGGTCACAACCCGCCTCAGTCTCGACGGCGACCGCGAGGTGGCGATCACGGGCGATCGCGACCTCTTGTTCGATGCCGTCGCCAATCTCGTCGACAATGCGATCAAGCACGGCCGCAAGGGCGGGCAGGTGACGGTGACCTGCCGCAGCGCCGATGGCGGCCCGGTGATCGCGATCGCGGACGACGGGCCGGGCATTCCCACCGAGGCGCGCGACCACGTCTTCAAGCGCTTCTACCGGCTGGAGCAGAGCCGCTACACGCCGGGCAACGGCCTCGGCCTCAGCCTCGTCGCCGCCGTCGCGCGCCTTCATGGCGCCGAGATTGCGCTGCATGACAATGCGCCGGGCCTGACGGTCCAGCTCCGGTTTCCGCATACCGGCACCCAACTTGCATGATCGCACTTGTATCGAGTGGAAGTCCTGCAATGTCCCGCCTGCCAGACCTCGTCATCACCAACGCCCGCACGCGCAGCCGCGAGATCGTCGACATCGCCGTCACCGATGGTGTGATCACCGCGATCGGCCGCCGGCTGGAGACCGGTGCCCGATCCTTCGTCGATGCCAAAGGCGCTCTCGTCACGCCCGCTTTCGTTAATCCGCATTTGCATCTCTGCAAGGTCTGGACCCTGCCGATGATGTCCGAGGCGGCACTCGAGGCCTACCAGCGCGGCGGCATGAGCGAGGCGGCGAAGGCGGTCGAGCTCGCCGCGGTGGTCAAGAACAATTACGACGCATCATGGATCGTTCCGAACGCGCGGCGCGCGGTGGCGCTCGCCGCGCTCCACGGCAATCTCCACATTCGCGCCTTCGCAGATGTCGACACCAAGGCCCGGCTCGAAGGCGTCAAGGCGCTGCTTGCCATCCGCGAGGAGTTTCGCGGTATCGTCGATATCCAGGTCGTGGCGTTCCCGCAGGACGGCCTGTTTCGCGAGCCCGGTGCGGACGATCTGATGCGCAAGGCGATGGCGCTCGGGGCCGATGTCGTCGGCGGCATTCCCTGGATCGAAGCCGATGAGGACGACATGCGCCGCCATGTCGCGTTCTGCTTCGACCTCGCGGCCGAGCATGGCGCCGAGGTCTCGATGCTGCTGGACGACGTCGGCGACGCCAATATGCGCACGCTCGACATGATGGCGCGCGCGGTAATCGCCCGCGGCGTCGAGGGCCGGGCGCTCGCGCATCACTGCCGGGCGATGGCGCTCTATCCCGAAAACTATCTCCGGGAGCTGATGGCCTTGCTCGGAGAGGCCCGTGTCAGCGTCGTGAGCAATCCCCACAACGGCCCGCTGCATGCGCGCGTGAAGGAGCTGCTGGCAGCCGACATCAATGTCTGCCTCGGCCAGGACGACATTTCCGACGCCTATTATCCGCTTGGCCGCAACAACATGCTGGAAGTGGCGTTCCTCGCCTCGCATCTGCTCTGGATGACCGGGAAGAGCGAGTTCGAGACGCTCTACGACATGATCACCACGCGTGCCGCCACGGCGATCAATCTGGAACGCTACGGCCTCGGGCTCGGCTGCGCGGCCAATCTCGTCATCCTTGAACAGGACGATGTCACCGAGGCGCTGCGCTTCCACAGCCCTCCGCGCGTCGTCATCAGCCATGGCCGCATCGTCGACACGGGCCGCATGCGCGAACTGGCGCAGATTGCCGCCCTCGCTTGATCCACGCCGCTCAGAGCTCGATCACGCCGCGACGCGCCGCATGCGCCACCGCATCGGTGCGGCCGGTGGCATCCAGCTTGTCCAGCAGCGAGCCGACATGGAACTTCACGGTGTGCACGGAGATGCCGAGCTGACGCGCGATCATCTTGTTCGAGGCACCCTCGGCCATCAGCGCCAACACGTCGAGCTCCCGCTGCGTCAGCGCGATGTCTTCGGGCATGCTGCGCGGATCGCGGGCGACGACCGTCGCGGCGGCCCGCTCGCCGGGGGCGGCGAGGCGAATCCCGCTGACATTGCCGAGCAGCGCCGTCAGGCGATCGGCGAGGGCAGGATCGTCGATCTCCAGCGAGAGGACGATCTCGGCCGACTTGTCCGCGCTCACGCCTCCGGCCTCTCGCCAACCGTGACCTTGAATCTGACCGGCTCGCCGCTGCGGCGCACCGCGACATCGACCACGGCGCCGACGCTGGCTGGACCCAGCGTCCGCGACAGCGCGCGCACGCCCGACAGTTTCTGGTCGTTGATCGCGACGATCACATCGCCCTGGCGGATGCCGGCCGCGGCCGAAGGTCCGGCCTTGTCGACATTCATCACCATCGCGCCGATGCCGTCGTCGAGGCGTACCGGCTGGAGCCCGAGGCCGAGATATCCGCGTGCAATGCGGCCCCGCGCCTCCAACTGCGGCGCGACGCGCTCGATCGTCGCCGTCGGTATCACCAGCACCCGCCGCGGCCCGAGCACGGCCATGCCGAAGGCGTCGCCCGATGCGTCGAGGGCCAGGCCGCCCTGCTGGCTGCCGCCGAGGCGAACGTCGAGCTCGATCCGGGCATCGATGTCGCCGCCGCGCAGGGAGCGCCAGCTCTTGCCGGACGCCGACACCATTCCGAGCGCGGCGCTCGGCGTCTCGCGATGGGTGGCAACCACGATCGACAATGCGCCGAGCGCCGGGACCGCGGTGGCCAGTTTGACCGGTGCAACGGCGATGTCAGCCCGAAGCAGCGCGATGTCGGTGGTGTGGTCGCGGCCGGCGATCGTGGCGGCGACCCGGCTGCCGTCGGCGAGGCCGATCTCGACCTCGCCCTCGTCGGCCAGTGCCTCGTCGGCGGTGACGATCAGGCCGCTCTTCCAGACGAAACCGGTTGAGCGGGAGCGATGCGAATGCACGGAGACGACGGAGGGCGCGGTGCGCGCCACCAATTCCGCGAGCGCGGACGACAGTGAGGACAGGGGACTGAAGTCGGTCATGGCGGGCTCCTGTAAGTTGTCCTCAATCTGGGATGCCGCGGGCGATTGCGAAACTGGCCGGGTGGCCAGGACCAGAACCAGGACCAGAACAGGCGGCAGGGGTGGACCTCCGTAGGACCACGGCCGACGAACATGTGATTGGGAGCGCCTCACGGGAACGTGTAGCAATCCCGAAATTGCGCCCTGTGGCCTCAAGGATTTCAGCGAGCCCTGACTGATGACCATCGACCTCACCCGCCGCACCCTGCTTCAACTCGCCGGAGCGACGTCGCTCGCGATGGCGGCCGCAGCCGCGGCGCGTGCCGAGGGCAACCCGCAGAGCGGCGGCCCGACCTATGCCAGCCGCACGCCGATGCGGGTCGGCATGGTCACGCTCCGGGTCAAGAATCTCGACAAGGTCGCGGACTACTACCGCGACGTGATCGGGCTCACCGTGATGGAGCGCTCGGCGACCGGCGCGAGGCTCGGCACGGCAGGCATCACGCTGCTGGTGCTGGAGGCCCGTCCCGATGCCGCGATTGAATCGCGCAGCGCCGCCGGCCTCTATCACACCGCCTTCCTGATGCCGACCCGGAAGGACCTCGCGCGATGGCTGGTCCACGCGGCCTCGCATCGCGTGCCGCTGTCGGGCTTTGCCGATCATCTCGTCAGCGAATCCGTCTATCTCGACGACCCCGAAGGCAACGGCATCGAGGTCTATGCCGACCGCGATCCCTCGCAATGGCAGTGGAGCGAGGGCAGCGTGAAGATGGCGACCGACGAGCTCAACATTCCCGACTTGCTGTCGCTGACCAATACGCGCGTCCCTGATTATGCCAAGGCGCCGGACGGAATGCGTGTCGGCCACATGCATCTGCGCGTCGGCGATCTCGCGCAGGCCGAGAGCTTCTATCACGGCACGGTCGGCCTCGACCCGACCCGCAAGCGCAACGGCGCGGCGTTCCTGTCGTCGGGCCGCTATCACCATCACCTCGGCATGAATGTCTGGCAGAGTCAGGGCGCCGGCCAGCGCGACGATTCCACGACCGGCCTCGCCTGGTTCTCGCTGGTGACGGAGAAGCAGGGCATTCTCGCAGCCCAGGAGGAGCGTCTGCGCAAGGGCGGTGTGAACGTCACGGCGCTCAGCAACGGCGTGGAGGCGATCGATCCCTGGGGCACGCGGGTACGCTTGCTCAAGGTTTGATCGCCGGGGCGGGCATTGCTAATAGCTCTGGGGTGCCACCTGCCGGAGCCCCCGACATGTCCGAATTTCACGGCGTCTTCCCCTACCTCGTCTCGCCCGTCGATGCCGACGGCACGGTGCGGACGAACGTGCTCGCAAAGCTCTGCGACGACCTGATCGGCGCCGGCGTACATGGACTGACGCCGCTCGGTTCGACCGGCGAGTTCGCCTATCTCAATGCCGCGCAGCGGAGCGCGGTCGTGCAGACCACGATCGAGGCCGCGAAGGGCCGCGTGCCGGTCGTGGCCGGCGTCGCCTCCACGTCGACCGCGGATGCGGTGGCGCAGGCGAGGGCCTATCAAAAACTCGGCGCCGACGGCATCCTCGCGATCCTGGAAGCCTATTTCCCGCTCGCCGATGCCCAGGTCGAATCCTATTTCCGCGCCATCGCGGATGCCGTGGACATTCCCGTCGTCATCTACACCAATCCGCAATTCCAGCGCTCCGATCTCACGCTCGACGTCATCGCGCGCCTCGCCGAGCATCCGCGCATCGGCTACATCAAGGACGCCTCGACCAATACCGGCCGGCTGCTCTCGATCATGAACCGCTGCGGCGATGGCTTGCGCGTGTTCTCGGCCTCCGCCCATATCCCGGCCGCGGTGATGCTGATCGGCGGGCTCGGCTGGATGGCCGGCCCGGCCTGCATCATCCCGCGCCAGAGCGTTAAGCTCTACGACCTCTGCAAGGCCGGCCGCTGGGACGAGGCCATGGCGCTCCAGCGCCGGCTGTGGCGCATCAACGAGGCCTTCGCCCGCTTCAACCTCGCCGCCTGCATCAAGGCCGGCCTTGCGATCCAGGGCTACGACGTCGGCGATCCCGTCCCGCCACAGGCCGCGCTGACGGCCGACGCGCGCAAGGTCGTGGAGGCGGCGCTGCGGGAGCTGGCGTAAAAGTCGTCATCCCCGACACGATCAGTGCCGTAGGGTGGGCAAAGCGCAGCGTGCCCACCAACTTGATCGCGTCCGTTGAGCGATGGTGGCACGGCGCAAGCGCGCCTTTGCCCACCCTACAGAATCTGCGATACGCCCGGGCATGCCGAATCCGTGCATATCCCGCCCAAAACCGCGGCTGGCATGCCCCTGACCGATCCGCTAAAAGGCAGCCCGCAATTTCGAAAAGATCCTGAGGACCCCACGGAATGAACATTCTTCCCGGCAATTTGCGTTTCGGAGCGGGCCAGCCCGTCAAGCGTTTGGAAGACCAGCGGCTGCTGACCGGGAAGGGGCAATTCATCGACGACAAGCCGGAAGACGGCGCGCTGTGGTTGCACGTGCTGCGCTCGCCGCATGCGCACGCGAAGATCGTCTCGATCGACACCAGCGCCGCGGCCGCGATGCCGGGCGTCACCGCGGTGTACACCGGTGCCGATCTCGTCAAGGACGACGTCGGCGCCATCCCGACCTTGAGCATCTTCAAGCGCCCCGACGGCAAGCCGATGACGGTGCCGCCGCGCCGCCTGCTCGCCCACGAGGTCGTGCGCTACGCCGGTGAAGCGGTCGCGGCCGTGGTGGCGGCCTCCCGCGTCGAGGCGCAGAGCGCGGCCGAGGCGATTGTGGTGGAATACGATGTCCAGCCCGCGGTGGTCGACCCGGTCGAGGCGGTGAAGCCCGGCGCGCCCGTGGTGTGGCCGGAGGCGCCCGACAACATCGTCGGCGCGATGGCTTACGGCGATGCCGCCAAGGTCGACGAGGCCTTCGCCAGGGCCGCGCACACCGTCGAGCTCGGCCTCGTCAGCCAGCGCCTGGTGCCCTCCGCGATGGAGCCGCGCTCGACCATTGCCGAGATCGACAAGAAGTCCGGCCGACTCCTCCTGCACGTGCAGTCGCAGACGCCGGCCTCGACCCGCGACGTGCTCGCGGAAGCCGTGCTCAAGCGCCCCAAGGACAGCGTGCGCGTGCTGGTCGGCGACATCGGCGGCGGCTTCGGGCAGAAGACGAACCTCTATCCCGAGGACGGGATCGTCGCCTACGCCGCGACCAAGCTGAACAGGAAGATCCGCTGGCGCGGCGACCGCACCGACGAGTTCGTCGGCGGCACCCACGGCCGCGATCTCACCTCGACCGCATCTTTCGCGCTGGACGAAAAGGGCAAGGTGCTGGCCTATCGCGTCAAGTCGATCGGCTGCACCGGCGCGTACTCGTCGGGTGCGGCCAACATCATTCCGCTGGTGCTCGGCCCGTTCGTGCAGACCGGCGTCTACGACCTGCCGCTGGTGCATTTCGAGGTGCAGTCGGTGATGACCCACACCGCGCCCGTCGGTGCCTATCGCGGCGCCGGCCGTCCCGAGGCGGTCTTCATCGTCGAGCGTCTCTTCGACGCCGCCGCGCGAAAGATCGGCATGGACCCGCGCGCGATTCGCAAAGCGAACTACATCAAGCCGGCGCAGCTGCCCTACACCAACGCAGCCGGGCAGGTTTACGATTCCGGTGCCTTCGCCCACATGCTCGACCGTGCCGTCAAGCTCGCAGACTGGGACGGCTTTGCCGCGCGCAAGAAGGCGGCGAAGAAGAAGGGCCTGCTCTATGGCCGCGGCCTCACCTCCTACATCGAATGGACCGGCGGCCGCGCCCACACCGAGAAGGTCAGCCTGCACGCGACCTCGCAGGGGCGCGTCGTGCTGCATTCCGGCACCATGGCGATGGGGCAGGGACTGCAGACCACCTACACCCAGATGATCTCCGACTCGCTCGGCATTCCCCTCGACAAGATTGACGTCGTCCAGGGCGATACTGATCTGGCCATGGGTTTCGGCAGCGTCGGCTCGCGCTCGCTGTTCGTCGGCGGCACGGCCGTGGCGGTCTCCTCCAACGACCTGATCCAGAAGGCGCGCGAGAAGGCGGCCAACGTGCTGGAGACCTCGGTCGAGGACATCGAGTATCAGGGCGGCATGCTCACCGTGGTGGGCACCGACCGCCGCATCAGCCTGTTCGATCTCGCCGAGAAGGAGAACGGCGCCAAGCTCAGCGTCGATTCCGAAGGCGAGGTGGATGGACCGAGCTGGCCGAACGGCACGCATATCTGCGAGGTCGAGATCGACCCCGAGACCGGCGTGTCCAAGGTCGTGCGCTACACCACCGTCGACGACGTCGGCGTTGCCGTCAACCCGATGCTGGTCACCGGCCAGATCCACGGCGGCGTCGCGCAAGGCATCGGCCAGGCGCTGTATGAAGGCGTCTCCTACGATCCGGACGGGCAGCTCCTCACCGCCAGCTACCAGGATTACTGCATCCCGCGCGCCGACGACGTGCCGCCGATCGTGGTGACGCTCGACGACACCGCGCCCTGCCGCACCAACCCGCTCGGCGCCAAGGGCTGCGGCGAATCCGGTGCCATTGGCGGCCCGCCTTGCGTCACCAACGGCGTGATGGACGCGCTCGCCGAGCTCGGCATCACCCAGCTCAACACGCCGCTGACACCGCAGAAGATCTGGCAGGCGATCAGGGACGCGAAGGCGGGTTAGGGGCTTAGCTGAAGCCTCAGATTCGCTGTCGTCCCGGCCTAGTGCGCAATTGCGCACGGGGGCCGGGACCCATAACCACCGAATCCAGTTTGGCGAAGATTGGTCATGACCAGCTCGCGCCACACTCCCTCTCCGGCGTATGGGTCCCGGCCTTCGCCGGGACGACACCGCGTGTGTGGTGTGTGCCGTGGTCTCAAATCCCCAGCATCATCTTCGCGATGATGTCGCGCTGGATCTCCGATGTGCCGCCGAAGATCGTGTAGGCGCGGCCGTTGAGATATTCCGGCACCACCGTCAGCATGTCCTCAGGCGTCGCCGGCTCGTGGTTGAGCCTGTAGAGCGGGCGCATCGGCTCGACCGCGAGGGCGTCGTGGCCGATCACGTCGACGCCGAGCCGGGTCACGGCCTGGCGGATCTCGCTGTTGCGCAGCTTCAGGATGGAGGACACCGCGCCGGGATTTTGCCCGGTCTGCAGTGCCGAGAGCACGCGCAGCTCGGTCATCTCCAGCGCGTCGATGTCGACCTCGACCTCGGAGATGCGCGTCGCGATGTCAGGGCTGTCGATGGCGCGCCCGGTTAAATCCGACTCGGCAAGATTAGCGATCGCCTTCAGCCCCTCGCGTAGCTTGGATGACGCGATGCCGGAGCCGCGCTCGAACTCGAGCAGATATTTGCCGTAGGTCCAGCCCTTGCCTTCCTCGCCGACGCGGTTGGCGACCGGCACCCGCACGTCGTCGAAGAACACCTGGTTGACCTCGTGATCGCCGCCGATGGTGAGGATGGGGCGCGTGGTGATGCCCGGCGTCTTCATGTCGATCAGGATGAAGCTGATGCCGTCCTGCTGCCGCTCGCCGTCGCTGGTGCGCACCAGCGCGAACATGCGGTTGGCGTGATGGGCATGCGTGGTCCAGATCTTGGTGCCGTTGATGATGTAGTCGTCGCCGTCGCGCACCGCGCGGGTCTTCAGCGAGGCGAGGTCAGAGCCGGAGCCCGGCTCGGAATAGCCCTGGCACCAGTAATCCTCGCCGGAGAGGATGCGCGGCAAATAAAAGTTCTTCTGCTCGGGCGAACCGAAGCCGATGATGACGGGCCCGACCATCTTCACGCCCATCACGTTGACATTGGGCACGCCGGCACGTGCTGACTCCGTCTCGAAAATCCAGCGCTGTGCCGGCGTCCAGTCCGGACCGCCATATTCGACCGGCCAACCCGGCGCACCCCAGCCCTGCCGGTGCAGCGCGCGTTGCCAGGCCATGCCGATGTCGGGGTCGGAGAACACCGACGGCGTCAGCGCGGTCGCGCGCTTCATCTCGTCGGTGAGGTTCTTGGCGATGAAGCCGCGCACCTCGCTCTGGAAGGCGCGCTCCTCGGCATTGAACGTGAGGTCCATGATGCGCTCCCTGTGTCAGGCCGTGCGGCCGAGCTGCGCGTGGCGGGCATAGTGATGCGCGCTACCGCCGAACAGCGTGTCGAAGGCGACCAGCCGCTTGAAATAGGCGCCGACCTCGAGCTCCTCGGTGACGCCCATGCCGCCGTGGAGCTGGATCGACTGCTCGCCGACGAAGCGCGCGCATTTGCCGATCTTCGCCTTCGCACCCGATGCGGCCCGCGCCCGTTCGACCAGCGCGGCATCCACCTTCAACGCAGCCCGCAGTGCCATCGAACGCGACTCGTCGACCTGCATCGCCATGTCGGCGAGGCGATGGCGGATCACCTGGTTGGCGGAGAGTGGCCGGCCGAACTGCTTCCGGATCTTGGTGTATTCCAGCGTGGTGTCCAGCAGCGTCTGCATGATGCCGACGGCTTCCGCACCAAGCGCCGCCATGGCGCGGTCGACGGCCCATTCGACCGCGGGCAGCGCGTCGTGTCCGTCGCCGAGCAGGGCGTCTTCGGGCAGATGCACGTCCGATAGTTCGATGTTGCAGGCGCGCCCGCCGCCAAGGCGGGGATAGTCGCTGATGACAAGGCTCGGCGCCGTCGCCGGCACCAGGAACAGACCGATCCGCCCCGATGGGCCGTGATGATCATGGATGAGCGCGGAGACGATGATCTCGTCGGCGGCATGCCCGTCGAGCACGGCAATCTTGTTCCCGGCAAGGCGCCAGCCTTGCGCCGTCTTGTTGGCGGTGGTCGCGACCTTGGCGAGATCGAACCGTGCCGCGCGCTCGGAGTGCGCAAGCGCGAGCTTCAATGATCCGTCGGCGACCTTGGGCAGGCTCGCCTGCTTCTGCGCCGTGCTGCCGCATCTGTCGATCAGTGCGGCTCCGAGAACGACGGTTGCAACGTAAGGCTCGGACACCAGGCCGCGGCCAAAGGCTTCCATCAAGATGCCGATCTCGACCGCGCCGGCGCCGAGCCCGCCGTACTCTTCCGCAATCGGCAGCGCCAGCCAGCCGAGCTCGGCGAACTGCTTCCAGACATCAGGGCTGTAGCCGAGCGGATCGTTCGCCATCTTGCGGCGGTGATCGGCATCGTAACTTTCGGCCGCGAAACGTTCCGCGCTCTCGCGCAGCAGCCGCTGCTCGTCACTGAGGTTCAGGTCCATCGCATCTACTCCGCGGCCGCCGGCGGCTTGCGCACGGAGGGATGCAGGCCGGATGGATCGACGATCATGCCGAACTCCTGGAGATTGTGGGCGTGACAGAGCTGATGCAGTGCAAAGGCCTGGTCGATCGCGGCAGGCTGGCCCATCACGTCGACCGAGCGGTTCACCGCCTCCTTGGTCAGCTTCAATGCGAAGGACGGTTTTGACGCGATCCGCCGCGCCAGCTCCAGCACGCGCGCCGACAGCTCCGTGCGCGGCACGACCTGGTTGACCATGCCGAGCTGCTGCGCCTCCTGCGCGCTCCAGCTGTCGGCCGTGAACAAGAACTCCTTGGCCTTGCGCGGGCCGAGCTCCCAGGGATGCACGAACCATTCGACGCCGCAGACGCCCATGGTGACGACAGGGTCGCAGAACTGCGCATCGTCGCTGGCGACGATGAGGTCGCAGGCCCAGGCCAGCATCAATCCGCCGGCGATGCACTTGCCGTGCACCTCGGCAATCGTGGGCTTGGCGAGGTTGCGCCAGCGCCGCGTGATCTGGAGGTAGATTTCCTGCTCGCGCGCGAAGCGGCCATGGGCATTGGGCTCGGCGAAGCCGCCCCAATTTCCGATCGGCGGGAAATCCGTGCCCGCAGTGTTTTTCCCGCCGGGACGCAGATCGTGGCCGGACGAGAAGTGCGGCCCGTTGCCGGCGAGGATGATGACCTTGACCGCATCGTCCTGCACCGCCGCATCGAAGGCGGCGTTGAGCTCGTAGGTCATCTGCAGGTTTTGCGCGTTGCGCGCCTCGGGCCGGTTCATCACGACCCGAATTATCGCCGGCTCCGGCCGCTCCACGAGGATGGTCTCGAACGAGCTCATCGCGTTCCCCTTGGCGTTCCCTTGGCGTTGACGTTGTTATTTTGTCCGAGTTGACAATGTCGGCGGGTGATAGGCAAGGGGCTTGCGTCAGTCGGCTACCTTTCGAGTCTCCAAGAGGTCTGGCGTTTCGCGCGCTCAATCTGGTAGTTTGCGCCGGATTCCACCGGGAGAAATTTGATGCGCAAGATCCTGACCGTGCTGGCGGCGCTGGCTTCGCTGAGTCTGACCAATTGCGGCTACAACGCGATCCAGAGCGGGGACGAGCAGATCAAGGCCAACTGGTCCGAGGTCGTGAACCAGTATCAGCGCCGCGCCGATCTCGTGCCCAACCTCGTCAATTCGGTGAAGGGCTTTGCCCAGCAGGAGAAGGACGTGCTGCTCGGCGTCACCAATGCCCGCGCCAAGGTCGGCAGCATCCAGGCGACGCCGGAGGTGCTGAACGATCCCGCCGCGTTCCAGAAATTCCAGGCGGCGCAGGGCGAGCTCTCCAGCGCGCTCTCGCGCCTCCTGGTCGTCACCGAGAACTACCCGCAGCTGAAGTCGGATGCGCTGTTCAAGGACCTGATGTCGCAGCTCGAAGGTACCGAGAACCGCATCACGGTGGCACGCAACCGCTACATCAAGGCGGTGCAGGACTATAACGTCACCATCCGCTCGTTCCCGACCAACCTCACCGCGATGACGTTCGGCTACAAGGAGAAGCCGAACTTCTCGGTCGAGAACGAGAAGGAGATATCGACCGCGCCGAAGGTGGATTTCAACCCGGCGCCGTCGAAGTAAGCGCGCGTTAGCTTCCCATGCGCGCCACGCCCACCGCTGTCATTCCCCGCGAAAGCGGGGAATCCAGTACGCCGCGGCTTCTCCGTAGTCCGCCGGCGTCTCTGGAATACTGGATCGCCCGGTCGAGCCGGGCGATGACAGAGATGTTGCGGCGAGCGCTTGTCGTACTCGCGCTGCTGCTTGGCTGGTTGTTCCCCGCCTTCGCCGACGTCGCCGTCCCCCAGCTCACCGGCCGCGTCGTCGACCAGACCGGCACGCTCTCCAGCGGCGACATCGCCACGCTCACGCAAAAGCTGCGCGACTTCGAGACGCGCAAGGGCAGCCAGGTCGCCGTGCTGATCGTGCCGACCACGCAGCCCGAGACCATCGAGCAGTACTCGATCCGCGTTGCGGACGCCTGGAAGATCGGTCGCAAGAAGATCGACGACGGCGCGATCCTCATCGTCGCCAAGAACGACCGGCATCTGCGCATCGAGGTCGGCTACGGCCTCGAGGGCGCGCTGACCGACGTCACCTCGCGGCGCATCATCGACGAGATCATCACGCCCAAGTTCAGGAGCGGCGATTTTGCCGGCGGCATCGGCGATGGCGTCGAGCGCATGATGCGGGTGATCGATGGCGAGCCATTGCCGGTTCCTTCTCCCACCGTGAATTTCGGCAGCCTGGACGATCTCGCGCCGCTCTTCATCGTGACGCTGTTCGCCTCCATCGGCGTGGGCGGGGCCTTCCGTGCCATGCTGGGACGATTGCTCGGATCGGTCGTGACCGGAGGCATCATCGCGGCACTGACCTGGATCATTCTCGGGTCTTTCGCACTCGCCCTCGCGCTGGGTGCTCTCGGCTTCATCATCGGATTTGTCGCCGATCTGTTTTCGGCGATGACGCCGGGCACAGGCCGCTCCCGCGGCGGTTCCTGGTCGAGCGGCTCCTCGTCCGGCGGCTGGAGCAGCGGATCATCGTCAAGCGACAGCGGCGGCTTCAGCGGTGGCGGTGGCAGTTTCGGCGGCGGCGGCGCCTCGGGGAGCTGGTAGCGGTCATGAGCATCAAGCGCATTGCCAGACATCTCGTGCACCACCATTGGCGGGCAAAGCAGATCTTCCCGCAAGCCGCGCTCGACCGCATCGAGCAGGCGATCCGGCAGGGTGAGACCACCCATTCCGGCCAGGTCCGCTTCGTGGTCGAGGGCGCGCTCGACGGCCGTCCCCTGTTCCGCAACCAGCCAGCCCGCGAGCGCGCGCTCGACCTGTTCTCGCATTTGCGCATCTGGGACACCGCGCACAACAACGGTGTCCTGATCTATCTCCTGCTCGCCGACCGCGACGTCGAGATCATCGCCGACCGCGGCATCGACGCGAAGGTCGGCGCGGCGGGCTGGGAGACCATCTGCCGCGCGATGGAGTCCGAGTTCAGGTCGGGCCAGTTCGAGCGCGGCGTGATCAGCGGAATTGCGGCGGTATCGCAGGAGCTGGCAAAGCATTTTCCGCCGGGCGGACCGCATGCGAACGAGCTGCCAGATGCGCCGCTGGTGATGTGACCGAAGTAGACGCCGCGCGGCCAACTCTCTCACCGTCACCCTGAGGCGCGAACGCAGTGAGCCTCGAAGGGCGACGGCCCGGCTGCAGCCCGGCCGTTCATCCTTCGAGGCTCTCCATGCGGCGCGTTGCGCCCCATGGCTCGCGCCTCAGGATGACGGGGTGGGATTTGCACCATGCGTTGACCGTTGCGCGGCCGTTCATCTTGCCCCGGTTACAAATTGTTTGACGCCCGCCACACCGGTTCCATGTTCCCGGCCAAATTCGGCCCCGGATGAGTTCCTAAAATTTCGGTAAGCGGGTCCGAAGGTAAGGATTTCGCAAGCAATGAAAGTTACCAAAAAGTCAATCCAGACTGGAGTATTTGAGCCGTGAGCGAACCAATGGCTGAGCAGGCCGCCCAGGATTCCGGTGCTGTCGACGCCGCAGCGCCGCAGGTCGTCGAGGTTGCCGCCGGTATCGACGCCCCCTCGATCGCCCCCGACCATGAAGCGCCGCCCAAGCCCGATCCGGTGAAGGCGGATGCTCCGAAGGTCGAGCCGCCGCGGATCGAGGTGCCGAAATTCGAAGCCAAGAGCGACGTCAAGTCCGAGGTCAAGGCTGAAGCCAAGCCCGAAATCAAGCCCGCGCCGAAGCCCGGCAAGCTCATCGTCATGCCGCCCGCCGACCGCGCCTGGGAGCGCGAGGAGTTCGCCCCGCATGTGAAGGCGGACGAGCCGCGCGAGACCGGCAGCAAGCGTCGCCTGTCCGCCATGGCCGCGGTGGTGGCAATCGCGGCCGGCGTCGGCGCAATCAGCGGCGCGCTCGCGACCGCAGGGATGATGCATTTCGCCGCCCCGGCGGCCGCGCCGGTGCAGGTCGCCGACACCAGCGCGCTGGATGCCTCCGTCGCGCGGATCGACGCCGACCTCGTCGCGCTCAAGGCGAATGTCGAGCACAGCTCCAAGACCGGGCTCAGCCAGTTCAATCGGGCCAATGATCGTCTCGACAAGCTCGAGAAGGCGCAGGCCGAGCCGATGGCGAAGCTGGCAAAGCTGTCCGAGACCGTCGACAAGCTCCGCGCCACGCCGCCTGCCGCTCCCGCTCAGGCCGCCGCCGCGGCGCCCAAGGAGACCACCGGCTCGATCGCGCCGGCCCAGGTTGCGACCGCTTCTGCCGCACCGGCACCCGTACCCGCCGCACCCAAGACCGAGGTCGGCCGCCTGCCGACGCTCGAAGGCTGGAGGCTGCGCGACGTCGCCAATGGCGGCGCGCTGATCGAGGGCCGCGACGGCCTCTATGAGGTCTATGCCGGCGACCCGATCCCCGGCGTCGGCCGCGTCGATGCGATCCGCCGCCAGGACGGCCGCTGGGTTGTCGTCACCAGCAAGGGCCTGATCGTCGCGCGCTGAGCGTTCGATATTCGACTTTCGAAGAGGCGCTTCACCTCCCTGTGAAGCGCCTTTTTGCTTGAATAGGCCTGCCCGCGCGGTGTTACCTCAGGCATGAGCCGCGCGTTGCGAATTCTAATTGCTGTCGTCGTGTTGTTCGGCGGCGTCATGTCGCTCTCGGCGGCTGAGAACGCACAGCTGGCGCGCGGCACCGCGATCACCGATCCCGGTCTCCTGCGCAAGCTCGACGAACACGATGTGTTGACGATTTCGCGCCTGCTATGGCCGGAGCGCAACGCGAACTTTCCGCTGACGACCGATCTGCTGTTCTCCTGGCTGCCGCAGCTCAAGGACATCCCGCCCGCGATCGATGCGGAGTTCGAGCGCTATGTCGCGCAGCAGAAGGCGGCCTATCCGACCGAGACCATCGGCGTCGGCGAAGGTTTTGACGTGCAGCTGTTCGATCGGGCCGTGCTGAAATCCTCCAACACGCGCTTCGTCCTGGCCGGCATCGTCAACCGCATGGATCGCGCCTATGTGTCGGAGGAGTCCTGCGGCGAGATCCGCTTGATCTATCGGCTGACGCGTTTCGACGCCGGGCCGGACGGGACCAAGACGGCGACGCGTCTGCTGATGACGTTCAACCTGGTGATGAAGGCGCGCGATGCGCGCCAGACGGATGCGAGCGGCAAGCCGGTTAGCTGCGCCGAGGTCGCGCGGCGCTGGCTCGACAATGGCGACTGGCAGGGGCTGATCGGCGGCGGCTTCTATCCTCACGATGCCATGCTCGACCGCATCGAGACCAACATCCAGATCTCGATCGCACCGAAATCGGCGCTGCACGATTTCCGCTCCGACTACCTGCTGAAGGTCTTCAAGTACAACGCCGCCGCCAGGACGTTCGAGGAATCGACGCTGGAGAACCAGATCGACCGTAACAGGATCCTTGCCGACAATGACCTTCGGCGCGACTTGAAGGACTGGCTGCTCGCGCCGGAAAATCTTCGCGAGTTCGACCGCGGCACGGTGCTGATCCCCGAGAGATTTTTGGCCAGGGCCGCGGTGGTGCCGACGCCGGCGGGTCTCGATGCTTCGGCGTTGCAGCCGGAGTTCGGCATGATGCAAGGGGAAGGAAAAGGGGAGGGCAAGGACAAACCCGTCTTCACCGACAGCGACGTGGTCGGTGCATTGAAGCAGGCTGCCGCGCGCGGGGACCTGCAGAATGTCCGTTCCGTCGCGGGTTTCCAGCGCCGGCTCAACGACGTCACCTGCGCCGGCTGCCATCAGACCCGCGGCATCGGCGGCTTCCATTTCCCGGGCGTCGACTGGCTCGCCGACAAGCCGTCCAATTCCACCATCGTTCCGGCCTCGCCGCATTTTGTCGGCGACCAGCTGCGCCGCCGCGACATCCTGACCGCGTTCGCCGCGGGCAAACGCCCTGATTTCTCGCGCGGATTTGCCAGCCGGCCGCAGACCCGCGGCAGCGCGGAGCTCGCCGGCACCGAATATCAGGACGGCTGGGGCGCGCATTGTTCCCTGCAAAATGCGGGATCGGGAACGCGGGATGAGAGTTTTACGTCATGGAGCTGTGCTACAGGCTTGACCTGTCAGGCTGCCGCGGCCTCGCGCCGCATCGGCATGTGCTTCATCAAGACGCGTTAGCCATAACAGCGATTTGGATGACCCATGACGGATACGAGCGAAGCCAACAAGGAGCGCAATCGCGAGATCGCGCGCAATGAGGAAGCCAAGCAGGTCACCGGCAGCGTCCGCGTCAGCATCTGGGCCGTCGCGATGGCCGTCATCATCGGCGGGATCCTGTTCACGCTCGGCTGGCTGGCGCTGAGGTGATCGAAGCTCTCACTTCGCGTAATTCGTCATCCGCTTGCCGGGCAGCAGCTCATAGGCCGGCTTCCAGCCGGGCAGCGCGGCCATGCGGCCGAGCCAGGCGTGGATCGCGGGATGGCTCTGCGCGAAATCAAAGCCGTGCTCGTCGCTGGGATAGTGCAAATAGGCCATCATCGAGATATCGGCGACCGTCGGCTTCGCGCCGATCGCGAAGGCGTTGTGCTGGAGATGTCCGTCGAGAATGCCGAGGAAATCGTCGAGCCGCCTGCGGAAATGCTTCAGCACCTGCGGATCGTTCTTCTCGGTGAAGGCGCGCATGAAGCGGTAGGTCGCCATGTAGCCGGTGAGCTTGTGGTTGTCCCAGAACAGCCAGCGCAGCAGCTCGAACTTCTCGTCCTCGGTCTCGGCGCCGAAGCGGCCGTACTGCTCGGCAAGCTTGAGCAGAAGCGGCGCGGTCTGCGTCATCTTCACGCCGTCCACTTCGAGCACGGGAATCTCGCCCATCTCGTTGACGGCCGTGCGCCACTCCGGAGTGCGCGTGACGCCGCCGCCAAAATCGGTCCACACCGGCTCGAACGTCTCGCCGCAAAGCGTGAGCATCAGCGCCAGCTTGTAGCTGTTGCCGGATTCGGGGAAGTAGTGCAGGCGATAGAGGGGCATGGGACCTCGCGGCAATGCAGGATGTTGTTGGGGAAGCTACATCGTCCCGCATCGTCATTGCGAGCGCAGCCAAGCAATCCAGCAATGCGTTCGCGCGTGCGAGCTATCTCCTCACCGTCGTCCCGGCCTAGTGCGCAATTGCGCACTAGGCCGGGACGACACTGCGTGAGACGCGCGCGCCCCCTTACCCCACCGCGCCCGACCCCCGCAGCTGCTTGATCGCGGCCTCGTCGTATCCCGCCCCGCGCAAAATCTCGTCACTGTGCTCGCCCACGGCGGGCGGCTTGCGTGGCTGGACCTTTTTTGCGCCGTCGACCCAGATCGGGCTGTTGATGGTGAGCATGGTGTCGTTCTCGAACGGCACCAGCACTTCGTTGTCGAGCATCTGCTTGTCGTTCGGGATGTCGTCCAGAATGGCGACGACGCCGAACACGAGGCCGTTGCCGTCGAGGATCTTGCGCCATTCGGCGAGATCCTTTGTGGCGAAGGTCTCGTCCAAAATCCTGATCAACTCGACCGAGCGGGCGTGGCGATCGGCCTTGGTGGCGAAGCGGGGATCATTGATCAGGTCTTCGCGCCCGAGGCACTTGGCCAGCGTCGGAAACTGCTTCTCCTCGTTCAGCAGCGACAGGATCAGCCAGCGGCCGTCCTTGCACTGGTAGTGGTTGGCGACCGCGTTCAGCGCGCGCTCGCGCGGCCGCCGCTCGCCGAACTTGGCGCCGCAGAGCTTTGCCTGCGCCAGCACGCTCGCCGCCCACACCCCGTTCGCCATCAGATTGGAGGCGACGTGCGAGCCCTTGCCGGTCTTCTCGCGCTGATACAGCGCCGTGACGATCGCGCTATACAGCGCCATGGCGCAGGGGTGGTCGCCCATGCCGGCGACCGAGCGGGCCGGCGTGGTGTCGATGTCGGCGCGGACAAGGTCCATCAGGCCGGAGCGTGCCCAATAGGCGTTGCTGTCGAAGCCGGGCTTGTTGGCTTCCTCGCCCTTCTCGCCATAGCCGGTGAAGGAGGCGTAGATCAGCCGGTCGTTGAGATGGGCGAGATGGTCATAGGTGATGCCGAGCTTGGTGCGCACCGGCGGCGGCATGTTGGTGATGAAGACATCTGCCTCTTCCACCAGCTTGTAGAGCACGGCCTGCGCCTCGGGCTTTGCGAGGTCGAGCGCGATGCTCTTCTTGTTGCGGGCTTCCAGCAGCCAGGCGAAATTATGCTCGCCGGCCGGATAACCCGGCAGGTTGGGCAGGTTGCGGTAGGGATCCCCGGCGCCGGGCGGCTCGATCTTGATGACGTCGGCGCCGAAATCCGATAGCACGGTCGCGGCCGCGGGCGCTGCGATGAAGCTCGCGCAGTCCAGAACCTTCAGCCCCGCAAAAATGCCCTTGTCCATCGCGGCGTTGCTCCCTCGCTCTTGTTGTTTCCCGCGCGCTGGAATTGGCGCGGGCCAAGTCATGGAGCATTAGACCGATGTTTTGCCGGGATGCAACGGCGCCCGGCGCAGGGCTCGTTGCAGTGTAGTTGCCGCGGGCTTGAATTTCTCCCCGTCACCCTGAGGTGGCCGCTTCTTCAGCGGCCCTCGAAGGGCGACGGCCCGGCTACATCCGGGCCGTTCATCCTTCGAGGCCTCCGCTGCGCTCCGGCACCTCAGGATGACGGAACTGGTTGCGCATCGAGAACCAGAACCCAGCAGCGCCCCTCACTCCTCACCCGCCAGCAGGGCAGCATTGCCACCGGCTGCCGCGGTGTTGATCGTCACGGTCTGCTCGGTCGCAAAGCGCGCGAGATAGTGCGGGCCGCCGGCCTTGGGGCCGGTTCCGGACAGGCCGTTGCCGCCGAACGGCTGTACGCCGACCACGGCGCCGATCATGTTGCGGTTGACATAGATGTTGCCGACCCGGACGCGCTCGATGATGGCTTCGATGGTGTCGTCGATGCGGGAATGGACGCCGAGCGTGAGGCCGTAGCCGGTGCGCTCGATTGCCTGCAGCACGCGTTCGAGGTTCTCGGCACGATAGCGCACGACATGCAGGATCGGACCAAACACCTCCTCGGTGAGCTGGCCGGCATCGCTGAGCTCGAAGATGTGCGGAGCGACGAAGCAGCCATCGGGCGCGGGGCCTGCAAAGTGCAGTCGCGCCTCTCGCTTCATCCGCGCGATATGCGCATCGAGCCGCTGCTTGGCCTCGCCGTCGATCACCGGCCCGACATGGGTTGCGACATCCGCGGGATCGCCGATCTTCAATTCGCGCGCCGCGCCCGCGATCATCTCGATCATGCGGTCGGCAACGTCCTCCTGCACGAACAGGAGCCGTAGCGCCGAGCAGCGCTGGCCGGCGGAGCGGAACGCGGAGGTCACGACATCGTCGGCGACCTGCTCGGGCAGGGCGGTCGCATCCGCGATCATGGCATTGATGCCGCCGGTCTCCGCGATCAGCGGCACGATCGGCCCGTCCTTGCCCGCGAGCGTCCGGTTGATGCTGCGGGCGACCTCGGTCGAGCCGGTGAAGACGACACCGGCGATGTCCTGGTGTGCGGTCAGCGCGGCGCCGATGCGGCCGTCGCCGGTGACGAGATGCAGAGCGCTCCTGGGGATGCCGGCTTCGTGCAGCAGGGCGACCGCCTCGCGCGCGATGCGCGGCGTCTGCTCGGCGGGCTTTGCCACGACGCTGTTGCCGGCCATCAGCGCGGCCGAGACCTGTCCCAGGAAAATCGCGAGCGGAAAATTCCAGGGCGAGATCGCGACGAAGACGCCGCGGCCGCGCAGGCCAAGCGCGTTGCTCTCGCCGGTCGGGCCCGGCATGGCGGCCTCGACGCCGAACTGCCTTCGGCCCTGCGCGGCATAATAGCGGCAGAAGTCGGCGGCCTCGCGCAGCTCGGACAGCGCGTCGTCGAGCGTCTTGCCACCTTCGGCTTGCAGCAGTGCGATGAAATGCGCGCTGCGGCCCTCGAGCAGATGCGCGGCCTGCTCCAGCGACGCCGCGCGCACGCCCGCCGGCGTCCGGCTCCACGCGACAAAGCCGGCGCGTGCGGCGGCGACCGCCGCATTGGCTTGCTCCGGCGTGGCGTCAGCGATCGGCTTGAAATCGGCCGCCTCGGCCTTGACGCTCGTCAGCAACTGATCGAGCGCGGCACGCGCGCCGAACTCGACGCCGCGCGAATTGCGCCGCTCGGGCGCGAACAGATCACCCGGCAACGGAATCCTGGGATGCGCGGCCGCTTGCGGCCGGACGATGGCATCCGCCGGCCGCTGCAACAGCGCCGGCACCGGCACGCGGTAATCGGCGGCCTGCGCCACGAAGGACGAGTTCGCGCCGTTCTCCAAAAGCCGCCGCACCAGATAGGCGAGCAAATCGCGATGGCTGCCGACCGGTGCATAGGTGCGGTAGGCGATATCGGGGTGGTCCTTGGCGAGCTGCTCGTAGAGTGCTTCGCCCATGCCGTGCAGGCGCTGGAATTCGAAGCCGCCACTATCAGCGGCGAGCTCCAGCACCGTTGCGACCGTCAGCGCGTTGTGGGTGGCGAACTGCGGGAAGATGCGCGGACGCAAGGCCAAAAGCTTCGTCGCGCAGGCGACGTAGTTCAGATCCGTCATCGCCTTGCGGGTGAACACGGGATAGCCGTCGAGCCCGCGCTCCTGCGCGCGCTTGATCTCGGTGTCCCAATAGGCGCCCTTGACCAGCCGCACCATCAGCTTGCGGTCATGCGCGCGGGCCAGCGCATCGACATAGTCGATCACAGCGCTTGCGCGCTTCTGATAGGCCTGGATCGCGAGGCCGAAACCGTCCCAGCCGGCCAGCGAGGGATCGGCGAGCGTCGCCGCGATCACGTCGAGCGACAGCTCCAGCCGGTCGGCCTCTTCGGCATCGACGGTGAAGTTGAGGTCGTGGGCCTTGGCGCGCTGCGCGAGGTCCAGCAATTGCGGCACCAATTCGCGCATCACGCGGTCGCGGCTGATCGCCTCGAAGCGCGGATGCAGCGCCGAGAGTTTGACGGAGATGCCGGGTCGGTCGGGCAGGGGCCGCTCGCCGGCCGCCTTGCCGATCGTCTCGATCGCGCTGGCATAGGCGTCGAAATAGCGCCTGGCGTCGGCCGCTGTGCGCGCGCCTTCGCCGAGCATGTCGAAGGAATAGCGCGGCTTCTGACCCGAGCGCGGCTTGCCCCGCTCCAGCGCCTGCTCGATGGTCTCGCCCAGCACGAAATGATTGCCCATCAGCCGCATCGCCTGGCGCGTCGCGGTGCGCACCGCCGGCGCGCCGAGCCGCTTCACCAGACGGCCGATGGTGCCGTCGGGCGTCTCGCCGGGCTGGATCACCCGCGCCGACAGGCCGAGCGCCCAGGCCGACGCGTTGACCAGGAATGCGGTCGACTTGGTCTCGTGGTGGATGAAGTCGCCCTCGCCGAGCTTGTCCTCGATGAACTGGTCGGCGGTACGCGCGTCCGGCACGCGCAGCAGCGCCTCCGCCAGCACCATCAGCGCGAGCCCCTCCTTGGTCGAGAGCGCGAACTCCCGCAGCATGTCCTCGACGCCGCCGAGGCGGTCGTCGCGCTTGCGGATCGCCTCGATCAGCCGCGTCGCGGTGCGGTCGATCCGCGCCTCCTGCAGCGGACCGAGATGCGAGGCCGGCAGGAGGCGCGCGGCAATCTCGGCATCGTCAGGGGCATAGGGGGCGGCGAAGGGCGGCGGAATGTTCGGCATGGCGTGTCCTGTGGCTGAAATTCAGGATAAAGCCCGCATGACCGTAGTTCGATAGACAAATTAGCAAGTTTGCCTTAGAAAATGAAGTCATATGACTGATAGGCCAGATAAAATATGGAACTCGATCGAATCGACCGGAAAATCCTCTCGATTTTGCAGGAAGACGGACGAATCGCCAATGTCGAGCTCGCCGAGCGCATCGGCCTGTCGCCGACCTCGATCGGCGAGCGCCTGAAGCGGCTGCAGCGCGAAGGCTTTGTCGAAGGCTATGGCGCCAGGCTCAATCCGCACCGGCTCGGCCTCGGTTTGCTCGTGTTCGTCGAGGTGCTGCTCGACAAGACCACGCCGGACAATTTCGAGCGCTTTGCGCGCGCGGTGAAGCTCGCGCCTGAAGTGCTGGAGTGTCACATGGTTGCCGGCGGCTTCGACTACCTTGTGAAGGCGCGGCTAGCGGACATGACGGCGTATCGACGCTTCCTCGGCGAGACCCTGCTGTCGATGCCGGGCGTGCGCGAGACGCGGACCTATGCGGTGATGGAGGAGATCAAGCGCGACGCACCGTTGCCGGTGGGTTAGCGAAGTGCCGTCGCGATTGTCATTGCTGTGGCGTTGAACAAGCGGTCTGCCAAGGAAAAATAGCTCTCCGTGTGCAATCGCAACGCCTGTCGTCGAATGCACTGGCCGTCTTCTAAAATTTTTTTGGCCCGGCTCCCGGATTGATCCGGGAGGCAGCAAACGCTGGCGGGCTTATACTTTGAGGTTTTCTGCGGAGGTCTTGCCCCGGTTTGCGATCTCTTCGTATTCCACCGTCTGTCCCTCGTTGAGGGTGGACAGACCGGCTTTCTGGACTGCCGAGATATGCACGAACACATCCTTGCCCCCCGACGCAGGCTGGATAAATCCATAACCCTTCGTCGGGTTGAACCACTTGACCGTACCTTTAGCCATCACGACTTCTCCGCGGGTCTTCCTCCGAGATCTCGAACCGCCAGTCCCCGCCAACCGGCCGGTTCGGTCCTAACAGGATACGCGGAATGTGGCAGGCTTGGTAGCTCAAACCACATCAGCCTTTTGCCGAATTCCGCTCAACTTCGCGGCGTTTTTGCCGGTTTTGCCCGTTTCGCGGTCAAATGGCCCGCACGCCGCGAGTCCTCCGTCAGTAAGTCGCGGCTAGATAGTCGACGATCTTGCCGACGTCGGCGTCGTCGATCGGGGCGCCGTAGACCTTGATCATCTTGGTCACCTCGGCCTGCCAGAAGGCCTTCTTGTCCTTCATCGGTGGCTGGGTGTTGATGTAGTCGGACGAGTGGCAGGCGGTGCAATTGCCCTGCACCACCTCGAGATTGGGGCCGGGCTTGAAGGCGGCGACCTCGTCGGGGGTCTTGTAGTTGACCGGCGCTGCGAGCGCCGAGCCCATCGCGGCGGCGAGGGCCAGCGAGACGGTAAGGAGAACGGTGCGCTGCATGATCATTCTCCCCCTCAGGCCACGCTGACGCGGACGGTTTCGACGACGTTGCGTAAATAGCCCGCCGGGTTCCAGCGCGGCGTGTCCGGCTGGGTCTCGCCGCCATTGCCGGTGGCGCGGACCTTGAGCTCAACGGTGCCGGCCGCGAGCTTCACCGGCAGCTTCCATTCGCGGAACGCGTATTTGCCGAGATCCTTGCCGAGCTTCGCGCTCGCCCAGGTCTTGCCGCCGTCGGTGGAGACCTCGACGTTCTTGATGCCCTTGCCGCCGTCGAAGGCGATGCCGCGCAGGGTCACCGCTCCCGCCTTCAGCTTCGCACCATCAGGCACGCTGGTGATGAAGGAGCGGATGGTGAAGCGGTTGATCGGGATCGTCGCCTTCGGCGCGGTGCCCGGCTCGACCGCATTGTTCGGCGTATCGGGAATGCGATAGGCCGACTTCATCCAGAAGCCGTCATAGACGCCGTCGATGACGGTGATCTCGTTGAGGTGCTTCACCCAGTAGGTGCCGTAATAACCGGGCACGACTAGGCGCAGCGGAAAGCCGTTGAGGAACGGCAGGTCCTCGCCGTTCATGCCATAGGCCAGCATCACCTCGCCATCGGTGGCGTGATCGAGATCGAGCGCCTTGATGAAATCGGGCGTCTTGTCGCTGACTGGGCCATCCATGCCATTGAAGGTGACCTGCTTGGCGCCGCTCTGCACGCCCGCCATCTCCAGTACGGTCTTCAGCGGTACGCCGCGCCAGCGAGCGCAGCCCATCGCGCCGTTGGCGAGCTGGCCGCCGGCGACACGCGGCTCGAAGAAGCCGCGGCTGTTGCCGGAGCACTGGTTGACGGCGACGATCTCCGTCGCCTTCATCTTCTTGATGTCCTTCAGCGACAGTTTCAGCGGCTTGTCGACCTTGCCCTTGACCTCCAGCGTGAACTTGTCGGGGTCGAGATTGTAGGGCAGGTCGGAGAGGTGATAGCGCACGAAGAACGCGTTGTTCGGCGTGAGCGGGCCGTCATTGAACACCGCGAACGGCGTCTCGAGTTGCGGCGGTCGGCTGGTGAGGCCGATCATCGGCCGCTTCTGCGGATATTTCACCAGCGGCCGTTCGCCATTGGCGAAGGGCAGGGTGACGGTGTCGAGGGCCAGCGCTTTGGTGGAATTCAGTGTGGCCGCAATCGCGGCAAGCCCGGCTCCTCTGAGCAGGTCGCGTCGATCGAACATCTGGTCTCCTCCCGGAGCTTTTTCGTTGGATCAGCGGTCATCACCGCGATCGTGCGCTCATCTGTCGCAACGATCGAGACGAAGTCAATTCGTGCTTTCGCAGCAAGCCCATGCCGCTGCGTTGCAGCAAGCCGGTGTTACGCTTGTAATGAGATTGGGCGAGCTGCGGCCGTAGCGAAGCTGTGCTCCCTCGCCCCGTCATTACGGGGAGAGGTGAGCATCATGCCGCGACCCGATCGCCGCTGGCGACAAGCCCCGCCAGCTCCCTCGCATCTGCGACCACGCGCACCGCCATCGGCTCGTCGCGGCCTCGGATCGCGACCTCCTGCTGCGGCAGGGCATCGTCGGCAAGGCCGGCGGTGCGGCGCACTTCCTCGGAGACGATCGCCTCGCAGGCGAGCGTCTTGGTCATGTCCTGGAGGCGGGCGGCGACATTCACGGCGTCGCCGAGGGCCGTGAACACGATGTGATCGCGATAGCCGATGTCGCCGATGATGACCTCGCCGCCGTGAATGCCGATGCCGAAGCGGATCGGCTGGCGCAGATCGTGGCTGAGGAGCTGGTTCAACTCGTCGATGTTCGCAGCGAGGCTGGCGGCTGCCTTCAGGGCCTGCCGACAGGCCTCTTGCGGATCGGCTGTGAGCCCGAACAGCGCCAGCATGCCGTCGCCGACGAACTGGTTGGGCTGGCCGCCGTTCGCGATCACGGCCTGCGAGACCGCGCCGAGGAAGCGGTTGACGATGAAGACGGTGTCGAACGGCAGCCGCTTCTCGGCAAGCTGCGTCGAGCCGCGCATGTCCACGAACAGGCTGACGAGATAGCGCTCCTGGCCGATCCTGGCCGGCGTCGAGGCGTGCCCGTCCGCCGCATGCGTGTGGGGTGTGAAGAGCTGGAAGAAGGAGAGATCGGAGTCCGGACGCAACTGGCACGCAAGCCGGATCGACGGATCGGCGGTGCCGACGCGGGCCAGCACGAAGGCCTCGCGCTGCGACGGCTGGGGCAGGGCGCCATGGTCGCCGATGATGCGGATGCGGCAGGTCGAGCAGCGTGCGCGGCCGCCGCAGACGCTGGCATGCGGCACGTTGTGGCGCAGGCTCGCCTCCAGCACGGAGAGGCCCTTTGGCACGCGCACGGTCTTGCCGTTGCCGTAGGACAGCGCAATCATGCCGCCGCGCCGCTCGCGCCAGGCCCGTACGCCGCGCGCCGCCAGCGCCAGCCCCAGCAGACCGAAATATCCGGCGGTGAGGCCGCCGGTGATGCGGTCGAGCGTATTGGCTTCGGCGACCGAGCCGAGCTGGCGGCGCGTGAGATTGTGCGCACGCCATTCCCCGTCGTCGGCGTCGATCTCGACGCTGCGGCCGCCCTGGTAGATTCCGAGCAGCGACAGGGTCGGGATCAGCACGGCGGCCGCGAGCAGATAGGGCGCCGCGCGCGTGAAGAACGGCTTCAGCCGAAGCCAGAAATGGATGCCGATACAGCCGTGCACCCAGGCGATCAGGAGCAGGATCGTCATCTGCCAGAGCCGGCCGGGCGAGCCGATGAAGAACAGATAGAGCTCTTGCGGGTAGAGCTTCTGGTGTCCGTACAGCGTCTGGCCCAGCCGCACGCCGATCACATGCGCCATGACGAGGGCGGGGATGCTCAGCCCCAGCACGAGCTGCAGCGGCTCGATCGTCTTCCAGCGGAACTGCCGACGCTGGTACAGCGCGTAGACGCCGAGCCCCATATGGGTCAGCGCCGCCGTGTAGAACACGATCGCGACAGGCAGGAACTGCCAGAACAGCATGTGGTAGTGGACCCCGGTCTCCATGGCGTCGACCGAGATGTTGCCGAGCGCATGGTTGAGGAAATGGCTGACCACATAAGAGAACAGGATGATTCCGCAGACGAGCCGCACCTGCCGCACGCTGGTGGCGCGGACGAGTTCGGGCATGTGGACGGGAGCGGTGGCCATGATTCGGTTCTATCAGTTCATGGAGGAGAACAGCCAGCCTAGCGTTTAATTCCGCCCGCGGACAGCTGGCCCGATCACATGCGCGGCAAGGTGACAGAACCGTAGGGTGGGCAAAGGCGCGCACTTGCGCTGCCCACCACCTCCGTTGTCGTTCCGTACAAGCGCGCCCTCAGGCGCGCGCCGATTCGGGACCCATAACACAGGCAGCGGTTGTGCGACGGGCTGGCAACTCCGAGTTCTCGCCAAACTCCTCCCTGTGGTTATGGGTCCCGGGTCGCGCTTCGCTTGCCCGGGACGACGGGGCCCTACATTGACTCCCCCTCCCAAGTCGGGGAAAAGCGCGGCCGTGACGATCGCTCCCGACATCTCCAAGAAGCCAGACGGCGCCGAACGTCGGCTCATCCTTGTTGCCGCGCTGATCATCGCGGTAATGACCGTGCTTCGCATCGTCTATGCCTCCGCGATCGAGCTGCGCACGGATGAGGCCTATTACTGGACCTGGTCGAAGGAGGCGGCGCTCAGCTTCCTCGATCATCCCCCCGGCATCGCCTGGCTGATCCGCTTCGGAACCGCGATCTTCGGCGACACTCCGCTCGGGGTGCGCTTCGGCGGTATCGTCGCGATGCTGGTGACGCAGCTGCTGCTCGCCGACATCGTCCGCCGCCTCACGCGTGACGCACGTGCGATGGTGGTCGTCGTGCTCATGATGGAAGCCGCGCTCTACTATGGCCTCCTGATGGCCAAGGTCGCGCCCGACGTCGCCATGATCCCGTTCGCCGTGGCGATGGTGTGGTCCCTGGTGCGGCTGGCGCAAAGCGGCGACGGCCGCTGGTGGCTCGCGGCCGGCCTGTTCGCCGGGCTCGCGATGCTGTCGAAATTCACCGTGATCATGTTCGCGCCGGCGATTGCCGCCTTTCTGCTGGTGCCGGACTGGCGCTGGCGCTGGTTGCGCAGCCCTTATCCCTATCTCGCAGTGCTGGTCGCGCTCGCGGTGTTCTCGCCGGTGCTGATCTGGAACGTTCAGCACGACTGGGCCTCGATCCGCTTCCAGGGCGTGCGCGCCACCACCAATTACGGCATCTCGCTGCGCACGGTCGGTGACTACATCGGCCTGCAATTCGGCCTCGTCGGCTTCGTCATGCTGCCGGTGGTGCTGACGGGCCTCGTGATAACCGCGTGGCGCGGCTATCGCACGCGCGAGCCGGTCGCGATCCTGCTGTCGACCGCGGTGCTGGTGCCGTTTGTCTATTTCCTGGTGAAATCGCTGACGCTGCGGGTCGGCGACACCTGGCCGATGTTCATGTGGCCAGTGGGCTTTGCGGCTGCGGCCGTGAACCTCGTCATGCTGTCGCGTGAAAAATGGTCGGCGCGGATGATCCGGTCGAGCCTGTTCTGGGTGAAGACGGCGATCGTCTCGGGCATCGCCTTCGTCGTCATCGTGTTCCTCTATTACGTCGCTGCGCCCTGGAATCTGCTCGGCAAGATCGATCCGATCGGCGCCGAAGCCGGCTACGAGCAGGTCGCGGCGCGCGCGCAGGCTGCCCTCGATGAAACCGGCGCGACCTGGATCGCGACCACGGACTACCGCACCTACGCCATGATGCGCTGGCTGTTCCGGGGCCGCGTGCCCGTCATCGAGATCAACGAGCGCGGCCGCTTCCAGGATTTCCGCGATCCCGGCATCGACAAGATCAGGGGGCATGCGGGGATCTATGTCGGGCGCGAGCCGGACAACCGCGCATCGCTGTGGGAGAATATCCCCGCGAAACGCGAGCAGCTCGGCGAAGTCGAACGCCGCTGGCGCGGCGTTCTGACGGATACCTATGTGATCGAAAAGCTCACCGGCTGGACCCCGGAGCTGTCACCGCCAAAGGACTCGCCGCTGTTTTGGTGGAGGGTGCTGGCGGGGGAATTCGAAAAAGTTTCGCTTGGATAGAGCGCCCTCTCTTACCCTCCCCTGGAGGGGGAGGGTCGATCGCGCGCAGCGCGAGCGGGGTGGGGTGATCTCTCCACGCGGGCAGTGTACGGGGCGGAGAGACTGTCACCCCACCCCGTCTCATATTTCGCTACGCTCAATATGAGCCGCCCCCCCCACCAGGGGAGGGTAAGGAAGAGCGGCGCGCTACTCCTCGTCCTCCTTCTTCCGCAAAAGATCCGTCGCCAAGTCCGACAGTTTCGGCGGCGGCAGCGCGGCGAACGGCAGCGGCCTCGTCACGTCGATCGCGGCCAATCCCAGCCGCGCCGTCAGCAGCCCGTTCAGCACGCCTTCACCCAGCCGCTGCGACAGTTTTGCCGCGATGCCGTGGCCGAGCATCTGCTGCACCAGGCTGTCGCTCGCGGCCATGCCGCCGGTGATGGCGAGATGGGCTATGACGTGGCGGAGCAGGCGGATCATGCCGAGCGCGCCGGGCCGGCCGCCATAGAGAAAAGCGAGCTGGCGGATCAGGCGCAGCGCGGCGACGAACACGAACAGCACGTCGATCGCGGCGCGTGGTGAGACCGCGGTGACGATCGAGACCTTTTGCGCCGCTGACGACACCAGCCGCCGCGCCTCGACATCCAGCGGGGACATCAACTCGCGCTCGGCGAGGCGGATCATGTCCGCGCCGTCGATGATCTCACCGGTGTGGCTCTCGAGCGTGGCGCGTGCGCGCGCAAGCTGCGGATTCTGGTGTGCGATCTTCAGGAGGTCCTGAACGATGACGCGGCTTTCCTTGCGGTCGTCGTTGGCCAGCACCGCGGCTGCGCGCGCATGCAGCTTCTCGATCGTCGCGAGGCGTGCGAGGCCAAACGCCTCGCGCCCGATCACCACCGCCAGCGCAAGCGCGGTGACGAGCGCCAACCCGAGCCCGACGAAGCCGAGCGTTTCGCTGCGCGCAAACAGGTCCTCGATCAGATGCACGACACCGAGCCCGGTGCCGAGCAGCGTCAATCCCGCAAGCCCCGACCAGAACACCGTGCCCCAGGGAAAGCCGCGCCGCGCCGGCAGCGCGGCTTGAACCGGCACCGGCAGCGCCTGAGGATCGTGCTCCGGCGTGATCTGGATGGTGGCGCGGGCGAGGCGGCTGGTCTCGTCGGTTTCGGTGACGACGACGCCGGGATCGTCGAGCCGGAACGTGGCCGGCCGCCGTGGCTTCGATCGGTCGTTCATGCGAGCTTGTCTCCGATCAGGAACTGCAAGGCACGGTCGAGGCGGATATGTGGCAGCGCGGGCTCGTCCGTTCCCTCGCGTTCGAGCTTGGGCGGGCGGAAGCGCAGGAAGCGGAAATCGCTCTTCTCCGCTGCCTCTGTGGAGAGGCCACGAAAGGCGTCCCCGCCGTTGAACAGCGGCTCGGGATCCAGCGGCAAATCGCCCGGAAAGGTCGCAACCTCCGTGTTGCCGTCGAAGAGCTCGCCGTTGGCGCTCTCGCCCGCGGCCGGTGTTCCCAGGATCGACGGCAATTTGTCGCGGCCATGCGCCACCTGAGCCTCGCGCGTGGCGCGCACCGCAGCGAGCGCGACGACGTCGATCGCCGCGCCGGTATCTTCGGCACGCGCGACAGCACGCGAGACCGCGCGGCGCAGCACGGCCTCGAGCCGGTCGTGGCTGGAATGATGCAGGTGATCCGCTTTGGTTGCCGCGAACAGGATGCGGTCGATGCGCGGCCGGAACAGGCTGGAGAGAATCGTGCTGCGGCCGATGTTGAAGCAATCGAGAATGCCGGCGAGTGCGGCTTCGAGATCGTGCAGCGCCTCAGGGCCTGAGTTGAATGCGGCGAGCGCATCGGCGAGCACGATCTGGCGATCGAGCCGCGCAAAATGATCGCGGAAGAACGGCCGCACTACGACGTCCTTGTAGGCCTCGAAGCGGCGCACCATCATTGCCCACAGCGATCTCTCGGGCGCCTGTCCGCCCGCGGGCACGTCGAGCGGCGCAAAGGTCAGTGCCGGCGTGTCCGCGAGACTGCCCGGCATCAGGAAGCGGCCGGGCGGCAGCAGGCTCATGGCAAAACGCTCGTCGCGGCAGGCGCGCAAATAGTTGGTGAAGAGCTTTGCGGCCGTGAGCGTCGCCTGCTCGTCCTCGCGTGCCTCGGGCTTGAGTGTTGCGAGATGGGCGTGCCATTCGCTGGCAAGATGCGCACGCGGCGCCTCGCGCGACAGCGCCAGGCTTTCCGCGGACCATTGCTCGTAGCTCTTCTGCAGCAGCGGCAGGTCGAGCAGCCATTCGCCGGGATAGTCGACGATGTCGAGCGTCAATGTGCGGTCGGCGCCGTTCGGGCGCTGGTAGTCGATGACGAGCCTGAGCTCGCTGATGTCGACGGTGGAGTTCGGCCAGCGCCGTTCCTCGACCAGCGCGCGCAGATGGTTCTCATAGGCAAAGCGTGGCACGGCATCATCAGGCTGCGGCGCCAGATGCGCTCGCGCGATCCGGCCCGAGGCATAGGCCTCGAACACCGGGAAACGACCGCCGCGTGTCAGCCCATGGATCAGCGCGGTGATGAATACGGTCTTACCGGCGCGCGACAGACCGGTGACACCAAGCCGCACGGTCGGATTGAAGAAATGCTCGCCATAGTCGATCAGCGCCCGGGCTGACAGCCGCGCCTCCTCGACCATATCCTGGAAACTGAATGCCATATGAACGTGAGGGGGCTCGGGCGAGGGATACGCAAAACGGATTAATCACAAAGGTGGCAACTGCCTGAAGAAAATCAAGCTTTCATACTTCCACCGCCTTTGTCGGCAAATCAGCCGTTTGAACGACGCGCCGGTCCCGAAAGACCCATAGAAGAAGGCATTGCCTCAAGCTTTGTCGGATTGCCATGACCGTCTTCCAGTTGAAACAGTTCGCATCCTCCTCCGTCCACGCCGCCGCCGACGTGATCGGCTGGGATTACGATCGCGCCGAGCTGATCGCCGACGGTGTCATCCACGCGATCGGCGTCCTCGCCGGCCTCATCGCCGCGACGGTGCTGGTGGTGTTGACGGCGGTCTATGCGACGGCGACCGACATCGTCGGCGTCTCGATCTATGTCGCCGGCCTGCTCTCGATGCTGGTGCTGTCGGCGACCTATAATCTCTGGCCGGTGTCGCCGGCGAAATGGCTGCTGCGGCGCTTCGACCATTCGGCCATCTATCTCCTGATCGCGGCGACCTATACGCCGTTCATCCTGGAGCTGAAGAACAGCGTGTTCGCGCTGGTGCTGCTCGCGGGCGTCTGGTGCGTCGCCTTCCTCGGCATCGTGCTGAAGCTTTTTTATCCCGGCCGGTTCGACCGCGTCTCGGTCGGCATCTATCTGGCGATGGGGTGGAGCGGGGTGATGCTCTATGGCCCCGTGGTCGAGGCGCTGCCTGCGCTGGTGCTCGGTTTCATCCTTGCGGGCGGCCTGCTCTACAGCTTTGGCGTGATCTTCCACGCCTGGCGGCGGCTGCGCTTCCAGAATGCGATCTGGCACGGCTTTGTCTTGGCCGGCGCGGCATGCCATTATACCGCGGTGCTCGATCTCGTGTTGAGCTGAGCAGAACCCGCGACGCGGAATAAGCGGCGCGGTATAAAGCGGTACAAGACAATACAATACAAGACAAGGGGAGACGTCGCATGCAGGTGACCGGCAAGGTCGTGGTCGTCACGGGCGGCGCCAACGGCATCGGAAGGGCGCTATGCGAGGCCTTTCACAAAGCGGGCGCCGCCAAGGTCGTCGTTGCGGACATGGATGCCGCCAATGCGCGGGCGGTCGCTGCCATGGTCGATGGCGCGGCATTCAAATGCGATGTCGCGCAGGAAAAGGATATCGCCCACGTCATCGAGGAAACCGAGCGGCAGTTCGGTCCGATCGAATTGTTCTGTTCCAATGCCGGCATCGGCGGCGGCTTCGATCCGATGTCGGTCAATGCCGGCGGCGCCTCCGACGAGCCCTGGCAGCGCAGCTGGGCGATCCACGTCATGGCGCATGTCTATGCGGCGCGGCATCTCATCCCCCGCATGAAGGCGCGTGGCGGCGGCTATTTCCTCAACACGATCTCGGCCGCGGGCCTGTTGTCGCAGGTCGGCAGCCCCGCTTATTCGACGACGAAGCACGCCGCGGTGGGTTTTGCCGAGAACCTCGCGATCTCGCACAAGGCCCACAACATCAAGGTCTCGATCCTCTGCCCGCAGGGCGTCGACACCAACATGCTCCGCTCGATCCCCAAGGGCCCGCAATCCGGCGACGGCGACCTGACGCCCGAGCAGGTCGCAAAGGACGTGCTTGCCGGCCTCGAGCAGGAGACCTTCCTGATCCTGCCGCACCCGCAGGTGCTCGGTTATATGCGCAAGAAGACCGAGAACTACGACCGCTGGATCGGCGGCATGGCCAAGATCCAGGCGAAGATGCGGGAAGAGTTCGGGAAGTGACCGTTAGGTCACGCACGCTTGCGCCAAACATTCCGCGGTCGTCCCGGCCTAGTGCGCAATTGCGCACTAGGCCGGGACGACGATGAGACTTACGCCACCACCACTTCCTCCACCCGGCTCTCTCTCAGAGCCCGCGCATAAAGCATCATCCCCTCGCGCACCGTGCGCTGCTCCGCCGCCGTCAATGCCGCCAGCGCGCCACGCACCTGCTGACGGCCGAACGCATGCAGGCCCTCCAGCGTGCGCCGTCCCTTCGCCGTCAGCGACAACAGCTTGCTGCGTGCATCAAGCGCGTCCGGCGTTTCACGCAGCTCGCCGCAATCGATCAGCTTGCGCACCAGGCGGCTGACGCTGGATTTCTCCAGCCGCAGGAAATCGCCGAGCTCGCCCGACGTCATGGGACCGCGGATGCCGATCTCCAGGATCGTGTGCACGGCCGAAGGCGGATAGTCCGAGGCCGCCACCGTCGCGTCCATGAAGCCGAGCTCGCGCACCATCAGCCGCGAGGCGGCGCGGATGTCGTCGATCAGCGAAAGCTCGGCCATCTTGACTCTCCGCATATAGTTGTATCATACAACTATATGCGCAAAGCGGCGCATGCAAGCGTTTTGGAGTCGACCATGAGCGGAACTCTGCCAACCGGGATGCGGATGAGCGGCAAGGTCTGCCTGGTCACGGGCGGTGGCAGCGGCATCGGCCGCGCTACGGCGTTGCGGATGGCGTCCGAAGGGGCGGAAGCGGTCATCATTGCCGGCCGGCGCGAAGCCGAGATCGAGGCAACCGCCGCGGCGTGCCGCGAGCTCGGCACGGAGGCGATCGCGCTCAAGACCGACATCACGCGCGAGGACGAGGTCGAACGGCTGGTGCGCACCGCCATTGAACGTTGCGGCCGTCTCGACGTCGCCTTCAACAATGCCGGCTTCCAGGAGCGCCGCGCGCCTCTGGAAGAGCAGGGCACCGACATCTACGACAGCGTGTTCGACACCAATGTCCGTGCGCTGTTCCTGTGCCTGCGGCATCAATTGCCGGCGATGTTGGCACAGGGCCGCGGCAGCATCGTCGTCAATGCCTCCGTCAGCGGCATGCGCAATCCCAATCCCGGCTTCTCGCTCTATTCGGCCTCGAAGGCCGCCGCGATCTCGCTGACACGCTCGGCGGCGATGGAGAACGCCCCGCGCGGCATCCGCATCAACGCCGTCGCGCCCGGCCGCGTCGTCACCGACATGATGCTGCGCGCCGGCGTCGGCGATGTCGCAACTGTCAGTGCAGGCCTGCCGCTGCGGCGGATGGGGAGCCCGGAGGAGGTGGCGGAGGCCGTGGTGTGGCTGTCGTCGGATGCGTCGTCGTATGTCGTCGGCCACGTGCTGGCGGCGGACGGGGGATTTTTGGCGTCGTAGTTTCGGGGGTGCCACAAATTCAGTGTGGTCCCGGCGAAGGCCGGGACCCATAACCCCAGGGAGAAGTTTGGCGAAGACCGGTCGCTATTGACCTATCGGTACTAGCACCTGCGCTAGGACCGATAGATCACGCGGTATGGGTCCCGGCCTTCGCCGGGACGACACCTCAATGCTTCTGTCCGTACAGCACCGGCACCGCGGAATCCACGACGACCTCCACCAGGCTCGTGCCCTCGAACGCCATCCCGCGCTTGAGCGCTTCGCCGAGCTCCGCGGCCTTCGTCACGCGCACCGCATCGCATCCCATGCCTTCGGCAAGCCGCACGAAGTCAATCCCCGGCAGCTCCAGCCCCGGCACGTTCCGCACCTGCATCACCCGGCTGAACGAGCGCATGGCGCCGTAGCCGGAATTGTTGATGACGACCACGGTCAGCGGCAGCTTGCGCTGCGCCGCCGTCCATAGCGCCTGGATCGAATACATCGCCGAGCCGTCGCCGATCAGGCAGACCGTGCGGCTCTTTGGCTTGCCCAGCGCCATGCCGACGGCGGCGGGCAGGGAGTAGCCGAGGCCGCCGCTCGCCATGGTGTAGAAGCTGTCCTGGCCGCGCATGGGCAGGAATTTCTGCATCGCCGGTCGATGCGAGGGCACTTCCTCGACCAGCGATGCGCCGTCAGGCATCGACTGCGACAGCGAATGCAGCAGGAATTCGACCGGCAGCGGATCGGCGGCCTGCGGCGCCGGCGGCAGCATGCGACCTTTGGGCGTGGCGCGTTTGCTCTCAGGGAGGAGGTCAAGCAGCAGGCTCAGTGCCGGCTTCATCGTCGCGATGATGCTGGTGCCGACGGGCGTCACGGCGGCAGCGTCGGGATCGTCGGTGATCTGGAAGATCGTCGCGCCGCCGTCAAAGATCGCGGCATGGCCCTCGACGTGGAAGGTGAACACCGGCGCGCCGATGACGACGACGAGGTCATGCTCGCGCAGTGCGTCGGACAGCTGCGCGGGCGAGGCATGCAAAAAGCCCGCGAATTGCGGATGCCGCTCGGGGAACGAGCAGCGCGCCGAGAACGGGCTGACCCAGATGCTGGCCTTGGCCTTCTCGGCCACGCGCACCATCAGGTCGACCGCGCCGGCGCGGTCGACGCCGGGGCCGACGACGAGGGCAGGGTGCTTGGCGGAACCGAGCGCGGCAACCAGCGCCTTCATCGGGTCAAGCTCAGGTCCGATCTCGCGGCTGACCTTGCGGGCCTCGACCGGCACGGTTGCATGCGCCCAGTCGTCGATCGGGATCGACACGAAGGTCGGCCCGCACGGCGGCTGCATCGCGGTGTAATAGGCCCGCGCGATCGCGGCCGGCACGTCCTCGGGCCGCGCCGGCTCGACGCTGTACTTCACATAAGGCCGGGGGAATTCCGACGCACGCTCGGCATAGAGGAACGCCTGCAAGGGCAGGATCGAGCGCGCCTGCTGGCCGGCGGTGATCACCAGCGGCGTCTGGTTGCGGTGTGCGGTGTAGATGTTGCCGAGCGCGTTGCCGACGCCGGCCGCCGAATGCAAATTGACGAACCCGGCATTGCGCGTCGCCTGCGCGTAGCCGTCGGCCATGCCGACGGCGGAGGCTTCCTGCAGCGCCAGCACATAGTCGATGTCGTCGGGCCAGTCGCTCAGGAACGGCAACTCGGTCGAGCCGGGGTTGCCGAACACCCTGTCGATGCCGAAGGAACGCAGCAGGTCGAGCGTTGCCTGCTTCACGGTGACGGACTTGCTGCCGGTCTTGCCGTTCTTGGCCATGGTTTCCGTCCCCGTGTGCTTATTGCTTGGTTCGTCATTCCGGGGCGCGAAGCGAACCCGGAATCTCGAGATTCCGGGTCCGGTCCTACGGACCGTCCCGGAATGACGGTGTATGTATCACCACACCGCCGTGCCCTTCATCGTCGGCTGCCCTTCCGCGTTCGCGGTCCACAGCTCCATGCTCTCGCCGCTGTCATTGGCGTTGACCGAAAACTCCGTGCCCTCGAACAGCGGCTGAAGCCCGCGATAGGTGAACTTCTTCGGCGCCTTGCCGCCGTGCAGCTTCGCCGCCATCTCGATGATGAGCGCGGCCTGCAACGGCCCGTGGAAGATCAGGCCCGGATAACCCTCGACCTTGGTCACGTAGTCGCGGTCGTAATGGATGCGGTGGCCGTTGAAGGTCAGCGCGGAATAGCGAAACAGCAGCACGGGATCGGAGACATGGGTCTCGCGGTGCTGGGCCTTCGGCGGTGGAGGCGGCGCCTTGGCGCCAGTGGGCGCGCTGCTCGTCATCTCGCGATAGACGATGTCCTGCCGCTCGCGGATGGCGACGCCGCGTGGACTGGAGATGCTGTGCTCGACCGAGACGAAGCACAGCGTGCCGGTCGATCCCGTCTTCACCTGCACGTCGGCAATGCGCGAGGTCCGCGTCGATTCATCGCCGACCTGCAGCGGTTGCAAGAACTCGATCTCGCCGCCGGCCCACATCCGGCGCGGCAGCGGCACCGGCGGCAGGAAGCCGCCGCGGGTCGGGTGGCCGTCGGGTCCCAGCATCGACATCGGGAACACCGGCTGTGCCAGACACCAGTGCACCGTGAAGGGCGCGGCGTCGCCCGCCTTGGGCTCGCCGACCTCCTGGAACAGCGTCGCGCGCAGACCCATGACGAGCTGCGCGGTGACGATGTCGGTGGCCTCCGCGCTGCGGCCGATCCATTGCCGCAAATGATCGATGTCGAGCTTCTCGGTCATGACGCCTCGCTCTGTTACTTCTTGGGATTTTCGCCGATCGCGGGCACGGCGCCATAGCTGCGCGCCTCGCCGACGATGATCGGCGCCGGCGCGGGATAGCTGACGCGGCCGTTCGGCGTGTCGACCTCGATGCGGCGCAGATGCGGATGGCTGGTGAGGTCGGCCATGGTGTTGACCTCGGCAAAGGCGATGTCGGCATCGGATAGCCGCTTGAGCAGCTCGTCGCGCGTCATCCTGCCGAAGATGTCGGCGACCGTCTTGTCGGTGAAGTCGCGGTTGCGTACGCGCTCGACCATGTTGGCGACGCGGGGATCGGCGGGGAGGTCCGGCTGATCCAGCACCTTCGCGCACAGCGTCTTCCACTCCCGCTCGCTCTGGATCGAGATCAATATGTCCTTGCCGTCCTGCGAGGTGAACACGCCGTAGGGCGCGATCGAGGGATGGCGCAGACCCATGCGCTTCGGCGGATTGCCGGCCTCTGCATTGAGCAGCGGCACGGTGCACCAGTCCGCCATCACGTCGAACATGGAGATGCGGATGTCGGCGCCTTTGCCGGTGCGCCCGCGCCCGATCAGCGCTTCCAGGATTGCCGCGTGCGCGGTCGCGCCTGTCGCAACATCCACGATAGACATGCCGACGCGCGAGGCGCCGTCGGGATTGCCGGTGATCGAGGCAAGGCCGCTCTCGGCCTGGATGAGCAAGTCATAGGCCTTGCGATGGGCGTAAGGGCCTTCGTCGCCATAGCCCGTGATCGTGCACGAGATCAGCTTCGGATAGTCCTTCAAGAGCCGCTCGCGGGAGAAGCCGAGCTTGTCCATCGAGCCGGGCTTCAAGTTCTGGATCAGCACGTCGGCGCTTGCGATCAGCTTCTCCAGCTCGGCGCAGCCTTCCTTTGTCGCGAGATCGACCACCGCCGACTGCTTGCCGCGGTTGAGCCACACAAAATAGCTGCTCTGGCCCTTGGCTGCCGCGTCATAGCCGCGGGCGAAATCGCCTTCGGGCCGCTCGATCTTGATCACCTCCGCGCCGGCATCCGCAAGGCGCGAGGAGCAGAACGGCGCCGCCACCGCCTGCTCGACCGCAATCACCCTGATCCCGTCAAGTGCTCCCATGGTGCAACCTCAGTACGAGCGCGGCATGCCGAGCACATGCTCGGCGACGAAGGACAGCACGAGGTTGGTCGAGATCGGCGCCACCTGGTACAGCCGCGTCTCGCGGAATTTGCGCTCGACGTCGTATTCCTCGGCAAAGCCAAAGCCGCCATGGGTCTGGATGCAGGCATTCGCCGCTTCCCAGGACGCGTCCGCCGCCAGCATCTTGGCCATGTTGGCCTCTGCGCCGCAGTCGAGCCCGGCCTCGTATTTGCGCGTGGCCTCCTTCACCATCAATTCGGCCGCTCGCATCGAGGCATAGGCCTTGGCGATCGGGAACTGGATGCCCTGGTTCTGGCCGATGGGACGGCCGAAAACGCTGCGCTCCTTGGCGTAGTTCGTCGCCTTGGCAATGAACCATTTGGCGTCGCCGATGCATTCGGCCGCGATCAGGATACGCTCGGCATTCATGCCGGAGAGGATGTAGCGAAAGCCCTTGCCTTCCTCGCCGATCAGATTCTCCGCCGGCACCTTCATGTCGGTGAAGAACACTTCGGTGGTGGCGTGGTTCATCATGGTGCGGATGGGGCGGATCTCCAGGCCATTGTTCTTGGCCTCGCGCATGTCGACGATGAAGACGGAGAGACCATCCGTGCGCTTCTTGGCCTGCTCCTTCGGCGTAGTGCGCGCCAGCAGCACCATCAGATCGGAATGCTCGGCGCGGCTGGTCCAGATCTTCTGGCCGTTGACGATATAGCTGTCGTTGCCTTCCTTGCGCGCAAAGGTCTTCAGCGAGGAGGTATCGGTGCCGCTGGTCGGCTCGGTGACGCCGAACGCCTGCAGGCGCAATTCGCCGCTCGCGATCTTCGGCAGGTATTTTGCCTTCTGCTCGGCATTGCCGTGCCGCAGCACGGTGCCCATCGTGTACATCTGGGCGTGGCAGCCGCCGCCGTTGCAGCCCGCGCGCTGGATCTCTTCCAGGATCGCCGCCGCGGCGGACAGTTTCAGCCCCGCGCCGCCATATTCCTCGGGGATCAGCACCGAGAGATAGCCGGCCTCGGTGAGCGCATCGACGAAGGCCTTGGGATAGGCCATCTCGCGATCGAGCTTGCGCCAGTATTCGCCGGGAAACTGCGCACAGAGCTTGGCGACGGCTTCGCGGATGTCGGCGTGATCTTCGGTGTGGTGTTCTTCACTCATGGCGTTTCCCGTATGTAGCGGCAGTTAAGATAACGCCGGCCGATCCTCAGGCGTTGTGAAAACAACGCCCGCCCCCTATGCTCATTTGCTATAGCGTATGGAGTAGCCTTCCAGGATTGGCAAGCATGGATTTCCGGCAGCTCAGGACCTTCAGTTGCGTGGCGGAGCTCGGCAGCCTCTCCAAGGCTTCCGACACGCTGCGCGTGGCGCAGCCGGCGCTGTCCAGGCAGATCAAGCTGCTGGAACACGAGCTGCGCACCGAGCTGTTCACCCGCAACGGCCGCGGCATGGTGCTGACCGAGGCCGGGCGTCTTTTGCTCGCGCGCACTTCCGGCATCGTGCGGCAGATCGATCAGATCCGCGACGACATCCAGTCGGCCAAGGGGCCGCCGTCCGGCCAGGTCGTGCTCGGCCTGGTTCCGACCGTGAGCTGCGTGCTGTCGGCGCGCTTTGCGCGGCGCTGCGTCGAAAAGTTTCCCGGCATCTCGCTGCGCATTGTCGAGAGCTACAGCGGCCATCTGGTCGAATGGCTGCATCGCGGCGAGATGGATCTCGCCATCCTCTACGGCCGCTCGGCCGATCTGCACCTCAATGTGCAGAGCCTCGGCCGCGACAACATCGTCGCCGTCGGCCCGCGCGGCTGCGGCCTCGCGCGCAAGAAGAACGTCGACATCGGCTGGCTGCTCCGGCAACGCCTGGTGCTGCCCAGTCATTCTCACGGCCTCCGCGCGCTGATCGAGCACGCCGCCGCCCAGCGCAAGATCAAGCTCGACGTCCAGCTGGAGGCGGATTCGTTCCGCGTGCTGACGAGCCTCGTCGAGGAAGGGCTCGGTTTCGCGCTGCTGCCGCCCTCGTCGGTCCACGGCGAGGTCGCGGAGGGGCGGCTGGAAACCACCGCCGTGTCCAAGCCGATGACGCGCGAGCTCATTTTCGCTTCTCCAATCGACCGCCCGGCCTCGACGGCCTCGCTCGCCATCACCGCGCTTCTGCGCGAGGAAGTCGCCGCCTGCCGCAAGGAAGGCGTGTGGGACATCAAGTTGAATTAGATGCTGTGTCGTAGAACAGTCGCGCGCCATCTTGCCTTCGCATCTGGCGCGATCTGTCATGCCGGAATTTTATAGCTGGAGGTGCCAGTTCCTCATCCTGAGGGGCGCGCTCTTGCGCGCGTCTCGCAGGATGAAGGCCCGGCCGGTGGCCTCGCCCTTCGAGACGCCTGCTTCGCAGGCTCCTCAGGGTGAGGGGACAAAGTTGGGCGCGCCGCGCGTCCTCGTCTCAGGCCGGAATCCTCACCGGCAGTGACTCATACCCCTTGATAAAGCTCGAATAGATCCGCTTGGGCTCGCCGACCACCTCGATGCGGTCGAACCGCTTCAGCATCTCCTCCCAGACGATCCGCAACTGCAGCTCCGCAAGCCGCATGCCGACGCAGCGGTGGATGCCGAAGCCGAACGAAAGGTGCGTGCGCGGGCGCGGGCGGTCGATGATGAACTCGTTGGGGTTCTCGAACATCTCGTCGTCGCGGTTGCCCGAGACGTACCACATCACGACGCGGTCGCCCTTCTTGATGTGCTTGCCGCCGATTTCGGTATCGGCAAGCGCGGTGCGCCGCATATGCGCGAGCGGCGTCTGCCAGCGGATCACCTCGGGCACCATGGAATCGATCATTTCAGGGTTGGCGCGGAGCTTGTCGTACTGCTCCGGGTTCTCGTTCAGCGCCAGCACCGAGCCGGTCATGGTGTTGCGCGTGGTGTCGTTGCCGCCGACGATGAGCAGGATGATGTTGCCCATGAGGTTGTCGGGGTCCATGTGCCGTGTGGCGTCGTTATGGGCCATCAGCGACAAGAGGTCGTTGCGCGGCGCGGAGTTGACGCGCTCGTTCCAGAGCCTGGACATGTAGGCGTAGCACTCGTCCATCTCGCGGCGGCGCTCCTCGGCCGAGGCGACGATGCCGCTCTTGGGCAGCGCGGTGGAGACGTCGGACCAGCGCGTCAGCTTGCGCCGCTCCTCCCAGGGGAAGTCGAACAGGGTCGCCAGCATCTGCGTGGTCAATTCGATCGAGACGCGCTCGACGAAATTGAAGGTCTCGTTGCGCGGCAGATTGTCCAGCACGGTCTGCGAACGCTGGCGGATCAGCTTTGCCAGCTCGTCCAGGTGTGTCGGCGTGAACATCGGCGACACCGTCTTGCGCTGCGCCGAATGCCGGGGCTGGTCCATCGCGATGAAGCTCGGATAGTCGTAGCCTTCCGGCACGTCGCGGATCGAGATGCCGCCGAGTGTGGAGTCCGACGAGAAGATGCCGTGGTTGGTGTCGACATGCATGATGTCGTTGTATTTCACCACCGACCAGTACGGCTCGATTGGCGCGTTGGTGCAGTAATGTACCGGCTCTTCCTTGCGCAGCCGCTCGAACCACGGCCACAGCGTGTCGTCCTGGAACAGCCGTGGGGCGCCGGGATGAAATTGCGCCAGCGGCGTCGCATAGGCTTCCTCGCGCGCCCTGCGCATGCGTTCGGCCCTGTCCACTTTAACCGGCGCTTGGATGTTCATGGTCGTGGCTCCAGTTGGTGCTTCCTTCGCCTCTCCCCGCCCTGTCACGCCGTAGCTTCAGCGAAGGCGGATGCGGGGAGAGGGGGAGTTCTTCGTTTACGCCGCAATCTTCACCGGCAACGCCTCAAGCCCCTTCACGAAACTCGAATAGACCCGCTTGGGTTCGCCGACCACGTCAATATGGTCGAAACGCTTGAGGATCTCCTCCCAAATAATCTTGAGCTGGAGTTCAGCAAGCCTGAGGCCCACGCAGCGGTGGATGCCGAAGCCGAAGGAGAGATGCGTGCGCGGCCGCGCGCGGTCGATGATGAAATCGTAAGGTTTCTCGATCGCCTCTTCGTCCCGGTTGCCGGAGACGTACCACATCACGACCTTGTCACCTTTCTTGATCTGCTTGCCGCGGAACGCGAAGTCGGAGAGCGCGGTGCGCCGCATATGCGCCAGCGGCGTCTGCCAGCGGATCACTTCGGGGACGAAGCTGTCGAGCAAGGCAGGGTTTTCGCGCAGCTTGCGATACTGCTCCGGATGCTGGCTCAGCGCGAGAAGCGAGCCCGACATGGTGTTGCGCGTGGTGTCGTTGCCGCCGACGATCAAGAGGACGAGATTGCCGAGGAAGTTCTTGGCGTCCATGTCACGCGTCGCGGCGCCATGCGCCATCATCGACAGGAGGTCGCTCTTCGGCGGCTGTTCGATGCGCTCCTTCCAGAGGCGGGCAAAATAGCCCGCGCATTCCGTCAGCTCGGCCTGCCGCTCGTCCTCGGTGGCGACGAGGCCGTCGGGACCGGGAATGGTGGTGGCGATATCCGACCAGCGCGTCAGCTTGCGGCGGTCCTCCCAGGGGAAGTCGAACAGCACCGCGAGCATCTGCGTGGTGAGCTCGATCGAGACGCGGTCGACCCAGTCGAACATCTCGCCGCGGGGAAGATTGTCCAGGCACTCGGCCGAGCGCTTGCGGATGTTGAGCGCGAGATTGTCCAGATGCGTCGGCGTGAACATCGGCGCCACGGTCTTGCGCTGGGCGGCGTGGCGCGGCGGATCCATCGAGATGAAACTCTCGCGGCGCAGATCCGGATCGATGTCGCGGATGGTGATGCCGCCGAGCGCGGAAGCGGAGGAGAACACCGAATGGTTGGTCTCGATCTCCATGATGTCGTTGTAGCGCGTCACCGACCAGTACGGCCCGAACATCGAGTCCTTGCAGTAGTGCACGGGATCTTCCCGGCGCAGGCGATCGAAATACGGCCAGAACGTATCGGTCCTGAACAGCTCCGGATCGCCCGGATCGAACTGCTCCAGCGGCAATGTCGACGCGCGCTCGCGAAGTGCGTCGAGCTTGGACGCGCTCTCCATGGTCCCATGCATGACCGTTCTCCCTGGCATTCCTCCGCGCGTCTTTTTTGAATTCTGCGCTGCGGTATTTGATTTGCAATTACAGCCGGTTGTCTGCGCCGGAGCAAGGGAGAGTTTTGCCACATCCAACCCTTGCGAGAGGGCGGGAGCGTAGCCCGGATGGAGCGAAGCGAAATCCGGGACAGTGCCAATGGTGGCTCGAAACCCGGATTACGCTTGCGCTCCATCCGGGCTACGGGACATCCGCCGGCGTGACCTGCCGCACGCCGTTCGTCATGAAATCATGCAAGAAATCGACCTGGAATCGGGGTAAATCGAACCCGCCCATCTTGGGGATCGACCAATCTCTGATCTATAAGTTTGATCCCGACAGGTCCGCACCCCGAGGTTGCCGCCGTGAACGACATGCAATGGGCCCCCATTGGCTCCGAACCGGTCCCGCCGCCGCTGCCGCCGACGCGCGTGGAGTTCAGCGGCGACCGCTCCGAGTTCCGCAAAATGGTCACCAAGGGTGCCATGCTGGAGCTCGTCACCTTCGGCTTCTACCGGTTCTGGCTGGTCACCGACATCCGGCGTCATCTGTGGACGCATACCGCGATCGACGGCGACGCCGCCGAATATACCGGCCGGGGCAAGGAGCTCTTGATCGGCTTCCTGTTCGCACTCGCGATCCTGGTGCCGATTTATCTGGCCTACTTCCTCATCGGCATCGAGTTCGAGCGCTGGCAGGGGTTTGCCTCGACGCCGCTGTTCATCAGCTTCTACGCCTTCGGCCAGTTCGCGATCTTTCGCGCGCGGCGCTATCGCCTGACGCGCACGGTCTGGCGCGGCGTGCGGTTCTGGATGGACGGCTCGGGCTGGGCCTATGCGTTCCGCGCCATGGCGTGGGGCCTCCTGGTGTTCCTGACCCTCGGCCTGGCGTTGCCCTGGCGCGAGGCTTCACTCGAACGTTACAAGATGCGGCACACCCATTACGGCGATTTGCGCGGCGATTTCGAGGGCAACGGCTGGACCTTCTTCAAGCGCGGCTGGTGGCTGTGGTTGCTCAGCCCGATCGCGCTGATCATCTTTCCGCTCGCGCCGTTCTTCTATGCCGAGTTCAAGGCGCGCGAGTGGCGCTGGTGGCTCGACGGCATCCGCATCGGCGGCGTCAGCCTGTCCTCGGAATTGCCGCACAACGCGTTCTACGGCCTGTACTGGAAGGTGATCGGCTGGTGGGTGCTGCTCTCGATGATCTTCGGCGCCTATCTCGGAGGCGCCACCGCGCTGGTCGTCCAGCTGAGCGGCCTTTCGGCCGAGCAGCTGTTCGGGCCCGGCGATCCCGCCAAGAGCATCCCGATGCTGGTGATCATGGTCATCGGTTACTTCGCGGTCGCCCTTGCCATCAACATCGTGATGCGCGTCTATCTTCAGCGTGATCTCTGGGCCAAGGTGCTGGAGACCGTCGAGGTGCACAACATCGCGGCCGCTGCGGACGTGCGCGGCAGCGGCGAGCTTGCCAGCGCGCTCGGCGAAGGCTTTGCCGACGGGCTCGATGTCGCGGGATTCTGAGCTGTGAGTGAGTTGTCTACCGAGGCCCCGGCGCAGCCGGCCAAGCCGACCATCTTCTTCGACGGCGTGTCGAGCCGCAGGCGGCAGGTCTCCCTGACGCTCGGCGATGCGCTCGAGATCGTCGAGGAGGGCGGAACGCCGGTGCGCTGGGCCTATGCCGACATCCGCCGCGCCGACAGTCCCGCTGGCGTCCTGCGTCTCGCCTCGACCTCCGCGCCGCCATTGGCGCGGCTCGAGATCCGCGACGCCGCCCTGGCGGCGGATGTGATTGCCCGCTGCCCCCGTCTCGACGAGCACCAGACCTCGCGCCGCGGTATCGCCAAGATCGTCGGCTGGTCGGTGGCGGCTGCCGTCTCCATCGTCTGCGTCGTGCTGTTCGGCGTGCCGCTCGCCGCCGACCGTCTCGCGCCGCTGGTGCCGAAACCGATCGAGCGGCGCATTGGCGATGCGTCGGAAGTCCAGGTGAAAACCATCTTCGGCCGCAACGTCTGCGAAGACCCCGCGGGCAAGGCCGCGTTCACAAAACTCGTCAACCGCCTGCGCGATGCCGCCGGCCTCGACGACGATTCCATGACCGCCGGTGTGCTGCCGACCTCGGTGCCGAACGCCTTCGCACTGCCGGGCGGCAAGGTGTACCTGCTGAAGGGCCTGCTCGACAAGGCGGAGAACCCCGACGAGATTGCCGGCATCCTCGCCCATGAGCTTGGCCATCTCAAGCACTACGACAACATGCGCGGGCTGATCTACAACGGCGGCACGTCGTTCCTGATCGGCCTCTTGTTCGGCGACGTCACCGGCTCCTCCGCCGTGATCTTCGCCTCGCGTAGCGTGGTCGAGGCTTCCTATTCGCGCGAGGCCGAGACCGCTGCGGATACGTTCGCGATCGAGATCATGCACAAGCTCGGCCGCTCGCCAAAGCCTGCGGCCGAGCTGATGTTCCGCATCACCGGCAAGGAAGGCGGCTCCGGTCTGACGAATATCCTCGCCAGCCATCCGCTGACCGAGGACCGCCTCGCCCGCATGACGAAGGAAGATCGTCCTGTCAGCGGCCCGCCGCTGCTGACCGACAAGGAATGGCAGGCGCTGAAGCTGATCTGCGGCAGCGGGAAAATCTAACTATCGCGTTCCGTAGGCGCGATCGCCGGCGTCGCCGAGGCCGGGCAGGATGAAGCCGTTCTCGTCGAGACCTTCGTCGACCGCGGCGGTCCAGATCGGCACATCAGGATGCAGCCCGCGCAGCCGCTCGAGGCCCTCAGGCGCTGCGATCAGGCAGGCCAGGCGAATGTCCCTGGCGCCGCGCTCCTTCAGCCGGTCGATGGCGGCGACGGCCGTGTTGGCGGTAGCGACGACAGGCGTCACCACGATCGCGAGGCGCTCGTGGAGGTCTGACGGCGATTTGAAGAAATACTCGACCGCGGCAAAGCTCTCCGGCTCGCGGTAGAGGCCGATATGCGCGACGCGCGCGGTCGGCACCAGGTCCATCATGCCGTCGACGAAGGTGGTGCCGGCGCGCAGCATCGGCACGAACACCAGCTTCTTGCCGGCGATCTTGGCCGAGTGCATCGTCGCCAGCGGCGTCTCGATGACGGTGTCCGCGAGCGGCAGGTCGCGCGTCACCTCGTAGCACAGCAGCATGCCGATCTCCTTGATCAGCTCGCGAAACGACTTGGTCGAGATGGATTTGTCCCGCACCAGCGTCAGCTTGTGCTGCACCAGCGGATGATCGACGATCGTGACGCCTTCCATGTAATGCTCCTGACGAAATGCACTTTGTTGAACTATGCGAGCCGATGCTTCTTCCATTCTCCCATTGCGGGAGCCTGATCGCGAGAAAAAACCTAACGGAATGACGTCGTTAGGTTTTTATTGTCTTCCGTTGTGTCCCGAAGCGCTTTTGGAATGCCCGGCGGCTCCTGTGGATACGCTGGCGGCCTCGCCCGGCGCCCTTGTAGCCTGTCGCCCGGCCGCGCTCTACGGCCTTCCTACGGCCTCGCCCGTGCGCTGGTGCGGCCCTGCCCGGTGTTCCCGCGGCCCTTCGCGCCCCGGCCTCTCTGCGGCCGTCCTAACCGGCTTGCGCGACGTGTCGCTTGTCATTGACGCGCGCGCCGGCCGCCGTCTTGGCGCCGCTGCCGCCGTCGTCGCGACGCTGCGCGCGCCTGTTGCTGCTGTCGTGACGCTGCGCTTGATGGTGATGACGTGACGGCGCGATGCCGCCAATCTACACTCGCGCTTGTTGGCGATGACGCGCGGCGACGATGATGCGCTGCGTCTAACAAGGACGATGTTAGTCGTAGCTGCTGGCGGGGAACCGTCGAAGGATGGCGACCCACCGACCGTGCGCGGGGACCGCGCGACCGCCCGGTGTGAGGATATTTGCCACTCGCGAATCGCGTTTAATTTTTGCACCAGCTCGCACACAAAGGCGTTGGGCGATGTGGCTTGATAACAGACGAGCAAACGGTGCTGCTTATCGTAACGATCGCGGTGATGGGGTGTACCCTCTAGCCGTGGCATCGATTAACAAATAAATGGCGGCGGAAAACAAGAACGCCTGCTTCAAATCTAGTACCACCTTGTCTTTTCTCTCCATTGGAAGGCGACGTGGATACTTCCATTATCATCTTCGCAGCGCTGGCGGTCTTTGTATGCCTGCGCCTGTACGGTGTCCTCGGGCAGCGCACCGAGAATGAAGACAGCGCCTTCCTCAATCGCCTCTCCGTGATCGCAGTCCTTTTAGCCGTAGTGCTTTACGTCGCCAGCGAAGTCCCAGGACGACATTGGGTGAACGCCAATGCCGTATCCCACATGACAACCATCAGCGGCCCCGCCCGCGTAATCGACGGTGACACCGTCGTCGTCGCGGGCACGACGGTACGCCTAAACGGCGTCGATGCTGCCGAGCTGGGGACAGCGCGCGGCGAGAACGCCCGGCGGGTGATGGTCACGCTCGTCACCGGGACGCTGACCTGTCGCTTGACCGGCGAAAAAACCTATAGCCGCGAGGTCGGCTATTGCACCACAGCCGACGGCACCGACATCAATCGAGCGATCATCGCCCAAGGTGCCGCTCTGGCGTGTCCGCGCTACGACACCCGTTACGTGTTTTTCGAGCAGGAGGCCGCGTTGGCGGCGCAAACACGGTCGTCCTATTGCGTGAAGCGCTAGGCGATAGCAATCCCGACCCGCTGCCACCGGCCTTACTTGCCAACAATGGGGAGAGGGTTAGAACACCGTGCCGTCGCTGATCACCTTGAGCGGCGGCGAACCATCGGGACGGCGCGCAAACGCAATGGCGCGGCCGGCGGCCCAGGTGCCGCCTTCCAGAATGCTGGCGAGCGGTAATGTCTCGGGCGTGCGGCCGAGCTTGGCGCGAACCCGTTCGGCAAGACGATCCAGCAGCGCCACCGTCAGCGCGCGCCACTCCACGACGAGGAGGGAATCCACCGCATGCGCGCGATCGGCGTCGGCGGCATCGCGCAGGCGCAGCACCTCGTGATCGACGAACAGGCCGCCATTGCGGTACTCGGCAAGGCCGGTCAGACCGTCGATGTCGGTGACGGCAAATCCGGCGCGCTGCAGCGGCTCGATCAGCGAGTAGCTCAGCCATTGCGACAGCTTGTGCAAGGGCACGAGACCTGCCGTGCCGTCGTCCGCCTTGATCGCCGGATGCCGCCAGCAATCGCCGAGCGGGACGCCCGCGAGCTCGAGCCGCGACGGCCAGATCGGCCCGAGCTGGTTCAGCACCGCCGACAGGATGGCGGGCGCGGTGACGGCACCGCCGACGGCTTGCGCCGCGATGTGATCGAACAGCCCGCCCGGCCGCGGCGTGTCGTGCAGGCCGAACACGTCCGCACGCTCCGAGACCTGCTTGCCAAGGCGCCGGAGCAGGTCGGTGCGTCCTTCGAGGCCGAGCAGCGGATTGGCATCGCTGACCTGAAAGGCGGAGGCGAGAGAGGCGAGGGCCAGCTTTGCCAGCACGTCCGCATCGGCCCTGAACGGCGCGTGTGCATCGCCGGAGAAGAGCCCGCTCGCGAACATGTCGAGGCTCGCAATCGCAAGCCCCTCGGACCGGCCGATGGCTTCGCCCGTCACGGCATCGCGGTATCGCCACGCAGCGCCGGCGCCGGCATCGAGCAGCACGGAAACGATCGCGAGGTCGAACTCGGCCCGCGCCCGCGCGGCGCGATCCGGCCATGATGCGGCGTCGGCAAGCTGCGCCCAGCGGTCGACGCCGCCGAGCACAAAGTGCCGCCAGCGCGCATGGAAGGGGACGTCCAGCGTCGGATAGGCTTTTCGCGTGACCGCGAGAACGGCATCCGCAACCCCATCCATACGGCCGAGATCAACAGTGAAATGGGTGAGCCCGCCGGCAAGGCCAAGCTCGAGCATCTGCCCGGCGCGCGTCCGCACCGCTTTTGCGGTGAGCAGCGCGCGCGCCTGCAGTTCCAAACTCTCCGTCATCGCGATCAGTATTTTTCCAGGGAACGCCCGACCACGCCGTTGGCGTCCTTCTCCGGCGCGATGTCGGCCGAGTAATAGCCGGCGGCCTTCTTCGCCGCGATCTCGACATAGGCGTCGGCGGGGATCAGCTCCGGCGGGATCGGCACGCGCTCGACGATGTCGATGCCTTGCGAGGTCAGCGCGTCGTATTTCATGTCGCTCATCGACAGGAATCGGTCGATGCGCTTCAAGCCGAGCCAGTGGATGGTATCGGGCATCAGCTGCTGGAAGCGCGCGTCCTGCACGCCGGCGACGCATTCCGTGCGCTCGAAATAGGCCGCGGCCGCGTCGCCGTCCTCCTGGCGCTTGCGCGCATTGTAGACCAGGAATTTGGTGACCTCGCCGAGCGCGCGGCCCTCTTTCCGGTTGTAGACCACGAGCCCGAGCCCGCCCTCCTGAGCGCCGCGCGCGGATTCCTCGATGCCGTGGATGAGATACGGCCGGCAGGTGCAGATGTCGGAGCCGAACACGTCGGAGCCGTTGCACTCGTCGTGCACGCGGCAGGTGATTTTTGTGCGATGGTCCGGCAGTTTTGTCACATCGCCGAACAGATAGACCGTGGTGCCGCCGATCGGCGGCAGGAACACCTTCATGTCAGGCCGGGTCACGAGCTCGGGGAACATGCCGGCGGTCTGCTCGAACAGCGTGCGCCGCAGCTCGGTCTCGCCGGTGCCGAAACGTTCGGCAAGGCCGGGCAGGTACCAGACCGGATCGATCGCGATCTTCACCACCGAGACGCTGCCATTGGCGTGCACGACCTCTCCGTCGGCGCGCAGGCGTTTTGCCGCCAGCGCCTCGCGGATCTCCGGCAGGTCCAGCCGCGCCCGCGTCACCGCGATGCTCGGGCGGATGTCGGCGCCTTCGGCGATCTCCTGGCGGAAGTTTTCGGCGACGAGATGCCCCCAGGGATCGAGCGCGACGATCTTTGCGGGATCGCGCCACTGCTCGAACGGGCCGATGGTCGCGGCAGGAAATGTGTTGGTGAGGTCGGGCCGCCGGATCGGATCGAGCGCGCCGGCGGACACGGCGAGCGCCCGGTACATCGCGTAGGAGCCGCCATGGCTGCCGATCACGTTGCGATCCCCGGCGCGCGACACTGTGCCGATGATCGGCCCGCGAGTGCGCGCGTCAGTGGCGCCCCAATGGATCGGAAAGGCGGCCTTCCTGCCCGGCTCCGGATGGGAGGTCAGGCGGATGTGGTCGGTACGGTTCGCGCGGCTCATGTCCAGGCTCCCAAAAAGCCAACGGCCCGCCGCTCGGACGGGCCTGGCTCGCTTGCGTTGCGGGTGCGGAGCACCGGCGGCGCAAGCTCAATCCAACATATTGTAGCGGTCAGTCGCGACAGACAAGTTAATCGTGCTGCGCGGGCAGGGCCGCTCGCGGCCAAATTCTCGTCATCGACGGGCAGGCCCGGCTCGCCCGAAGGCCACCTCGTCGCTCCCCGGCCGAATTCTGCCGTTCGACTTTCGGACAGGTCTAAGAATTTGAAATAGTTCTATTTTTTCTCCTTTCAAGGGATTGCCGCGTCGGTTGCCGAGGCTAGACAAAACGTATATAATCAGACAAATCGTATAGATCGCCTCTGCCCCGGAGCCCGCCATGCCCGCCGCCAGCTACATCGATCCCCGCAACGGAAAGCTCTATTCTCTTGATCAGCCGCGCTGGTGCTCGGACGAGCGCACGCCGCTACTGGTGACGCCGGGCGCGGGGATATCGCGCGAGGATATCGACAGCCGGACGCGCTCGCTCTGGCGCTACAGGGCGGCGCTGCCGGTCGAGATCGCGAACCCGATCACGCTCGGCGAAGGCTGCACGCCGCTGGTCCAGCAGGACTGGGGCGAGCTGCGCCCGTTGTTCAAGCTCGAATGGTTCAACCCGACCGGCAGCTTCAAGGACCGCGGCTCGGCGGTGATGCTGTCCTTCCTGCGGCAGATCGGCGTCGACGCGATCCTGGAGGACTCCTCTGGCAATGGCGGCTCGTCGATGGCCGGGCTGGGTGCCGCCGGCGGCATGCGCGTGAAGATCCTGGCGCCGGCCTCGACGTCACCGGCCAAGATCGCGCAGGTGCGCGCTTACGGCGCGACGGTGCAGCTGGTCGAAGGTCCGCGCGAGGAATCGGAAGCGGAGGCCATCCGCCAGTCGAGCGAGACATTCTATGCCAGCCACAATTGGCAGCCATTCTTTCTGGAAGGCACCAAATCGCTCGCCTATGAAATCTGGGAAGACCTCGGCTTTCGCGCGCCCGACAACGTCATCGTCCCCGTCGGTGCCGGCAGCAGTCTTCTTGGTTGCGCCTTTGGCTTCCGCGAGCTTCTGAAGGCCGGACAGATTTCGAAGCTGCCGCGTCTGTTCGCGGCACAGCCGCAAAACTGCTCGCCGATCGATGCGAGCTTCAAGGCCGGCGTCGATACGCCCGTCGCGCGCGAGGTCAGCAAGACCATCGCCGAAGGCACCGCGATCAAGAATCCCCTGCGCCTGCGCGAGATCATCGCTGCGTTGCGCGAGAGCGGCGGGGGCACCGTCGCGCTCACCGAGGATGAGATCGTCGCCGCCCTGCGGCGTCTGGCGCGGCGGGGCCTGTTCGCCGAGCCGACCAGCGCCAGCGCAGCCGCCGCATTGGAAAAACTCTCCGCTGCCGGATCGATCAAGGCGGGTGAGACCACGGTTGCGGTGCTCACCGGCACGGGCCTCAAAGCCGCGACCACCGTCGCCGATCTCGTGCGGTAGGGCCAGGTGATGAGCCGCAGCAAATCAGCCGTCCCGAACAAGGTCGCCGCAGAGCGCAAGCTGCTGTTCGATCAGTTGCAGCAGATTGCGCAGGGGTTGGGAGAGACCTTCGCGCCGTTCTGCGAAGTCGTGCTGCACGATCTCACCGACCCCAAACAGGCGATCGTCGCCATTCACAACAATCTGTCAGGCCGCAAGGTCGGCCAGCCCGCAACCGAGCTTGGCCTCGCGCGCATTGCCGACCCCGACTATGCGCAGGTGATCTCGAACTACGCCAACAGCTTTGCCGACGGAAGGCAGGCCAAGAGCACCTCGATCGGTATCAAGGGGGCGGACGGTTCCTACATCGCTGCGCTCTGCCTCAACGTCGACCTGACGCTGTTCCAGGGCTTGCAGAGCGCCATCGGCCAGTTCGTCAGCGTCGATGCGCAGAACGGCCCGCGTGAGTCGCTGAGCCCCGTCGGCGCGGACGCCATCCGCGCCCATATCGACCAGTTCGCCGCACGCCGCGCCACCACGCCCCGCGCGCTCAACACCGAGGACCGCCGCGCGCTGCTGCGCGAATTGCGCGACGCCGGCTGCATGCAGGTACGTCGCTCCTCGGACATCATCGCGGCTCATCTCGGAGTGTCGCGTGCCACGGTATATGCCGATGCCCGTTAACGCAGGTTTGCTGGATCTGGAAACGCCCTGTCTGCTGCTCGACGAGCAGCGGCTCCGCGCCAATGTCGCGCGGATGAAGGCGCATCTCGCGCCTCTCGGCGTCGCCTTCCGCCCGCATCTGAAGACCGCGAAATCGCTCGACGTCGCGCGCATCGCCATGAGCTCGCCAGCCGGGCCGGGCACGGTCTCGACATTGCGCGAGGCCGAATATTTCGCGGCCGGCGGCGTGCGCGATATGATCTACGCTGTCGGTATCGCGCCTGCGAAGCTCGCGCGCGTCTCCGCCATTCGCGCCACCGGCGCCGATCTTGCCGTGATCCTCGACAGTTTGGAGCAGGCCGGCGCTGTCGCCGCGCATGCCGCGCGCACCGGGGATGCCATCCCCGCGCTGATCGAGGTCGACGCGGACGGGCACCGTTCCGGCGTCGCACCGACCGACGCGGCAGCGCTGGTCGCCATCGGCAAGTGCCTGGTCTCGGGCGGCGCGACCTTGCGTGGCGTGCTGCTGCACGCCGGCGACAGCTACGCACTGAACGATCCCGCAGCCATCGCGGATGCGGCGGAAGCGGAACGCATCGCCGCCGTGACTGCGGCGAACGCGTTGCGCCGCGCGGGTCTGCCCTGTCCCGTCGTCAGCGTCGGCGCGACACCGACCGCGCGCTATGTGCGCGACCTGACCGGCGTCACCGAAGTGCGCGCGGGTGTCTTCATGTTCGGTGACCTCTATCAGGCCGGCGTCAGCTCGGTGACGATGGACGATCTCGCGCTCTCTGTGCTTGCCACCGTCATCGGCCACCAGAAGGCAAGGGGCTGGATCGTCACGGATGCCGGCTGGATGGCACTGTCGCGCGACCGCAGTACGGCGAAACAGGCCCTCGACCAAGGCTATGGCGTCGTCTGCGATCTCGCTGGAAAGCCCTATCCGGACCTCATCGTGACCGATGCCAACCAGGAGCACGGCATCATCGGCCTGCGCAAAGGCTCCAATGCCCCGCTGCCCAACCTGCCCATCGGCTCCCGCGTCCGCATCCTCACCAACCACGCCTGCGCGACCGGCGCGCAATATGATCGCTATCAGGTGCTGGACGAGGAAGGTCGAGTGAGCGCGGTCTGGCCCCGGATCAATGGCTGGTAGGAAGGCCGAAACGCGCCGCGAGATTGCGAAATTGTGTCCTCGCCGCCGCCCGTGAGCCGTTGAACCTTGGGCCTTCCTCGCCAGCCTCATGAAGATCGACCTCGAGCAAAGGGAGAGTTCCATGACCGCTCAGGACCCGTTTGCAGGTTTCAAGGCCATCCAGAAGGAAGCCTGGTCGCTGTTCACGCCGATGGAGGTCTTCACGACTCCGACCGCGGCCAAGCTGGTCGGTTTTGCCGGCGTTGCCGCCGGCCAAAAGCTGCTCGACGTCGGATGCGGCACCGGCGTTGTCGCGATCACCGCCGCGCGCCGTGGTGCGAAGGTCAGGGGTCTCGACCTCTCGCCGGTTCTGATCGAGCGCGCCCGCGAGCACGCAGGGCTGGCGAATCTCGATGTCGACTTCGTCGACGGCGACGCCGAAAGCCTGCCCTATGGCGACAGCGAGTTCGACGTGGTGCTGAGCCAGTTCGGCCACATGTTCGCGCCGCGTCCGGACGTCGCCATCGGCGAGATGCTGCGCGTGTTGAAGCCCGGCGGCACCATCGCCTTCTCCACCTGGCCGCCGCATCTCTACGTCGGCCGCATGTTCGCGCTGGTCGGCCGCCATCTGCCGCCGCCCGAGGGCGTCGCATCACCCGCGTTATGGGGCGATCCGAAAATCGTCGCCGAGCGTCTCGCGGGGAAGGCGAAGGAAATCTCGTTCGAGATGGACATGATGACGCCGTCCACACTCAGCCCGCAGCATTTCCGCCGCACCATGGAAGCGACGATCGGGCCTTTGATCAAGCTCGTCGCCCAGTACAAGGACGAGCCGGACAAGCTCAGCAGCTTCCGTGCCGAGTTCGAGGCGTTGATCTCGGAGTATTTCGACGCCGGCAACAACGTGATGCGCCAGCAGTTTCTGATGACGAAAGCAAGGAAGGCGTGAGGGCGCGCTCGAAGGCGAATGTGCTGCGAGACAGGGCGCCTTGCTGATCCTCCCCTCCAGGGGAAGGTCATCGCATGTGGCATTTTGCGCAGCCTGAGCGCGTCAGTGGCGCCTCACTCCCTCAGATCATTCACCCGCCTCACCCAGCTGCGCACATCCGCAAGCACTTGCGGCAGCACGGCCTTGACCTCGGGCACCGTCATGCCGGGCTTGATGCGGGGGTCGTAGAGCAAATTGAGGATGTACTGGTCGTAGACGTCGAAATAGCCCATCGAGACGTTGTCGTTGAACATGGTCCACGGCACGCTGGTGGTGTCGTTGATCGGCCCGAGCGATTGCAGCAGCTCCTCATAGGCGCAGTCGAGGAAGGTGAAGTCGCCATTGTCGACGGTGAGGATGACGTCGGAATGCTCGATCTCGAAATTATCGTTCTTGCGGAAGCCGGACAGGCATTGCGGATCGAGCGAGGTGCGGATCTCGCGCGCCTTCTCCGCGCCGTAGAAGCTGGTGAGGGTGCGAAACAGATCGCGGTCGCGCACCAGCTTGACCCGCACATTCGCCGCTTCGCTGCTGTCGATCATGGCGATGTCGAGATGCTGCACGCGCTTGCCGATGTCGGCGACGACCTTTGCCAGCTGCGCCTTGCGGTCGGCGCGATCGCTCTCGGCGAACACGCGCACCGGCCCGTCGAACTTGCGGATGCGGTCGACACGGCCGGCGAGGTGATATTCGGCGCCGAACGCGGTCTTGAGAAAACCCTCGACGATCTCGCCGTCGGAAAAGCTCTTCCTCTCGGCGCGCTGGCGCGAGGCGATCGCGGGCAGTTCGCCCGCGGCGGCCATGGTAGCGGTGTCAGGCACGCATGTGAGCGTTGCGAGCGCCAGCAGGGCGATGCGAAGGGCAGCCGAGGGCAGGTCCAATGCGCTCATCGTTGTGCGACGCTGCCGTATTCGCGCCGCGCGCACAAGACCGCAAATTCACGCGCCCTGCGGGTTCCTGCTGTGGCTGTTCGGTCAGTTGTTCAGCACCACCACGGTGGTGCCGACCGAGACGCGGCTGTAGAGGTCGGTGACGTCGTCATTGGTCATGCGGAAGCAGCCCGAGGAGACCGCCTGGCCGATCGTCTCCGGCTCGTTGGAGCCGTGGATACGGTAGAGCGTCGATCCCAGATACATGGCGCGGGCCCCGAGCGGATTCTCGATGCCGCCCTTCATGTGGCGCGGCAGGTCGGGCCGGCGGGCCAGCATCTGCGACGGCGGCGTCCAGGCCGGCCATTCCTTCTTAGCGGTGATCCTGTGCACCCCGCCCCAGCGGAAGCCGTCGCGGCCGACGCCGATACCGTAGCGCAGCGCCTGGCCGTTCTGCAGGACTAGGTAGAGCCGCCGCTCGGACGTGTTCACCACGATCGTGCCGGGGGCGTAATTGCCGTTATACATGACGGTGGTGCGGGGGATCGGGCTGGAGCCGCCGCGGAAGAAATTCGGGCCGCCGCCCATGATGTCGCGCGAGTCGAACTCCTCGGCGAGCGCGCCGCCGGCCGTGGCGGTCAAAAGTGCGATGGCGGCAATCGGCGCGGCAAGAAACCGGATCATTGTCTCCCCCGGAAAAAAAATCGATTCAACACACGTCAGAGGCCATATTTGCGAGGGTTTCGCAAGCCACGGCCCCGTGAGGAACCCCATGCTTAATGAATGGCGTTACCAAATCGGCAACTGCACCAATTCGTCGGAAAGCGTTAGCCAAGCCGGCGCGTCGCCGCGCGGGGCAGGGCCGCAATGGCCGCTATTGCTTTGACGCGGCCTGCGAACAATGATTGGTCGATGGATCACTCGAAATCGCCGGTTGCGGGAGCAAAAAGAATGAATGGTGCGGAAAGCCTGGTGCGGACGATGGTCAAGGGTGGGGTCGACGTCTGCTTCACCAACCCCGGTACCTCCGAGATGCATTTTGTCGCGGCGCTCGATCGCGTTCCCGGCATGCGCTGCGTGCTCGGCCTGTTCGAAGGCGTTGTGACCGGCGCGGCCGACGGCTATTACCGCATGAAGGGCACACCGGCCTCGACCCTGCTGCATCTCGGTCCCGGCCTCGCCAACGGTCTTGCCAATCTGCACAACGCCAAGAAGGCCAATTCCGGCATCGTCAACATCGTCGGCCAGCACGCGGTCTACCACATCGACTACAACGCGCCGCTGACCTCCGATATCGAGGGCCTGGCCCGGCCGATGTCGTCCTGGGTCCGCACCTCGCCGAATTCCAAATCGGTCGCCGCCGATGGTGCCGCGGCCATTGCCGCCGCCAAGAGCGCGCCGGGGCAGATCGCGACCCTGATCCTGCCCGCCGACACCGCCTGGAACGAGGCCGACGGCATTGCCGAGGTGCCGGCCGAGCAGCAGCGCGCCAGCTATTCGCCGCAGGCGGTCGAGCGGGCCGCCAAGATCCTGCATGGCGACGGCGAAGGCACGCTGCTGTTGATGACCGGCAGCGCCCTCAGCGAGCAGGGCCTGGCGTTCGCCGAGCGCATCGCCAACAAGACCGGCTGCACCGTGATGGGGCCGACTTTCCGCCCGAAGATGGCGCGCGGCCGCGGCCGCTTCTCGATCGACCGCATCCACTACGTCATCGAGAACGCGCTGCCGATGCTGGCCAAGTTCCGTCACATCGTGCTGGTCGAGTCCGACGACCCCGTGGCGTTCTTCGCCTATCCGAACAAGCCGAGCATGCTCAAGCCCGAGGGCTGCGAGGTGCATCGCATGACCTCCTGGGGCGAGAATTCGGTCGCAGCCCTGGAAGCGCTGGCCGGTGCCGTGAAGGCGAGCGCCAGGGACGTCAAGCCGCAGGCGCTTCAGGAACTGGTCAAGCCGACCGGCGCGCTGAATTTCGCCTCGATCGCGCAGGCGATTGCCTGTGCGATCCCCGAGAACGCGATCATGGTCGACGAGTCCTTGACCACCGGCCGCGGCTTCTTCCCGCCGACCGCGGCGGCGGCTCCGCACGACTGGCTGCAGAACATGGGCGGCTCGATCGGCTTCTCGACGCCGCTGTCGATTGGCGCGGCGATCGCCTGCCCGGACCGCAAGGTCATCACCATGGTCGGTGACGGCAGCGCGATGTACACCATCCAGTCGCTGTGGACCCAGGCGCGCGAAAACCTCAACATCGTCACCATCGTGTTCGCCAACCGCATCTACCAGATCCTGCGCGGCGAGTTCGACAATGTCGGCGCCGGCGAGCCCGGCCAGCGCGCCAACGACATGCTCCGCCTCGACCGGCCGACGCTCGATTTCGTTGCGCTGGCCAAGGGCATGGGCGTGCCGGGCCGCGCCGTCACCAATGCCGACGAGTTCAACAAGGCGCTGGCCGAAGCCGTCGCTGAGCCCGGGCCGCGGCTGATCGAAGTCCAGATGTAAGGCGAAGCATCCAGAGCGCCGAGGGCCCGGAGGCACGATGCAGACCGAGCTGAACAAGGTGATCGCGGCGCTCCGGGACTTCTACGCCCACGAAGGATTTTTGTTCGAGAAGGACATCGGCGAGCGGGCGGTGACCCACCGCTTCGCCGTCTATCTGGAGCGCCAGTTTTCAGGTTGGGCCGTCGACTGCAACTATGACCGGCTCGGCGAGCGCACGCTGCATCTGCCGCACGGCACCATCATCTCGACGGATGATCATCTGGGCAAGTCGATCTACCCCGACGTCGCCGTGCATCAGCGCGAGATTCCGAACAACCTGCTCACGGTCGAGATCCGCAAGGCGAGCAATCACACGCCGCTGGAGCACGACCAGCACAAGCTGCGGGCGCTCACCGACGTGCATGTCTGGTTTCCCTACTGGATCGGCGTGCTGCTGGTGCTGGACAAGCAGCATGTGACGCTGTCGGAGGTCTATGTCAGCGGCGTCGTCGACGACCCGTTGTCGCGCTGGTTCGCGACGCGGCTCGCGGAGAGCGGTCTCGGCGGCGCGCATTAGGGCGGGTGCTCATAAACGCCAGATGTCGAGGACGAAGCGGAACTCGCCCCGCTTGCGCAGCATCGACTGCTTATGGACCCAAACCAGCCGTTGGTCAGAGCCAAATCAGAGTCGAATGGACATCGCACCGCCAGCGACAAAGTGGCACATCTGAGTAGGCGGGTTGTGCGCGCCGGTTAATGCACGCTTAGCCCCATTCGAGATACGGTAGTCGGTCCATCCGTTGCAGCTCGCCAAAATGAGGCCGTATGAGTCTGTGGTATTTCTTGAGCGACTGGTTCGCGGGTGTCCCAACCCATGGAGCGCTGTTCAAACGATGCATGATCAACGTTGCATGGGCGATCGCCCTCATCTTCGTCATGATGTTTCTTGGGCTTCCCGCTGAATATGCCGCCGTGGTTGTCTGCGGTCTTCTTGTTGTGAACGGCGTCATGTCCTTTGTTTTTCTACGCCAGCGCGAGCGAATGCGTGATTGAGAGTATTGCACCTGACTGCCCATCCCTCAAAAGCCAGGTTGGCAAAGACCTGTAAGAGCCACAGATGAAGATCAAGCTTGCCATCGCAGCGCTCCTGGTCCTCGGTGTCGCTGTTCTCGGTTAAGCTTACGTCCATGGAAGCGTGACAGGTCAAGGCGCTCGCGCTCCGTTGATCTATCTCAACGTAAGTCGCCGGAGCCCGACGCCTGCTGAGGCTGGCGCACGAGTGGGCCTCGCCGAAAGGCTGCCCGCGTCGACCCGCCGGGCCGTCGGCGCGGGCGATCGTCTTCACGTGAAAAATTTTGGCGGCGCGCGCGAATGGCGCGCACGCCGCAATCACGTCAGTAATAGCGCTGCTGCGAGAATGCGTAGCGCGGATTGATGCCGCAATAGGCCGCCGTGCCGGAGGCGGAGGCCATGCACTGCTGATAGGTCGCGAACTGGCAGTTGCCGGGATAGCCCCAGATGCGGCCCTGCAGGCAATATCGATCGGCTGTAGGATACGCCTGGGCCGCCGGCGATGCTACGGCGATCAGCGCTGCGAACGATGCGAGGGTGAGGATGGTCCGGCGCATTTCAATCTCCTTCGAGAACGGGGGATGAGGAACACCAGCTCAACTTGCGTGTTCCGGGACTTGTCCGACACTTTGTCGTGCTCGTCTTGGTGTCCGCAGTGGGCGACGCGTTCAACATTCCGTCTATGATGAGGCAAGCTGCGGCGAGCAATGTGATCTCGGCCACAGTTCGCCACCTGGTTCCGACCTATCGTGAGCGGACGTGTCATGAACGAACTTGCCTTGACGGACTTGCCGTCGGCCGACTTGCTCGCGACACGCCCGAGAGCCTACGCTTTTCCTCATTCGGGTCAGGTCAATTTTTGGAGGTTCTGATGCAAAGGTCATATTTGCTGGCTGCGACAGCAGCGCTGGCGCTTCTTGCGCAATCATCGCTCGCTCTGGCGCAGAGCGCACCGGCCGCCGGCGGGACCGCGGCGCCCGCGGCGACAACCACTGCGCCGGCTGCGACGACGGCGCCGGGCGCCGCGACCGATAGCAGCCAGCCATCCGACTCCAAGAAGAGCGCATCGAAGAAGCCGGCGAAGAAGAAGATGACCCGGCAGCAGGAGATCGATCATTCGATCGACAGCGGCACCGTGCCCGCACGCTACCGCAGCTCCGTCCCGAAGCAGTACCAGCAATATATTCCGTTCGAGAAGCAGTGACGGGCCCGCGGCGGCGGGACGAGGCGTTGCGCCGCCCACGCCGGCCATACATCCATTGTGGCGGTCTGCCGGAGCGGTGCTAAAGTAAGGCAAGGCCAAAGCGGTTGCCGGGGGACGTAATGAGCGACGACGTGAAGGATGCTGGCCTCGTGGCCATGATCAGCAGCATCCTCGGAGGCAACAAGCGCGCAGACATCGTTGCTCCGCCGCCGCTCGCCGAGGTTCCACCGACGGCCCCGACGCATGGATTCGAGCCGGTCGCGGCCGTCCCCGACGCCGCACCGGCCAAACCCGATCCCGCTTCCGATGCTGCACCTGCTGCGGCCAAGCCGGCCGAACCGCCCGTGAAGATCGCCACGACGCCGGACGGCAGGAAATTGCTGCCGGCGGAAACGATCGCCGATCTCGTGCTCGGCGAGCTCCGCAAGATGGAGGATTTCCCCGCGACCGGCGCTTCCGTCACGGTCTATGGTTACCGGCACTGGAACGCGATGATCACCTTTGCGCCGTTCTCGACCTCGTTCCAGAACGCGACGCGGTTCCGCCAGGCCATGCCGGACCTCGTCCTCAAGCTCCGTCGTTTCGTCGCACTTGAGATATAATCCAGCTAATGGCGGCGCACGGCGCCGCGACCAGACAGTTCGACAGGATCTTCAGAATTGAGTGTCGCCTTTACCAAGGAAGAAAGCGCCGAGACCGCGTCGGAGACGCTGTTGCCGGATCGCCCGATCTCGCCCCATCCGAACCTCGTGACGGAAGCCGGCCTGCAAGCCTTGCAGACGCAGCTTCAACAGGCGCGCGAGGCCTATGAGGCCGCGCAAGCCATCGACGACGTCAACGAGAAACGCCGCCAGTCGGCCGTGCCCTTGCGCGACACCCGCTATCTGACCGAACGGCTGCGCACGGCGCAGGTGATGCCCGAGCCGACGTCGACCGAAATCGTCGCCTTCGGCAGCACGGTGACCTTCAGCCGCCCCGACGGCCGCGTGCAGACCTACCGCATCGTCGGCGAGGACGAGGCCGATCCGAAGGCCGGCTCGATCTCCTTTGTCTCGCCGGTGGCGAGGTCGCTGATGGGGAAGGCGGTGGGGGACGTTGCGGGCTCGGGCGCGCAGGAGATCGAGATTGTATCGATTGCGTAAGATGGCTCCCGCTGTGTCCGCGAAACGAAGCCCGATGGTCGGATGAGACGGTTTCTGTCGGGAGCGTTGCCGTTCTACGCGCTGGCAGGACTTGCCATGTGCATGTATCTCGTCCTGTACAGGACTGATCTCTTCGACTTGAATGCCGTCGTCCAAAGCGCGACTGGTTCAGCGTGGTTTCCGGTCTTCATGTTCGTCTGCGTGCTGCTGGAGTCGATCTTCCCTTACTTCGGCTATTTTCCCGGAACCGCCCTCATCCTGATGTCGGTGGCGCTCAGTCCGAAGTCCGTGGATGTCTCCGTTTTCATCATGGCGTGGCTGGCCATCATCGTGGGCGCCGTCTTGAGTTACGGACAGGCTCGTTTCTTCAGACCGCTCCTGCAACGGGTCGCCTCGAAGGCGGCACTGAGCCGATGCGAGTCCCTCCTCGACACCTACGGTCCTTACGCGCGCATTGCGTTGTTCGTTCACCCCAACGCTTGCGCGATGTACTTTACGGCACTCGGACTTCTCGGCGGCAACCTGACGCGAGAGCTCGCCCATCTGTGCGTGGGCGCAGCGGCCTCCGTGGGTATTCTGTTCGTCATCGTGACCAGGTTAGTGTCGTCCGTCGGCCCCACCGATGACGGGCAATTGCAGGTGCTGCTGGCGGCGGCCCTGGTCGCCATCGGGACCCTCGTCGGTCTCTACACGGCCTGGCGGCCGCAGCGGGCGGTTTGAGGCGCTCTCGACCCGCGTTGAAACGCGCAGTCGGCGGAAAATCAACTCACGATAGGTCTGGTCGGACGGACCCGGGAGTGGAATAATTCGAGGCGCATTGTTGATCATATTTTGACGTCGGCCCCGAACCGGCTGGCGACCCGGATATTTCATGATGGCCGCGCTTCCTCAGGACGTGGTGGCGGATTTGCAGCGGGAGAACGCGCGGCTCCTGGCCGAATTGCGCGCCGCACAAGACCGCGAGAGCGCGACTGCGGACATTCTCAAGATCATCGCCAGTTCGCCATCGGAGGTGACGCCGGTCTTCGATGCCATTGCGAGGCAGGCCAATGCCTTGCTCGGCGGCTTTTCGACGACAGTATTCCGTTTCATCGACGGCACGGCCCATTTGGCGGCATTCACGCCGACGAATTCTGCCGCCGACGAGACCTTGAAGAACATGTTTCCAAGGCCGATTGCCCAGTTTGAGAGCTTTGCAGAAGTGCAGGCGGGTAAGGTGGTACCGACTCCCGACACGGAAGCGCTGACGAATGAAATCAAATTTGTCGCTCGCGCGCGCGGCTTTCGCAGCATGTTGTTCGTTCCGCTCGCGACTGGCGGCGTGGTGATCGGCATGATCAGCGTAACGCGAGCCGAGCCCGGTACCTTCGCTCCGCATCATGTGCAACTTCTGCAGACCTTCGCCGACCAGGCCGTCATCGCCATTGAGAATACGCGGCTGTTCAACGAGGTGCAGGCGCGTACTGACGACTTGCGGGAATCGCTGCAGCAGCAGACCGCGACCGCCGATGTATTGAAGGTCATCAGCCGCTCCGCGTTCGATCTGCAACCGGTTCTCGACACGCTGACGGAATCGGCGGCGGGCTTGTGTGGTGCCGACATGGCGGCCATCGTCCGGCAGGACGCCGACGGCGCCTATTGTCATGCAACGCGATACAATTTCTCGCCCGAGTGGGCCAAGGTCTCGGCGGGCATTCGGCTCAATGCCGGGCGCGGCAGCGTCGTCGGGCGCGTCCTGCTATGCGGCAAGGCCGTCCAGATTCAGGATGTCCTGCTCGATCCCGAATACGCCTATCCCGAGCAGCAGAGGGCCGGCGGCTATCGCACCCTCCTGGGCGTGCCCTTGCTTCGGTCCGGGGAAACGATCGGCGTGCTGTTCCTGGGCCGCAAGACCGTGAACTCGTTCACGGACAAGCAGATCGACCTGCTCTCAACCTTCGCCGATCAGGCCGTGATCGCGATCGAGAATGTTCGGCTGTTCGATGAGGTCCAGGCGAAGACGCGCGATCTAGCCGAATCGCTTCAGCAGCAAACAGCGACGGCCGATGTGCTGAAGGTGATCAGCCGCTCGACCTTCGACCTGCAAACCGTGCTCGACACGCTGGTCGATTCGGCGGCGCGGCTGTGCGAAGCGGAGATGGCGTTCATCATGCGCCGCGAGGGTGATGAATATCAGGCCGGAGCAGCGGTCGGGTTTTCCGAGGAATACATCGAGTTTCTGCGGGTTCACCCGATCACCCCCGGACGGAGCACGGTCACCGGCCGTGCCGTGCAGGAGCGCCGACCGGTGCAGATCCTCGACGTTGCTGCCGATCCCGAATACGGCCTGCGCGAGTCCACGACCATGGCCGGTCAGCGCACGGCGCTCGGTGTTCCGCTCCTGCGCGAGAACGAGCCGATCGGCGCGATCGTGATCGCTCGCAGGCGTGTGCAGCCCTTCACGGAAAAGCAGATCGAGCTCGTCACCACATTTGCCGACCAGGCCGTGATCGCCATCGAGAATGTACGGCTCCTGGAGCAATTGCAGACCAGGACGCGAGATCTGTCCGAGGCGCTGATGTACCAGACCGGCAGCGCCGATATCCTGCGCGTCATCGCGTCCTCGCCGACCGAGGTCGGTCCCGTGCTCAAGGCCATCGTGGAAAGCGCATGCGGACTTTGCGAGGCCTACGATGCGCTGGTGGTCCTGAGAGATGGCGACGATCTCGTCATCCAGGCGCACCATGGACAAGTCCCCGTGGTGTGGAGCCGACGATCGGTCAGTGTGGAATCGCCCACCGGCCGGGCCATTATCGATCGTCGCACAGTTCATGTGCACGACCTGCTCGGGCCCGAAGGGGAGGAATTCCCGACGGGACGGGAGTATGCGCTTCGCTCCAATGTTCGGACCGTTCTGAGCGTGCCGCTTTTACGAGAAGGCGAGAGCATGGGTGCGATCGTGCTCCGCCGTACGGAGGTGCGCCCATTCGGCGAGAAGCAGATCAACCTGCTTCAGACCTTTGCAGATCAGGCCGTCATCGCCATCGGCAACGTGCGTCTGTTCGAGCAACTGAACGAATCGCTGGAGCGGCAGACGGCAACGTCGGAGGTGCTGGAGATCATCAGCGCATCGGGCGCCTTGACCCCGGTCTTCAACAAGATGCTTGAGAATGCGACCCGCATTTGCGGTGCCGGCTTCGGCACCATGAATCTCTACGAGGACGGCGGTTTCCGCACGGTCGCACTGCATAACGCGCCACAGGCCTATATCGATACCCGGCTATCGCAGAAAATCCGCCCGCACCCGTCGAGCGGGCTCGGCACCGTCGAGAAAACTCATCAGACGGTTCATATCGACGATATCAGGACTCAGCCGCCCTACGTCGAAGGCAACCCGAACGTTCGCGCGCTTGCCGACCTTGCCGGCGCAAGGAGCCTCGTCATCGTGCCAATGCTCAGGGACGATGAGCTGATCGGCACCATCACGATCTTTCGGCAGGAAGTTAAGCCCTTCACAGACAAGCAGATCGAACTCGTATCCAATTTCGCGCACCAGGGCGTGATCGCAATCGAGAATGCACGCCTGCTCAATGAACTGCGCGAGCGCACCATGGAATTGTCGCAGTCGCTCGAGGAGCTTCGAAATGCGCAGGATCGTCTGGTCCAGACCGAGAAGCTTGCCTCGCTCGGGCAACTGACTGCCGGCATTGCACATGAAATCAAGAACCCGCTCAACTTCGTCAATAATTTCGCCGCGCTGTCCTCCGAGCTGATCGACGAGCTTCGCGACGGGCTGGGCTCGGCTGCGCTCGGCGAGGCGGCAAGGCAGGACATCGACGCGCTGATCCACATGCTGCAAGGAAATCTGGAAAAGATCGTGCAGCACGGAACGCGCGCCGATTCCATTGTCAAGAATATGCTTCTGCACTCGCGCGAAGGTTCGGGCGAGCGCCGTTCGGCCGATATCAATGCCATCGTCGAGGAAAGTCTCAACCTTGCCTATCACGGGGCGCGCGCTGAAAAAGCAGGCTTCAATGTCACGCTTGAAAGGAATCTTGATCCGTCTGCAGGGGCGCTCGAAGTGCATCCGCAGGAGATCACGCGGGTGTTCCTCAATCTAATTTCAAATGGATTCTACGCGGCGAGCAAACAAAGGGATGCCGTCGGCGACGGCTTCGAGCCAAGACTGCGCGCGACAACCACAAGTCTCGGCGGCGCAGTCGAAATCCGGATTCGCGACAATGGCGCCGGCATCCCGGCCGATGTGAGAGAAAAGATATTCAACCCATTCTTCACGACCAAGCCGGCGGGCGAAGGCACCGGCCTCGGTCTTTCGATCTGTCACGACATCATCGTGAAGCAGCACGGCGGCAGCATCGAGGTCGATACCGAGCCTGGCGATTATACCGAGTTCATCATTACGCTGCCGCGTACGCTGGCGGCACCATTGCGGACCGGAGGCAGAAGTTGAGCGTCTACATCTTGGTCGTCGACGACGAGCCGGACGTCGAGGCGCTGTTCCGCCAGCAGTTTCGGCGCGATTTGCGCGCCGGCCGCTTCCTCATGGAGTTCGCCTCGTCCGCGCCCGCGGCCTTGGAGCGCGCAGCCGCGATGGAGGATGCCACCCTGATTCTGATCCTGTCCGACATCAACATGCCCGGAATGAGCGGGCTGGAGATGCTGCCCATCGTGCGCTCGGTCCGTCCCGATGTGCCGGTCATCATGATCACGGCCTATGGCGATGCCGAGACCAGGCGCAAGGCGCTGGCGAACGGCGCGACCGACCTGATGACCAAACCAATCGACTTCGCGGCGCTGCGCCAGGAGATAGATACGAGGCTTGAGCAGGCCGCGTGACCGTGGGCCATTCTCGTGGTCGATGACAAGCCGGAACGGCTCGCAAGGTGAAATTATCGCAGGGCATCTGACCTCAATGTTCACCGAAAACGCCGGGAGGTTGAAAATGAAGACGCTCTTGGTCCCGCTGCAGAATATTCCGATGATGACATCCACGCTCGACGTCGTCGCAGGCCTCGCGCGTTGTACTGGCGCCTATATCGAAGGCTTTCCACTTCGGTTCGGAATCCCGTCCTATGTGGCCACCGAATTGGCCACCGGCATCCTTCTGGATTCCTATGAGGCGAAGAGCGAGGCCGAATTGAACAACATGCGTAACTTCTTCGAAGCATTCATGCTGAAGCACGACATTCCTCGGGCCACTGCACCTTCGAGTCGGCCGTGCTTCGGCTGGCTGGAGAACGCTCCCGAGGGCGAAGAGTTTGTCGGAAATTATGGGCGCGCTTTCGATCTGGTCGTGATGGCACGGTCCGATGTCGATGCTGCGGGACCTCACCATCGTGCGATTGAATCCGCGCTGTTTGAGAGCGGCAGGCCCGTCCTGCTGGCGCCGTTGACTGCACAGAGAAGCGTCGCGACAAACATCATGATCCACTGGAACGGTAGTACCGAGCAAGCGCGGGCAAACGCATTTGCCATGCCGTTGCTTCGCTTGGCGAAAAGGGTATCGGTTCTCACCGTCATTGGCGGCCAGGAGGTACCAGGACCATCTGCCGATCGGATTGTCCAGCAACTGCGGTACAACGACATTGCGGCCGAGGCGATAAGGGTTGAGCTGGGCAATCGCGACACCGGCGAGGCGGTCCTCGAAGCCGCCAGGGCTGACGGCAGCGATCTCCTGGTCAAGGGCGCTTTCACCCGCACGCGGCTGCGGCAAATGATTTTCGGTGGGGCGACCAGCTACATCATGGAACACGCGGACTTGCCTGTCCTGATGGCTCACTAGAGCCGTAAGCAGGCTCTCCCGATCATGCCATCATGCCCCTGTTTTGCCCGACGGAGCAAAGCTCGATTCGGAAAAGGCGCAATCTATTGATCCGACTGACGTCGGCTACTGTGCATGGGGTTGTTTTCAACATTTTTGATTTGGACGGTCCCGACAGCCGTCAGGCCTGGGTGATCGTCCGCAACCGGCAGGGGTTCAGGAGGATGGATGGTGGGCGCACAAGGGATCGAACCTTGGACCTCTCCCGTGTGAAGGGAACGCTCTCCCGCTGAGCTATGCGCCCGGGACCATCATGCAGGCGGCCGGACTTTCGGCCGGCCGACGCATTGGAGCCCGCGATTTAGAAGTGCGGGCTTAAGGTGTCAAGTTTTCAGGCGCCCTGGGTCCGGAAAACCTTGCTCGACCACGCAATTTGCCGAGGAAACCGCCTTTTCGGGCCGCTTACGCGCCCTGCTGGCGGGCGCGAGAGGCGTGGGCCTGGAGCGCGCGGATGCGCTCGGCCAGCGTTCCACCGCCCTCGGGCAGGGTGGCTGCGGCCGCGCCGTTGGTTGCGGCGTCGTTGGCGGGGCGGGGCGCCGGCTTCGGCGGCTGGCCGGCCTCAGCCGCCAGCAGCGCCTCGATCGGCGAGTTCGGGCCCTCGAGCTGGATCGCGAGTTTTGCCACTTCCGCGGCGATGTCGTTGATGCGCTCGCGCAGCAGCGCGTTCTCCATCCGCTCGGTCGCCCAGGAGCTTTCCGCCTGCTGCTGGATCGCGTTGATGTCGCGCTGGAGTTTTGCGCGCTCGTCGCGTGCGGAGCGGAGCTGCTCCTCCAGCGTGGTCTTTTCCGCGCGGAGCGATTCGAACGCGGCCGACGACTTGCCGCCGCTCAACGCGGCGATCTCGACGCGCAGCTCCTTGACGGTACGCTCGGAGGTCTCATTGGCCTGGCGGAGCTGGTTGTTCTCGTAGTCGCGCTCGGCGAGCAGCTTGCCCTGCGTCGCAAGGCGGCCCTCGAGGTCGGCGACGCGGCCCGACAGCATCTCGGCCTCCTTGACCTGCACGATCAGCTGGCGATCGAGGTCGGTGACGCGCTGGCTCAGATTCTCGACCCGGCCGCGGGCATCGCCGAGCTCGCGCGAGGCGGTCTCGGATTCGGTGCGCTCGTGCGCGAGACGGGCCTGGGTGGCGGCGAATTCCTTCTCGGCATCGCCGACGCGGTTCTTCAGCTCCTCGATCTGCGTGCGCACCGCGACCAGCTCGACCTGGCGGCTCTCCGCCATCATCGAGCGGTCGGACAATTCGGAGTTGATCTTGGCGAGCTCGTGCTGCTTGTCGGCCAGCGCGATCTCGGCGGCGCGCAGGCCTTCCGTCTTGGCGGCGAATTCCTCCTCGGTGGCGCGGAGCTGCTCCTTCACCGCCTTCTCGCGCGCCTCGAGTGCGAAGATCGTGGCGTTCTTCTCGCCCAGCTCGATCTTCATGCGGTTGATGGCGTCGCTCTTCTTGCCGAGCTCGGCGAGCTGGCTCGTGGTCTTGTTCTTGAGCTGCTCGACGCTCATCTCGAGCCGTCGCGCCGACATGGCGAATTCGGCGCGGAGCTGGTCCTTGTCGGCCTGGATCTCCGCCATCGACAGCGGGGTGGCGGCCTCGAGCCGGCGCGTGGTCAGGCGCACCGCGCGGTTATGCACCAGCGGCACGATGGCGAGCCCGCAGAGCATCGCCAGCAGGAAACCGATCGCCAGGTACATGATCGGTTCGACCATGGGCCAGAACTCCCAGAGCTAAGGAAAAATTTACCAACGACAATGCATGCGGGGCCGGCAAAAAGCCAGCCCCGGCCTGTCGTTAACCTTGATCCGTCACAGAATCAGAAGGAGCCCTAGAACGGGTTCCAGGTCGCGCGCGGCGTGTATTTGAGATAGCCGATATTGGCACCCAGCCGCAGGCCGAGTCCGGAGCGGATCGGCACCAGCACGATGTTGTTGGCGGTGAGCGCCGTCATGCCGAAGCCACCGATGATATAGGCCGAGCCGTCGAGGCCGGCGAAGCGCTGGTAGATCGCGTTGGTGGCGGGCAGGTTGTAGACCAGCGTCATGGTGCGCGCGCCGTCGCCGCCCCAGTCGAAGCCGAGCGAGGGGCCCTGCCAGTAGACGCGCAAGTCGCCGGCGTTCTTGGTGTAGAGCGTGCCTTCGCCGTAGCGCAGGCCGGCGACGAAGGCGCCCGAGCCTTCCTCACCCAGGATGTAGCCGTTCGGCAGGCCCCATTGGCTGACCGCCTTCTCGATGATCGAGGCGAGCCCGCGCGAGACGTTGCCGAAGAAGCGGTGGCCGGCGGTCACCAGCTCGTCCGGCCCATAGGTGTTGGGCGTCGGGGTGCGCTGCGGCGGCGGCAGATTGGGCGGCGGCGGCTGCTGGGCCGAGGCCGGCACGATCCAGCCGACCATCGCGGCAAGCGCGAACGCAGCAAGGCGTGATGCGAAAGTCATAAAAGAACCCCTGGTATCGAATCCGTTCGCTTCCTTAACCTGACGCCAACAGGCACGGCCCTAGGTTGCGCCGGATGTCCCCTCGACTCGGATGTTATCCGCAGCAACTATGACGGCACAACGGCAGGAAGATAGCCCTTTGCGCCCCGGAATTGCCTTGATCGGGCGGGTCGTCTGCCTGCTGGCGGGCGTCTGGCTCGGCTGCCTGGAGCTGCCGGTCGAGGCCGCCACCACCGAGCGGATCGTCGTCAACCGCTTCTCGGGCGTCGCCATCGAGGGTTTCGACCCCGTCGGCTATTTCGTCGACGGCGCCGCCGAGCAGGGCACGGCCGAGTTCGAGGCCAACCTCTGGGGTGCGGTCTGGCGCTTCCGGAACGAGGGCAACCGGGCCTCCTTCCTGGCCCATCCCGAGGTCTATGGCCCGCAGTACGGCGGCTACGATCCCGCGGACATCGCCCGCGGCGTCACTGTCGCCGGCAACCCCCGCTTCTTCGCCATCGTGGCGCAGCGGCTGTACCTGTTCAGCCGGGAAGCCAATCGCGACGCCTTCGCCGCCGATCCGGAGCGCTTCCTCTATGAAATCGGCAAGCGCTGGCCGGCGCTGCAGGAGCAGCTCAGTCAGTAGCAACCTACCGCCTGCGGGTCGCCCCAGGCGATGAATTCCGGGATGATGAAGCCGGTGTCGCGCCGCTGGCCGAAGCTGAGCTCGCCGCCCTTGCCGTCGGTCACCCGGCCGCCGGCGGCGGTCACGACCGCGCAGCCGGCCCCGACGTCCCATTCCGAGGTCGGCCCGAACCGGGGATAGATGTCGGCGCTGCCCTCCGCGATCCGGCCGAATTTCACGGCCGAGCCGCAGGTCTTTCTCACCGCGTTGGGCCTGTTGTCGATGAACGCTTCGCTCTTGGGATCGCCATGCGAGCGGCTCACCGCTGCGACCCAGGGCTCGCCCGGTGCCGGCAGCTTGCGGGTCTGGATCGGCTCGGCGGTACCGATGGCCGCGCCGTCAAACCTCACGCGCTCGGCGCCGCGGGCGACGATGCCGCGCCAGAGCAGCCCGAGCGCAGGGGCGCTGACGATGCCGAGCAGGGGAACGCCCCGGGTCACGAGCGCGAGATTGACGGTGAACTCGTCGCGGCCGGCGACGAACTCCTTGGTGCCGTCGAGCGGATCGATCAGGAAGAAGCTGCCCTGGAACGGCGGCGCGGCGAGCTGGGTCCGCTCTTCCGACAGCGTCGGGACGTCGTCCGCAAGCTGGGCCAGGCCATCGGCGATGATACGGTCGGCGGCAAGGTCCGCCTCGGTCACCGGCGAGCCGTCCTGCTTGCCGTCGACCCGCATCGCCGCGCGGTTGACGCCGAGGATTGCTTCGCCCGCCTTCACCACCAGCGCGGTGAGCGGCTCCAGCAATCCGGATGCGGCCTCGGCCTCGATGATCCTCACCTCGATGCCTCATTCATCGGCAAGTTTCGCCCCTCTCGGTTGATTCGCACGCAGCTCTTATGGCCGCTTCGAGCCTATCGCAAGCTAGCTGCCACCGGCTGGCGAATGTTAGAACCCGGAGCATCCGTCAAGCATGCGTGATTCGCGGCGTCCGGCGCCGTGCAATTCCAGGAACCCTCCAGGACCCCATTATATGTCTGACGCCTCGTCGCCCGCGACCGCTACCGCTCCCGATATGCTCGAACTCGCTGCGCTGCTGTGCTCGCGGGTCTGCCACGATCTCATCAGCCCCGTCGGCGCCATCGTCAACGGGCTCGAAGTGCTCGACGACGATCCCAAGCCGGAGGACCGCGAGTTCGCGCTCGACCTGATTCGCAAGAGCGCCAAGACCGCTTCCGCCCGCCTCCAGTTCTGCCGTCTCGCCTTCGGTGCCGCCGGCTCCTCCGGCGCCCAGATCGACCTCGGCGACGCCCAGACCATGGCACGCGGCCACATCGAGGACGGCAAGTGCTCGATCACGTGGAATCTGCCGCGGCTCCTGCTGCCGAAGAATCGCGTCAAGCTGCTGCTCAACATGCTGGTCGTTTCCCAGCATACGATCCCGCGCGGCGGCATGCTGACGGTCGATCCGATCGGCGAGGGCGAGACGATGAGCTTCCGCATCACCGCGACCGGGCACAATGCGCGGCTGCCGCAGAACATCTCCGAACTCCTGAGCGGCGAGCGCGGACCTGCCGCGGATGCGCACGCGATTCAGCCTTATTATACGCGGCTGCTCGCGCAGGCCTGCGGGCTCACCGTGACGCTCAAGCCCGAGGGCGAAGCGATCATCGTTACCGCTTCGTAAACGCGCAATCGCGTGCTCAGAGGTTAAGCCAATCTTTACGAGGCGCTTCGGCTTGTCCGGAGCGCCTTATCTCTTTGTTGGTTCCGTTCTTTTCCACATACTCAACCATTATTAAACGCTTTGCGGTGAAGCTGGCCTCATTCCGAAATGGCGCATCACGCCTCGTGCGCGCGCTCCTGTATGAAGGCCTGTTTTCATGGATGATCTGTTGCGGGAGTTTTTGACGGAGACCAGCGAGAGCCTGGACACCGTCGACAATCAGCTGGTGAAGTTCGAGCAGGAGCCGAACAACGCCAAGATCCTGGATAACATCTTCCGCCTGGTCCACACCATCAAGGGTACGTGCGGCTTCCTCGGCCTGCCGCGGCTCGAAGCGCTGGCGCATGCCGGCGAGACCCTGATGGGCAAATTCCGTGACGGCATGCCGGTGACCGCCGAAGCGGTGACGGTGATCCTGTCCTCGATCGACCGCATCAAGGAGATCCTCGCCGGGCTCGAGGCGACCGAGGCCGAGCCCGAGGGCAACGACCGCGATCTCATCGACAAGCTGGAGGCGATGGTCGAGCAGGGCATGGCGGCCATGGCCGCGGGCGCTGCTGCTCCTGTCGCCGAAGCCCCGCCGCTGGCGCCGGAAGCGCCTGTTGCCGAAACCAAGGCCGGGCCCGCCAAGGAGATGACCACCGGCACGCTGATCGACCAGACCCTGGAGCGCCCCTTACGTCCGGGCGAAGTCTCGCTCGACGAGCTCGAACGCGCCTTCCGCGAGACCGCGATCGAAGCGCCGGTCCCCGCGCCCGTTGC